>CABVRW010000038.1 GCA_902500785.1 uncultured Nitrospira sp.
CCAGCCATCGGACGATGTGGTGCTGCCGTCGATTCAAGTAGGCGGTATGGCGGATAGGGTCATAGCGACGCGGAGACGGAAGAATCGCCGCCAGCAGGGCCGCCTCCTCAATCGTGAGTTCCTTGGCGGATTTTCCGAAATGATGACGTGCCGCCGCTTCCGCGCCGAACACGCCCTGCCCCCATTCGGCGACATTCAGGTATAACTCCAGAATCCGTTCCTTCGTCAAATGGTGCTCCAGCGAGCGGGTGATGAGTGCTTCCCTGGCTTTTCGTAACAGGGAGCGTTCCGAAGACAGGTACAGATTCTTCGCCAGCTGTTGGGTGATAGTGCTGCCCCCGCGTTTGAACTCACCAACCTCCAGATTGTACAGGGCGGCATCCTTGATCCCTTCCCAATCAAATCCCTCGTGGGCGAAGAACGAGGCGTCCTCAGCCGCCACGACGGCGCGTTGGAGTGCCGGCGCGATGCGTGACAGAGGCACCCAGACGAATTGAGGATGCAGACTACGGCCTTGCTGCTTGGCCTGGGCCCGTCGCGCTTCCATCAAGGGCGTGTCCGTGGGGTGATGTTTGGCCAAGTGCGCGACGTCGGGTAGCGTCGCCAGCCAATACAATGCCACTGCGGCGGCGGGCATACCGACGAGCACAGTCACCCACAACAGCATCCGGCCGAACAGACTGCCAGTTGACTTGCTCATTCCCAACACTCTATCTATGAGTACACGAGGTGTTCCACCGGTCCGGCGTCGGCTTCCGGAGGTGAGTGTCCATCCCGCACGACGGTATGCGGTTCGCCACCATGAAATTACTCAGCGCTGAGTTTATCAAAAGTTCCGTGTCCCCAGAACAGTTTCCTTCCGACCGGTTACCGGAGATTGCGTTCGTCGGGAGGTCGAATGTCGGAAAGTCCTCGTTGATCAATTCCCTGCTTCATCGCAAGAAACTGGCGAAGGTCAGCAAGACCCCAGGGAAAACGCGCGCCGTCAACTTCTTCACGGTGAGGACGTCGGACCCGAAGCTCTCCATGCTGTCGCTGGTCGATCTGCCCGGCTATGGATACGCGAAGGTGTCGAAAAGCATGCGGGCGCAATGGGGGCCGATGATCGAGCAATATCTCGAGCAGCGACAGTCGCTCGGCGCCGTGATTCTCTTGATCGAAGCCCGGGTGTGGATGCCGCAGGATGTGATGACGGTGCAGTGGGTTCGGTCCCTCGGGTGCGGGCTTATCATCGCGCTGACGAAAGCCGATAAATTGCGGCAGAGTGAGCGAGCGCCGAGTCTCGCCGCCGTGCGGACAGCCTGCGGCTTGCCTCCCGAGGTGCCTATTGTGCTGTACTCGGCCGAAACCCATGAGGGGCGGGATGCATTGTGGGGCGAGATTCGTGCGCAGTTTAAAACTTGATCTCGATATAGGCTTTGTTTTTTAAATCGGCCATCCAGGTCTGGTACTGATCCTCGGTTTTTTGTTGAAACACCAGTGACTGGATTTCGGCTTTCACCTGCTCAAAGGGTCGAAACTGACGCGGCTTTTTATCGTCGACCCGCACGATGTGCAACCCCTCGGTCGTCTGAATAATCTCCGTGATCTGTCCCACTTCAAGGGACGTCAACGCCTGCTCCAGCGCGGGAATGAGTTCTCCTTGACGCACTAATCCGAGACGGCCTCCACGCGAAGAGCCGGCACCATCGGAAAAGCGTAGCGCGAGTTCCTCAAACGGCTCGCCTTGCTTCAGGGTAGCCAGGAGAGCTTCGGCCCTCCCTTGGGCAATGGAGAGTTCGTCCGGGCTGCGCGGTTTAATCAAGATTTGGCTTAATTGATATTCTTCCGGGTACGCGAAGCGATCCCGGTGTTCCTCGTAGTAGCGTTTCATATCCGACTCCGCCACCATGATCAAGCCGCGGACTTCGCGGTCGACGACCCGCATCAAGGTCAGCTGTTCGCGGACGTTTCTGGCGGTGTTCGGGTCGGCGCTGTTGAGCGTCTCGCCCTGCTTTTTCATTTCCTCGAGTGCCTGCGCGACTTCCTGATCGGACACATCCACGCCCTTATTCTTTGCGGCCTGGAGTTGCAGTCTGCGTTCGATCATCTTCGTCACCGCGATCGCTTCAGCGGTTTTGAGGCGGCGTTTGAGATCCTCGCCGTTGTACAGCTTGCGAAGCCGTTCTTGGTCCGGAAGCAGGTCGCGTTTCACTTCGGACAGCATGATCAGATCTGAATTGACGACCGCGATAATGCGATCTTCCAACTTGGCGGCGTTCACGGAACTGGTCGCACCGATCACCAAGCACAGGCCGAGCAGGAGCGAGCCGGTCAGTGGCGTGACGAAGGTCGTCCGCCAAGGGGTACCACCGCGCCGAGTGGCGTGACGGCACGTTGAGACATCAAGAAATCGGTCTTTCATGGGGTTGCTGGGATTGTACACAATCGAGATGTCAGAAAGGGAGCGCTCTCGCAAGGAAAAGCATGGAAAGGTGAAGCCGGATGGCACGCAAGAGTCGGATGCGCAGGAGGTTAGGGGCGCCCTGGGTCATCCGTCACATAGCGAGCTGCGTCGGCCAGACGGATGGTCGCGCCGGTGCGGAGTTCGGCAAACACATCATCCAGACGTTTTCGGCGCTTTTCCGCTAATAGTTCCTGCCGGAGTCGCTCGCGGGTGGCCTGGTCTGCCTGAAGAATTTCCGGTTCCAAGGGACTCACCTTCATGAGGTAGTAGCCCTTGTCGGTCTTGATCGGATCACTGAGGATCCCGGGGTGCAGAGAGGGAATCAACGCATCCAGTTCCGGTTCCAGCAGCCCCTTCTTATAGGGGCCCAGGTCGCCGCCTTTGGCGCGGCTGCGTTCGTCGATTGAATACCGGAGAGCGAATCGCGAGAAGTTGCCGCCGCCTTCGACCTGTCGCTTCAGATCCTTGGCCGCGTAGATGTTCGGCAGCAGCATGATCGATACCTGCACCTTGGGGTTGGCCAGGAGCTGATTGGCATGTTTCCCGAAGTAAGCGTCCAATTCCTCCTTGGTGACTTCGACCTTGGTCTTGATCCGGTCTTTGAGTAACTCATCCAAAATCAGCTGTTCGCGGTACCGCAAGGTTTTTTCCCGAATTTCATCGGACTGATCCAAGCCTTGCTTGCGCGCCTCCTGCATCAGCAGCTCGCGCATGATCAATTCGTCGAGGAAGCGACGTTTCCCGCCTTCCTTTTCATATCGCGCGCGCGTGGCCTCTGAGAGGTCTTCCCAGCTGATGTCGAACTCGGATTGGGTAATGGCTCGGCCGTTGATCATGGCGATCACCGGCTCTTCCTGCGGAGGTTCGGTGCAGGCGGCCAACAAGCCGAGGGCGCAGAAACCCAGCGCGGCGCTGGTCAATCGTGCCTGCCAGAGGGAGATGTGTCCTGTGTGCGGTGCCGTCATGCGGTCGGGGCGGAGCATCCTCTACGAAGGTCAGGTCGAGGCCGTACGTGGGCCTTGGTTGTTGGTACCACAGACGTGGAGGGTTTGCAAGGTTGCGTTGAGTTCTGGAAAGACCAAACTCCAGTCTTCATGCGGTATCTGGAGTTCAAAAGACAATGGCGACAAAAACCGCAGCCGCTTCTTGTATCGATCCATCAGGGCTTGGACGGCGGCTTCGGAGACCGTGGCCTTGGGGTCGAAGGTAATGACCACCGCGTGTGGCTGTTCGACGACGGAGCTCAACCGGAGCTGTTTGGCCAGGAGCCGGATTTGCATCAGTTCGAACAGCCGTTCGACCGGATCAGGCGGATGTCCGTACCGGTCTTCGATTTCTCCGTGCATGAGGGCGAGGTCGCCGAGTTGCCCGCACGAAGACAGCCGTTTGTAGAGCGATAGCCGTTGGTGGCTGTCGGCCACGTAGTCTTCGGGAATGAAGGCTGAGACGCTGAGACGCAGCGTGGGGTCCGGTTCTTCCTCCACGACCTGCCCCTTCAGGCGTTGCACGGCCTGCTCCACCATTTGCAAATAGAGATCAAGCCCGACCGCGGCGATGTGGCCTGATTGCTGTTTGCCGAGTAGATTGCCTGCTCCCCGAATTTCCAGGTCGGCTGCCGCGATGCGGAAGCCCGATCCCAGTTCGGTAAATTGCTGGATGGCCGTCAGCCGCTTCTGCGCGTCGTCCGAGAGGGCGCCTTCGTCCGGGACCATGAAGTAGGCATAGGCCTGTTCGCCGCCTCGTCCGACCCGGCCACGTAACTGATAGAGCTGGGCCAGCCCGAAGGCGTCTGCGCGGTTCACGATGATGGTGTTGGCCGTCGGCACGTCCAGACCCGATTGGATAATGGCGGAGGCGATCAGAATATCCGCTTCCTGATGAAAGAATTTCAGCATCACGGCTTCCAGCGGTTTTGAATCCATCTGGCCGTGCGCCATCACGATGCGGGCTTCCGGCACCAGTTCCTGGAGCCAGGCGCCCATCCGTTCCATGGTTTCGACCCGATTGTGGACAAAGTAGGTTTGTCCGCCGCGGCCGAGTTCGCGAAGAATCGCCTCGCGAATCGCCTTCTCGCTGAACCGGAGGACTTGGGTGCGAATCGCCAGCCGTCCTGACGGAGGGGTATCGATGATGGAGAGGTCGCGCACACTCGCCATGGTCATTTGCAATGTGCGTGGGATCGGCGTGGCGGTCAGGGTCAACACATCGACCTGCGTACGCAGTTGTTTCAAGCGTTCTTTATGTTTGACGCCGAACCATTGTTCCTCGTCGATGATAACGAGGCCAAGATTTCGGAACTGCACGTCTTTTTGAAGCAGCCGATGGGTTCCGATGAGGACATCGACCAGGCCCGCCGCCGTATCCTTGATGATGGCTTTGGTGTCCTTCGGGGATTGAAACCGTGACAGCAGCGCCACGCGCGTCGGGAACGGCGCAAATCGTTCGGCAAAATTGTCATAATGCTGGTGGGCGAGCAACGTGGTCGGCACCAGTACCGCCACCTGCCTGTTTTCCTCGACGGCCTTGAACGCGGCGCGCATGGCCACTTCCGTCTTGCCGTAACCCACGTCGCCGCACACCAGGCGGTCCATCGGCTTGGTCGAGGCCATGTCGTTCGCAATGTCTTCGATCGCCTTGCGTTGATCGGGCGTCTCTTCATACTCGAAGGCCGCCTCAAACTCGTGATAGAGCAGGCTGTCTTTGCCATAGGAGGTCCGATGGACCAACTCCCGGTTGGCGTAGAGGTCGACAAGCTCGTGAGCCATTTCTTCGATGTCTTTTTTGACCCGTGCGGTCGTCTTGGCCCAACTGGTGCCGCCCAGGCGGTCCAGACGGGGTACATGGGCATCGGCTCCCGCGTAACGCTGGACCTGACTCAATCGGTCGAGCGGCACGTAGAGCTTGTCCGTTCCGGCGAATTCCAGCACCAGAAAGTCGCTATCGAAGTCCTGTACCGAGAGCCGACGCAGCCCCTGATACTTGGCGATGCCGTATTGCATGTGGACGACATAGTCGCCGATGTTCAGATCTTCCAGCGAAGAGAGGAAGGTCGCCGCCTTGCTCTTGGGTTGCGGCTTGTGTCGCGCGCCCTTCGCAAACAATTCTTCTTCGGTCAGAACCACCAGCCGCAGATCGGGGGCGAGAAAACCAGCGGAGACCTCGCCGTTCAAGACGGAAAACGGGGCCTTTTGCGCGCCGCCTGCCGACAGCGCCGAAGGCGTCCATTCCACAGCCGGACGATCGTGTTCGCCGAACAGCGCCAGCAGGCGGCCGACTTGGCCCTGGCTGCGCGCGACCAGGACGACGGGCCCGCCTTCGCGCAAGCGATCCAGAACCTCCAGCGTATGGCTGAACGCCGTGCCGCGTTGGCCGAGCCCCACGCTGGCCGGTGTTTGAGCCGGACAGGTCAGCACCGGGTCCCAGCTCGCGTCCGGTGCGGTTACCGGTTCAAGCGCGAGCGTCGCGTAGCCGTGGGTCGCGGCAAGAATCTGTTCCCAGGTGAGGTACAACTGGTCCGGCGTCGGGTAGGGATTCGGATCCGTGCGATCTTCGTGGCGAAGAAACCCCTCTTCGATAGCCTGCCAGCATTCCGTAGTGTGGGCAATGAGGGTGTGGGGTTGATCCAGGACCAGCACCGGCGGTTGAGGGAAATAGTCCAAGAGGCTGTCCATGCTTCCGTACACGGCCGGGGCGTGCCATTCGGCGTCGGCGGCCAGGGGAGCGAGGGCATCGGGCGCCTCTTCGGGACGAATCAATTCACGGGCCGGGAGCACCCACGCCTGCTTGATCTTGTCGGTCGATTTTTGCGTGGCGGGATCGAAGAAGCGGATCGATTCGATCGTGTCGCCGAGAAATTCCACTCGCAACGGGTCGGGATAGGCCGTCGAATAAATATCGACGATCCCGCCGCGAATGCTGAACTCGCCGGGAATCTCCACGACCGACCCTTTTCGATAGCCCAAGCGCAACAGGCTGGAGACGAGTACGTCCCGCTCCAGGGATCCGTTCGGTTGAAATTGCAGAATCGCGTCAGTGAAGACCAGGGCCGGAAGGACCCGCTGCGTCAATGCCGGAATGGAGGTGAAGAGGACGGAGCGCGCCGTCGTACAGAGACGATGCAAGGTCTGCATCCGGCGGGCAACCAGGTCGATGTGGGGCACCGTCGATTCATAGGGGAGCGTTTCCCATTTCGGGAACAGTGCCAGATCGTTGCCGGACTGTCCGCAGAGGGTTCTGAAAAACAGGGTGTCACGATAGAGGCGTTCCGCCTCGTCATCGGTTTTGGCTACCACCAGCCAGGAGCGGTCGGCCAAGGGCTGACCCGGCATGCTTTGGGTGAGGAGCGCCAGGCCGAAGCCGGCAGTCGAACCATGCAACCCCATGAGGCAGGGTTTGCCCGAGCCGGTGCGAAGAGCTTCTCGCGCAGGCGCGAGCCATTGGGTCAGATGTGGGGGGATCAGGGGAGGCACAATATCCTTAGGCTGTCGTGGAACGAATACGTTGCACCAGCGTCGTGGTGGAGACGCCGGGGACGAGCGGAATGGTGTGAACGCGCCCGCCGCGAGCCTCGACCGTGTCCCGTCCCACAATCTGGTCGAGCGGCCAGTCTCCGCCCTTCACGAGAATATCCGGCTGGAGCGCCGCGATGAGCGATCCCGGATCCGGTTCGGGGAAGATCACGACATGGTCCACGCAGGCCAGCGCGGCGAGGACCTCCGCGCGTTGGGCATCCGGCACGATGGGGCGATCGGCGCCCTTGTGCAAGGCGCCCACAGACTCGTCGGAATTCACGCCGACTACAAGCAGGTCTCCCAGATCGCGAGCCGCTTGCAGGTAACGGGTATGGCCGATGTGCATCAGGTCGAAGCAGCCGTTCGTAAAGACGATGCGCTGTCCCTGCAGACGGCGCTCCTCCAGCAGTGAGGCAAGTTCGTTTCGCGTGGTGACTTTGGTGTGCATCGCGGATGCGCCGGTTGAAAACAAGCATCTTAACAGGATGTGGAAAAAGTTCGCCACCACGAATCCGCGACGGACCGGCCGCATCCCGGCTGTCAGTCTTTTGCGCGACGTCCGCGCTTCTTGTGGCCGTCCCCTTTGTGCGGAAGCCCTCCAAGACGAACCACGCCCGTGCCGTGCCGCTCGATCAATCGGTCGAGAATCGCGACGGCATCGCGCTGTCGCCGGTCGAACAGAGGTTCGGAGGCCGGAACGAGGTCCGACAGTCCTAAACCGACAAGACGATAACGCGATCGCGGCTGCAGCAATTCGTGAAGGGCAGCGCGGATGTCCGGCCACAGATCCGGATCATAGTTCGCCGGCGACGAGAACTTCCGCTGCCGCGTGGTGATGTGAAAGTGCGAATCTTTCAACTTCAGCGTGAATGAACCGGCAGCCAGCCCCTCCAGGCGAAGATCGTGCGTCAAGGATTCGAGGAACCCATGGATGATGGGCTCCAGTAAGGCCGGATCGTTGGTATCTTCGTCGAACGTGGTCTCATGGCTCACGCTCTTGGCCTCGCGGTCGGCCACCACGGGATCGGAATCGTGACCGAGAGCGAGCGCTTGAAGCGCGGCCAGGCGGGTGCCCAGCTGGCGGACGAGCGCCGATTCGAACCGAGGCTCGAGCAGATCGCCGACGGTATGAATGCCCAGACGCTCGATCGCCTCGGTGGATTTCGGGCCCATGCCGGGCAGCGAGCGAATCGGCAGCGGCGCGAGAAATGCCGCTTCCGAGCCCGGTGCGATCACGGCCAGGCCGTCGGGCTTATGGAAATCGGCGGCGATCTTCGCGACGGTTTTGCCGGAAGCCAGGGCAACCGTGCAGGTCAGGCCGGTGGTGCGGCGGATGTCGGCTTTGAGCGCCTCCCCCAACTCGCGCGGATCAGGATGGCGGATCTGTAGCCTGGTTGTCTCCGTATAAAACTCATCGATGCTCGTCCACTCGGTTTCAGGGAAAAACCGGTGCGTGACGTCCTGAATTTGGCGGTGCAACCGCTGGTACAACGGCCGGTCAGGCGGCACGAGAATGAGCTGCGGGCAGAGCCGCATCGCCTGAATGGTCGGCATCGCGGATCGCACCCCGAATCGACGGACCTCATAACTGGCCGCGGCGACAATGCCGCGTGGCGGAGGGCCGCCGACGGCAACCGGTTGCCCTGCCAGCGAGGGATCAGTCAGCACGGCGGCGGAGGCAAACATGGCGTCGATATCGCCGAAGAGGATTTGTCGAGGCCAACGGGCCATACGTGTCGCCAAGCGTCAACGGTGAAGAGAATCGTGGGCTGCTAGAAGAACCTCAACTCCAACTGAGTGGCCGGGGGCGCCGGATCCTGGTCGGACTGAGACCGATTCGTGACGGATGACGAATGATTCATGATGTCGGACGGACTCAGCTCGCGGAGCGGCCCTCGGCAGGAGCCACAGCGATGGCGTCGTGGTTGAATGGTCCGGCGTTGTCGTTGGTACATGCAGCCACAGTGCTGGCAACGCCAGGCATACTGGGCCAACGCGGCCACTGCGTTGCCCAGCGAGTGATAGATCGTGATACCCAGGCCGTCCCGATTCATCTCGGCCATCATGCGACGAAAGTCGGCACCATGGTTCGGACGACGCTTCAGAATATCGTATTGCCATTGGTGAATCATTTCGTGCGCCAGAGTCATGACAGTGTCGTGGCTCTCCTCGGGGTTGTTCTTTTGAAGGAGAACCGCCGATAGCCTGATGCATCGTCGTCGGGTCGGGTCCCCGGTGGTGCGCGCGAGCGGCTGTCTTGGTCCGATCCGACAAACAAACATCCCGGCTGAGGAGGTCAGCCGACGGCTCCATTCGATGGGAATCGGTGGTAAGCCGCCGCGAAAGTATCGGTCGTTGAGATCGGCCCAGATGGTGAGCAATGGTTCAGGAGAGGGCGCCATGGTACTCACAGGTGATTGTAAATGCGATGATCTGTGGACGACTCAAGCAGTCTGATTCAGCGGCCGGACAATTCTTCAATGACCGCGGCGGCCAGCAGCGGCACCATGATCTCGTGATGGCCGGTCAATGCGTATCCCTTGCCGCCCTTCTGGGTGGGGCGGCGCACGACGTTCGTCATGGGACGATAGTGCGTGAGGAAATCCATGTTCACCGTCGTGATGTTCGTCAACGGATGCCCGAGGTTCCGCCCGAGCGAGACGGCTTTCAAAAACACTTCGGGCAAAATCACGGCGGATCCCAGATTGAGATACACCCCGCCTTCCATCCCGGAGACCACCGCTGCCAGCCGACGAAAATCAAGCAGCGAGCCTGCCCCGATCGCGGCGCCGTCGGCAGAGGGATGCATATGGATGATGTCGGTCCCGACGGCCACGTGCACGGTGACGGGGAGGCCCAGCCTGAAACCGGTGGCGAGGAGGCTGGTGGCGCGATGTGGAAATTGCTGCTTGCGTCGAGCGATGTAACCTCCGAGTGCTTCGCCAAGGCCCTGGCCGTCTTTCATGCCTAGACTGATAGCGTCATTGAGCATGCGGCCGGTTTCTTCTGCCATGCCGAATCGACCGGAGTCGATCTCCGCGTCCACCTCTTCGGAGGTGTGTCCCATGAACGCCAGTTCGAAGTCATGGATGATCACGGCGCCGTTCATGGCGAGGGCGGTGACGATGCCGCGTTCCATCAGGTCCACGAGGAGCGGGCCGAGTCCCACCTTCACCACATGGGCGCCCATCCCCACAATGACCGGGCGGCCGCGGCGATGGGCCTTGGCAATGGCCTGCGCCACCTCGCGCAGCGTCTTGACCGCCAGGATATCGGGGAGGGAGCCCAGAAAACGTGCGAACGATCCACCACGTCTCCAGACCTTGGCAAAGTTCGAGACCTGGACCTTGCTATGACGTCGTTGGAGTGGATAGGTCTTCAGGCGCGAGGCATCGATCGGCGGGATGATCGCTGGGGGCGCGGAAGCTGCAGTGGGACGCTTACGCCTGGTTGGCAAGAACGTGATCCTCAATGAGCTCGCAGAGCACATGGCCCAATGTGATGTGACTTTCCTGAATACGGGCAGTCAGCGTGGAGGGCACGACGAAGGCATACTCGACCATGCCGGCCAGCTTGCCGCCTGATCCGCCGGTCCAGGCGACCGTGGTGAGGCCCATGGATTTGGCCGCCTCGACACCTTTCAACACATTGGGGGAGTTGCCGCTGGTGCTGATCGCGATCGCGACGTCGCCCTGCTGCCCATGCGCGCGCACCTGGCGGGCGAAGAGCTCCTCAAACCCATAGTCGTTGGCGATGCAGGTAATGGCCGCGATGTCGGTGGCGAGGGCAATGGCCGGCAACGGGGCGCGTTCGCGCTTGTACCGGCCGACAAACTCGGCGGCGATGTGCGCGGCATCGGTGGCGCTACCGCCGTTGCCGAAGAGCAAGACTTTGTGTCCCGCGTGAAAGGCGCGGCCCAGGAGTTGCGCGACCTGCACGATCCTGTCGGCATGCTCCCGCGCGAAACGCCGCTTGATCTCGGCGCTGTCGTCGAAGGCCTTGATGGCAAGTTCTTTCATCGTCGGGAATTGTAGGGAAGCCCTCGCGCACTGTCAAACGACAGCAGACGGCTCTTACTTTCCCGGCGGCGGGGGCGAAGACCGTTTCGTGATCATATTCATCGCCAGCGCCAGCATGGAGCCCACGTCGGCGACATTGGCCGGCAGCACGAGGGTGTTGCTGGTCTTGGCCAGCTCACCGAACTGGCCGATGTACTGTTCGGCGACGCGCAGCTGGATCGCCTCATAGCCGCCGGGAATCTGAGTGGATTCAGCGACCCTGCGGAGGCCTTCGGCGGTAGCGGTGGCAATCGCCGTGATGGCGGCCGCCGCGCCTTCCGCTTCGTTGATCTGCTGTTGCTTCCTGGCTTCCGAGGCCTTGATCACCTGCTGCTTCTTGCCTTCCGCTTCGTTGATCGCGGCATCCCGTTCGCCTTCGGAATTCAGGATCACCGCGCGTTTTTCCCGTTCCGCGCGCATCTGCTTTTCCATCGCATTGAGCACATCCTTGGGCGGCGTGATGTTCTTGATCTCATACCGGAGCACCTTGACGCCCCAGGGCTCCGAAGCCTTGTCGAGTTCGTTGACGACCTGGGCATTGATGTTGGTGCGTTCTTCGAAACTCTTGTCGAGATCGATCTTGCCGATCTCACTGCGCAAGGCGGTCTGGGCGAGCTGGGAAATGGCGAAGCGGTGGTCGCTGATGCCGTAGGAGGCGCGCTGGGCGTCGAGCACCTTGAGGTACAGGATGCCGTCCACTCCGACCTGCACATTGTCCCGCGTGATGCAGACCTGTTCCGGGATGTCGATGGCGGTTTCCTTGAGGGAATGTTTGTATTGAACGGCGTCGATGAAGGGAATCAGGATGTGGAACCCCGCGCCGAGGGTGCGCGAGTAGCGGCCTAGCCGTTCGACCACGTAGGCGCTTTGCTGGGGCACGATGCGGGCGGTCTTGGCAATGACCAGCACCACCAGGAAGGCGAGGAAGATCATGACCATCAAGCCGCCGGACATACCTGTCTCCTCCATAAGAAATTACTCCCTCACGCTATTCTGATTTGAGCCAGAGGGCGAGGCCCTCGACCCGCTCCACGAGACTGCGTTGTCCCTTGAGGAGACCGGTCGGGCCGAGGTTGTGGGCGGTCCAGGCCGTCCCGCGACACTCGGCCTTGCCCGTGCTGCCCGGCGCCAAATTTTCCATCGGGATGGCGATCTCGCCGACCATCGTATCGATGGGTGGGCCGACGGACTCGTGCGACTTGATCATTCTCAGCAGCGGACCACGGAAGATGAAGAGCGAGGCCACGGACATGACCGAGAACAGCAGCCACTGGATCCATTCGGAGGCAACCAGTTCGACGCCTGCGAGGGCGGCCACCACCAGGGCTGAGAGGCCGAAGAAGAGGATGTAGAAGCCGCCGGGTGTGGTGATCTCGACACCCAGCAGGATCAATCCCAGAAATGCCCAGAGCCACCAGGTCATCGTCTCTCCTCCCCCGCCGCGCCCAGCCAGGTCGCATTGGAATTCACGCGGAAGTCTATGCGTCTTTTTCGAGACCGTCAAGGATCGTGCGCAAACCGTGGTTCGTTGAAGCGGCTGGAGTGCAGTGGTATAGTCCGCCGTTATGCCTGCGGATACCCCGGTCAAAGCACTCATCCTGGCGTTCACCGACGCGCCGACGCTCGCCGCCTATGTCATCAACCGGCTGCAGCCGGAATTGCTCTGCTTTTTCATGCCGGAAGCGGCGAAAGTGCAGGTCGAGGAGGCGGTGCAGCCGCTCGTGCAGCAGATGCCGAAGCGCTGGGATTGGGTGGTCACACCCGATCCGGCCGACGTCATGGCCTGCCATCAGGCCTTGTCGCGCACGATTCATGATCTCTTTCGAAATTGGGCGGTGCAGGTGGGTGACGTGGTGGTGGATTTGACCGGAGCCACCCCCGCCATGGCGGCGGCGTTGGCGATGGTGAGTCAACCCTGGACCTCTCGGGTGATCAGTCTGGTCGATGCGACGGGGCGCGAAGCGGGTGAGACGATCACCATCGGCGAGCGTTCCAAGCAGTGGCTCCAAGGCAATCCCTGGGACGAGTCGGCGGTCGTCGTGCGCCGTGAGGCCAGTGACGCGTTTAACCATGGATCGTTCAAGGCCGCCGCCACTCTGTTTCACACATTGGAGGCTCGTGTCAGCGGGGGGCAGAAGCCTCTCTACCGTGCCTTGGGCGAGCTGGCGACGGGCTATGGGTTATGGGAGCAGTTCCACTATCGCCAGGCCTGGGAAAAACTTAAGACCTCGCTGAAAGCGCTCGACATGGCGTCCGTCTGGGGTGGGCCGCCCGGGTTGAAAGCGCTGCTGCCGTTCATCAAAGCCAATACCGGATTTTTGGAAAAGCTGGTGCTGGATCCCGCTGAGGTGAAAGACGGTGTCGTGCTCGATTTGTTGGCGCATGCCCATCGTCGCGCCCATGTAGACCATGACTATGAGCGGGCCATGGTGGCGCTCGTGCGCGCCATGGAGGCTTGTGCCCAGCGGCAATTGTTCAAGCAGCACAAGATCAAGACCTGGGACGTGCAGCCGGAGCAACTCCCCGAAGCGATGCGCGACACCTGCCGCACCTGCTACCTGGATGATGTGGATGGGAAGTATAAGCTGCCGTTGCAGAGTCAATTCCGGGCATTAGCCGGACTCGGCGATCCGATAGGGCAGGCCTTCCTTCGCGATTGGCCCAAGATGAAACCGCTCTTCGATGCCGCCGATCATGCCGTGTTGGGCCACGGGTTTGAGGCGATCAAGTCCGAGCGGGTGCAGCAGCTGTCCGATGTGGTAATGAAACTCAGCGGCGTGAGCGAGTCCTCGCTGCCGAGGTTTCCGATGCTTGGTCTGTAGGCCATCGTGCATGAATCGTATTTCCCGAACACGAACACCTCATCCAGCATGGTCAGCCGGGGAAGATATGGAACACAAGTCGAACACGCTTCGAAAGGCGATCCACCACCTCTGACGACATACGGCTCACGCGATTGAATGGAAATCAGGATTTACTACGAAGATACCGACTGCGGCGGCGTGGTGTATTACGCAAACTATCTCAAATACTTCGAACGCGCGAGGACCCAGTATCTCGAAGAACGGGGGTTGTCGGTCGCCGCGTTGCGCGACGGCGGGACGCAGTTCATGGTCGTGCATGCGGAGCTCGACTATCGATCGCCGAGTCGTTATGGTGAGACCCTGATCATTGAGACAACGTTGCCGGTCGTGAGCCAAGCCTCTTTCACCGTCGCCCATGTCCTGCGGGAACAGACGAGCGGGCGCCTCGTGGTTGAAGGGTCGGCCAAGCTCGTGACCGTAGATGACCGCTTGAAAGTGAAGCGGCTCGACAAACCTATCCTGGCTGCGTTACAAGGACCTCCACAGACGAGGAGTTAATGGACAAACTCGGCACATGGTTGGCAGTGACTGGCGTGGCGATCGGTTTCGTCGTGCTGGCGTGGTTGCTCTTCTCCGATAATCCCTCCGACAAGAAAAAGAAAAAACCGTAGCGCTGGCATTGCTGGTCTCGGCCTGTTCCTTCCGCGTTCCGGCTGTTAGTCTGGAGGGTCGTTCTATGACGGCATCTCTCTCCGCCTTCGCACTCATCGTGGTGCTCTTTGCGATACCGGCCTGCAAGACCGGGTCCGATCCTGGCGTGACGGGGATCTATCAAACGTGGGACGACGTCGTCACACGGTGGATCGGGAAGCACAAGGAAGATCTCTATTTGGAGCTTGGCCCGCCGAATCTGCATCCGAAGGAAGCGGAGGACGGTACGGTCGAAATGGTGTGGGATATGACCATCGACCGCATGCCGGGCCAGGCCGATGAGTACAACACGCTGCCGCTCTATGGCGGCGTGGATTGCCAGCTGATATTTTTTGCGGACAAAGAAGGGATCGTGACCAGTGGTCGGAGAAATGGGTGTGAGTGAGGCTTCGTGCCTCAGCAGAGTGCGGAACTATTGCCGCGGCTGCTGCGAGAGGGATCGATACATGCCGTCCACGTTCTCAGTAAACCAGTCTGCGTAACCGTACCATTGTTCATACTGAGGCAGGCGGATGCGCGTCTTTGTCTCCTCCAGGCTCGCGCCGTTTTGAAGCTGTTCGCGGACGGCAGCTCGCAGCGCTTCGAGGTATTCGCGAAACAGCCGCACATGTTCTTTCGTGCCGACTTTCCCATGGCCCGGCACGAGAATATCGAAGTCTAACCGTTCGACCTGCTTCAGGGATTCGATCCATTCGTCTGGGTAGCTATCCGGCAGCGCCCGGTACGCTACCGTCTCGACGGGAATGAAATCGACGGCGAAGAGCAGACTGTTCTGCGGGATCCACAGTACCAGACTATTGTCGGAATGGTTTCTGCCGGTATAAATCAACTCGACATGTTTTCCTCCAAGATCGATCGTCATCCGGTCGGTAAAGGTGAGATCGGGAACCGGGGTGGTGGGATCTGCGGCCTGCAGGATTTTGGGCCGCGCGGCTGCGTGACTCACAAAGCGCGCCGTATCGGCGAAGACGCTGCCTCCGGTGATGTGGTCGTTATGGTGGTGGCTATAGATCACATAGCGCACCGGTTGATCGGTGAGGGTGGCGATCTTTGCCTTGAGCCATGTCGCCGCATCCGAACTGATCGGATCGGTGACGATCACCCCGTTCGACGTCACGATGAAGATGGCTTGATGTGACTGATGCCGGTACAGGTACACATCCTCGGCGAAATGCGTAATCTCATCGGCTGGACGAGGCTGCTGTGCGGAGGCAGACAAGGAAGGAAATAGGAGAGAAGCGAGGACACAGAGACGAGGCAACCATTTCGAGAAGAACATCTAAAACCGTCCATTCCACCGGTGCGTGATTCGATGAATGTCCCTTGGGCGCCTGGTCAGTGTGCATGTTGCGCTAGGTGTCTTCAAGCGAAAATATTCATCTGCCGGCGGCTTCCGCGCCAGAACGCGCTGTATCCAAGGTCCGGACAGGGTGGGGGCGCGCGAAGGGAGGTCGGACTGGAGGGATGCGGGCATGGTCGTCGATCTTTTCGCCGGGTCAGGGATGGGCCGCCACCTGTGGAGGGTGCAGCAGACGGTCGAGGGCGCCGTTCACCAGTGTCGCCACGATGCGGTGGCCACGTTCATCGGGGTGGCAGAGGTCGAGGTAGAGACTGGGATCACGGGCTAGGATCTGACCGGCTTCGACGATGACGGCGCCATTCCCACGGGCGACGGATCGCAGGATCTCGTTATATTCGTCGTCGAGGCGGAGCGGTCTTCCACCGTGAGTCAGTTTCCAGGCCGGCAACGTGAGGCTCGCGGTGTGGGTCGCCTCCTCCGTCGCGCCTCGCAGTTCCAGTACCGTGGCGAGATATTTCCTGGCGAGATCCGAGAACCAGTTGTCCATGTTCATCGCAATCCGCAGCTCCGCTTCGGCCTGTTCATGTCGTCTGGCCTTCAGATGGGCGATGCCCGCCCGCAGATGTTCAGAGTGGGCTGGATTGTCCTGAAAGGCTATGAAGACCAACGGCACCTGCCGCTCCTGACAGAATCGCGCGATGCGCTCCAGATTTGCCCGGTATTGTTCAGGCGAGACTCGGGTCGGCGCCGTCCTCGCGTCGACGGTCAAGCTGCCGTCGCCGGCGCTCTTCATGAGGTGGAGCTTGATCAGTACGCGTTGTAGCCCGCGGTACAGATACATCTTTTCTCTGAAGTCCAGCCGATGCAGCAACGCTTCTCGCTCAAATTTGTCGTGACTGTCGGTAGCCGCTTCCGACGGCACGACCCGTCGGTCGTTGAAACTGAACGAGGCAATCACGACATCCGGGCGTACTTCGTCGAAATGTTTGACCAGCGCCGAATACCCTTGAAAGGACGTGTACCCACTTACGCCCAGGTTGATGACGTCGGCATCCGGGCGCAGATCATCCAGAACTTCCGGGAAGGCATTGCGAGTCGGTACACCCCAGCCGAAGGTATTGGAGTCGCCGATCGCGAGGATACGTTTATGGGTCGTATCATGGATCTGAGCAGTATCGACGGCGAAGAAACCCTGGGCGTCGAATTCGCGCAGGTATTGAGCGGCGCCATGCCGGTGTAGCTCTCCGGCGACCAGTCCCTTGAAGTGCGGCCGGCGTTCCCATCCCAAGTCCGGGGTGTACTGATACCAATCGGGCTGCACCGATGCCAGGTCGGCTTGTGCTGTGAGCAGCGCTCGCGATAACCCTTCAAGGGCCAGCAATCCGACCAGGGTCAGGGCTAATCCGATCAGCGGCGCGCTCAGACGGTGCTTCATGCACGGACTCCAATCGTGACTGATTCGCCTTGAACCCAGGGCAATCTCGCGACGCCGGGTGGCGAGGGGACGAGAAAAAGATCGCACGTGACCGGTAAAGACCGCTGCTGTGATTTAGTATTGAGGAAGAGGTCCGACTTGCCAAGCAAAGGGTAAAGTTTTGCAGAGGAAGGTCGAGGGGATTTGCCGGCCCACGATGCGAGAAGCGCACTCTCGCTCTGGGAGCGAGACCGAGACATGGTTCGCCGGTCCCGTTAGGGCGCCGTCAGGTGTATGTTAGTCCCGGTGAGGTACGGCAGGGTTGTGTCGTGATGGTGGGGGACGATTCGTTGTACTCGCCGGTGTAATGATCGAAGACATCGAGGTGAAATCTGGCCTAGTCACTGGATCTACACCGGCTGGTTTTCATTCGCCCATCAGTTTGCTGACTAGGTTTTCCATGCCCTCGGCCCATAGGCGGTAGCCCCGTTCGCTGGGGTGCAGGGCGTCTGGCATGACATCCTCGGAGATTCTTCCTGCTTCGTCGAGGAAACGTCGGCTGAGGTCGAGGAAATACACCTGGCGTTGGTCGGCGAAGGCACGAAGCCGATCGTTGACAGCGTTGTTCACCCGGCGAAGCGGGTCGTCGGCCGACGCGCATCGGGGAAACACGGCCAGCAACAAGATTTTTGTCTGCGGTAGGTGAGTGCGCAAGGTGGTCAGGATTGCTTGGACTCCCGCGGCGGTGTTTTCCGGAGGATCTTCCCGCATCGACGTGTTGTTGGTGCCGATCATCAAGATCGCCAGTTTGGGGGCAATGCCGTCGAGTTCCCCATGCTGAAGTCGCCACAAGACGGTTTCCGTGCGATCGCTGTTGAATCCCAGGTTCACCGCCCGCCGCGGCTCATAATAGCTGTTCCACACCCGGCGCCCATCCTCCTCCCACCCCTGCGTAATGGAGTCCCCGATGAACAAGAGATCAACAGAGCCTTCTCGGACGCGGGCGACGGCGCGCTCATGTCGTTCAGTCCACCAGGACTCGTTCTGAGGGACGGGAACGACGGCTTTCATTTGGTCGGCGGAGACGAGCTGAGCCCAAAAAGACAGCAAGACGGTCCCTAGCAAGCAGGCGAGATAGAACGGGGCAGAGAAAGAGCGACGATGCATGGAGTCCTCCAGATATGAACGCATGACTCTTACCGCATGAAATGCGTCAGATCAACCCTGCATGGATGTGGGGGATACGGGCGGTAAGAAAAAGTCTGAGAAAAAAGACTGACCGACAGGAACGTATTCAGTAGACAGTGATCGAGGCTAGACCTTCCCCCTGGGATTCTCTGGGATCAGCCCTGACAACAACCCTGTTGTTTGGTTCCGGCCTTTAGCTAGATAGGCGTGAACGGCCAAGGTGTCATCTCCGGGGCTCCTCTTAAGGTCGCGCAGTCAAGTCCGTTTCGAGCCAGGTCAGGTACAAATGGACCGTGTATGGATCATAACGCCCGCGCTCGATGATCGTGTCGGACGAACCTTTGTAATCGCCGGTGCCCTGATCAAAGATATTCAGATGTGGCCTTGCATATCCGTTCTGGGCTTGATGTTCGTGGGGCGTTAGTTGGGGAAGCGCAAAGGGGCATGCGGACGAAGGTTAGGCCTTGCATGGTGCCCGACCCGATCGACACTCGATGAGGGGGGCGAGCTGCCCTCACGTCTGCGAACACAGTATCCCATGCGCTCAAGCGCCGTAGGCACTGTATCCCGAACAAAAAGAAAATCAACCGTAGGGTCTTGCACGGTTCCCGAACCCTGATCCGGCATGGTCAGCCCCTCGTGGTCGATATAAAGCTCGGTGACTTCCAGCTCCAGATTGGCCATAGGGCGAGGTGCCAAACTCGAATTGGTCAATGTACGCTTGACGGATGCCGACGGATGAAGCTGTTCGACTGCCGTGCGCGAAATCTCCTATTGCATCGCACAGCCGATCGGGATCAGGGAGATTGCAACCATGTGAAGCGCTGTTCGATACCGAGGTGTGATGGGCTCCTGCTCTTGAAGTAAGAGGGTTTAGATGACGAAGACTAGACGACCCTTCGCAAACCGAGGCTCCTCAGGCGCGTTTCGTACCACCGGTACGAGCCCTGCTCGCTTCCGCTCTGTCCCCCTTGCCATCGGTTCCACGATGATCTGACTACTGTCCCGATTGCGGCGACCTGCGCAACCGAATTCCGCAGATATCCTGTCGGAGTTGAATCCTCATGCCCAGTGTTTTGGTGGGAGCTGTCGTGGTGGTCGAGGTCGGCCCAAAGATTCGCTGGTATATCGAATCGGATACGGCAGCCAGGCTGCGGTCGAGGCACCGTTAGATGCTTCAACAGGTTGAGCGGAATACTTCCAAACCAGGCTCTGGTCCGGTGTTTGCTCAGTACGTATATGACAGTGGGGCGTATCACCTGGGAATCGGAATGGAAAATGAGACAGGCCTTCAACTGAGAGGGTGATCGTGACGCATCTGCCGGTCGCAGACAAGGTACGACGGGACTGAAGGATGAAAGGACTTTGGAAGAGGAGGATTGGCCATGAAACAGGTACTGACAACTCTTGGCTTCGTCGGCATCCTGGTTCTCTTCACTTCGTGCGTGGCTCACCACAGCTGCAGCAGTCAAGAAATGATGGCGATGAAAGAAAAGGGGTTTGGAATCGATGAGATCAATAGACTATGCATCAGTTATAAGATATCCGAGGAAGCGCTCAAGGCCATGTCGAACACTCTGGAAACCGAACTCGCAAAACGGCAGGGCGGGAGTCAGGCCACTCCGGGCCCCGCGTCGAATCTCAATCAGGCGCCTCCCTACCGAGTCGTCCAGGGACAGGCCGCAATCTGTGCCACTCCGGTCGTGTCATGCCGGTTAATGCAACCCGGCTATATCGGAGCTCCCTGCATCTGTTATACGCCCAACGGGCAATTCCAGGGAGTGACGAGATGATAGGTGGTCAGGGTTTAGCATCTCATCAAGGAATGGACTGGTGCCATCGGCCAGGGTATCCAGAGTCAATGACTCGACGTCCGCAAAGCTTCAAGCATCATCAAAATATATTAGGTAAGGAGCAGGGCTCACAGTGCTTACCGCCCAAGTTTGCGCGCCACTGGAGTGACCCTCTTCACTGGAGTCCTCATCTGGAGGGATGCATGTCAAGTCACAATGAAGTGGGTAGCCTGTGGTGAGCGAGAATATATCGAAGGCTGGTGGTCGGCTGCAGGCGACGCGCGTCCCGGGAGTTCATAAGTTCAGCGGTCGAGTCGGCTCAGCTCATCCGGCAAAGGCGATGTGAGCCAAGAAACCAACGTCAGGATCGCACAGAGGTGGACGGCAACGAACAGTCGCACCCGTCGGCTTCCCCTTGCAGGATGGTCATGGTTGCATGGCGGATGAGCAATACTATTTATCCGGACGGGCCAGGTCGTCATGTTTCTCGGTTCCAGGCTAACGGAAGGACATAGCCTCGGTATTCTGCCCGTTCCCAAGCACTGCCGCTGGTGCGCCGTTGTGGTTATAACTCGCCAGAAACGCCTCGGCGATGCCCTTGCGGATGTTCTTGTACTTCTCCCAATTAAATTGGCACAGGAATTCGGCGGCTGCCTGTGCGCCCCGTGCGAAGAGATCGATCTTGGGCGGGTCCGTCGTCGTGAAATCGAGCCAGTTGTGATCGCCGGTGTCGATCATAGCGACCAAGTGTTTGTAATCTGGATTCCGTGAGATGAAATCGAAGTCGAGGGTGTGTCGAGCCGCGTCGAAGACCGCGCCGAGCACTTGCGACGGTTTGGTGACGGTGGCGGGTTTCTGGCGATCGATGCCCATCTTCGCACCGAAGGTCGGTGAGGTCGGCACGCGGTAGGGTTGGTGAAAGAGGTTGATGGGAAAGTTCGACATGATGCCGCCGTCCATGAACATGACGTTGTCGGGAGGCTGACCGTCGTAGTCGGCGAGATCTTTCCACTTGGCTCTGTCCTGCGGGCAGCCGCTGACTCGGAACGGATGAAAGAAGAAGGGAATGGACATCGAGGCGCGGGCGAAACTAGCGGGATTCACTCTATCCGGGTCGGCCCAATAGAGCTCGGCCATGCGGGGGAATTCGACTTTAGTTTCGGTCGTAATGTCGGCCGCGACCATGATGAGTCTACCGAAGGCATCGTCGCCTTTAATTTCTGCATCCGTACGGCTCTCACGGAGCCGCAGACCATGCGGGACGGTTCGGAGCCGGTTTAGGAGGTCGGCGTTCGTCCTGACGCCGGCCCGTCTCAGTTGATCCGTCAGCCACTCAAAAAACTTCTCGCCCGGGTTCAATCCCAAGTCATCGGTGAGGTTGTCCACGACTTGCAGGGCTTTCCAGATGAGGTTCGCCATGCCGACCTTTCCTAAAGCAGCGCGCGAAAAATCGCGGGCATCCTGATCGCCGTCGATGAACGTCGCCATCGGCATTTCGGCTAGCACGCGTAGGAGCTTCTCGCTCTTCGCTTCTTCTGGGGGGCCTAAGGCGGCGATCATCAATGCGTTGATCGATCCTGCGGAAGTCCCGCCGACACCCAGGAATCGGATACCGGCCTGTTCCAAAACGTAGGTGTAGCCGGTAAGGGCGATGCCAAGCACGCCGCCGCCCTCCATGACGAGATCCACATATTGCAGGCCATTCGCATCGACGATGTCAGAAATCTCCTTTCCTTTACAGGCTGCTTGGGCATTGCGGACAGCTGCTTGCACCGCGAGATGAGTAGTAAACTGTTCAATGGTTGCCATGGAATCCTCCTGGGAATAACAGTATGGAGACACCGATCTGAGCGCGTGAGAATCATTCTGACGACGAGTCCGGCGAGGCTCAGATAGAGTCCGCGCGTGAGGCATAGTTTGACGATCGTTGCGCAGCTGGACATCTGTATCCATAGGTTCTGTATGCGACTCTCATGGGAGGGGAGGTAGTGACAGAGCTGCACCAATTGAATGAAGTTCTCCGTCCAGTCGGCCGTCAGGATTATCACAAGCGGCGCCGCGATCCATGCCGGGTGGAAGGGACTCTCCAAGGTCTCCCAGACCCACCACAGGCTGGCCGCGAGCGCTCCTCCATACACAAGGGGGAAAAGTAAATCCAGAATGAGGAACTTCTCCTCGGCCTGGCGTCCCACGAAGGTAACCCAATCCCAGTATTCCTTCGCGGCAGTTGTGCGATAGCCGAACCAGCTCCGACTCAACGGCTTGGGCGCTTCATCCTTCTCACGAGGTAGTTGGTTTATCGCGGCAGCGCGACCACGCACGACGAAGAGGGCACGCCCGTCACCAAGCACGAGTACGGCGGGGATGCCAACTGCGAGCCATGCTTTGAGGATCATCGGTGCCATGGTGTGAATCCCTCGTTCTCACTCCATGTAGTGAGCAAAACCGATGCCTGGATGTGGAGAAAAATGACGCTGCGGTGGGAGCTGGTTTTCAGAGCGCGAAGTGGAGACGAGTGTGCAGAGGGTTCAGATCAGTATCAGAAGCGATACCGCGTCGTATCGAAAGGGATACGGCGGATGATTGCTAATCGGGTAGCTGCGAGATAAGTGAGCTCGTTGGTATGGCCATCGTCTGACGAATTGAAGTTCCAGCGGGCACAGCAGGAGCCTATCAGGGGAGGAATGGGACGCCCGTAACAACCAGCCTTCGCTGCGTTTTGCGCAATTCCGGTTGCCTGCGGGGTTAGTGCGAAGGTGTATGTATGTCGAGCGACTCGATATTGATGGATGGAGAAGCGTCTGCACGAGCAGCGCGGAGGGCCGCACGACGGAGCCAGTGCTGTTACTGCAGCCGCGAGCCATTGGGATTTTGGTTCATGGCCTCTTCGTATGGGGAAATAGACCTTCTTCGCGTCGAGTTCGTAGAACACCGTGCCGTGGATTCCATTCACTTCGCGTTTTGGAATTCGACGCTCCCGTATGTTCGTGAATAGTTTGCCCAAGACCGCGGCACAGTGCCTATTGGAGCAAGCAATCCATCAAGCTTCGGCCCTAAGCACATCTGGGCCAATCAACGGAGTCCGCGGCGATCCAGACGGTTCATTGGATTTCAGCAATAGCGCGGTAATTCCAATCCTCTGACTTCTCGGCTAACCAATTTTGGCGAAGGCGGCCAGCTTTCGAGCCACTTCTACATCCTCAGGTAGCGTGAGCGCCTTCTCCGCCCTGGCCAAGGCCTGGCGAGCATGGTGTGTTGCTGCCTCCCGCATCGTGGCATCTCCGATCGACGCGAGCGATTCAAAGGCTTTCTGCAGCCGGGTCACGACTTCGATGGTGCCGGCGCCGTCGCGCGCAATCGAGGTGAAGGCATCGTCGAACATATCCCACACGGAGAGTTCAGGGACCGACACACGATTACAGTCAACCGGTCGCTTCTCGCCTTCGCCGGCCGGTTGGTTCCAGAGCGCGAAGAGCCTGACGAACCTTCCAATGATGTCGATGGCGGTACCAGGATCATTCACGGCCGGAGACAGGGCTCGACCGGCGATTTCGGCCAGCACCACCAGCCCGAATCGAGGATCTTCATCGAAAATCCTGTCATGCCCCATCAGGAAGGCCTGTGCAATCTGGTCGTGATCGATCTCGGAGAGATCCCCTGAGTCTGCCGCCACATAGGCCAGCGCTCGGTTCGGCGCCGAAAAGGTGCCGGGTAAAGACGCGACAGAAATACGTAACTTAGATTTCTCCGCATGGCCCTGCAATGCGGTCACATCGATCTGTTGGACATACCCGATCGACTCCGCATAAATGGCTCGGCCCTCGCGCTGATGCGCTGAAGCAGGCTTGCCGCGAAGTGTCGGTGCAGCTCGCCGGCGCCGCAGCGAGGCGGCTGTGGCGGCCTCTACCTTCTCGATGGTGGCGCCGAGGCGGCCAAGGCGTGCGATACGGTCTACCCAAGCCACGAACGTCAAAATCACAACGGTAAAAGTGATCAACGTCAGGGTGAAGAGCGCGAACCGACCTGATTTATCGTAATAGCCATTTTGTAAGGCGATCAGCGCGACGATACTGAAGATGAAAGCTCCGATGAAGGTCGAGAGCGCGTTCTGGGAGACATCGTCGGAAATGATGAGCGCAAATGAGCGGGGCGTGGCGGTGGTGCTGGCCGAGGCATAGGCGGAAACCATGGAGGCCACCGCGAACGTGGCGATGACGAGCATGCTGGCGGAGATGATTTTCAGTAGGGTTTCGAGTGACTGCGTCGTAATATCCAGCACGAGGTGGCCGATATCGGCCCGGTCCATCATCATCGCGAGGAAGACGCCGGCTACGGAGAGTATGCACATGAAGAGCGGTCTGACCCACAGTCGCTCCTTGATGCGGTTTAGTAGAAATTTCAATCGATCGCCCATTGTTGCGCTCCTCTGGTGGTACGGTAGGACTTCCCCCCGTCGATGTTCCCCTGGCTATTACTCTTCCAGGTCGTCTTTTCGTTCAATGGCCTCGCCGTTGTTCCCCCATGATAAACGACGCATAGGGTCCCTGATAGATCGTTCCATGATGGCGACGGGTAGTTCTATAAGGTAGCTGGACGACGGGCGCTGCGATTGTTCGCTACGAAGAAGATTGTGAATGGCCTGCCGCTTGCGCACTGCGCATGGAAGGGATTGTGGATGTGGTTTGGGAGCCGAAGCAAGTGTCGAGCGAATCAATATCAGGAGATACGGCTGGGCAACCGGTCTCACGGAGCAGTGCACTCGGCACCAGGCTGGAGCAGAGGCGTCGAAATTGGAAGACCAGCACAATCCATACGTCATTCGTCATGGATAGTTCGGCGAACGCGTGCCCATTCGTTTCGAGACCGCTAGTTATGCGGTGACCCAAGGCAGTTCATAGTCAAGGCTTGTGACGGTAACCCTCATGCAAGCCCGGACGAATGGGATCTCAATTGCTGAAGGAACATACATGATTACACGAACCAGTTGAACTATGTCTTCCCAGATGCCATCTGAGACACAACCTTCACCTCCGTACTGCTTGCTGTTCGTCGGCCAGCGGAGACTGTCGCTGGTGGTCGATACAAAGACAAGTCGACAGGTCACCCGCAAACCGTTACTCACGCTGTGGTGAGGTTGGCTATATCGAAGCCTCGCGATTTCTCGTTTGTGTCCAAGGTCGGCCCATGATGCTTCTCGGAGAGGGCCAGAAGGGTCTACTTTCCCTGCAGCGAATTGATGAGTGGGGACAGGCGCGTTCACCTGGCCCATCCCCACTGTCTTGCCGGTCAGTCTATCTTAAATCCTGATGGGTCTTTTCTGGAGCGTTAAAAGCGGGGTCCGGCAGGCTTTTAAGCTTGACCACGGCCTCTGCGTCGCCTCGTGAAGTCATTTGTGCCGCAATATTGTCACCGACCTTGGGCAGCCCCTGAATGTTGGTGGTCGGTGTGACCGTCACGTGGATTTCCGATCCGTCCGGTTGTTTAATCCAATAGGATTCTTCGATCCGCACGATCTCACCGGTGACAGTCCGGCAGGGTTCATTGGTCGTACAGGTCTTTGTGGGAGGAAACTTCATTGACGTGAGAGATTGGCTGCTCTGGGATTGATGGCCTTGGTCTGCCTGCGCCGAGGGCATGATCGGTAAGGCGAGAAGGGCCAAGGCTGCAAACATTGGTATGCGATGTAATTTCATCATTCACCTCCAAAGAGATTAAGGGCTTTGCCTGAGTGATATGGTCCGAGTGAATCGTCGGCTCATAGTCTGGAGCGAAGCTATCGGCCGCCTCCGCTGAGGTTGCCAGATAGTCTCCGCATCACAGGAAACGCCATCGTCGGTTTCGCGCATCACGATTCCATAGTCTTCACTGTGCGCGTCTATGGCCGAGCGTGATACTAGGAGAAGCCCCAGTCGCCCCACAGAGCCGATTCCAGAAGGGGTCAGGTTGAGCAGAAGAGAGATCCGATCTTGCAATTACTCAATGATGGCCGGTTCAGCGTGCTTCTGACACCGACCGGCGAGTGGTGAAAAGCGGCCATCTCGACTAACCGATGCCCCTACTGCCGAGAGGTGTCGTGGGGCAGTCGATCCGATCGCGGTGCCGTTGAGCTAAGACGCAGGGCGCCGGACGTTGGGCTTGAGTTGACTGCGCGAGGACCTGACTGATCACGTGATGCGGCGGCGTCTCCTTGAATACACTCTTGGGCCGCGCCGAGGCTTGCTCCGCGAACCATTGGGATTATACTGCTTGCCGACACTGCCGAATCACCAACGCTATTGAACTGTTCAACTGGGTGCGCGGCTCGGCGTGCGAAATCCTTCTCCTGGTTGACGAATGACCGTATCCTTGCGCTTCAGGAGATACACATCACGCTCCCGCTAACCCCTCCGTCCAAATCCCTCCCTCGTCATCACCTCCGCCACGTTCTGTCCGTGCACAAAGACATCGGCGAGCGTGCGACCATAGACATCGTGGCCGTGCGGAACGATGGTGATCATGCCTTCTTGTAAGAGCCGTTCCAGTCGGAGCGCCGCGTCCCAGCCGCCGGGTTCGGACAACTCCGGAGCGTTGTACCCCCGGATGCGGATGCGGTCCGTGCCGTAGCGAATGGTGTCGCCATCCACAGTACGGACTTGCCAGGGGTCTACGGTTCGCTCGAAACTTCCTGCCGACAGTGCGTGACGTGGGAGTGACCGAAGGCCTTTGCTGCGAAAGTGCGATTTCTTCGCGAAGGGGTTCTTGTGCGGCCGCGGCCCGCGTTCATGGTGCCCGTGTCGATACCGTTGCGCCTGATGTTGAGGCAGCGTCGGGCGTTCTTCCGGCTTCAGTCCCCAACAGTCATGACAGTGAAACGGACTCGGATCTCGCGGAGTTTCCGGGGTGTAGGTATGTAACGTAGAACGACTTTCTTCCACCGCGCTGAGTACCGGGGAGGCGGGTGACGTCACAAGGAACAGGAGGAGCAACCGGCTCAAGGTGCGGGAGTCGGGTATGATCGTGTGCAGCATGTGAAGGGTCCTCCATTGTTCTGGCGGTAGACAAAGCATGCTCCATGCCATCGGGACGTTGCTGAGAAGGCGCGGTTGACAAGCCGAAAAACCGCGTGCTCAAATGCCCCTCGGATGGGGAGCTTTGGGCCGATAGCCGAGAGCGTATCGCAAAATTCCCGATACTCTTCTCCTCTTGCTATCAGCGATAGGGCATTCGCTCTTATCTTTAAGGACGTACGAACTACTACAGGAGAGCCGCTCATGGATATGTTTGGAAAAGTAGGGCTGGTCGAGGTGCCGATCTTGATCGCTCCCGATCAGAAGGCCTGGATGGATCGCATGATCAAGGAAGGCAAGATCGCGATTCCTCCCGGCGGGACGTTGGAGAAAGGTTCCCTCTATTCGATGTTTGTCCGCATGCTCCTGCACAACGCGATGGAAGAGCAGAAGCGCCAAGAAGTGTTGGATGCGGAGGACGAGGACGACGACGAATAGGTCAGGATGCTGGACAGGGTCTCCGGCGTCCACAGGCCTAAGGTCTGTATCCGAATGGATGCATTTCGTATCGAAACCGATACGAAATGCATCTCACGCTAGGCATGTTACGAGCGATGATCCTAGAGGTTTTTGAATGCGGCCTCGGCGGCGCTGATGGTGCGGTCGATTTCCTTAGACGTATGGGCGACCGACATGAAGGCGGCTTCGAACTGTGACGGGGCCAGGTAGATCCCAGCGTCCAACATTTGGTGAAAGAACTTCGCGTAGGCCTTGGTGTCAGACTTCTTGGCCGATGCCCAGTCCACAACCGGCCCCTGAGTAAAGAACGCACACATCATCGAGCTGACGCGAGTTTGGGTGAGTGAGACCCCGGCTTTTCGCGCGGCGTGGCCCAGTCCCTCGGCCAGGGCGACGGATCGCTGTTCGAGTTGTTCATAGGTACCGGGCTTCTTGAGGCGCTTCAGCGTCTCGATGCCGGCTGTGACAGCCAGCGGATTGCCTGACAAGGTGCCTGCCTGATAGACCGGTCCGGATGGCGCGATCATCTTCATAATGTCCTTCGCGCCGCCGTAGGCACCCACCGGAAGTCCCCCGCCGATAATTTTCCCTAAGATCGTAAGATCGGGCTTGATGTCATACAGCGTTTGCGCGCCGCCGTATTGCACACGGAATCCGGAGATGACTTCGTCGAAAATCAGCAGCATGCCGTGCGCATCGGTGAGTGTTCGTAGGGCCTGCAGGAATTCCGGCGAGGGCGGGATCACACCCATGTTGCCGGCGATCGGCTCGACGATGACACAGGCGAGCTGACGGTAGTGTTTCTTGATCAGCTTCTCGACGGTAGCCAGGTCGTTATAGGGCGCGGTCAATGTGTGTTTCGTGAAATCTTCCGGCACGCCTGGACAGTCGGGAATCCCGAGTGTCGTGAGGCCTGACCCTGCCTTCGCCAGCAAGTAGTCGCTGTGCCCGTGGTAGCAGCCTTCGAATTTGAGGACCCCATCGCGTTTGGTATAGGCGCGGGCGACTCGAATGGCGCTCATGACCGCTTCAGTCCCTGAACTCACCAGCCGCACCAGTTCCATGGACGGCAGAGCCTCGCGGATCATGGTGGCCAGGTGAATTTCCAATTCCGTCGGCGCGCCGTAACTCGTTCCGTTCGCGGCGGCCTGTTGAATCGCCTTGGTCACGGTGGCGGGCGCGTGACCGAGAATCATGGGCCCCCAAGACAGCACGTAATCGATGTAGTTATTCCCGTCGACGTCATAGAGGCGCGAGCCTTTGGCCCGTGCGATGAAACGAGGCTGTCCGCCCACCGAGCGAAAGGCACGAACCGGGCTGTTCACCCCCCCGGGAATGATGAGTTGCGCGTCCGCGAAGAGTTGTTCCGATCGTTGTGTTTTCATGGGTCTCTTTCATCGAGCGGTGAGTTGGGGCGCCAACCTACCACGGGAAATTAAAAACGGTCAATTGGAGAGGCGTATAGACGCCATTCCCGTAGTGGGACCGATATTCTCCTTGTCGACGATTCGATACAGCCGGTTATCTGAATAGATACATCATCGATGAACTCGTATTGTGCTTAGGCAATGTTAGCACAGATAAACAATGAGTTAGCGGTCCTCGTCTCAATGGCGCAGGTTTTGCTGATGGGAGGGGTGGATACCGCTGCGTAGGAGAAACAATGAAAGTGATCTGTTCCTGGTGCCAGAGCGAGGGCCGGTCCGGGTTGGTACGAGAGAAGGCCTCGTTCGCTGATCTACGCGAAACCCATGGGATCTGTACCGTCCACCTCCAGCAAATGGGCGTCGGCTCGGATCCGCTGGTTCCTAGTTATGACGAAACATCGCTGCCGCGCCATGAGTCCGGCGTCATTCGCCGAAGGTCACTCCCCGCCGTGCTTGTGATGAATGAGCGGCGCGTCCCCGGTCCTCCCCACTCGCTCTCAGCGGCTTTGAGGCTCTCCAGCTAAAAGAGACAAAAAACGTCAATCATTGCCGGAATGACACGTTATTGACGACATGAACGAATAAGTTCGTCTGGTTAAAACGATGCATCATGCTGAAACTAGTGCATATTTTGTTTGCTTGTGGCTTCTGGTGTGACTCTTGCGCCCATAAAGTCGGTAGTTGGACTACCAAGAAGGAGTATCCCTGTGAAAGTGCTCTGTGCCTGGTGTGTGCGAGACGGTAGGCCGGCGTATCTGCGCGAGAAATCGCCGCTGGACGATCCCAGTGAAACGCATGGGCTCTGTGGTGATCATTTCACCTCGCTGAGTGCGAGTGTGGGACAAGTCGTCACATCGAGAGTCTGGCTGATTTCACGCGTGAATGACTTCTCATGGGGACTCACGCGGTGGGCGCAACGAATGATGGGGCGATTCTGCTCTCTACTCGTCACCGATATCGAGCGGTAGCCCGGCACCCGAGAACGAGTGCCGGGAATCGGATCCTACCCGAGTGTCCCTCGCAAGAGATTCAATCCCTGTTCAATTAATTTCGTATCCGGCATCTTGCCACCCGGCGTCAGCTGATCGATCAAACCGGGAAGCAGATTAGCCAGTTGACCGCCGGCTGCTTCCGGGCTCATTCCTGCCTGGGACGCCAGTTGCTTCAGGAGGTCGCCACCCAAGCCCTGTTGGACCTGCTCCGCGGAAATCGGCAGGTTCTTCCCCGTGCCGACCCAGGAGTTGACGATGTCCCCCAGGCCGTGTTTCTGAAAGGCCTGAATGAGTCCGCTGAATCCACCGATGGAACTGTTCTGCCCTAGCAGGCCCACCACGGCTTGCATCAGCGGATTCTGTTCGCTGCTGGCCCCCATCATGCCGGCCGCTGCCTGTCCGAGTTGATCGAGAAGACCCATCGTGACCTCCTTGTGTGTATCGAAACCGTGCCTCGCCTACGGCGTGGATTTTTTCGACTTCCTGACCGGCGTGGATTTCGCCGCCTTGCGCTCCATGGCCAAGGGCGGCGCGAACCAATTGTGGCGGGTGCGCTTGTGGCGATCCGAGACGGCCAGTACGGCGTGAAACGGCAGGCCGTCTCCCGTCGCCTCGTCGGATTCTTTCAGGCTCCAGGCTTCACCGGCTTCACTCAGAATTTCGACGAAGGTTTCAAAGTCGTCCTCTTCATCGGGTTTCGTCAGCACTTGGTCGGCATCCGTGACCACCACGAGGTAGCCTTTGGCCGGCAGCCAGTCCAGGTCGGCCAAACATTCTTCGAGGGCATCCCAGTTGTGGCCGAAATATTCGGGAAACGAAAAGACCCGGCTGAACTCATCCAGCAGGCCCGACTTCGTCTTACATTTCTTGCCGGAGATGGTTTTGGTCACGAAGTGGGCTGGGACCGAGAGTATGGTATCGAGTGCTTCTCCTTCGGCGTGCACCAGGAGATGTGCCCACGGTTTCTTGATCGATTGGAGGGCGATGAGCGACATGTATCCTCAATTCATCGGAATAAATGAACGGTAGTGATCGGCGGTGTAATAGGCCTTGCCGGTGCGTTGTTCGATAACGATCCGTTCGGCCCCTCGATTCTTCCCCGGCACCTTTGGATGCACATCATACTCGCGATAGCGACCGCTCGGCAGCACGCGCTCACGATTCTGAAAGGTGCGTCCCCCGACGTATCCCGGCGGCGGATCACCATGCCTCGTCTCAATGGCGCTCAGGGTGTCCCGCGCGGAGAGGGGAATGGCTGCCTGGACGTCCCGCGGCTTGGTCTCGGGGCCGGCGCGTACGGAACCGTTCTGTGTGTGCGGCGCCTGCTCAGGAGGAGGCGTGAGGATCGGCGTCGGCGCATCGAGGACTGTCCGGCCCGGTTCCATCGCAAAGGAGGGGCCCACAGACAGGGCGATCGTCGTGCAGAGCCAGAGGAGAAGGTGCGTGATGCGTCGAATGAACATAACGATTCACAACCGGTGGCATCAACAGGGATGACCCTAACATGTCACATGGGAGGGGTCAACGCCGTCCCGCGGGGGTAGGATCGAGGTCTCGCTAGATGCTGTCGTGGGTCATTTCCGTTCCATGCATGCGGGTAAACAATTCCCAGTCGAACGGTTTGGGTGAGACGGCGTGAAGAGGAATCGTTTCGAGCCGGTTCGAATCGTGATACGCCACCATGCAGCCGACGATGGTGTCCGGTTGTTCGACCAGCCGGCGAACGGTTTCGTAGGCGAGGTGTTGCGCGATCATTTTATCCTCCGGCGTCGGGGGGGCGCCTCGGAGTGTATGTCCCAAGATCGTCGCCTTTGTGGCAGAAGCCAAGGAATAGTGGCCGGCCGTCTCCCGACGTTGCGGCCAGGCTGCGATGGTGTTGGCCACATATTCGACCAGCCCGTGGACACCACCTTCCCGGTGATGCCGGTGAGGCGTGCGCTCCGCCACGACAAAGATGTGGCTCTTGTTGGGCACCCCCAACGTGCGTTTTAAGGTGCCCAGCACAATTTCTTCGATGTACGCATCGGGATCGGGGTGCTCGTTCACGAGGATGCCCTCCGCGCGGGCCTGATAGGCGCTGGCGAGGGCCAGGTGGCCGGATCCGGCGCCCATGACCTCCACAAAAAAGATGCTGCCCATGGCGGCGCTGGTCGCCTTGAGGGATTCAATGGATTGATTCGCCAGGGCGATTGCCGAATGAAAGCCCAATGAGGTCGTGCCGGCGATGTTATTGTCGATCGTGCCGGGAATGCCGACGACCTGCACCCCGTAGGTTTCATGAATCGCCCGGGCGCCTCGCAGGCTGCCGTCACCGCCCAAGACCACGAGCGCCGAATCTTCAAGATAGGGCGCCAGCGAGCGCATGGCGGCGCGTTGCACCTGCTCGTCTTTGAAATCTTCGAAACGACTGCTGCCGATAGGGCTGCTGGCATGGCTGCTCATGCCGCGCGTGTCTTCCTCGGTGACGGTATCGATCCAATTGTTGGCCAGCCCGAGGAAACCGTGCCGGACGAAGAAGACATCCAGGCCGAAGCGGTTCCCGGTCACGCGAAGTTCTTTCAACGCCGCCCCGCCGCCTGCGAAATCTCCGCCCGATACCAGCGCGAGGAGGCGCTTGATCCGCTGTGGCTTGAGCGTCACACGCTGACTCCGCTCGCGCTCGATGGTCACCCAGGCTTCGCGGGCCACCCGTTCGCTTTCAATCAAACCGACGGCGGTGGAATACCCGGAGAGTTTGCCGTTCTCCAACGTGAGAAGGACGACATTGTCCTGGCCTTCTTTGTATTCGCCGAATTCTGAAAACGCTTCGCGGAACGGACGCGGGTCCAGATAGATGCGCAGCGCGCGCAGAGTCGAACTGTGGGTGTAGAGGCACAAGACCTCTCCGGGATGGGAACGGCCGAGCCGGTGGAGGCCGTCGATGACATCGATATAGAGGTCGAAGAACGAATGCCCGCCTGGGTAGCTATAGAAGGGATGTTTGATGAGACGCTTGGCGGTCTTCGCATCGACGCCGAAGGCCTGGGCCGCTGCCTCGACCTCGGCCTGCTTTTCCATGCCGGTGGCCCAACCGAAATCCTGCGATTCCAATGTCGGCTCGACATGAGGGTGCACGGCGTCCGCTCGATCGGGGATCAGCGCCTTCGTGATTCGCCGGCAGAGTTGTTCCGTGTTCGGGCTATGGCTGATGAGGTGGAGAAAAGTGCGCGGGTCCAAATAATTGCGCAACTGCAGATAACCCAATTGCTGTCCGACCACGCCTACCATACGTGCCAACGCCGCCCCAACGGCTTCCGCCCTGGGCACACCGCGCTCGGTATCCAGGACGTTGGCCAGGCGTCGCCCGACCCGATGGGTCTTACTCTCGACTTCCGAGACGCCGTGGCGCATCGTGAGAAACAGCGTGCGGTCGCCGAGGTCACGAGGGAGCAGCCAGAACCGGTCATCACCCAAATCCAAGACTATGCGGCCTTCGGCCAACTGCGGGGTCAGATGGGCGCGCGGCACGATGGCAACCGGACGGCGATGGGTGGGTTTTGGGGTTGCGCCGATCGGCGCGCGATATAACGGCGCCAGTTCCCCGCGAGCCAGGAGCCAATTCCAAGCGGCAAAGAACACCAGCGGATCGTTGCCGCAGGCGTCGGCAATCAACTCCTGACGTGCTGCGCGATAGGCGTCGGCGCTGGGCAGACCGGCCTGGGTGACCTGGATGAACGTTCTGATCCTGTCGGTCGCTTCCTCGGCCCGCTGCCGCCGGTCGGTAGACGGCGGGGGTGGAGGGGGCAGCACGAACCGGCTGCTCGATAGACGTTGCGTGAGCACGTCCCCATAGGCCAGCAGGCCATTGATCGTGACAAAGTCCAATTGATCGGTTGCCTGACTGTCCGATGCGTTCATGCGTGGCCTCGCGTGCCGGTTCGTAAGTAAATTCTAATGAGATTGGCGTCCGTGATCTCCGAGAAGGATGTGGATGTTCTTTTGCGGCATAGTGTTGGGTTTGTTAGAATGATCCATTGCCGACCGAACGACGGACGCATCCAGTCTCACCGTTCACGTACAAGATGGTGTGCCGGGCCTATCTTGTCAAGACAGAAGCACAGCGCCATGCGAAAAGCGAAAATCGTATGCACCATCGGTCCGGCGAGCGATGGTGCCGCCGTTCTTGAGCGACTCATTCAAAGCGGCATGAATGCGGCTCGTTTAAATTTTTCTCATGGTACGCATGAATCGCATGGGCGCGCGATCAAGGCTATCCGCGACACGGCCGACCGTCACGGGATGGCGGTCGCAATTATTCAAGACTTGCAGGGGCCGCGCATTCGCGTCGGCGAAATCGACGGCGCGTTGGAGCTCATTGCCGGTCAGCGAGTTCGGTTGCGGACCATGTCCTTGCGATCCGGCGGGCAGATCGGTGCCAGAACGGTGATCGCCACGGACGGGGTGCAGGATATTCCCGTCACCTATCAGGCGCTGACCAGGGACATTCGGCCCGGGGCCAAAATACTGATCGATGATGGACTGGTGGAATTGACGGCGGATCGAATCGTCGATGGTGCGGTAGAGTGTACGGTGGTGGCAGGCGGGCGTGTGACGTCTCACAAGGGCATGAATCTGCCCGGTACCGTCGTCAGCGCCTCGACCCTGACGGAGAAAGATCGGGAAGATATGCGATTCGGCGTGGCGCAGGGCGTGGATTATATTGCCCTGTCCTTCGTTCGTGGAGCGGAGGATGTCATCGCCGCCAAGCAATTGATCGCCGAGTGCGGCGGAGATGTCCCGGTCATTGCCAAGATTGAGCGACAAGAGGCGGTGACGGAGTTGGAACACATCCTCGCCCATGCGGATGGGGTCATGGTGGCGCGTGGTGATTTGGGGGTCGAATTGGGGCCGGAGGCCGTGCCGGTCTTGCAGAAGCGGATTATCGCGACCGCCAATCGCCATCGGCGTCTGGTGATCACGGCCACGCAGATGCTGGAGTCGATGACGCAACATATGCGGCCGACCAGGGCGGAAGCCTCAGATGTGGCCAATGCCGTGTTCGATGGGACCGATGCGGTGATGTTGTCCGCCGAAACGGCAGTGGGGCAGTATCCGGTTGAAGTGGTGCAGGTGATGGATCGGATCGTGCGGGCCGCCGAAGTCGAAACAGGGCCGGGATTCGTCAGGCGGGCATCGGTGGACCATGCGTGCCTGACATTCGAAGAGGCGATTTGCCTATCGGCTTCCTCGGCAGCGTCGGCGATCGGCGCGGGCGCGATCGTGGCCTTCAGCGAGCGTGGCATGACGGCACGGTTGGTATCGAAACAGCGTCCGACTGCGCCGATCATCGGGTTTACTCCGTTCGAGCCTGTCCGCCGGCAGATGGCCTTGTACTGGGGAGTGCTTCCTCTCACGATGGTGCAGATCCCGACGACCGATGAGCGGGTCAACGAAGCCGAGCGCCGCTTGAAGGCGGAAGGGCTGGCTCGCAGTGGACAGCGCATCGTGATTTTGTCCGGGACCAGAGTCGGTCAGCCGGGCGGGACGAATCTGATGAAATTGCACGAGGTGGGATAGCGACATGGGAACTAAACGGCGCCGCGTCCTCCTGCATCTCGTGACGGCGGTCTTCATGTTGATGGCCTCGGCCACTCCCGGCCTTGCCCAGAGCAACTCGGTCTCGCATTCTCCGGCGAAAGTGGTGGAGAAATATTTCGCCCTCGACAACAAGGGTGTGCGGCTCGATGCCGGTTCCTTCGAATCGGTGGCGGGTCTTGTCGATTGGAAGGAAGAACCGGCCTGGGGCAAGGTCATCGTCATCGACGGCTTCACGGTGCCGGATGATTTTCGCCGGTGGGAAATCGTGAACCGGTTGGAGGTGCTTGTCCCGGTGGAGTTCCAGGTGTTGGGCGTGATGTACCTGGAGACCGCGGGGTTTGTGCCGGAACCTGTTACGGAGCAGGCGCGTGTCCGCCTCAAGGTTCTGAATGGGCGGTGGAAAATCATGGAGCCGGTCCTCCCGCCCCATGTCGGACGAAAGCGGATGTTGAATGTTGTCCGAGAGGCCATGCTGGAAGAACAGGACGGGACGCGGCAAGCGTCGTTGGCGGCCTTACAGGCCGAGTTGCGAAAGGCGAAAGAATGACGAAGCAGGCTGAGATCGATTTACTCATCTTCGACCTCGACGGCACGTTGATCGAATCGAAATGGGACATCGCCGACAGCGTCAATTTGACGTTGCGCGATCTGGGTGTGCCGGAGCG
>CABVRW010000039.1 GCA_902500785.1 uncultured Nitrospira sp.
AAAAAACCCGCTTCCGTGTGGAGATCAGACCTGCCTACTGACCGAGATTCATCCGGACACCCCGGCGGATGACCAACCTGGACGTCCCGCGCCTCCCCTTCATCGGGCTCATTATGCGAGCCGTGCCTCCTACTGGCACCGAGATGGAAGCGTGTCCCTTCGGACTTCGTCTCGAAATTGCGACAGGCGCGACCCCCGAACCCACTCACGCGGCACGAAAGCGGGGGTTTCAACCTTATCCTGGCTCCACCTCCCTTCAACTCCGTCAGTTATCGGGGTAACCATGCCTCAGTTGAAATCAATGAGGTAATTGGCACCATTGCCTCTCCCTGTCGCTGTCCCGTATCGCCCCACCCCACTCGACGATCCGATGACAGGATTGCATTTCGATCCTCATAAGCAAGTGAACTTTCGCACCTTCGTCACGCTGTCGGAAAATTGTCCTCTGGCATCGAGTCTGCAACTCCTCTGGCATCGAGTCTGCAACACTGTCCCTACATCACAGCGAATTCAAGGGCACTGTGACAAGAAACCGGATCATGATTCACCTCCCCACACCGTAAAGGAGACATGACCATGAGTGGACTTACCCGTTGGGAGCCATTTCGAACACAGGGAAACCCGTGGCGAGAACTGGAAGATGTCGAGAAGCGCCTGTCCGCGCTCTGGGGCCGGACACCCAGCAAGGTGGAAGGCCAGAAGGAAGCGATTTCGGTCGCAGAATGGTCTCCGCTCGTCGACATCACCGAAGACGAGAAGGAGTATGTGATCAAGGCGGAACTGCCGGAGGTCAAGAAGGAAGACGTCAAGCTCACCGTTCAGGACAATGTGCTGGCCATTTCCGGCGAGCGGAAATACGAGAAGGAAGAGAAGGACAAGAAGTATCATCGCGTCGAGCGGGCCTATGGCAGCTTCTTGCGGAGCTTCACGTTGCCGGAGGATGCGGACGGCAGCAAGGTCGCGGCGGAATACAAGGACGGCCTTCTCAAGGTGCACCTGCCGAAAGCGGAGCGGGCGAAGCCGAAATCCATCGAAGTGAAGGTGTCCTGAGCGGAAGGAGTATGCCATGTTCCGACATCCCCGATACTTGGACATCCCCTGGGAGATCCATTGGCATCCCGAAGATGCGTTTCACCGTCACCGGTGGCTCATGCTGTTCGTAATCCTCGCGACACTGCTGCTGATCGGTGTGGGGGTCACGAGCGGATGGTGGTAGCGCTCGTTCGGGCTCACTGTCCGAGGAAAGCGGCAGGAGGAGTAGACTGTCATGTTCAAGAACCGTGAAGAAGCCGGCGAACTCCTCGCGCAGGAACTGATCACGTTTTGCAACGATCCCACCGCTATTCTTCTCGCATTGCCGCGCGGGGGGGTCGTGGTGGCGTATCAATTGAGCCTGGCCCTGCATCTCCCGCTTGATGTGCTCATCACCCGCAAGATCGGCGCGCCGGACAATCCTGAATATGCCCTGGGTGCGGTCAGTGAAACAGGAGCGGTCTACTGGAATCGCGAGGCGCTGGCGGGGCTGTCACTCTCGGACCGGGAACTTGCGAGCGCCGTCCACGCACAGCAAAAAGAAGTCGCCAGGCGAGTGGCCCTCTACCGGCAGGGACGGCCGTTCCCGGCCCTGAAAGACCGGACCGTCATTCTCGTGGATGACGGCCTCGCTACAGGCGCAACATTTTTTGCCTCCGTGGCGACCGCACGTCAGAGAAACCCGCGTAGCGTGATCGGAGCCATCCCTGTGGGCCCACGCAGCACCATGCAAGAAGCCAGGAGCCTAGTCGACCAGTTGATTGTCCTGCGGGTGCCGGAACCGTTTTACGCCGTGGGAAATTTCTATCGTGACTTTGAACAGGTTGAGGATCGAGAAGTGCTGCAATATCTCAATTTGGCCGAAGAAGCGTTCATGACCAAGTGATAGCAGGGCTGCGTCCGCCGTGGGTCGGCGGATCCGGCGCAGAAAGGGTATCCGACCGATGAACACACAAATAGAAGGCGGACACGGCGCGCGCCACGATCGATTCGTGCAAGAGTATGAGCATGATTCATACAAAACGCCGGGCAAGCTGAAGGAGCCCACAGTCTGTAAATCCTGCGGGGCCCTGTTCCATAAGGGACGCTGGACCTGGAAAACCAAGCCGGCCGGGGCCCATGAGATCGTGTGCCCGGCTTGCCGCCGCATTCAGGACAACTACCCTAAAGGCTTCGTCACTTTGAAAGGGTCCTACATAGAGCAGCACCGCGATCAGGTCATGGGTGTGATTCACAACACCGAGACGCAGGAAAAGAAGGAACACCCGTTGGCCCGCATCATGACGATCGTTGAGCAGCCGGACGGACTGGTCGTCTCCACCACCGACACCCACTTGCCTCGGCGTATCGGCGAAGCGCTGAAACATTCACATCACGGCGAGTTGGAGGTCCGCTATGACAAGGATGAGGAGTTTGTCCGTGTCATGTGGACCGGTTAGGGGGCTTGGTCCGGCCGCCGTTTTCCAGCGATAACAGTGGTGGTATCACTCGAATGGTCGGGGCAACCGGATCCCAAGCGAGAAGGAGTGGGCATGGGCGGATGGGAGCGAGCAGGGAGTCGGTTGTGCGGTCCGCTGGCCGGAGGGATTCTGATCGTCATCCTGACGTGGATGCCGGCAGCGGCCGAGATGCAGGTCCTTCCGGGAGCAGCGGCAGATCTCGATCAGGCCACGGTCAATGACGTGCTCGCAACATTCCAACGAGCGGAAAAGGCGCTTCACGCCCGCGATGTGGATGGCATGATGGCGCTCTATTCGGAACAGTACGATTATCATGGGTTGAAAAAGGCCGACATGCGCAAGGTCTGGACCAACCTATTCGATGAGTTTCAAGAACTTTCCGATACCCATCACTTTTCTCGATTCATCAAGGTCGGATCCGGAGCCAAGACCATCATCGAAGTGACCTGCACAGGCAGCTTGTCGGGCCTGTCGAAAACCAGCGGCTTACGTGTGCCGATCGACAGTTGGTATGAGGAAGTTCACTACATGACGTTCGAAGACGGACAGTGGCGCATTCGCGGCAACGTCGGCGACGCTCCACGGGTCATGCCGTTCGGCACGTCGCCACATCCGTTGTTCTAGCAGGCCGTCGGCGAGAGAGTGACTCAGGCCGTGCCTGACAGCCCATGGTTGCCTCTGTGCCTTTGGTCGATTCTGAGCGCTGCAAGAGATTGGAGAGATTGTTCAGCATCCTAGCAGGGAAAGGAGTCCAATGCGTGTCCTGATCGCACTCGACTGGTCGGAGCAGACGTTCGCCGCAGTTCGGGAGGTCTCGTATCTCTACGATCTGCAGGAAGTCATCCTGGTGCACGGTATCGACCTGGGCATGTTTCAATATCCGATCGTCGCGGAAGTGAGCAACATGCAGGGGTACGATGAATTTCGGACAGCCATGGAGAAGGCGGGTCAGCAATTGTTGGATCACACCACCACCCTGCTGCCCTCCGAGGGTCTGTCGATCACGCGTGTGTGCGAGTTCGCCAAACCGGCGTCGCTGATTCTCGATAAAGCTCGGGAGACCGGGGCGGATCTTATCGTCATCGGGGCGCGCGGGCGAGGCCGGGTCGGCGAGATGGTCCTGGGCAGCGTCTCCCATCGAGTCGCCATGCATGCAGACTGCACGACGCTGGTCGTCAAAGAGCGCCAGGGGCCGGTGAAACGCGTCACCGTCGCGATCGAAGGCCATGAGGATGGCACGCGGATCAAGGCTTGGCTCCTCAGCCATCCGTTCAAGAATTCGGTCGATCTTACCCTTGTCAGCGTCGTACGCCCGATTCCATCCACCGAACCGTTCAGCCTCTTCCCGCTTCAAGACTGGACGGGAATTGCCGTGCGTTCCGCCGAGGATCTGGTCAAGGACTTGGCCGCGTCGGTCATGAACCATCGTTATACGGTCGGCACGCAAGTGACCATCGGTGATCCCACCGACATCCTGACGGAGCGTGCCCGGTCGTCAGATCTGCTGATCATCGGCTCTCACGGCCGCAAAACATTGGAGCGATTTCTCTTAGGAAGCATCTCCCACGCCCTATTGCACCACGTTCCCTGTCCGGTCTTGATCGTGCGATGAATCTCGGACCATTGCGGCGCGAGACGCCGAAACATAAAGGAGCCCACGCATGAAAACGTTCAGCATCCTCTCGGTTGTGTGTCTCATCATTCTCGGCAGTTCATGGGCCACCGCGCAAACCAACCGCGGCAATCCGCGGGACGGACAAGCCATCTATGAAAAACAATGCGTGCGTTGCCATGGCGACAAATTGGACGGCGCCGGACCCGACAGCCAGTACCTGATCGTACGACCTGCCAATCTTCAATCCGTGAACTCGCGGGCCAAGACCGATTGGGAACTCTTGATCACGATTGCGAATGGCGCGCTCTTCAGTCCGATGCACGGGTATCGTGGGAAACTGACGGACCAGCAGATGCTGGATGTGTTGTCCTATATCCGGAGCATGGCGACGCCGGAGTTCGTGAGTTAGCCCACCGGCGTTGTGGGCCAGGCGATGATTCGACAGCGTCTTCTCCGCGCGAGCCTGCTGCTCATGCTGCTAGGGCTCTTCGGTGAACACGTTCCTGTTCGCGCATCCGACACCGTTGCGGATCTGGAAGTCTTCGTCCGGGCCGGGTGCCCGCACTGCGAGGCGGCGAAGACCTTCCTGCAGGAACTCCGGCGACGCCGGCCTGGGCTTCGACTCCTGATTCGGGATGTCGGTCAAGACCAGGCTGCATTGGTCCGGCTCGAAATGCTCGCGACACAGTATGCAGTGAGTCCGATCGGTGTGCCCGCCTTCTTCCTGCAGGGAGAGCTACTCATCGGCTATCAGGACGCGCAGACGACCGGTGCTCGCCTCCTCGCTCGTCTCGACGCGACGTCTGCGACCTCCGACGCCGAACCCTTTGCCGTCTGCCGTCCGGCACAACCGGATTGCACCGCCTCCGCGCAAGGTCCCGCGGACGACAGCGTGGTGCTTCCCTGGTTCGGCCGCCTCAGCCATCAGGAGATCGGGCTCCCTCTGTTTACTTTTGCCATCGGGCTGCTCGACGGCTTCAACCCCTGCGCGATGTGGGTGTTGTTGTTTCTCTTGTCGCTTCTCGTCACGCTCCAAGACCGCATCAAGATGACCCTGGTCGCCGGGACGTTCGTCCTGGTGAGCGGCTTGGTATATTTTGCGTTCATGGCCGCCTGGTTGAATGTCTTCCTGATCGTAGGCCTGTCCCGTACGGTCCAACTCGCGCTCAGCGGCCTCGCCATACTCATCGGCGCGGTCAATGTGAAAGATTTTTTCGCCTTCCGGCAGGGACTGTCATTCAGCATTCCGGAGGCCGCTAAACCTGGCCTCTACGCACGGCTCCGTCGGATTATCCAGGCCGAGAATCTTACGGGCGCCCTGATCGGGGTCATGATCCTCGCCGGCCTGGTGAACATCGTCGAGCTGCTGTGCACAGCCGGTTTTCCGGCTCTCTACACTCATATCTTGAGCGCCCAAGCGCTCTCCTCCTGGCAGTATTACGGCTACCTCGGTCTCTACAACGCGGCCTATATGTTGGATGACGCGCTGATGGTGGTGATCGCAGTCGTCACCCTGGGACGCCGAAAGCTGGAAGAACGGGAAGGACGGTGGTTGAAACTGATCAGCGGGGCGGTCATGATCGGACTCGGCATCCTGCTCCTTGTGAAACCGGGCCTGATCTCGGGATAATCCATGCAACGTATTCGACCACTCCACAGAACGACTTCGCGAGACGACGGTCACGACTCGGGCCATGTCGTCTTAAGCGATGGCACGACGGCGCTCCTGCGCACCGCTCAACCGAGCGACGCCGAAGAATTGCAGCGGTTCGTCGAGTCCCTGTCGCCCGCGGCGACACGCCACAGGTTTTTCTCTGAAACCGCGCCACCCGCCGAAGTGATCCGCGCGCTCTGTGATTCCTCCGACCCGCAACGGAGTCTGACCGTGATGGCTCTCCGTCGGCAGAACGACGCCCTTCGCATCATCGCTTCCGGCTCCTATCATGCGCGGGACCCGCACCAGGCTGAAGTGGCCATGGCGGTCGATGATCGACTCCATGGCCATGGACTCGGCACGATTCTCCTGGAGCGTCTCGCGCTCTTGGCGATCCGCCACGGCTTCACAAGACTCTGGGCCGTCACCCATGCCGACAATGTGGCCATGCGCGAAGTGTTCGCCTCCTCCGGATTCCCCATGGAAGAACATGTCGAAGGCGGCGACATGGAAGTCGAGCTGTCGTTGACTCCGACCGACCACAGCGTGCGCCAATCCGAGTGGCGCGAACGGGTCGCCACCACCGCCTCGCTCCGTCCCCTCTTTCACCCCCAGGCCGTCGCCGTGATCGGCGCTTCACGCGCTCCCCAGAGTATCGGCTACCGATTGCTCGACGCGCTGCGCAGCAACCGGTTTCACGGCCGCTGTTACGCGATCAATCCGCATGCCGCCACCATCGCCGGACTGGAGGCCTATCCGTCGCTTCGTGCGCTGCCTGAGCCGGTCGATCTCGCCGTCATCGCCGTTCCCAAGGAGGCCGTCCTGTCTGTGGTCGACGACTGTGCGGCGACCGGTGTCCGCGCGCTCGTGGTCATCACCGCCGGATTCGCGGAAGTCGGAGAAGAAGGACGCCGGTTGCAAGAACAGGTATTGGAGAAGGTTCGACAACATGGCCTGCGCATGATCGGCCCCAATTGCTTCGGCATCGTGAACACTGATCCGGCCGTGCGGCTCAATGCCACCTTCACCTCCACCTTTCCTCGCCCCGGTTCGATCGCTATGTCGTCACAGAGCGGCGCCTTGGGGCTGGCCCTGCTCGCCGCTTCCGAGCGGCTGCAGCTCGGCATCTCGACCTTCGTCAGCGTCGGCAACAAGGCCGACGTGTCGGTCAACGACCTCCTGCAATACTGGGAGAACGATCCCGCGACGAACGTCATCCTGTTGTATGTCGAATCGTTCGGCAACCCTAGGCGGTTTGCGCAGATCGCCCGCCGTGTCAGCCGCAACAAACCGATCGTGGCATTAAAGGCAGGCCGTACCTCTTCAGGCAAACGCGCCGCCGGATCCCATACGGCCGCACTGGCGGCGAATGATGTGGCGGTGGAGGCCCTGTTTCAACAGACCGGCATCTTGCGCGCCGAAACGGTGGAAGATATGTTCGCATTGTCGGCAGGCTTGTCGGAACAACCGTTGCCCAGCGGCAATCGTGTCGGGATCCTAACCAACGCCGGTGGGCCGGCCATCCTTTGCGCGGATGCCTGCGAAGCCGGCGGTCTGGAAGTGCCGGAATTGTCCCAACACACGACGACGCGCCTTGCGGCATTCCTGCCGCCGACGGCGGCCCTGCGCAACCCGGTCGACTTGATCGCGTCAGCCAGGCCGGAACAATATGCCCAGGCCATCACCGCGCTGTTGGAATCCGACGATATCGATGCCCTCATCATTTTGTACATCGCCATCACGGCCACCGATGTCGACCCGATCGCCGACGGCATCACAACGGGCATCCTGGCGGCGCGGGCCACGCAAGCCACAAAGAAGCCGGTCTACATCGGCTGGATGGTGGAATCGGATCGCGAACGCAGATTTTCGCTCACGAGCGAAACCATTCCCGTCTTTGCGCTACCGGAACTCCCCGCGCGCGTCTTGGGAAAAATATCCGGATATGTGCAGTGGCGAGATCGTCCTGCGGGCATGGTGCCGGATTTCGACGATCTGGACATCCAGACGGTGACCCGCATCTGCAGGGAAGCCCTTGCCACACGTGGAGACGGCTGGCTGACGGCCGCCGAAACACGCAGCCTGTTGAACGCGATGTCGATCCCGCTCCCGCCGGGCGGGATCGCGACGACTGCGGACGATGCCGCCGCCCTCGCCGCGCAAATCGGATTCCCGGTGGCCGTCAAGCTGGCCTCCCATACACTCGTCCATAAAACAGAAATCGGCGGCGTGCATTTGAACCTGGCCACGAAAACAGCGGTGCATGACGCCTTTGACCAGATCGCGGCGCAGCTGACGCACGATAGAAACCTCGACGCGATGGAAGGGGTGTTGGTCCAACCGATGGTGACCGGCGGTGTCGAAGTCATGGCCGGCATGGTCCAGGATCCTTCCTTCGGTCCCTTGATCGGCTTCGGGCTCGGCGGGATTCACGTCGAAATCTTGGGAGATGTGCGCTTCCGCATTACACCGTTGACGGAGTTGGATGCCGCGGATCTGATTCGCAGCATTAAGGGCTATCGTCTGTTGCAAGGCTATCGCGGCCACCCGCCCGGCGACGTCGACGCGATCCAAGCGCTCTTGCTCCGGTTGTCACGGCTGGTCGAAGAAGTGCCGGAGATCGTCGAACTGGACCTGAATCCGATCTTCGCCTTGCCGCCAGGGCAAGGCTGCATGATTGTGGATGCGAGGATCAGGGTGGCGAAGGGTCCCGTACCGCTTTAGGAAATGAAGGTCCTTCCGGTCGTGGCACGACCACCGAATTGACAGCCGGAGTCTTTTCCGAATTCGAAAGACTCGCTGAGGCCGTCAAGGTTCAAACCGGACCCGCTCGCGTCGGGAGGGCTTACTCTCCGGCCGCCGCCGCATGCGCTTCACAGCCGCCGCCGGACGAATCCGGCTTGCGACCCTCTTCTTCCCACACCCTGCGTCTCGCCCCGACATGCGTCAGCAAACATTCCGCCGTCGCGAGCAGTTCCCGCACGTGGCGAGCGGACGTATCGACATAATGCGCGAGATCAAAGATCGGCACCTGCAGGCACACCTCGGCTCGATTTTTTCGCTCAGGCGAGAACACGATACGATGCGCGGGAGGCTGAGGATGCTCGCAGGGCTTCAGGAGATCCAAGGTCTGGAAAAATACTCGACAGAGCCGCTGCAGGTTCCCCAGGATCTCACGATGTTCGGCATCGTCATTGAGCGGCAACTGAGCCGGATCGTGAAAGGCCGCATAGAGGTTCAACTGGAATCCGATCTGAACCACGTCGCCGGCGCCGGTCTTCACGTAAAACGGATCATGATCGAAACAGACTTTGCGCGTCTCGATCATGTCGCGCAAGGCTTGTTCGGTGGCAAACGCCTGGTCGAGATTCAACTGCATCGTCATGGCACCTCCCACAGCTTACGGCTCGCCGCCACCGTGACAGGTGAGGCACTCCGCTAGGCGGCCTGGCTGATGTGCGCCGCGACCCTTTTCATACAGCCGCCTCACCACCGCCTCGTCCCTGAGCGTAGGCTTGGTGGCCATTCGCGCGCCGAACTCGTGACAGGCGGTGCAGGAACTCGTGCCCGTGGCGCGAAACACAAATTCGCCGTGAGGGTTCGTCCTCGTCCGCTCGGTAATTTGAGCGAGCGCCCCACGATGTTCCGTATGGCAGGCGGTACAAGCCGTTCGTTGTGTCGAGAGCTCGCGATGCCAGGTCATGAGGGCAGGGGTCGCCCGGCTCTCGAAATACTGCTCGGAATGACACCCCACACAGCGGGCCGGACTGGGACCATGAAAGGGCTCGTGGCACTGGGTACAACCGGCTCGATCGACGTGGTATCGACTGAGGTCTCCCGGCGCCCAGAACGTCGCCGGACTTCGGGCTGTGCCCCAGCCGATCCACATCACCAGCACCAGGGTCGCCAACGCCACCACCGGGATCGCGGTTCTCGGAAGAGGGAGGTATCGCATGACTCACGACATTCCCGCGAAGAACAGCGCACCCGCTACGTGCAAGCCAGTGAGGACCAGGAACATGACGGTCATCGGCGCATGGATCGCCTGCCAGATGCGGAAGACTTCCTCCTGAGAAGCCATCCCATGCAATTGCGCGTCGATGTCGCTCTCGGATAATCCTTGATGTTGGAGTTCGTGGCGTTGCTCGTTGAGTGTTCTCAAGCTGAATGCATGCACCGCCTGTCCGACGATCCCACTTACCACCACGATGACCATGGACCCCATCGCCAGGATCGGAACCAGGGCGTGGTAATGCGCGCCGGAGTGGATGAAGATCAGCAACGGTCCCAGCACGCCCGCCACCATGTGGACCCGGAACCAACCGCGTGGCCACCGACGCGCCGGACTCATGCGCTTGCGGAGCGGATACACAAACACCAACAGCGTGATGGCCAGTCCAGCCCAGCCCACCGCGTGGCCATATCGCGTATGCCCAAAGGGGGTGGCTTCGCCGAGGCTGAGCACGGCTTCGAACACCAGTGCGCTCGCCACCGCGGCGACCACGACCGCACTGACCACATAGACGCGACGCCCCATCGCTGTCATGTGTGACCCTCGTCGTTCGTCACTTCCTGTAACGTTCCACGCCTTTATTGCCTCCGGCATGACAACGCAGACAATCCGCGAATCGGCCGGGGCCATGAATCCCCTTGGCCTTGGCTTTGAGTTCCTGCACCAACACATTATCCTGTACCTGCGCGGTCATCTGCCCCTCTTTCCCGGCTCGATGGCAATCCACGCACGTCGTGGCACCCGTCGCCCGAAAGATCAAATCGCTGTGAGGATTGGCGGCCATGCCACCGGCGTCCGCCACCGTCAGCGCAACTGCCGGCCACTCGGCTTGCTCGAATTCTCCGCCCCGATCGGACACCGCGTAGGTCGCGGCGGACGCGGCGGCTGCCGCGGATACACCCAGGATCCACAGCAGAAGGACCGTGCGCCGTCGACTCATGACCGTTCACTCCCGCAACAGGTCCGATACCGCTCTTCAGGAATGGCGTCCATGGCTCGATACAACTCCGCGCGCTCCTCTGCGCTGATCACCTGATCGATCGACGGGTAGAGAATCCGTTCTTCTTTCATGTTGTGCGCTTTCAGAATCTCCAACAATCGCTGTTCTTCCTGATCGCTGTCCGGATTCTGCTCCTGGACTTTGTGGTGAATCGCTTCTAAACAGTCCCTGATCAACCGATGCTCGGTCCGCATGACCTGCGTCGGCCCGCCTTCCGCCATGCCGGAATTCTCTTCCCACTTGGGAAACAGCACGTCCTCCTCCCACACGATGTGGCGCTGCAGGCCGAACCTGAATGCGACGAAAGCCTCCTTCGCCTGAGCAAAATCCTTTCGCTTGCGCTCCTGGAACGAGGTGAACAGAGCATCGAGCCGATCGTGGTCCTGCTCGAACGTCACACTGATCTTTGCTTCGGACATGCCGCTCTCCTTTGTTATGAACTACGCAGTTTGTATTCCAGATGGCAGGCGACGCAGGCTTTCAGTAGGTTGTTGAACTGCGGCAGGATCCGCTTCAGGTCCCGCGACGGCATTGCCTCGGCCATCTTCTCAGCGGCTTCGTGATGCGCCATCGCCAGATCGTGATAGGCCGCTGGAAAGTGCTCCGGGTTCTGCCGCGCCATCGCCTGTCGGTGCATGAAAAATCCCAAGTGAGACTCTGTCAGGCCTTGAGCCAGCCGATAGTCCTCGTCGGCCAACGCCGCGACAATGGCCTGAATCGTCTCCAAATGTTGCTGCATGACAGCCCGATGTTCCTGACGGGCTTCGGGGCCCAGCGGAATCGGCGTGCGCACGTCCGGCAGATGCACGGCCGATACCCCAGTCGTTCGCATGGCCTCGTCATGCTCCACGCACCCGGTCGTGGCTAGCGCAGCCAGAAGCACGCTCCCGAAGATAGCAAATCCGGATCGCTGTCGCGTCATACTTGCATCGCTGTCGCGCTCCCCCATAAGCGTCGAGACCCCATCACGCCCTATCGGTCTTGTCCTTCTTGAACGCTTCTTTCCCAGCCGCCAGAGCCGCGGCAATCGTCGCCTCGGTCTCCTTCAGATACCGCTTGGCCTCCTCAACGGTGCGGGAGAGGTCTGCACGGATCTCTTTCGCCTTGTCTAACACCTCGCCTTCCGTCCGGCGCGCATAACCCTTGATTGCTCGACGGGTCTCCTGCCCGGAGTTCGGCGCATACAACATCGCCGCCGTCGCACCGAGGATCGCTCCGCTCAAAAATACCAGCACCGTCATTCCCGCTCCCGAACAGCCCTCTTGTTGATCCGCCATCTTGAAGTCTCCTTTTTCGATGTATGAATGTCTCCGGCCTTGACTGGTCCGTTTGATAACCCCACTCCGGAGAAAGCAGAGGACGTGCCAGGCGACAAGGTCGCTGTAGCCGACAACCCACTGCTTTGACAAGGCTTTTCAGGGGGCCAAGAACCGCAACGGATGATCCGGTTCTCGATTGGGGAATTCCAGAACCGGTCCGGACCCGGAACTGGCGCAAAACGCGCCACTCCTGCGCAGACCCCTCAGCGCTATACAAGGCTACAGGCTGTTGGGAATCAATGACAACAGGCTTCGCCTCGCCGGAACATCACTGAACGAAGCAGGCTGCAGCGGAGAGTCGCGGAGGCAAAGGAAGTTCGAGCAGGATGCGGAACACAAGTTCGGCCGCGGCGTGCTCGACCTCTGTGAAGTGTGAACGCATATCTCGTCAGAGGCTGCAGCCGGCTGTATCGAGAGCCGAACGATGGACCAAGAGGCGTGCACTGGAGAGAGTAGTCCCTCCCATCAGATCTTACCGCGGACCCACCGCACGATCTCCTGCAGGCCCAACGCACCAGGCTGCCGCGCAAGTTCGCGCCCGCCGCGCAAAACGACCAGCGTCGGGATACTGACGATGCCAAACCTAGCCGCCAGCGCCTGCTCTTCCTCCGTGTTCACTTTGGCCAGGCGAACGTGAGGTTCCAGCATCTGGGCGGCTTGCTCATAGGCAGGGGCCATCATTCGGCAGGGACCACACCAGGGTGCCCAAAAATCCACGACCAGGGGAATCTCGGCTCGCTGCGCATGGAGGTCAAAATCCGCCCCCGACAATGCGATCGGATGTCCGGTGAACAGGGGCGCATGGCACTGACCGCACGTAGGCCGTTCCGCGAAACGAGCCGCCGGAACACGATTGATACTCCGGCAATGCGGACAGACGATATGGAGAGTGTCCGTCACAGCTCAGCCGCTCCCACGCCGGCTGTGGTCCATTTACCGATCGCAGGACTCCCCTTCACAGCCACCCATGCCACCTCTCGGTCCACGCGGCCCCATGCCGCCCATTCCTTCGCGTGAACCCCTATGCCCCATCCCCCCGCGTGGCCCCATGTCGTGTTCGGAGCCATGCCCCGCAGCGAAAGATCGTTCATATTGGATCAGGGCCCAGATCTCCTCGTCGGTCAGTTGATCGGCGAAACCAATCATACTCGTGCCCGGAGACCCATTCTTGATCACCCAAAAGATTTCGCCCTCCGTGCGATGGCGCCAGAATCCGTGATGCTGGAAGTTGCGGGGAGAAGGATTGAGCTGCGCGGCCACCGGCCCATCGCCGGCCCCCTCTGAACCATGACAATTCACACAGGTGCCCTTGCCCTTATACAAGGCTTTGCCCTTTTCGATCATCTCAGGCGAGTCCGGCAATGGACTCGTGAGGGCACGCGCGTCGGCCAGCTTGTCGGCGGGGACCCTGGGCTGCATCATATGTTGCTCGGCAGCCGCCACGGATGCGGTAAGACCGATGATCAACACCGCGAACACACTCCTTCTTGCCTTCATGCCGGTCTTCCTCTCAGCAGGTGTGATGGGAACCCTCTCGCGATGCGCCGGAACTCAGTCTCAGCGAAAGGTGTGCGTTTCCATGCGCGACTGAAGCGCGGCATCCAGCGTCTTCAGACTCTGTGGCTGTCCAAGGACAATCAGGGTATCTCCCTCCGCTAACATGACCTGGGGCCCGGGATTGAACTCCAGATGGCCGGATCGTCGCTTGATGCCGACCACAATAAGCCCCCGGTCCTTATCCAGCCCACATTGGCACGGCGTCTTGCCGTCGAACTGCGATCCTTTCCCGATCGTGATCTCTTCAATCTGCAACTCCAAATGCTCGCTTTTCGTCGCCAGATCAAGAAAATCCACCACGGCCGGCCTAAGGAGCACCTGCGCAACCTGCACCCCACCGATCAGATGGGGAGAGGACACGCGGTTGGCACCGGCACGCATCAACTTTTGCTCGGAGCCCTCCTCCCCCGCCCGCGCGACGATATACAGGTCTTTATGAAGTCCGCGCGCCGTCAGCACAATGTACACATTCTCCGCATCGGTATTGACGACCGAGACCAAGCCCTTCGCTCGCTCAATACCGGCCTCCGTCAGGACGTGATCCTGCGTCGCATCCCCTTCGACGGCCATGAAACCATCCCGTTGCGCGGCCGCCACGACATCGAGATTCTTCTCCACAACCACGACCGAGACCGGCTTGGCGCGCAATTCTTTGCAAATGTGCCTTCCCATCCGGCCATAGCCACAGACAATGTAATGATCGCGGAGAGTCTTCACCTTGCCGCCGGACCGGTACTTCCCGAATACATACTGGAGCTCACCTTCCAACGCAAATCGGGCCAGGTTGCCCAGCACATAAAACAGCGTCCCGACCCCTATGAGGATCAGGGCAATGGTAAACCCTCGACCAGCCGGCGACAGAGGATTCACCTCTCTGTACCCGACCGTCGTGACAGTGGTCACTGTCATGTAGAGGGCGTCGAAGGCCGACCACCCTTCGATCAGCACATAGCCAGCTGTTCCCAGCGCAATGACGGCACCAAGCACTGTCCCCCCGAACAACAGGTGCCGCAAGGGGTCGCCGTCCCGCCTTCTTCCTTCCATACGTGGGCATCATCCTCTGCGGCCCATTGCGACGGCCGGGCTTTGATCGGATCGCATGTGTCAGAAGTCGAGTTCCACCATCTTGCGATGGAAGCGCGTGATCACGTTTGGATCGGGCGTCAGCCGGATCTGGGCCTCATCCTTCCCCTTGTAAGACAGGAGGTTGAGCACATGGCGCAAACTTTCCAGTCGCGCGGCTTGCTTGTCGTTCGCTTTGACGATGATCCAGGGACTGAAGGTCGTATGCGTCTTACTGAGCATTTCTTCTTTGTAGCGGGTGTAAGAGTCCCACAACTCCTGCGCCTTCTCATCGACCGGGCTGAGCTTCCACTGCTTGAGCGGATTCTGCCGGCGCGCTTCAAATCGACTGGCCTGCTCCTCTTTGGAAATCGAGAACCAAAACTTGATGATCGTGACGCCGTCTTCGTACAGCATATGCTCGAATTCCGTCACCTGTTGCAAGAACCGTTGATGTTCTTTCTTGCTGCAAAATCCCATCACCGGTTCGACCACCGCGCGGTTGTACCAGCTCCGATCGAAGAACACGATTTCACCCTTGTTGGGCAATTGCCGGATATACCGCTGGAAATACCATTGTCCTCGTTCATCGTCCGTCGGCTTCGGCAACGCGACCACCCGCATGGACCGGGGATTCAGATGCTCGGTAAATCGTCTGATCGTGCCGCCCTTCCCGGCCGCGTCCCGCCCTTCGACCAGAATGGCAATACGTTGTCCGTCGGCCTGGACCCAGCGCTGAAGCCGGACCAGCTCGACTTGGAGCTGCCGCAATTCCTGCTCGTACAGCAACGTCTTCCGCACCTCTTCCAGATCGATATTCCTGCTCTTGATCAACTGCAGGAGACCCCGGCGCGTGTTGACCCGACGGAGATCGTCTTCGGTCAGGGTTCGACCCGCCCGACCGATCACTCCAGCCGCCAATTCTCCGTCGGTCGGCGCAACGGATTCGTAACCGTCTCCTTCCCGCGGCACTGCCGTCGGGATGATCTCTAGCTCATCCGCCTCAAGTTGCCCGTTCGTCTGCGCGACCGGGTCTACCGCTTCTGCTCCTGCGCGATCCTTTCGACTCTTGGCTTTTCCACTCGGTGCTTCGTCGGCTGCCATGCGAGTACCCGCTCCCTTCTTGCTCAATCAGAATGCCACGTTCCGGTCGCGTTCGGCCACGGCCTTGATGTAATCCGGCATCCCCTTGATCACGGCGCCCGCCACAAGATCGCCCTGCCCGATCTGCCGCGCGACGGCACAAGCCCCGCAGACCCAAATCGGAATGTTGGCGGCTTGCACGGCGGCCAGCAGTTCTTTCAGCGGCGTCAAGTTCACGCCGACGACATGATCTGCCGAGCCTTTGCGCGCCGACGTCACCGCCTCATTCCACAACCACACCACCACATCGTGCCCCTGTTCCTTCGCTGTTTTCGCCGCCATGAACGGCAAGGTCGCCATCGTAGGGTCATCGGTGCCGCGGCTGCCGGAAATCATAAATGTCGCCATCGAATCCTCCCTGAAGCGTCGTTCGTGACACGGATCTCGCAAGCAACTCCGCCCCTCACGAGATCCGTGTCATGACTCACCTGTTTATTTTGACAAGCTTCTCACATAGGCAATCAACTGCCACACCTGCTCGTCCGGCAATCCGGCGAATGACATCATCCCGGTTCCCGGCGACCCGTTCTTGATGATCCAGAACAGTTGTCCGTCCGAGATGTCTTTCATCATCTTGCCGCAAGTGAAATTCCTGGGCGGCGGAACCAACGCCGCGCCCATGAAACCTTGGCCATTTCCCTTGTCGCCGTGACACATCGCGCAGGCCACGGGCTGAGCGGTTTGTAGAAACAGGGTCTTGCCGGCCTGGATGGCCGCGTCTGAACTCGGCAGCGGATTGGTCTTCGTCAGAAATTCTTGCGGTGCCTTGGCCGTTTTTCTCGGTTGCGGACAGACGCCTGTCGGTCCGCCGCTGTCGCCCGGAGACGCCTGCGCGGATTCCGGCGCGCCCTTGAAGGTCGCTTTCAGATAGGCCATCACGTCCGCCACGCCCTGTTGCCCAATGGTCAGTCCCCAATAGGGCATGGTAGGCGATTTTCCAACGGCTCGGCCGCCGTAATAAATGACGTTATAAAGATAGTCCGTCGGGAGCTTCTCGAACGGAATGTTGGCGTGAATCGCCGGCTTCGGGTTCAGGCCCGATGCGGCCGGACCATCGCCCTTGCCCGTCGCGCCATGACATTGGGCGCAATATTCCTTGTACACCACCTGGCCACGATCCAGGCTGGTCTGACCGAACGGTTCACTTTTCCAGGGCTCGTAATAGGGAAAATCATCCCACCCTCTGGTCGCAATGTATCCGGTGACATACCGCAGACCCAATTCGCTCACATCGCCCACGAACTCTCCGCTGTGCGGCACATAGTCCGGCGGGTTTGAATTAAATCGATGAATCCAATCGGCTTTGAGACGTCTCCCTGCCTCCGCCAACGAGGTGCTTTGCGGGCCCCCGATGATGTTGTCGCCTTCACGCACTTGATGACAGCCGATACAGGCATGTTCCTTAAAAATTTTCTCGCCGAAGGCCGCCTCTTGTTTGCTGAAGGTCGTCATATCGATCGCGCCGGATTTCACCTTGGGGTCCGTGAAATCGGTTTCGAGATACTTGGCGATCGATTCCGCATCGGCCTGGGACACGGCCGGATGGGGTTGCGGCGTTTGCCCCTGGTCCCAACGATAACTCTTCGCATAGAGCGGTTGTTCCTTGCCTGCCAGCCAGCCGACCAGCCATTCATGCTTGAATTTACTGCCGGCCCCGATCAAATCGGGCGCTTTCTTTTCCAGACGAGACAAGGGAGCCCCCTCCAGTCGATGGCATCCGGCGCAATTATTCTGCACCATCTCCTTGGCTCGCCCCTGATCGCTGCCCAAGAGCAGACGCGGGAACGACACCATCCCGAGCACGAATACCAACGCACATCCGATCATCACCGTCCGTCTTCCATCCATGAGGGACCCCTTTCTTACTCTCGCATCGTGGCGGCTGCCTATCGTGAGGCAAGCCAGGCATGAATATCAGCGATCTCCTGATGACTGAGCACTGCGCCCCAGGCCGGCATCGGCCCGCGCCCGTGAAGCACCGTTTCCCAAAACGCCCCTTCATTTTTGAGGATCCTATTACGCGCAAGTTTCGGCCCGGCACCACCCGCTGCGCCTTCTCCATGGCAGGCCTGACAATTGTGCGCATACAGCCCCGCTCCCTTCGCGGCCACGCCGGTGAGCGGACCATCGGTCGCCACACCCTGCTCTCGGGCCGGTTGGGCCATGGCCAATTCATTCTCAATGGAGGGCAACTGATCCGGAGCGCCGGGATGATTCCGCGCCGACAGATACTGCACGAGCAAGGCCGCTTCATCCTTGGAAAGATCGGCACCCCAATGCACCATCTTCTCCACCGTCGCCGTCCACCGATCACGCGGCAGCCGTTGCTGGGAGATGAGGTCGGTGGTATGACAGACGGCGCAACGAGCGAGAATCAACGTGGCCGCTTTACGAGCGACGGCGGGTTCAACTGCGGTACGCTCCTCTTCCTGAGCGGCTGTGATCGCCACCGCAACAAGGATCACCAGCAACACAATGGTGAATGGTGATAACGCTCGCCAGGCAAGGCCGCCGCGACCGAGAGTCCGAGATGGTCGGGGTATGTCCGTTGAGGGCTTGAGGGACGCGAGAACGACGCGGGATGACGTAGGCCGCATGCTCATGCCGCCACCGTCACAGTCAGGCGATCCCACCCGCTCCAGAGGAACCCACCGGGATTCCACGGACTCGTTACCGGCTGTCGCTCACCCCGCGCATCCGTGGCGCGGCAAAGAATGGCTGTGGGTCCGACGGATTTGGCGTTCCAGATGTATTGCCATTGCCGCCAGGCGTAGGGCTGCTCTTCGCCGACGAACCGGGCCGGTTCCCACGTACGGCCGTCGTCGCAGGACACCTCGACCTGCGTGACCGCTACGTCGCCGGCCCAAGCGACACCTTGAATCGTGACCGGTCCCTTCCGTACCGTGTCTCCCTCCGCCGGTGCGGCAATGAGCGACTTGACGAGCATCTGTTCGACCGGGACCATGGCGCTCCCCGGCAAGCCGGAAGTCGGTTGAACGGCGGTCTCAGGGATGCGATAGGCCTGCTGCATGTAATACCCGGGCGTCTCGTCCGCGCGCACGGTGATCTCGGTCAACCACTTCATGCAGGATTCCGCCATCCAGCCGGGCGTAATCACCCGTAGCGGCGCGCCATGCAATAGAGGCAATGGTCGGCCGTTCATCTCATATGCCAGCAGCGTATCCGGATGGAGAGCCTTGGCGAGCGGAATGCTGCGCGTGAACAGGGGGACCGTCGCCAGAACCGGACGGTCGGCGCCCTGAAATTGCACGTGCAGCCCTTGCGGTTTCACTCCGGCTTGTTGCAGCACATCACGCAGCCGCACGCCGGTCCATTGCGCATTGCCGACCGCTCCTCGTTCCCACTGCACGCCGGGGACTTTGGGACGATGGTGCGCGCGTCCGTTTCCGCTGCATTGCAACACGGCCGTGAGCGTAACGGCTTCGAATTGTTGTAAGTCCTTGAGGCTGACACTCAGCCCTTCTTTGACCAACCCCTTCACCGTCAGCCGCCAGGCATCGGATTGCACCGTCTCGGCTGCGGGCGGGCCGAAGTGACTCCGAACGAAAAACCGTTCATTGGGCGTCAGCCAGGAGGTAAATTCACGCACGGGCGTTTCTGCGTCGAACGGCCGCGTGACCCGCACGGTCAGGGGTCCGGTGCCCAGACTCCCCTCACTTCCGTACGCGGCGTCGACCGTGGGAAACCTTGGACCCACGACGAGGCCGACCCCGATTCCTTGCAGCAACGTCTTCAACCATGCTCGCCGAGATACCGTCATGATTTTCCTTCCGTCAGATCAGGAGCCGTCGCGCCATGACTATGCGGGTTCAAGTCGATCACGATGTCCGCAGGGACGATGATCGACTGGTGCACCGTGCAGCCATGCGCCACCTTCAACAGCCGTTCCTTCAGTTCAGCCGTCACCCGATGGGGGAGCCGAATCGCCAGCAGGATCTGCCCGACTCGATGGGGGCCTTCCGCCATCGTCCATTCCGCTTCCACCTTCAGCCCTTCGCGTGAGATATCGTGACGCGCGCAGAATTGGCCGACAAAGTACCCTACGCAGCTCGCGACGGAACCGACAAACAACTCCACGGGCGTCATCCCTGCGTCCGCGCCACCCCCATCCTCCGGCTGATCCGTCACCACCCGATGGCGATCACTGAGGATGTCATACCGCGTTCCCCCCTGGTACGTCACGCTCAGTTTCATCTCGACCTCCTCCGCTCGTCTTTCATCCCTCGTGTCGTACAAGGCCCGCGTGGAGAGATGCGCTTCACGCGTTCAATAGGGCACATCCGCCGGTTTCTCGCCCTTCGGCCAGTCGTGGCCCTTGCCGGGAAAGTCCGGACGTGGTTGAGAGTTGATATAGGCCGCCACGTCGTAGGCGTCCTGATCCGACAAGGCCCATCCCCTGGTCCGCGGCATATTCGATTTGATGAACGAGGCGGCCACCGGAATGCGCGCCATCTCCGCGCCGATGTTGTACGACTGAGGTCCCCACAAGGGGGGCGCCGCCATTGTGCCCTGTCCGTCGGCGCCGTGACAAAATGCGCAACGGGCAGTGAACACCTTCGTTCCATTCACAACATCAGGCGATTTGGTCGGGTGCAGTCTGGGAATGCCCCTCCAGGCCATCCGACTTCCTGAGGGAACATCCTTCGACAGCCACTCGATATAGGCCACGATCGCCCGGAGCTTATGGCTGTCGTGAGGGATCGGCTTGCCGTTCAAGCTGCGTTCGACACATTCGTTGATGCGGTCGGCCAACGTCACCACCAGCCCCGTTCGTGCACGATATTCCGGATAGGCCCGCGAGAGCCCGACATAGGAGGCTGAATTGGGATCGAGCCCTGCGTCTAAATGACAATTGGTGCAAGTAAGCCTATTGCCCACATAGGACGAGGCGAACTCTTGGGTATGGACAACTAACTGGTAGCCCAACCGGATCTGCTCGCCGCGTCGGCCATCGGGAATAGAATCGGAGGAAGGATGAGTGAAGATCGCATCAAGCCCGTCGGACTCCGTGTGGCTGGTGACGGATTGTCCGCCGCTTCGTGAATCCTGCGGACCGGCGCAGCCGCCGGAGAGACCGAGCAGGACTATGACTGCACACAGGCTCTTTCGCATGACGTTAGGCCCGTAACTGAATGCTCTGTACGATGGCGCCAGTCAGAAGCGGCGCGGCCAATGCCGGTAACCGATTCCATCCCGATCTTGTTGGGGACAAACGCAACAGCTTCGCGATGCTTGCTGCCGCACTACGCTACACTCCACTGCACAAGGAACGAACGGTCGTCGGCAATGTAGCATTAGTGTCATATTTCATGAAAAGGATTCAGCGTGTCGACTGCATTCAGCAGGCCTCGTCGCCCTTTTCCCACATGGACGATCCACCAAGGTATCTGTGGATGCGTCGTTTCATGCTCAGGACACCACTCGCGACGGTGCCAACGCCCGGATGTACCGGATCACGTCCATCATCTCCTCGTCCTTCAGGCGGCCCCTCCAAGAGTGCATCGGGCTGAACAAGACACCGTTTGAAATCGCGATCAGCAACTCAAAATCGGTCCGACCTCGGGACTCCAGCGTGTGAAAATCTTTCGGCTGCACGACGAGATCCTTCGAATCAGGCCCCTGCCCGTCTCCCATTCGGCCGTGGCAGCTGAGACAATGTGTCTTGTAGAGGGCCTCGCCCGCGTCAGGATTCCCATGAAACTCCTGCGCCGCGATCCAGCTGTTACCGGCCACCATACACAAGAGCACCACTGCCGTCGTCAGGTGCTTGACCATCGTGTCCTCCCTCGCTCGAGAAAACTGGTGATCTGCCCATCCTCCTGGTCATCACATCAACCGAGGCTCAACTGCAGACCCAGGATCGTCCCGATCCCGGCCAGCATCAGCAAGAATTGCGCGAAGCCCGGATCAGGACCAATGCGTCGGTGCAACCCTGGCACCAGATCCGCCAGCCCGATATAGATGAAGCTGGCCGCTGCAAGCCCAAGCACCGGGCCCATGATACCTTGCAGACTCCCGAGAGTCGTATACGCAAGTATCGCACCCGGGATCGTCGCGGCTCCGGACAACAGGTTCCACAGCAAGGCACGCGAGCGGCTGAATCCGCTATCAAGGAGCAGGGCGAAGTCGCCCACTTCTTGTGGCAGCTCATGTGCAAGTACCGCGATTCCTGTCCCGATCCCAAGCGGGACCGAGGACAGAAACGCCGCCGCGATGACTACCCCATCGACAAAGTTATGGAGCGCGTCACCGACGAGAATCAGGGACCCCGTCGTGCCATGCACCTCGCAGGGGGATTCAGCATGGCAATGTCGCCAAATGAGCAACCGTTCGAGTACGAAAAAGACCAAGAACCCTGCAAGTAATGCCCTAAGACTGGTCGTAAGCCCGCCTTGCTCGATGGCGCGAGGCAATAGCCCGATCACCCCCGCCGCCAGTAGAGTCCCTGTCGCATAACTGACCAGTAAAGGCACCAACCGTTCCCGCACTCGTTTCGGGAACAACAGAAACGCGGCGGCGGCGGAGACGGCCCCGAGGCTGCCAAGGAGCGCGAACCCGAGGATCCACCAGAGAACCATGGGAGTTAGTGATTCCCACGATCGATCGGCTGTTTGATGCTGACCGCACCCCGCAGTTCACCCGCCTTATAGCCGACAGCCGCATCGAATGGATACCGTTGTTTCAACACCGTTCGAATGGCGTCCGGAATCTGCTCGCTCGGCCCATGACAGAGCAGGCATTGCGGCTGAACCGCGATCGGCTTCATGAACCGGTAGTACGGCCCACCCGGTTCCGCGACGACTTCGCTATGGACCATGCCGGCGAACGCCTCGCCTTTCGCCGACCGCTCGGCGAATTCGGACAGCGCCTGCTGCTCCCAGGCATCCGGCATGCCGAGCAACGGATTGCGCACTCGCGTCCCCACACGAGTCACCCGCCACCCATGCTCTCTGGAAAGCCGGCCGGCAATCTTCGGGGCTAACTCGGCGCAGACCTTGATCGCTTCCATCGGTCCTCCTTTGGTCATTTCCTTCTTCATGGCTGCGCCCAACTCATTCAGGAAAGTCGTAGCGACCTCGGAAGCCGCCTTGTCGCGCTCGGCCACCTCGGCCCACGCAGGGATCACGGAACATGCAAGGATAACCGCGCAGACGCCCAGAACCGTCCGCATCCTGACCGTATCTTTTATTGTCATGGCACTTCCTCCTTCCAGCAACCGGATGGGTAGACCGCACAGGTCAATCCAGCCAGATGCCGGTCACGACCCCGAAGGCGAAGCTGAGCGCGAAGATTTTCGTCCACAAGCGCGGCCTCACGGTAGTGCTCATCGCCCGTCCAAAAGCCGGCGCTGGAAGCAGACCAGCAACAGCGCGAGGCTCATGGTCAGTTGCGGGGAGAGGTAGTGGACGGTCGTTGTGACCTCGGATTGCAGCCGATCAGAAAGGAGCGCGTTGGCCATCTGTCTCTCACGGCGACGTGCTCACCACACCACGCATCGGATCAATGCTGGTGTTGTTGCTCACCTCCTTGCTTCCCGCCCCCCTGATCGCCCATGCCCCCTCCGTGTCCGCCGCCACCCATGCCACTACGCCCCATGCCGCCCATCCCCCCGTCATGCTGCCCCTCGCCTGCGCTTTTCATCTTCTCGCGATGGGTGCGATCCTTCTCCCGTTGCTCCGGTGTCAACAAGGCCACGGCCTCCCGTTTCCCTTTGATGGCCGCAAGCAGCAGCTCCCCTTCAGCTTTTTTTAGTTGATCGACCTTCGTTCGAATCAAGGAGAGGTCGGCCTGTTCCTCCTCCAGCAACGCTTGCAACTCCAGTTGGGCGATCGTGATCTCAGCCTCCATTCTGGCTTCGGTTCGTTTGCAATCCAGCTGCACGGCTTTGACCTTGCCGATCTGCTCAGACGTCAGACCAAACTCCTTCGCATGCTTCAGCAAATGCGTGAGATAACGTCCGCACTGCTCTTCTTGTTGACCTTGCATCTGGCCGCGCTTCATCCCCCCATGGCCCCCATCGGCAAAACTGAGGCAAGCCGGCGCCACGATCAGGCCGGCGGCGCCGAATACAATCATCATCCATCGTCGCATCATCATAAATCATCCCCTCCGCCCTGAAACCGAAACCTTTGCGCCCATTGGATTCAGTCGGTTCCCCAGCTCTCTCCTGCTATTCGAACGCGGCACCATACATCCTCGTGACACCGGATACGCTGACAACCTAGACAATCCGGGTGGAGTCAGTTCTTCGGCACGTCGGGCCTGGGATCCGGCACAAATCCATGACGATTCGGCATCTGGATCTTCGGAAGCGATCCGGCATCCACGACCACATCCTCGGCAATAATTCCGTTCTGGTGAAGCAGCCATGCCACCACCGAGTACACCTCGTCCGGGGAGAGGCTTTGAGGCGCGGAGAACGGCATGGCGCGATGCACGTAGTCATACAGAGTCGTGGCATAGGGCCAATAACTGCCGATGGTTTTCACCGGCTTGGGGCTGCTCAATGTGCCGATGCCCCCCACCAAACGATCCATCGGACCTTCCTGTCCATTCGGTCCATGACAGGAAACACAGTGAGCGGCAAAAACCGCTGCGCCCTGCTTGGCGGTTCCGCTGCCCGGCGGCAATCCCTCCCCCGTCGGGGTGACGTCAATGTTCCACTTCTGCATATCTCGGTCCGTCGCGGCCTGGCCGAATCCATACCCATCCGTGCGGCCGCTCCGATCGGCCGCCTGACTATTCCACATACCGCCCACGCTCAGCAGGGCCAGTAGCCCCGCCATCATGACGTTACGCGTGAACATTGGTCACCTGCCCGTCTGCGGCGATGCGCCAGCTCTGGATTGCGTTATAGTGATAGATAGAGTTCACTCCACGTACCGACACCAATTCCGCACGGGTGGGCTGCCGGTAGCCGGTTTCATCTCGACATCGACTCTGCAGAATCACGTCTGTTCCATTCCATCTCCAAGGTAGGCGGAATCGGGTATGGCACTTTGGAAGGACCGGGTCCTGCAAAACGGCCTCCTGCCAAGACCGTCCCCCGTCGGTACTCACCTCGACCTGCGCGATCCGGCCTCGACCGCTCCAGGCCAATCCATTGATCTCGATCCATCCGGGCTGTACTCGCTGTCCACCGGAAGGAGACGTGATGACGGATTTGGCCTCCATGACCATCGTAAATTGGCGCGCCGTGCCGTCGGGCATGAGATCCGTATATTGCGACGTTTCCTCGCGGGTCATGAAGGGCGCCGTGCCGAGCTTGAGTCGACGCAACCATTTGATGCACGTATTGCCTTCCCATCCCGGCACAAGGAGACGCAGCGGATAGCCCTGCTCGGGACGGAGCGGTTCGCCGTTTTGTGCGTAGCAGATGAGCGCTTCCTCCATCAGCGACGCCAGGGGAAGGCTGCGTGTCATCGCCGCCGCATCACTGCCTTCGGCCAATACCCAAGACGCCTCGGGTTTCACACCAAGCTCTCCGAGCAGGGTCTTCAGGGCCACGCCCGTCCACTCGCTGGTACTCGTGAGGCCGTGGGTCTGTTGCACCGTCTTTCCGGTCGGCGCCCGCCATTCAATGGCGGAATTGCCGGAACATTCGATAAACGCGAGCCGTGAGACGGAAGGAAAGCGTTTCAAGTCGTCCAGAGTGAAGCTCCATGGCCGTTCGACCAACCCATGAATCATGAGGCGATGCCGTGTCGGATGAATGACGGGCACCCCGTTGTGGTGTCGTTCGAAATGTAAGGCCGATGGCGTGAGCATGCCCTGCGAGTCTTGCAGGGGCGTCAACGACGCCCACCAGGAGCGGGGAACACGGACTGCCTGCTCGAACGGCGAGCGTTGCCCGTAGGCCGTCGGCGCCGCGCCGGGCACGCGCGTCGGGTCATCCGGGACGACCGGCATGGCCGCCTCTTCGGATCGCGCTACCGAACGCATCATCAGCGCACCGACCATCCCGACAGTGCCGGCGAGCAGGCGTCGGCGATTCACAGTCAGCGTCTCGAGAGCCTCAGTTTGGGCACGCGATTCGTTTGGCCCGTCGGGGTGTCCAGACTTCGTCATAGCTTCCTCCTTGAACCGGCGATGGCGCCTCTGTCCACCGCAGTGATCATCCGAACTGTTGTCGGGACGCATCGACCCGCCGATACCAGGGACTACAAGACTGGCAAACAGGCCATCCTCTTCGTCCGTCGTTCGTCTCTCGTTACGGCCCGGCGGCAGTCCCTGTCGAGATACGCGTCACGATTCACGGAGGTCGAGCATGCCGGCGGCGAACTATTCCCGCATCTTGCCGGAGAGCGTGGGCTCGATCGCGTCCCACATGGCCACTGTCCCCGAGGATTCCCTGATACGCCGAAACCCGCTGTCACTCGGGCGCGGGAATCGAGATGAGAACCCCGCCCAGCACATCGCGAAGTTTGTAGTCATGCTTCGAACTGCGCGGGTCGGCGTTATGGCAGGTCACGCACACAGGCGACACCGCCAGATCCGCGTACACGGCCTGGAAATATCGCGCTCCCCCCTCCGTGACTGCTCCCTTATACGGTTGCTCGGGATGCGCCATGACCGCCTCAAGCGCTTTGCGTTCGAATTCGGTTGCAGGCGCGTTGAGCTTGCTGATGGGATTCGAGCTGATCAACCGATATTTCACTTCGACCCCCGTCATCGATGCCAGACGCGACGACTCCTCGACGAATTGGGCCGGAAGCGGGAGTGCGCTGATCTCGCGCCACTTCTCCGACGATTCAATCACACCCCGCCGCTGCATCCGCTCCACGACATGGACGGTATAAAACGTCCGGTCGGATTCCAGCACGGCATGGATATAATCCACCACCGTCTCCAGCGGCACGCTGCCGGCCGATTCCTTGCCCGCAAAGCCGGTTCCCCAGCCAACGGTGACGCACAGCGCAATGCTCAATCCTCCTGCAAGCCATTTCCTGGACGACATAACACCCTCCCTTCGAATAGGGTCTCATCGAGCCCACAGACTAGGACACCATGCTGCCTGCCGGTCTCCTGCGACTCCTCCCTCTCTGGAACAGAGGAATTGGCGTACTCGAACCACACACGTGACGGTCATCGTTCGTTCGCTTCGCCCATCACGGATGTCGGAATCCTATAGCCCTCACCTCCACGAGCGTTACGGCTTCAGCGACCGTATATACGCGAGCAAATCGGCCAACTGAGCCTCTTCAAAGGCACCTTCGTAGCCGGTCATGGCCGTGCCGGGCCGCCCCTCCAGGATAATCTTGCGCAGCTGCGCATCGGTCTTGGCCTGAGTCGACTTGGCGACGAGATTGGCCGGCGGGGGAGTCAAATAGGCCGCCATATCGCTGTCGCCTTTGCCGGTCGGCCCATGGCAGTTCTGGCAGCTCTCAAGATAAATCTTCTTGCCGACCTCATGGCTCTCCTTGCCCTGAACACCCCCACTGGTTCCGCTGATCAGGATGTCGGCGGCAATCAGGAGGAACCCTCCCAGCACGACCGTCTTCATTCGATCCGCACAGGCCATCGCGTCCTCCTCTCTCGCGCTATTTGAAAGTCATCATATACGCCGTGATCGCGTAAATGTCTTCATCCGGCAACGGCGGGTTCGGAATATAGGCTCCGCTGTTCGGCACGAAATCATTCGGATTCAGATTGAACCGATAGACCCAGTCCGCATTCAATCGTTCAGTGATCTTCAAAAATGAGGTACTCGATGTCCCCCCGGCATATCCTTTCGACGTCTTCGCCGGCGTGAAGTGGCAGTTCTGACATCCATGCTCCCGATACAGCTGTGCGCCTCGGGCCAGTTGCTCCGGCGTCCCCGCTTTCATCACGCCTTCTGGGATGCGAGCGTCCTTCCGTTTCGCGAGAAACTCCGCCGCAGCCTTCGCCTGATCGGCAGGCAAGGCCAGATGCCGCTTCTTGCGCTTCGGTTGAAAGTCGTAGCCCACAGGGTAATGTTTGAAGTCGGGATTCTGGAGCCACGCGATCAACCAGTCCTGCTGATACTTATTTCCTGCCCAGATGAGGTCCGGCGCCTTCTTGGTTTTGCGCGCGGCAGGCGCCCCTTCAATCCGATGACACTGCACACAGGTGGTCTTCACGAGTTGTTCGCCCGGATTCGCCGCTGTGCCCCTTCCGACGACCCCAAGCACGAGGACCGCCGTCATCGATGCGACGAAGCCAAGCACAATCACAGCTGAACTCACCCGCCTCAGTCGATTCTGCGCCATCTCCTCTCCTCCTCGTCTCTCTCCTCATTTCGTTACTCCCACACGCAATCCTGGGCCACGCGTGGCATCCTCCGCCGGCCGATCGGGCAGATTCCGGCAGGAAGAATAGCCTCGCATCATGAACCCGTCCAGGATCCCGGTGCCGATGATCGTGAGCGTTCTCAGGTCAGCCTCCGTTAGGTCGCACGCTTCAAACTCAGCATGTAGGTCGTCAGGTCATTGAGCTGTTGATCGGTGAGAGGGAATTTCGGCATAAACGATCCCGGCGCCACCGATTGAGGGTCACGGAAATGTTTGAGATGCCATGCTCGATCGGGCCTCGTGTCCCCGATCGTCGAGAGGTCCGGCGCGACGGCCCCGCCCTCGCCATGGATACGATGGCAGCCGACGCAGCCAAACTGGGCATAGACCGCCTTGCCTCGCGCCACGGCCGGATCGGTCCTCGGCACCGCGTAGAGCTGCTTGATCGAAATTCCCAACAGGCCGAACACGACGAGCAAAAACAGCAGGCCACTGCCCAGCGCGACCGGCCGCCGGATGGGGTTCCGTACCGGGTTGCGATCGATGAAGGGCCAGAACAGCATGATCAGGATCACGCACAACGGCAGGACCCAGGTTGCCAACGGTTCGAGCGGCCCATGCACATACTTGAGCAGTTCGTAATAGAAGAGAAAATACCATTCAGGCACCGGCACGAAGCTGGTATCGGAGGGATCGGCCTTGTCCGTCAAGGGCAAGGGAATACTGAATGCCAGCATGGCGACCACGAGGAACACGGCGGCAATCACCACCGCATCCATGTAGACCTGCCGAGGCGCGAAGGTCTCGCTGCCCAGCGATGCCCGATCGTCGGCCCACGGTCCGGCCGGTCCCACCCGCCGCAGTACGAAGAGATGCAGGGCGATTCCGCCGACAAGAATCGCCGGCAGAAACAACACATGGATCGCAAAGAAACGAGAGAGCGTGAGCGCCCCCAAGACTTCGCCTCCACGAAGGACGCGTGAAAAGAAATCTCCGACCAGCGGGATCGTGCCCACCATGTTGATCCCGATCTGCGTCGCCCAATAGGCGGTTTGATCCCAAGGCAGCAAATAGCCCGTAAACGCGAAAGTCATGACGAGGAGAAACAGCACCACCCCCACCATCCACATGGCTTCGCGCGGGGACTTATACGCGCCGTATAGAAACGTCTGCAGCATATGGAGGCCGATGGCCACGACCATCGCCGAGGCGCCCCAATGGTGGAGGCCTCGCACGAGCCACCCGAAGGTGATCTCGGTCTCGATGAATCGGATGCTGTCGTACGCGTGGTCGGGCGTCGGGGCATAGTAGATCGCGAGGAACATGCCCGTGGCGGCCTGGAGGACAAACAGGAACAGGGTCACGGAGCCGAAGACGTAGATCCAACTGGCCCCGCCCGGAATCGGCTCATCGAGCAGCGTGCGCTGAACCGGCTTCAGATTCAGACGGCTGTCGAGCCAATCGTAGAGGCGAGAAGCCATGATCTCCTAACTGTCGAGGCGGTGGGTGTAGTGGTGAGTGAGATATTCAGGCTGCCGTTCGACGCTCACAACTCGATGCTTTCCGCCAACCCCGACTTGAAATCCTTGTACATGACCAACAGTCGACCCGATTCCACCTTGGCCGGCAACCGGTCGAGCGGGCGCGGGGCAGGGCCTCCCAGAACCTGGCCGTTGATACCGAACGAGCTGCCGTGACAGGGGCACAAAAACTTGTTCTCCGCATTGTCCCAGCGGTACCCACAACCCAGATGGGTACAGATCGGAGAAAACACCGTGACCTCGCCTTGCGGGTGTTTCACCGCCCAGACGGCCTTGCGCGACTTGGCTTCCATCCAGCCGTCACGGGTGGTCGTCACATGGTCCAATTGAGTGGGCCGACCGGCAGGCAATTCATCAATCGCACCGACATCCACCCATGCGAGCCGCCGCCGCGTGAAGGCCGGAGAGATCAGCGAGCCGAGCAGCGGAATCGCCAACCCCATTCCGACGACACCGGCCGCCGCCAGAGTCACCCATTGGAAAAATGTTCGCCGCGACCCGACCGGAGTCGAGAACCCGCCCTCCGGTTGGTGATCAGATAATTGGTGTTGGCTCATGGGTATCGGACAGGCACTCGACGCGACTCGAAGTATACAAACAGCCGACACATCCTTCGGCATGAGAGCCGCAAACGATCTCGAGACTCTCACGCCGACCGGTGTGCCACCTACGTCACGACCACTGCCCCTATGGCGTCCCGCTTTCAATATCCAGCCCGAGACCGATCCAGGCTCGCAACAAGTCATGCCGAGTAATCGAGTAGGCCACGCCCCCCTCGCGTTTCACCGGAAGATTCAAAAGACGCTTCTCCTCCATCAGCTTCACCGCCTCATCAATCGTGGTGTCTTCTGTCACCGCGATGCGATCCTTCACCATGATCTGCTCGGCCGTCATCTGACTCAATTCCTTGTTGGCCCGAAGCACCTTGAGCACATCAAACTCGCTGATAAAACCAATGAGCTCATTTTTACTGTCCACGACCGGCGCACCCGACGTATGCGAGGATAACAACTCCACCGCAATCGCCAACCCGTTCTGTCCCGCTTGAAAAACCATCTCGTTGGTCGCCACAATCTGTCCCACTGTTTTGAATCCGCCCACAGGAACTCCCGGCATCGTCATCGTCGACATACACGCCTCCCTTTCTACACGAGCCACTTCCACGGGCTCCTTTCGGTGAATCATCAAGCAGCTATCCTCTGCTCATTACATCCCACTGCAGAATTATTTTTCGGCTGCCGCCGATCTTATCGCTTGCCCCCGGAACCCGTCGCGCACGTATTGATGCCGAACAGACTCCATGCGGGGCAAAACCCGATCGCCCCGGTGACCAGCGCAATGGTCCCCACGGCCAGCACAATTCCTGTGCCGACCGGTGGAAGACCAGCAAAGGCACCGATACCGATCAAAAGAATCCCGAGCACGATTCGAACCGGCCTCTCAATCCCACCGACGTTGCATGCCATGATACGACCTCCTTCATTGAGCCTTCAGCCGTCCGCCTTCAGCTACAAGTGATGATCGCTCCATCTTCACTCCATCCCCAATCGCCTCTCATCCCGTAGGAGTCAGCGCCGTCAAAAAGGATTCACTCCCCATGGTGGATACTTGACCGTTACTTCGTTGTCGCAAAGCGGTACATATCGTGGCAGGTGGTGCACCGCGCCGTCATGCTCGAGAGGCGATTGAGAATTTGAATCGAGGACTCACCCTGGGCAATGCCGTCCGCCAAATGATCCATATCCTTGTGAATCGACATGCCCATTTGTTTGAAGGCCAGAGGAAGTTTCACCATGACGGCGGGATTCACGTCCGCGGCCATCGACATCCCAGCCGCGCGCGCCGCAGCTTCCGCCGCGTTGAGGTTTTGATCCGCACTGCCCAGGACTGTCACCACCCCATGGACGGCCTTCAGCAATTGCCGCATCTCTGCCAAGACCATATCACGTTCCGTCGGTGCCAGGATGATTTCCGTGCGCCCGTCGGCACCCGGTCTGGTGTGGCCCTGCACAAACAACGCGACGATCATCACCACCGTAATGACCCAGAGCAGCAAGGCTCCTAAACCGAGTACGCGCCAATTCATGTTACGATTCGCTCCGTTCGCTTAGGGAGAGGGGACGCGGGACCCACTGCCGAGAGTTCGCAGGTAGCCCGTCACATCGCGAATCTCATCATCTGAGAGAAGAAACTTCCATGTACCCATGGCGGTATTCTTCCGCCCATCGTGAATCTCCCTCATCAGAGTCGCATCCAATTTACCTTGCACCGCGGGTTCGGTAAGGTCAGCAACCGGTGGATTGAATTTCATCACCCCCTGACCTCTTCCATCGACACCGTGGCACCGAACACAGAGATTGGCATACAAAGACTTTCCCTTGACCTCGTCGGCTCTCGCGGCAGACCAGCCGCCCGACAACGTGGAGAGGAAGAGCAGAGACAATAGGAAAGAAAACCTAGTCTTGCTGTTCACCGTCCCCCTCTCTTTCGTGTTCCTTGCGTCAATGACTCCAACATGGCGTCGGTTCACCGCCCTGACCCATTAGCCATTTAGCCATTGCGATCTTTGTGCCAATGAGATCGTTGAGCCCGCAAGGCAAATCTTCTCAGAACACCAGGGTCGAATAAGCAAGAAGAAGGCTCACGGCGAGAGAAATGGAGAGAATAGCCCCAGTGCCGTGGGAGTTATTGACGCAAGACGCCACACTGTTCGGAGCCGGTCGAAGCTCGCCATCGGCCGGATTTCTGCTCCGCCGCATGTCAAGAGGCTAAAAGCCGCGCCGGTCGTTTCTTAGAGTCGCAGTCTTTCGAAAGAGGGTTTATAATCCCCATGCCCGAGGCAAGTCGTGAGTCTTGAGGGCCGAATCCAAGGAATGGACAATTCCTCCGGAGTGATCCAAAACTCACTGCTTGGAATTTCTACACAGCGGTCCCCCACGAAGGAGGTGCGGCGATGTCCATCTCTCACACACTCAAAGAGTACCTCGATCGCGAACACGTTCATTATGAGGTCTTGCCTCATCCGGCAGCCTTTCGCGCGGTGGTCATCGCCCAGACGCTCCACACGCCGGTGAATGAAATCGCCAAAGTCGTGGTGGTGAAGGCGCACCATCGCTTTGTGATGACGGTGCTGCCGGCCAGCTGGAACGTGGACCTCCACCGTCTCCGCGATGTCTTCACGACCCACCATGTGCGGCTCGCAACTGAGGACGAGATCAAAGCCCTGTTCCCGGACTGCGAAGTCGGCGCGATGCCGCCTTTCGGGAACCTCTATGGGCTCGATGTCTACGTCGATCAGTCACTGACCGAGGATGAGGAGATTACATTTCAAGCCGGCACCCATTCCGAAGCGATCCGCATGCGATACTGGGACTTCGCGGCACTCGTCTTTCCCGTCGTGGCAGAGTTCCACCGACTGCCCTCGGAAGTGTGGTGACACCGAGCGAGCCGCACACGGAAACGGCGCGAGACTCACGATTCAGGAACGGTGAACGTCGCGGAGGATGACGGGTCTGAGGCGGCCCTATTGAGTGATGGTCGGCTCGAGTATCATGCGGGTTTTCATCGAATTGGAGATCAGGCAATTGGCTTCGGCCTTTTCGATCAGTTCTTTGGCCTTCGCCGCATCAGTGCCTGACTGAAGCGTGATGTGCGGGCGTAATGTGATCATGGTGACCTGGAATTTCCCGTCCACGAGTTCGAGACGTCCCTCCGCCTCGCATTGATAGGCCGTAAAGGTCAATCCCGCCCGTTCCGCCAGAGACAGGAATGTCGTCATGAGACAGGTATTGGCTGCCGCGACGTACAAATCCTCCGGCGACCAGATTCCCTCATGCCCTTTGAACTCCGGAGGGGTCGCGACCTGGATCTCCGGTTTCCCGTCGCAGGTGATGGCCCCTTTTTTCTGTTCCGTCCACTTCACCGCCGTGCGATAGGTATAGACCTTGCTGCGAACTTCCATGGATCCCTCCAGGCAAAGGTAAGATTTCAGTCACGAGAGTCTCTTCATCCGTTCCGACAGCCGCAGATTCTCGGAATAGTCCACCGGACAATCGATGACCGCCGGTTTGCCGCAGGCCAACGCCGCCTTCAGCACCGGCCCCAACTCCGACGGCCCCTCCACTCGAAATCCCGCGGCCCCAAAACTTTTGGCATAAGCGACGAAATCGGGATTCTTGAATTCGACGCCGGAGGTCCGCTGAAAACGAACCTGCTGTTTCCAGCGAATCACCCCATACCCATCGTCTCGCCAGATGAGGATGACGATCGGTAGGCCAAGACGCACCGCTGTTTCAAGCTCTTGAGAGTTCATCAGGAACCCAGCGTCACCGGTCACGGCCACCACTTGGCGCTCGGGATAGAGAAGCTTCGCCACAACGGCGCCCGGCAGCCCGATGCCCATCGAGGCAAAGCCATTCGAAATGATGCAGGTGTTGACCTGCTCGCAGGAAAACATTCTCGCCATCCACAACTTATGAGCGCCCACGTCACACGTCACCAGCGCGTCAGGCTGGAGGGCCGAGCGCAGTTCAGTCACGATGTGCTGCGGCCGCATAGGCCAAATTCTGGACGCCGCATGCTCTTCATCGAACCCATCCTGGATGGTCTGACGACAATGCCGACCCCATTCCGCGGGAAACGAGTGCAGCGATTGTCCGATTAATTCGATCGAGAGCGCGATGTTACCGACTACCCCGACCCCGACGGCATAATGCGCATCCACTTCGGCCGGCGCCACGTCGACATGCACGATCGGTTTGTGGCGATCGGGATTCCAAAAACAGGGAGCATATTCAACCGGATCATAACCCACCGCGATTACGAGGTCGCTTTCGGCGAGCACCCTTGCCGCATAGTCCTGCATCTGCAGACCGATGGTATAGAGGGACAAGGGGTCGGAGTCCGGCATCACGCCCTTGGCCATGAAGGTATGGATAATTGGAACACCGAATCGCCGCGCAAACCGCCGCACCGATTCTGTCGTCTCCCCGCGCACGATTCCGTTTCCGGCGAGCAACACCGGTCGTATGGACTTCCCGATGAGTTCGACCGCGCGTGCGACCTGAACCGGCACCGGTTCCGGAAGCACCGAATGTTGCACCAGCAAGGGTTCCACCAGATCGGTATCCGTCAAATCTTGAGCGGCCACGTCTTCCGGTAATTCCAAGTGCGTGGCGCCGGGTTTTTCAGTCTCAGCCACTTTAAACGCCTTCCGCACGGCTTCCGGAATGATGTGCGGCCTGAAGATCTCCGCATTCCATTTCGTGACCGGCCGGAACATCGACCGAACGTCGATGAATTGATGCGACTCTTTGTGCATACGATCGAGTGAGACCTGAGCCGTCAGCGCCACGAGGGGTGCGCGGTCGAGATACGCATCCGCCACACCGGTGAGCAGATTTGTGGCACCAGGCCCCAAAGTTGAAAGACAGACGCCGGCCTTACCCGTGAGCCGTCCCTGCACATCGGCCATGAAGGCGGCAGCTTGCTCGTGCCTGGTCAGCACGAAGCTGATCGACGAGTCGAGCAGCGCGTCCATCACATCGAGATTCTCTTCACCCGGCACGCCGAACACATACCTCACGCCTTCATTTTCTAAGCAGCGGATGAGTAACTCGGATGCCTTCATCGTAGCCCGTCCTGCTGGCTTGCGAAAAACCTGTGTTGATACACGGCCAATGCAACGGCCCTCGTATGCAGCGCAATAGAACAACCTTCCCGCCGAATACTCAAAACGTCGATCTTCTTACGCGTCCGACCTTGGCGCACCAAGACGCGCCTTACCCCAGGCGAGGCCGCGGCAAATGAAGACCTGCGGCGTACCATTTGGCACCTTGAGCGCCTGAACGAGGCAACAACGCCGCCGATGGACGTTTTCAACATCCTGCTAGAGGTGGTAATCGCCTGCCGCTTCAGGTTGGTACAGGACTTCCTTGATTCGCACGGTCCGCATGCCGGCTGGAACGGGCCAATCCACCGTTTCGCCGACCCGAGAGCCTAATAGCGCCGTCCCGATCGGCGCGAGAATCGAGATTTTCTTGTCTGGGATACTGGCTTCGGATGGAAACACCAGCGTATAGACGTTCTCCATGCTGGTATCTACGTCTTCGATCCGGACTTGAGAATTCATCGTGACCACATCATGGGGGATTGCAGATGGATCCACCACATGGGCGCGATCGAGTTCATTTTCTAAACTCTCCAAATGATCCCGGTCTCTCACCTCCGCACTGATGCGCGCCGCCAAGACGTCCCTGAGGCGATTCAAATCAAACTCGGTAATGTAGATATCGCGCGTGCTCATTGCCCTGCTCCTTGCCCTGCTCCTTTGGTTTCGGTCTGTTCCATCATCTGCGGCACCACCCGACGATGCCCCGGTGCGAATTTCGGTGTCTTCACGGTCAAGACCGGGCAGGTCGCCCGTCGCAACACCGCTTCAGCCACGCTGCCGAATCGTCTTCCCGAAACCCCTCGTCGACCATGGGTGCCCATCACGATCAAATCGGACCGATGCCGCAAGGCTCCGGCCAAAATCGCATCGG
>CABVRW010000040.1 GCA_902500785.1 uncultured Nitrospira sp.
CTACTGGACAGACCGGTTGGAGATCTCCACACCTCACTTCGCCTCCCCATGTACGCTCCATTCCGCACTGCCCCATTTTTAGCGACCCCATCTGGCCCTCTGTGACCTCTCTCCTGCGGCGAGACCGTGGCGCACGAGGCTAGTCAGGACGAAAAGCCTCGAATTTAAGAGACTTGTCGGAGGACGTGGGAAGCATTCTGTCCGGACCGTTACTCATAACTATTTGTAATGTTGTCGATTTGTCGGCGCTGAGCCTGAAAGTCTGGGAGGGCAATGACGGATGCTATATTTGTAACGTCAGGCAGAGGTTACACCCCAGCGTGAAGGAGCAAGGTTCATGAAGCACCGTGGCGTATCGCAACTGATGTTGGGCGGAATGGCAGTGATTCTGTTGGCGGCACCAGGATGCAGCAATATGAAGTGGTTTCACTCTGGCTCGGACGACCAGTTCTCGTCGGAAATGGGACGCTCCGGTAACGGTTATGCGAAGGGAGAGGGCGGCCGCGAGGGGTACGAGGGACATGACGGGCAGTACTCCCCTGACGGACAGTACCCCTCTCTTGGCCGGCACGATGGTGGATCGGCTGAGTCTGAGGGGGGAGCGCTGCGGGGTTTCTCACCTCTCGTCAACGGCCAAATTTTAGGGGAAGAGCGACTCAGTCGCAGCCACATCGGCAATATGCTGGTGCCGGTCGATCGCGATGAGAAGTGGTATGCCGAAATTCGCCGCGAAGAAGCGGCGGCGATGGACGCCGGGTTGAAAGATGTCTTCTACGGATATGACCGATACAGTGTGTCGGACAATGAGGGCGTGACCTCGCTGACAAGCAATGCCGATTGGCTCAAGGAGAACCCGAAGGCCCTCCTGAAGATCTCCGGGCATTGCGATGAGCGCGGCACCCATGATTACAACCTCGTGCTCGGTGAAAAACGTGCCAAGGCGGCGAGGAGTTTCCTGGTCGATCTGGGAGTCAACGCGAAGCAAGTGTCGATTGTGTCGTACGGGAAGGACCGTCCCTTCTGTGCCGATCACGACGAGGCCTGCCATCAGCAGAATCGGCGTGGCCATATGCTGCTGCGCAAATAAACAAGCGGTCCCGGCGCCTTTCCGCAGTGCGGGCGCCGGGACCAGGTACCTCGCCGCCGCGCAGTCATCTCCATCCATCTCCCCGCTGCCGACTCCATAGGGTTCCCCATCGCATACGAGGCGGATGTCCTGCGAGAAACTCGCGGACGGCCTCCTGCTGGGCCGACGGACCTATTCCGGAAGGGAGAAGAAGGTCCGTAATCTCCACTCCGTGTCTTTCTGCTGAGACAGAAGGGTGACAATACGCGGGAGCTTATGGTATTGAGCCACAGCAGGTGACAGACTTTCTGTCCCCTAAATCGCCGAAGGAGTACGATTGTGAACCAGCGCTTTGGAATTACCGTGAAATTCTTGATTTCAGCCGATTCCCCGGAGGAGGCCGAAGAGATCATCGAATCGGGATGTGAGAAGATGGCGACATCCATCCATGAAGGGGATGTCAGCTATGAGGGCATTGAAGATATTGAAGAGGAAGATGAGTAATGACGGCGACCGTCTGTGACGCCGCGGCCGCATCGCTGCGGTGCCCGCTCATTCTAGACGGAGGACAGGGGCGGTTGGATCCCGGACAAGCCGTCCGCTCGTGTGAGCCGGAGAGACGGGTGTTATGACGGACCACGTGGAGACTCCCGGAACAGATTCCCGCCCGCCGGGATTTTTGAACCGGATTCATCAATCCAATAAACAGTATCTCCCGCAATGGCTCGGCGTTCCGGCGCACATTCACCACGTGGCGTACCGGATGGCCAACCCGCCGGTGGAGCGCCCCAATAGCCGTCGGGAGTTCCAACACCTTCTTCAGGCCCTGGATATTTCAGAGGGCGGTATCGAAGAACGGTTCGGCTATGGATTTAAAGTCGCGCCCAATGGAGACCGCCTTGTCGTCGTGTGGGAGGCCCACACGGAGTACTATAGCTACCAGGTCTGGCATGTGGTCCGTGATGCCACTACCCCGCTCGATTTCGGGCCGATCACGTTTCCCGGCTATCTGATGCCTCTCTGCCCCCTCGGGATCCGCGTGAATGCGCTCGATCTGCTGTTCCTGCCGCAAGAGCTGCCGCTCGAACACGAGCTCCCTGCGAGGCTCCCCGGTGCCATGGTGTATGGCAGCCGTATTTTGGGAGACGACATCGTGGCGGTCACGAGTTTCACTCCCGACGAGTTCGATCGGGAGCGGTATCTGATCTGTTCGACCTCCGAACAAGCGCTGCGGCAACAGGTCGCCAAGATCGTCGATACGATCGTCGCCATTGAAAACTATTACCACCTGGTCATGTTGCCGATGAAGGCGTTTTCGCGCGCGGTCGATCAAATTCATGACTATGAACAGCGACATCTGTATCAACGCGCCGTGTTGATCGAGCAGTTGGGTGGAACGACCCCGCCGACCATGCAGAAATGGCTGACGGTCCTGACCCAGGACCTCCTGCAGGTCAGCCGGCTGGCGGAGTCGATGCGGTACAGGCTGTCCGCCTCGGTGCCGTATGACCGCATCGTGCAGAGCAACCTCGTGGCGTTGCAGGAGCGACCCTACCCGCCTCTTCGTCAGATATCAGAGTATGTGAGCTGGAAGATCACCGGGGTGACCGAGGGCTATCAGCAGTTGCTCCGGCGCATCGACGCCATGGAAAAGGATTTTGAAGCGACGGTGGCCGTGCTTCGGACGCATATCGAGCTGCGGTTGCAGGAACAGAATATCGAATTACAGGATCAGAATATGAAATTGCTGATCAGCGTGGATTCCACCACGCGGGCGCAGGCGATCCTGCAGCGCACGGTCGAGAGTCTGTCCGTGATCGTGATTACCTACTATCTGACGGGATTAGGAAGTTATGTGCTGAAAGCTGGTTATGAGATGGGATGGCTGAAAAACGCCCATGTGGCGACGGCGATCTTTGTGCCGATCGCGTTCGGCATTTCCTTCACCCTCATGACCGTGGGCAGGAAAATTATCGTCAAACGAATGGCGAGTTCCGTCAAGGACGCGGCGGGGCACTGATGTCGGTACCCTGCGCGACCGTCCACTCCTGACTCCACGCTCTCTTCTCTACGTAGCTGAATCGAAGCGGGCGAGTTCGTTAGGTGGCGGTATGCCCTCGAAGGCTCTCGCTTAGGCCGCGGTCAGTTCACACCCATCCGCATCGGCTTCAACGGCTGACGCTTCGAGCACCTGGCCGATCAAGCGCTGCAGACGGTTCTGCTCATCCCGACGCACACGGATAAACTCGATCCCTGCTTTCTGCTCAGTGGCCCATCGAACCTTCGCCAGTCCGACGGTGAGTGGTCGGGCCTGGTCCGGTGCCATCACATGCAGTTCGAGGTAATCGCCTGGCTGGACGGGAAGGGTCGTTTCCACGGCGCACCCAGGCCCGGAGAGGTTGATGAGCGTTCCCTGGCCGACCATTGAGTCGCACGACACACGAACAGGGTAGGTGACGGCGACTCGAATCGATGAACGATGATCCATGTTCATAGTATGGCCTCCTTGCCTTAGCCCTCGGTTCCTGAGGGTCTATAGGCCTTTTCGGTAGGGATTTCGCCGAACTTTAGCCGATTGCGGAACACTCGATTTTGCCCAATACGCGATGATCAGCTCATGCGCCCCGTCGGCATCTGCATGGCCGGCAGGATGTGCAATCAGCCGCCTCTTCGTCCGTCCGAGAAACGTCGTTCGTCTTTCATCATAGGCGTCTGCTCGACCAGCTCTAGAGGTACCGACGGCTGGCATGACCTGGCCCCCGTCATCAGCCAGACGCTCGTATTTCCAGCGAGATACGCGTCACGATTCACCCACGTCGGGCAGGCGTTAGGCGGCCTTGTCGGGTGGAGGGGGCGGCAGGCGAGAGGAGTTGGGAAGATGCCGATGACCCGTCAACCACAGTGCCAAAGGGATACTCACCGGGAAGGGGAGGAGAATGAGGGCGAGGATAGCCAGGACTCTACCAACCGACATCCGACGGGTCGAGATTATGGTGGCGAAGAACATTGGTACGGTCCTGACATCCGGGGCCATGACTGGTGCTTGAAGGTCGTATCATGACCCCTCTAAGCTCGTCGGGCGATTCCTGTGAGGCATGGTGAGGAGATCCGTAATCCACTGTCCGATCAAGGCGGCGAAGGCAATGACGGTAATCACAATCTCCGATAGGTACTCCATGAGATGTCTCCTGCGTAGGCTCCGATCCGAGGCAAGCACCTTGCTGTTGCCGTTATCACAAAGCAACCCTTGTGCCAACAGGAGCGTGCGTAGGTTTTCCCGCGAGCGGCATCATGTGGCTGAATATCTCAGCCGTTCGAGGCAGGGTTGCTGAATCGGCGAGGGGGCGAGGTGATTCAGTCCGTAGAAAGAGATACGGCCTCGTATCCTTATCGATACGCCGGCCGAGTGTTGTCCACGAGCCGCGGGAGTCGGCCGAGCGTCTGCGTCAGCAGACTACTTTCTCGGCAAACCGGTTGATTTCGAGTACGGAACAGCGTATCCATCTTCGAACGTTTTATGGATCGAACCCGGGCGGCTCATCTTACGAAAGGCACATGTGGAGCGTCGCGATAGTCCCCGCTATGAAATCGAGGTGCCGCTCACGTTTTCAGGCAAGTCGGTGGCCGGAAGCGGGTTGGTCACCAGTCTTTCCAAGGAAGGCTGTCATGTCGTGAGCGAGGATTCGCTCCCCGCACGGGCTTGCCTTTCCCTTCTTGTCGAATTCCCTGCTCCGTATGAGCCGCTGACGGTTGAGGTCGCCGAGGTACGGTGGACGAATGCCACGGGCTTCGGTCTCGTGTTCGTGCATGTGCACGACGAGGAGCATGCGCGGCTTGAGCGGTTTATCGGTTGGCTGAAGCGGACGCACAACAATTGATGCCTGGGTTGTTCGGTGAGGCTCGGCCTCGTTCTCAGCGTGAGAGGGCGGGAATATCGACATGCACCTCAACATGCGCATCTCGGGTGCCGAGAGGAAACGGAGGAAAGGGGTGGGCGTTCACGACGGCCAGGACCGCCGCCTGATCTAATTCCCGATCTCCCGAGCTGCGTTCGACTTCGATCAGCTGGGCCTCGCCGTTCGCATAGAGTCGAAAGCCGATGCCCGGCAGGGGTCCGACTTCCCCATTGCGACGTGCGGGCCCTTCATTCAACATCCGTTTTCCGATGAGACGCTGCAGCATTTTCCAATAACCCTCCTGCCGAGACAGACCTCCGTTCCCAAGCAACTCCTCCTCTTCCAGGCGACCATCGAGTAAGGCCATCTCGGCGGGTTGCCTCCGTACCCGTTCAGATTCATCCGTTAGGTGAGCGGAGAGATCCGCCGGACTGGATCGATGATCAGCGTATCCAGGAATGGCAATCGTGACAATGACCGTGCGTTCAACCAGTCGCTCCACATGCAGCTCCTGTTGACGGCCGATCAGGATCTGCAGGGTGGTCGCTTTCGGAGGCGTGCCCAGGGTGCCTGAGAGCCGACCGAGGTCGACGGTCGCGGCGTAGTGATGTCGAGCGTGATCAATTTCCAGCGGAACGGTGTAGGGTGCGGAGGTGGGGGTTTCGAACACCGCGACGAGTCGTTCTCCTCGACGAACCGGTGATTCCGGGATATCGACCGAGACAGTGAGCCCCCGGTTGATCGGCAGCGAGCCGAACAGGCTATCGGCCGATACCTCGATATGCACATCCTTGGGCGTGAGTTGCGGAGTTGTGCCGTTCACGCCCGGAGCGTCGGTCATCAGGGTCAGCATCCCGCAGAGCGCGACGAGAGTGCTCCACCCTCTCCATTGAGGGCCTGATGGGTGGATAATAGGGAGCGGTGACGGAGGGGATGTCCAAGGCATGTTGGCGACGTCTGTCCGGTTGTATGGTCTGTCGGTCTCTTCATGAGTACCACGAGTCGGGGCGAGCGCCTACTCAAATGGCAGAACCGTCGGCGGCAGGGAGGTTGCGGTTACAGAAGGGATCAGGCAGGATGCCCCATACGTATTGAGAGGCCTCGGCTATGAGCGCAGTGCCCATGATAGATCTCCCTCAGCTGCGAACTCCTTGTGTCATGGTCATTTTCGGCATCGATGGTGACTTGGCCAAGCGGAAGCTGATTCCGGCCGTTTACAATCTGATGGCCGGTCATTTCCTTCCGGAGGGGTTTGCGATCGTGGGGTTGGATCGGCCGGAGATGACGACGACGGAGTTTCGCGAGAGGCTGGATCGGGTCATGGTCGACCATTTACCGGGTGCCTTCGACCGATCGGTGTGGAAGGCGTTGTTGGAGCGTGTGCATTATCTCGCGGGGGATTTTCAAGAAGGGGGCACCTATCGACGGCTGAACGATTTGCTGCAGCAGGTCGATACATCGTCCGGTACCAAAGGCAACTATATCTTTTACATGGCGACCATTCCCGGTTTGTTCGGCCAGATCGTGACGCATCTGGGAGAGTATGGTCTGACGGTTGAACGTGAAAGCGCCTGGCGCCGGGTCATCATCGAAAAACCATTTGGACACGATCTGGAATCGGCGCGGGCTCTGAACCATGAACTCCAGCGAGTGTTGCAGGAACGCCAAATCTACCGAATCGATCACTATCTCGGGAAAGAAACGGTACAGAATATTCTGGTGTTCAGGTTTGCCAACGGCATCTTCGAGCCGGTCTGGAACCGTCAATACATCGACCATGTGCAAATCACCGTCGCGGAGAGCCTCGGGGTGGAACATCGAGGCCGCTACTACGAACAGGCGGGTGCGTTGCGGGATATGGTGCCGAATCACCTCCTGCAGTTGCTCTGCTTCCTGGCGATGGAACCGCCGAACTCCTTTGCCGCCGATGCCGTGCGCGACGAAAAAGCGAAGGTGTTGCGCGGGGTCACGCCGTTGAGTTCGCTGGATGTCTTGCGGTTCGTCGTCTTCGGGCAGTATGGGCCGGGCACGGCCGACGGGAAGGCGGTCGAGGGCTACCGGTCAGAGCCCCATGTGGGACCGGACTCGATGACCGAGACGTTTGTGGCGATGAAATTATTCATCGACAACTGGCGCTGGGCAGGGGTCCCCTTTTATCTCAGAACCGGGAAGCGGATGGCACGTCGCTTGACTGAGATCGTGGTGCAGTTCAAGCGGGCGCCGTTCATGTTGTTCCGGAAAACCCAGGTCGATCGCCTGGCCCCGAACGTGCTCGTCATCCGCATCCAACCCGACGAGGGCATCTCGCTGCGCTTTGATGCCAAAGTGCCCGGGCCGACGGTGCAGATCGGCACGGTGGACATGGATTTTCAGTATACGGATTATTTCGGGAATGCCCCGCACACCGGCTACGAGACGCTTCTGCACGATGCCATGGCGGGGGACGCGACGCTGTTTCAACGGGCCGACAATATTGAGCTGGGCTGGGCGATCGTGGAAACGATTCTCGATGTGTGGAAGTCCCTTCCCGGAGCCGCGGCATTCCCGAATTACCAGAGTGGAAGTTGGGGCCCATCGGAGGCCGAGGCGTTATTGCGGCGTGAAGGCCGGGAGTGGTGGAATGGAGGGCGGGCCTAGCCTGCAATCTTAGGGACGAGGAGAGGTGGACTATGGCGCAGGCAACGACCGAAATCGCCACTCTGGCGGGTGGCTGTTTTTGGTGTCTTGAAGCGGTCTACGACCAGGTAAAAGGGGTGCAGGCGGTCGAGTCCGGATATATCGGCGGGCTAGTCAATGCTCCGACCTATGAGCAGGTTTGCGGCGGACGGACGGGGCATGCGGAAGCCGTGCGGATTACCTTCGATCCTCAAGTGGTGACTTATCGTGATCTGTTGAACGTGTTTTTCATCATTCATGATCCCACGACGCTGAATCGGCAAGGTCATGACGCGGGAACGCAGTACCGCTCCGGAATCTTTTTCCATTCCCCGGAGCAGCAGCAGATCGCCCACGAGGTGATCGCCGCCGTGACCCGGGAGGGTCTTTATCCCAATCCGATTGTGACCGAGGTGGTGCCGGCAAGTCAGTGGTTTGAGGCCGAGGCCTATCATCAGGAATACTTTGCCCGCAATCCGTTTGCGGGCTATTGCACCCAGGTCGTCGGACCTAAGGTAGCGAAGTTTCGTCAGCACTGCGCCTCGCTGCTCAAACCCTAAGAGGGAGCGCGGAAGGTGCGTCCCGCTAAGGAGTGTGAAACAGGCGCCGTACGCCGTCCCGGAGGTCCTGAAGGATGCTGGGTTGTTGGGTGATGTGATGCCGTTTGACGAGGAGCTCTGCTTGAGGCGGGCAAAACGGCCACTCGATCGTACTTTTCCCTTGGACCTGCGCGATGATCACTTCGCCCGATTCATCTTCCGAGGGGCCATGCGTCACGATGAGCGGATCTTTCGGGTCGAGCATACAGGTCGACTCATAGCCGGCCTGCCGGTATCGGTCTGGTTGGAAGAGCGGAACCTTGTGCGCGCCATTGGAGAAGACCGTATCGCCTTCGCGAATCGGTCCGTCCGGTGACAAGGAAAACAGCAGCATCGGGGTGAGGACGATGACGACTGCGGCGACGCCGATGGACCACAGCGGGGGTTCGGCTCCAGGCTGAGGGGATTGTGTAGAGCGGTTCATCTCGCCGACAGGCCTCACTCCGATGGGACTTGCGTCCTCCTAGAAACTACTGCACACTCACGTCCCCGCGCACCCTGGTCATCTTACCCGATGCGACGGAGAAAGGCGTGCCGCGACAGTCTCCATGGTCTATTGTCCAATGTGTTCAGGTGATGCCAAACGAGTCAACCGTCATGGCTGGCGGGATTTTTTCATGCATCTGATCGGGTTTTATCCGTTTCGCTGCACCATTTGCGTCTACCGTTTTCGCCTCCGCCGTCGAGCCTAGTCAGCCGGGGTCCGACACACGCGCTTGTCCGCCACACATATGCCGAGTGACCGGCGGGCTGTCCTACTTCGAGACAGTCGAGCGGCTGTGTGACGATGGCCACGTCGTGCAAACTAGACTTGCATGGGCCTAGGGTGTTTCAGTAGTATGCTTTTCGGCTTACACGAGTGAGCAGGGCATCAAACCGATAGGCGTATGGTATGTCGTACTGCGGCAAGTGTTCAGGTTATACAAAACGTTCCCGCCGTCAAGGCCTGCTCGATTTTTTCTTCTTCCTGATCGGCTACTATCCCTATCGCTGCCTGCGATGCGGCCGTCGAACCCATCTGCGTCAGCGCGTCTGATAGCCGGTTCCGTCCGATTCCTTCCCGCAATCCCACATCCCTCGCGACCTGTGATCAAGCAGGCGGCGCGTCATCTTCTGTCCACCGGTCTCGGGCCTGGGCGCGAATCGCTTGGCCTTCCGAAGAGGGGGCAAGCTAAAGCAAATCGTCTTCTGAGTCGTTCATTGCCGGTTCTGCCGTGGCGGCATCTGCGTGGAGCGATGAGAAGTCGAATAAGGTTCGATCCAACAGCAGCGGCGGGGCGATGTTGCCGAGGGCGGCGAACATGCTGTCGTTGGAACCGGGGAACCGCGCATTCCATTCTTGCAGTAAGCTCTTGACCTGTTTTCGCTTCAAGTCCTCCTGCGAGCCGCAGAGGTCGCAGGGGATAATGGGAAACTGGAGCAAGGCGGCATATCGGGCCAGATCGGCCTCTTTCACATAGGCCAACGGGCGAATCACCAGATGGCGGCCGCTCTTGGAGCGCAGCTTCGGCGGCATGGCTTTCATCTTTCCGGTAAAAAACAGATTCAGCAGCAGCGTTTCGAGAATGTCATCACGATGGTGCCCCAGGGCAATCTTAGTCGCGCCCAATTCTGTGGCGAGTCGGTAGAGGTGGCCACGTCGGAGACGGGAACAGAGCGAACACGTGGTCTGGCCTTCCGGGATTAATCGTTTGACGACTGAATAGGTGTCGCGCGTTTCGATGTGAAAGGGCACCCCGCGCCTGGTCAGGTATTCCGGAAGGATGTGGGCGGGAAATCCCGGCTGCTTCTGATCCAGGTTGACGGCCATGATATCGAAATGGATCGGGGCGCGACTGCGTATCGACAGCAGAATCTCAAGGAGTCCATAACTGTCCTTCCCGCCTGAAAGACAGACCATGACCCGATCGCGATCTTCAATCATGCGGTAGTCGGCGATGGCTTGGCCGACCAGGCGGCAGAGGCGGGTCTGCAGACGGTCTATCTCCTCGGACGGTCTGACTGGGTGCACGGTGCCCGCGGAGGGTGGCATGGTCGTAGGCTGCATGGCGGAGCATTGTATCGCAAGCAGGATGGAGAATGGGAGAGGCGGCCGGCCGAGTCTAGCGAGACAGGAGTCGATCCTGACCGACGAGAGTCGCCAAACCTACGGGTGATGTCCGGCGAGGTGAGATCTATCGACCACATCCGAGAAGGCGGTTCGCATCTCAGCGGCCATGCGTCTTTCTGGTGACCCTCCGCTGGTAGGTCTCTCCTTCAAGAAGCAATGGTAGAGCCGTATCGCTGGTAGACCTAGGGTTTACCCTGCAGGGTAAATGGGCGGTTACGTGCGAGCATCCGGCAGAATTTTCATGAACTGCTATAGTTGAAAGAGAACAAATCGGCGCCGAACGGGGCTTTTTGGTGGTTGGACGATGGGGCGGACAAAGATTCATCGAAGACCGGGATCCGGCGCGGCCGATCCCGTACCGGTTTGGGCGGAGTGGAGCGACGACCAACTCCTTGATCTGCGCATGTGCGATCTGGATCTGCGCCTGGAAGGGACGTTCTACCAAGAGTCGATCGCTCAGCTGTATCGTGAATTGGATGCGCGCCGCCTTGCCTTCCGGCCACATTTTTGGATCTCTGATGAATGGTTTACGCCCGACGGGGTGCCTGGGATTGCCGTGCCGTTCTATCTCGCGCATCCGCGACTGGCGAAACTGGAAGCGAGTCAAATGTTGGAGGTGGAAGGCGGCACCATGGATTGGTGCATGCGGATTCTCCGGCACGAGGCCGGTCATGCCATTGAAAATGCCTACCTGCTTCGCCGCCGCCGTCGTCGGCAGAAACTGTTCGGACGTTCGTCCCAGCCCTATCCCGAGTATTACACGCCGCGGCCCTATAGCCGGAGTTTCGTGCGCCATCTGGACGTCTGGTACGCCCAGAGTCATCCGGATGAAGACTTCGCCGAAACATTCGCCGTCTGGCTCGATCCACAGTCGCTCTGGAAGGAGCGGTATCGGGACTGGCCGGTGATGAAGAAACTGGATTTCATGGAACGACTGATGGGGGAACTCGCCGGAACGAACCCGATCGTCGTCGGGCGGCAGCAGATGGACCCCTTGCCCCGCATTTACAAGACGCTGCGCGATCATTATGAAGAGAAGCGAAAACATTACGGGATCGGTCGCGCGCCGTCGTACGACACCGACTTGAAGAAACTGTTCTCCGACGGAGCCGCCTATGCGAAGCATCCCAGCGCCGCCGAGTTTCTCCGTCGGACCAGAAAAGAAATCCGTCGCCGAGTCGCGGAATGGACGGGTGAATATCAGTACACGATCGATCAGGTCTTAGAAGGCATGATTGAACGGTGTCAGGCGTCGAAGTTACATCTGACCCAGCACAAGGAGCAGGCCAAGCTGGATTTTGCAATTCTCCTGACGGTGCAGACGATGAATTATCTTCACAGCGGACGACACAAGGTGGCCTTATGAGACGATTGCGCGTACTCGTGTTGATGCATAAGGATCTGGTTCCCCCGGACCAACTCAATGGACAGGATCTGGACACAGCCGCCTGGAAGACGGAGTACGACGTGGTCTCCACCCTGAGGAAGCTCGGCCACGATGTGCGGGCGCTTGGCGTCAAAAGCGACCTGGAAGTGATTCGTGCGGCGGTGGAGGATTGGAAGCCTCATATTGCGTTCAACCTGCTGGAAGAGTTCGACGGTGTCGCGGTCTATGATCAGAACGTCGTCTCCTACCTCGAATTGATGCGGATTCCCTACACGGGCTGCAATCCGCGCGGGCTCATGTTGGCGCGGGACAAGGCGTTAGCCAAGCAGGTGATGTCGTATCATCGCATTCCCTACCCCGAATTTATGGTGGTGCCGCTCCACCGCATGGTGCGCCGGCCGAAATACTTGCCCTTCCCATTGATCGTGAAGTCGATCAGTGAAGAGGCCTCGCTGGGAATTTCACAGGCCTCGATCGTCGACGACGATGACAAGCTGCGTGAACGGGTGGCTTTCATCCACGACAATGTCGGTACCGGCGCATTGGTCGAGCGGTACATCGAGGGGCGCGAGCTCTATGTCGGAGTGATGGGCAATGCCCACTTGCAAGTCTTTCCGGTGTGGGAACTGGTAATGGATAAGATGCCGGATGAGGCCCGTCGCATCGCGACCGAGCGGGTGAAGTGGAGCCGCAAGTACCAGGACAAGTACGGCATCTGCTCGTGCGAAGCGAGAAATTTGCCGGACGGAGTCGTCGATCACATTCAGCATCTGGCCAAACGCGTCTATCGTGCGTTGGGGCTGAGCGGCTATGCTCGCATCGATATGCGGATGGACAAAGACGGCAACGTCTACGTGCTCGAAGCCAACCCCAATCCTCAGATCGCCAGCGGCGAAGACTTCGCCGACTCGGCCGAAAAGGCCAACCTCGCCTACCAAAACCTGTTGCAGGAATTGCTGCACGTGGGGCTGCGGTGGCGCCCAGCCCAAGCCGCCTGACAGTCGCTGAAACGGATCCCCAGCTTCGTTCTCGCCTCGCTCAGGCCCTCAACGTACCGTGCTTACCTGCGCCTCGGGCCGTCACGTCATGCGGCTTTGCCGCAAGCCAGTTTCAGCGCGTGATCAGCAGCCTCATAGTCGGCGTGAGCGCACTCGCTTGTCAGGCGCTGGTGAGATCCTGCCCACTATGAGAAACCGGGAGCGTTACGGCCCCCAGCGGATGCCGAAGAGGAGTGCGACGCTGGTGTTGTCGTTCGGTACGGGGAGCGAGAGCGTGATGTGGTGTAGGTTCACCATGAGGGTGGTCGAGAAGGCGATGTTTGGTCCGACCTGATATTCCAGCGACATGCCGAGGGGAATGAAGTGGCTGGTGTCGTTGCGGTCGACTTTCGTCGGGCCGCTGCCGCGATTCAGATCCGCATGGAGAAGGCCGAGTCCGGCGAACGGCACCAGATTGAATCCACTGTCTAGGCGAAGGTGATATTTGGCGACGCCGGCAATACCGATTTGCGTCAGGTCTCCGACCGGCGTGAACAGGGCCATCCCGCCGAACGAAAAATTCTGGTCCATGTAGTAGTCGAGCCCGAAGCCGAGCGCGAACGTGGTGTTGTTGGTGGTGCCGGTCCAGAGACCGAGGTCGGTACTGAAGCCCCAGCGTGCCTCCTGCACTTCCGCCGCCTTGATCGAGGCCGGCCAGAAGAGCCCGAGCAGGGCGAGACCGATGAGCAGCGGTCGGAACTGTCGCGTGTCTGTCATGGTGTGACGTCTCAGTGTGATGGGCCTCTATGTAGCATAGGCGTTTCCGGCGGACAAGCGATCGAGTGAGATGGGACGTGGACCTGAGAGTTGTCACCGCACACGCGCCTCCAGTATGCTGGGCACCCATTCGGGAGGAACGGTATGAAGCCAGAATCTATGACCCCAGCCGAGGCCGCCGACGCGTTGTATCAGCTGATTCCGCGCCGAGTTTCCGTTGAGCTGTTGAGCGAATATGGCATTGAGGGCCAGGCCGAGCAGGAGGAGACGATGACGCGGGAACTCCTCTCCTTCACACTCTACTGGGTATCGGCTGCCATCAATGCCCATATTCCACGGAAGTACCGTGAGGTGCTGTTTCAGCGGGTACTGGAATTGATTCAGGCAGGTTGGACGACCGAGTTCAAGATCGAGTCAATCAAGTGGGAGGACTACCTGGTCGAAATGGAGGAACGCCGCGCGCTGTATGCGCCGGTCGGAGATTACGAGGGAGGAGCCATGGCGGCATCCGAAGAAATCTCAGACCTGCTCGAAAATGAGGGGCTCATTCAACCGGAGGATCGGCCGAAGCTGCTCGTATTGCTTCCCGATCTGGTGCCGCTGGATAAATATCAGGACTTATTGAGCCAGTGTGTGTAGGCGCTCGGGACTCATTCTGCCAGGAAGGTTCAATACTCAATTTCAACGATCAGTGGAGCCCTTCATATTGGGCACTCCGCAACGACCTGCAGCGCTTAGAGATACCGATGCGATAGAACCTTCCCGTGGTTGTCGAGTTCGTACAACAGCGGGGCTCCGGTCGGAATGTTGAGCTCAAGCACCTGTTCCCTGGTCAACTGTTCGAGTTGCATTACCAGCGCCCGCAGACTGTTCCCGTGGGCGGCGATGAGAATCGTCTCCCCTTGAAGCACGTGAGGCTTGATCCGGCTATCGTAATAGGGCAGCACCCGCTCGGCCGTATCCTTTAAGCTTTCTCCTCCCGGCGGTGGCACATCATAACTCCGCCGCCAGATTTTCACCTGCTCATCGCCGAACTTTTTGGCCGTCTCGGCTTTATTCAGTCCCTGCAGCTCTCCATACATCCGTTCGTTCAGAGCCTTATCTTTTTCAATAGGAATGCCCGTCTGGCCGATGGCCTCGAGGATAATCCGCAAGGTCTCGTTGGCGCGGGCCAGCACGGAGGAAAAGGCGCGATCGAATGTGAAACCCGCCAGCTTGTTTCCCGCCGCCTGCGCTTCTTCGATCCCTTTCGGAGAGAGCGGGACATCCACCCAGCCGGTGAAGCGGTTTTCTAAATTCCATTGCGATTCGCCGTGACGAATGAGAACCAGTTTGCTCATCGTGCCTCGTCTCCTTGTCCGAAAGGATGGAACCGTTCCAGGACAGGTTATGCGATTTCCCCCTTCGCCCTGTCAAGCGTGCGAGAGGGCGCGGTGGTTCCGTGAGGTCAGGTTGCAATCACCTGAGGCAGTCAGTACCATGCCGCCGGTTTGGTTTTATGTGTGGAGCGTATCGATGGCGACTATTCCTCCGTCCTCAGAGTGGGCTCCGCTGCAGCAGTGGTGGCAGGGCATGGGACGGCGTCTGCAGGTCGAAGATCGGGTCGAGGCCTTCTTTCGGCGAGCGTTCGGGGTCAGTCAGGCCCTGACGGGTGTCGTGCAAGCTGGTGGCGAGGTCGACTACGTCCTCTTTGTCCTGGTGCGCTACTGGATTCCTGTCGTGTTGCCGCCGTCTGGTCGGGAACGGGCCTCGAAGAGCGACCCGGACTACTGGCTCGAATCTGAGCAGATTTTGAAGGCCGCCGCCGTACGGCTCCGGGAGCTGAAGCCGCTCATCGAACTGCTGACGGCGGGCAATCCCTTGAGTGCGGGTGGCGCTGATCAAGCCTCGGCTCCCCCTCCGGTGGTCGAGGTGGAACTGGCGAACATGTTGCAGGGAATTGCGGAATCCGCCGGTAGCTACGGAGGCCCGGACTATACCTCGGTCATCAAGACCTTCGATCCGGTTCCGCTGCGACAAACCCATCCCTTCAAACACAATAAGAAGAACAGTGCCGAACTTTGGGTCGTGTTTCTGTTGCGCGAACATTTCCGGAGTCTGGGGCTCGGCAAGGATCGATACTGGCCGCTGGTGGCCGGACTCTGTGCGGCCGCCGGCATCAGCAACCCCTATGGGCAGCCATACGGCCCGGACGAACTGAAGTCCTGGTGGCAAAAGAATTGGCCGCGCACCTACACGCAGTTGGAGCAAACCCAGGCTGCACCCGATCTCAGCGGCGCCGCGTACCAGCAGGATTTTGACTGGTTCGTGTCCTGGATCGAGTGGCAGCGGTCTCGGCTGGCGTGAATTGCATCACGGCCCTGTCCCTCTGCGTAGGGCGGCTGGTCAACAGTTCCATCTGACTCGACACTCAATGGGTAATGTTTTGTCGAGCATCGTGCGTGGAACATAGGGGGGGAAATGAGAGGCGTTTTCCTGAGCGGGGCGTTAGACGCTCGTCACGCTGGCTGGGTGTGGTTTGGCCGGCGGCCCCTTCGGCCCGTCCGGCGGACCCTCTTTGAACATGGCGATCACCAGGCTGATTTTCAGTACGAGCAGGCCGACGCCCACCCACACGACGTAGGGCTGCACGCCTCCTAATTCTCCCAACAGTTTTTGCCTGCTTTCCGTACCCATGGACCGCTCACTCTTGATTTTGGCGAGCTGTTCTTTGGCATGCCAGAAATAGATATAGTTAGCACTGGCCCCCGCGATGATCCGCCAGATGATGTCTGCGGAGAGATCTTGGGTCATGTAGAAGGCCATGGCGGGGCCGATGGCATAGATCAGCGCATACACATACATTTTCCGGTAGAGAAACCAGAGGAACGGCTCAAATACGAAGGCTGGCCAATGCCAGGTCAGGGCGAATTTCGGCCCCGCAGGTCCGGTGAATTTCTTGAAGGTCTCCAGATATCGGTCGGCATTCGGGCCGATGAAGCTTCTCAAGAGATCCGCATCCGTCTGCGCCAACGGCACTGGGTCCGGTTCCGCTGCGGCCGTCTCTTGGCTTTCGAGGGCGAAGGCGCCACCGCACTGGTGACAAAAGCGGGCATCGTCCCGATTGTCTTGCCGACATTGTGAGCAGGATTTCATACCGTCACCTTATCCCATCCGCCGTCTGTTCCCGTCAAGGGACGATCCCGCCGCCGGCTTGTTTCCAAACAGACCGCCGGCCGCGCCTGGAGCCGCTGCTGGGCGTTCGTTCGGTTGCTTTCACCTGTTCCCTATGATAGCTTCGCCGACTCACGATGGGAGAGGTGTGCCATGCCGACGGGTGAGTTGCGTCTCAACGCCGAACAGTACCTGATGAACACCTACACGCGCCAGCCGATTTCGATCGTGCGGGGACGTGGCTCGAAGGTCTACGACCTGGAAGGACGGGAGTACATCGATTTCGTGGCCGGCATTGCGGTGAATCTCCTCGGTCATGGACATCCCGACCTGGTGCTGGCGATCCAGAAGCAGGTGCAACATCTCATCCACACGTCCAACCTCTATTATACCGAGCCACAGGTGCGGCTCGCCCAGACCTTGGTCGAGCACTCGTTTGCGCAGAAAGTGTTCTTCTGCAATAGCGGCGCGGAAGCCAATGAAGCGGCGATCAAACTGGCTCGAAAGTATTCGTACGACAAGTACGGGGCAGACCGGTATGAGATCATCACGATGCAGAACTCCTTTCACGGACGCACCTTGGCTACGTTGACCGCGACCGGTCAGGACAAGGTTCAGAAGGGATTCGCCCCGCTGATGCCAGGATTTTCGTACGTGACGTTTAACGACCTGTCGGAGGTCGAGCGCGCCATGACTCCGAGAACCGCTGCCATCATAGTGGAGCCTATTCAGGCCGAAGGCGGGGTGCATGTGGCGGATCGAGGCTACATGCAGGGATTGAGAGAGCTGTGTCGAGAGCGCGATGTGCTGCTGATTTTCGATGAGGTTCAAACGGGCATGGGCCGGACCGGCACGCTCTTCTGCTACGAGCAATTCGGCATGCAACCGGACATTATGACCTTGGCCAAGGGGTTGGGCGGTGGTGTCCCGATCGGAGCCTGCCTGGCCACGGAGACTGTGGCGCGAGCCTTTTCTCCAGGAACCCATGCCTCGACCTTCGGCGGCAACCCCCTCGCCTGCGCGGCCGGGTTAGCCGTGTTGCGGGTCCTGGTGGACGGCAAGATATTAGACCAGGGGCGACGGATGGGGGAAAATTTGGCAAAAGGCTTAGCCGTCCTCAAGGACCGGCATCGCTGCATCAAGGACGTGCGCGGGCTCGGTCTGTTACAAGGCATGGAATTGGATATCGATGGGAAAGCTGTTGTCGCCGATTGTCTGGCCCGAGGATTGTTGATCAATTGCACCGGCGATCGGGTCCTGCGGTTCGTTCCCCCACTCATCATCACGGAGCGCGAGATCGATCGCTTGATGGTCGTGCTTGCGCAGGTGTTGAGCCAGCGAGTCACCTCAAGTCATTAATCATGTAGAGGCGCGTATGGTGCGGCGGCCGCATCGGTCAACCTCCCGGGCCGGTCTCGGGAAAGATTTTTTGGAATTGCTCTCGATCCCCATTGCGGAGCTCACGGGTTTGTTGCGCCTTGCTGCGCAACTGAAAGTGAAGCAGCGCCGCGGGGTGCCTCATCCTCTGTTGCAGGGCCGCATGTTGGGGCTGCTCTTTCAGAAACCCTCGACCAGGACCCGAGTGTCGTTCGAGGCGGGAATGAATCAGCTCGGTGGGCAGGCGATGGTCCTGCCGATGGGCGACATCCAGCTGTCTCGGGGAGAGAGTATCGCCGACACCGCGCATGTCCTGTCCCGGTACCTGGACGCCATCGTCCTGCGCACGTTCGACCATGCCATCGCCGAAGAATGGGCGCGCGAGGCTACCATTCCTATCATCAACGGCCTCACCGATCTGAATCACCCCTGTCAGGCCCTGTCCGACCTGTTGACCATTCAGGAAAAGAAGCGGCGGTTGAAGGGGATCAAGATCGCCTATGTCGGCGACGGCAACAACGTGACGAATTCCCTGATCGAAGCGGCGGCCAAGATGGGAATGAGGATTGCTGTGGGCTGTCCGCCCGGATACCAGCCCGACCGAGACATTGTCGATCGCGCGCGTGTGGAATCGCAGGAGACCGGGGCCGTCATTGAAATCGGGGCTGATCCGTTCGTGGCCGTCAAAGATGCGGACGTGGTCTATACCGACGTCTGGATCAGCATGGGTCGTGAGCGTGAGCAGGCCAGGCGCCTCAAGACTCTGGCACCGTATCAGCTCAACGCGCGATTATTGAAGCGGGCGAAGCCGGAGGCGCTCGTCATGCATTGCCTGCCTGCCCATCGTGGGGAAGAGATCAGCGCCGAGGTGTTGGATGGCCCGCAGTCAGTCGTGCTTGATCAAGCCGAGAACCGACTGCATATGCAGAAGGCGATTTTGGTCAGGCTCCTCGGAAAGAACACCGCACATCAGGCGTAAGTGAAAGGGAGTCGTATGAGTCGGTCATCGTATAAGAAAGTGGTGCTCGCCTATTCGGGAGGGTTGGACACATCGGTCATTCTGAAGTGGCTGGAGGAGGTGTATGACTGCACCGTCATCGCATTTTGTGCCGATTTGGGGCAGGGCGAGGATCTGAAGGCTATTAAGTCCAAGGCGCAGGCGTTGGGGGTGAAGAAAGTCTATATGGAAGACCTGCGTGAGGTCTTCGTCAAAGACCATGTGTTTCCCATGTTGCGAGGGAATGCGATTTATGAAGGCAGCTACCTGCTGGGGACGTCGATCGCTCGACCGCTGATCGCGCGCCGGCAAATTGAGATTGCTGCCAAGGAAGGCGCCGAGGCGGTGTGTCACGGGGCGACCGGGAAGGGCAACGATCAAGTTCGGTTCGAGTTGACCTACATGGCGCTGCATCCACAGATCAAGATCATTGCGCCCTGGCGGGAATGGACTATGCGTTCGCGCCGCGAATTGATCGAGTATGCGGAGCAGCACGGTATTCCGGTCACCGCGACCAAAGCGAAGCCCTACAGCATGGACATGAACCTGTTCCACACCAGCTACGAAGGCGGCATTTTGGAAGATCCGTGGGAGGCCCCGCCGGAAGAAATCTTCGTCATGTCGGTCTCGCCGGAGCGGGCACCAAGCAAGGCGCGAGAAGTCGAGATCGAATATGTGACGGGCGACCCTGTGGCGGTGGATGGCAAGAAAATGAGCCCTGCGAAGTTGTTGGCTCACCTCAATACCTTGGGCGGCCACCATGGCGTCGGCCGCGTTGATCTGGTGGAGAATCGCTATGTCGGCATGAAGTCGCGTGGGGTGTACGAGACCCCGGGCGGGACGATTCTGCATGCAGCCCATCGCGGGCTCGAATCGCTGACGATGGATCGTGAAGTGCTGCACCTGCGGGATAGCCTCATCCCTCGATATGCCGAGCTGATCTATTACGGCTACTGGTATGCGCCGGAGCGGGAGATGATCCAGACCGCCCTTGATGAGGCGCAGCGGGATGTGACGGGGACGGTTCGCGTAAAACTCTACAAAGGCAACTGTACGGTGGTCGGCCGCAAGTCGCCCCGCTCGCTCTACCGGTTAGACATGGCCACGTTTGAAGAGGACGACGTGTATCGCCAGAAGGATGCGGAAGGGTTTATTCGGTTGAATGCGCTCCGGTTGGCGATTCGGGCTCAGCGCAAAAAGAGGTCGACTCGGTAATGGCGAAGTCCCAATCTGGTGGCGCGCGTGCGCGCACGTCTGTCCGTTCGCCGCAACGGAGCGGTGGTGCGTTGCCTAAGGGCAAGGCCTGGGGTGGACGATTTGCCGCGCAAACCGATCGCTTGGTGGAACGGTTCACGTCTTCGCTGGCCTGCGATCGACGGCTCTATCCATACGACATCCAAGGTAGCATCGCCCATTGCAAGACGCTCGAGCGCGCCGGAGTGCTCACGGCCCGGGAGTCGGCGCAACTTGTGCGAGGACTGCAATTTGTCAGGGTGGAATTGGACGGGGGACGATTTCCCTTCTCGCCACAGGACGAAGATATCCATATGGCGATTGAGCGTCGGTTGACGGAGTTGATCGGCCCGTTGGGTGGCAAGTTGCACACCGGCCGAAGCCGTAATGATCAGGTCGCCCTGGACCTGCGCTTGTTTTTACGGGAAGTGCTTTCGACGCTGATGGACCAAGTGCAGGAGTTTCGGCGGGTGCTGGTGTCGCAGGCGCGGGCCCATGTCGATGTCGTCATGCCGGGGTATACACATTTGCAGCGGGCGCAGCCCGTCCTGCTGGCGCACCATTTCTTGGCCTATGTCGAAATGTTCGACCGGGACCGAGGACGCCTCCATGATTGTCGGGAGCGGCTGAATGTCATGCCGCTGGGGTCGGGAGCGTTGGCAGGATCGAACTATCCCGTCGACCGGCGATATACGGCGGCACTCCTGGACTTTCCATCCGTGACACAGAACAGCCTCGATGCCGTGTCGGACCGAGATGGGGTGGTCGAGGTACTCAGTGCCTTGTCTCTGATCATGATGCACCTCTCACGTTTGAGCGAAGAATTGATCCTCTGGGCGTCGCAGGAGTTTCGCTATGTGGACCTGCCCGATACTTTCTGTACCGGCAGTAGCATGATGCCGCAAAAAAAGAATCCGGACGTGCCGGAACTGGTGCGAGGGAAAACTGGCCGGGTGTATGGGCATTTGATGGGGACTCTGACGCTGCTCAAGGGATTGCCACTGAGTTACAATCGCGACCTCCAAGAAGACAAGGAAGCGCTGTTCGATGCCGTCGATACGACAGGGCAATCGCTGGTGCTCTGTACGGAACTGATGCGGCGATTAGCCGTCAATACGGCAGTCTTGGCTGAAGCCGCCGAAGGGGGCGGGATGCTGGCGACGGAACTAGCGGATTACCTTGTGACCAAGGGCGTGCCGTTCCGTGAGGCCCATTCCATTACCGGGCAGATTGTGCGATTCTCATTAGAGAAACATCAACCCCTTCAGCAGCTGACCATGAAAGACTTGAAGGGTTTTTCCGACCATTTTGAACAGGACGTCCTGAACTGCCTCACGGTGAGGGGCGCGATCGACCGGAAGCGCCAGATCGGTGGTACGGCAAGACGACGGGTTGAGGCGCGGATCAAGGAACTTGAGAAGGCGCTCAAGGGATGAGGATTTTCTGCGCGCGGCGCCGGGGAATCAGTGGGTATGTCGCGGGTGCAATATGGGTCCTCCTGGGCTTGGGCGGATGTGGGGTGCTGGGTGCGCCGATCCCTCCCGAAGATGTCGGCGTGGCTCCGGTGATGGAGCGGCAGTTGAGGCGTGAAGGGTTATTGGCCCCTGGAGCGAGTGTCTGGGGGTCGGCGTCCAGGCCAAGCGCGCCGAGTGCGGTGACGATTGAAGAAGCCCCGCTCACTCCGGGTCCAGCCCCATTGCCGATTCCGCCGCTGAGATCGATGGGCACCCGGTAAGGGCGGCGGCTGACCCATCTGCCGGGATGGTCGTGGCAGGCCTGACTGTGATTGGACGGACTCTCGCCGGCAGCGGTAGAATTATTGGTCGAGGATTATCACGATGCATGACTTTCATTATCGGCAAGGGGAATTGTACTGCGAAGATGTGCCGCTCTCGCGAATCGCAAAAGAGGTCGGGACGCCGTGTTACGTGTATAGCCATCACACCCTGGTTCGACATTTCAGGGTCTACGACGGAGCCTTCAGGAATATTCCACACATCGTCGCCTTTGCGATGAAGGCGAATTCAAATCTGGCGGTCCTTCGTCTCATGGCCAAGGAAGGGAGCGGGGTGGATATCGTCTCGGGTGGGGAACTGTTTCGTGCCTTGAAGGCGGGGGTATCTCCCGCGAAGATCGTGTTCGCCGGTGTGGGAAAGAAACCAGAAGAAATCCGCGATGCACTGAAGGCGGATATCCTGATGTTCAATGTCGAGTCTTCTGCGGAGTTGCAGGCCATCAATGAGGTGGCAGCGTCCATGGGCGTCAAGGCACGGGTCGCATTGCGAATCAACCCGGACATCGATCCGAAAACCCACCCCTATATCTCCACGGGTTTAAAAAAGAGCAAATTCGGGATTGCTGCTGATCGTGCCATTGAGGAATTCAAAATTGCCGCGGCGTTCAGTCATCTCGACGTTGTGGGCTTGCACGCGCACATTGGCTCCCAATTGACCCAGGTGGCCCCCTTCGTTGAGTCGCTGAAGAAAGTGTTGGCGATGGTGCAGACCTTGGCGGAACAAGGGATTCCCATACGCTATCTCAATATCGGAGGCGGCTTAGGTATCACATATTCTGACGAAACCCCGCCGGAGCCGAAGGACTTGGCTGAGGCGATTTTCCCGCTCGTGCGCGACTTGAAATGTGTCCTGATTATGGAGCCCGGGCGAGTCATTGTCGGTAATGCCGGCATCCTGCTCACAAAGGTGCTGTATACGAAAGACGGCGAAACCAAACGTTTCCTAATCGTGGATGCGGCGATGAACGATCTCATTCGTCCAAGTTTATATGACGCACATCACGATATTCGGCCGGTGGACGAAAGCGTGACGCGTGCGGCAAAAAAGACTGTCGATGTGGTTGGACCCGTGTGTGAATCCGGAGATTTTCTGGCGAAGGACCGAATCATGCCGGAAATGAATGCCGGTGATCTCATGGCCGTCATGAGCGCGGGTGCCTATGGATTTGTTATGTCTTCGAATTACAATTCACGGCCTCGCGTGCCGGAGGTATTGGTACATGAGGGGCAGATCCACGTCATCCGGTCGCGTGAGAGTTACGACGACCTGGTGCGAGGCGAGCAGATACCCGGGTTTCTTTCCTAGGTCGGATCTTTATTGTCTTGCTGATGGAGCATCCTATGTTTACAGGATCTTTGGTCGCCATTGTCACGCCGTTTAAACACGGCAAGCTGGATGAACGGTCACTCGGTGACTTGATCGAATGGCAGATCACCAGCGGGACGCAGGGGATCGTCCCCTGTGGAACCACCGGTGAATCCGCCACATTGACACATGCCGAGCATGATCGTGTGGTGGCCTTTACGGTTGAAGTCGCAAGGCGACGTGTCCCGGTGATTGCCGGAACGGGATCGAATAGCACCCAGGAAGCCATTGCATTAACCAAACATGCGAAGAAAGCCGGGGCTGATGGGGCGTTGCTGATCACGCCGTATTACAATAAACCCACGCAAGAGGGTCTGTTTCTGCATTACAAGGCGGTGGCGGAAGCGGTCGATCTTCCACTTGTGCTTTATAACATTCCTGGGCGAACCGGCGTGAATATGATGCCGAGCACCGTTGCGCGACTGACGGCCTGCCGAACGATTGTCGCTATTAAGGAGGGGAGTGGTTCAGTTCAACAGGCATCCGAAATCATACAGCTTTGCGGGGAACGCCTGACCGTCTTGGCAGGGGATGATGCCTTGACGCTGCCGATGATGGCGGTTGGTGGTAAAGGAGTGATCACCGTGACGGCCAATCTCGTTCCAACTGAGATGGCTCAGTTGGTTAACGCATTTGTCGCCGGGCGAGTGGATGACGCGCGCGCGATGCACTATCAGCTCTACCCGCTCTTTACGGCCCTTTTCTATGAAACCAACCCCATTCCCGTCAAGGAAGCGCTGCATCTGATGGGCAAGATCGATCGTGAGATGCGGTTGCCGCTCTGCCCAATGGGAGCGGATCATCGCGAAAAACTTCTGCGCGTAATGAAGGAAGCCGAGCTGATATAACTGGCCTGCTGATTAGCGAAGGTTGTGACCATGATCAAGGTTGTCGTTACTGGGGCCGCAGGACGGATGGGTTCTCGCCTCGTGTCGCTGGTAAAAGATTCGGCATTTCTTGTACTGGCGGGGGCAGTGGAGAGCAAGGGACATCACGCCGTGGGTGAGGACTCTGGTGAAGTGGCTGGCTGTGGACATACAGGGGTGCCGATTGGGGACGAGCTTTCCAGTTTGCTGGAACGTGGGGAGGTGGTAGTTGATTTTACGACTCCTTCAGCGACGCTTGGACATCTGAGTGTCGTGGCTCAGCATCGGCGAGGCATTGTGATTGGGACGACTGGTTTTTCATCCTCGGAGTTAGAGGAACTTCGAAGCGTGAGCAAGCAGATTCCCTGCGTGTTTTCCCCCAACATGAGCGTAGGCGTCAATGTGATTTACAAGGTGATTGCGGAAATGGCCAAAACTTTGGGTGAAGACTACGATATTGAGGTGATCGAGGCGCATCATCGCCTAAAGAAAGATGCCCCCAGCGGTACTGCTCTGAAAATGGCGGAAGTCCTCGCTCATGCAGTCAATCGAGACCTTGGGCAAGTCGGTGTCTATGCGCGAAAGGGACTTATCGGTGAGCGTAAGCGGGGGGAAATTGGAATTCAGACTATTCGGGCGGGGGACATTGTTGGAGATCATACAGTGATGTTTGGAACGATGGGCGAGCGTATTGAGCTTATTCATCGCGCCAGCAGTCGCGACACATTCGCGCAAGGTGCGCTCCGCGCCGCTCGCTGGGTCGTTAAGCAACAACCGGGTCTCTATGACATGCTGGATGTACTGAGCCTTAAATAGGATCTTCTGGATCCCCTTCTTCATTTCCTGACGGAGTTAGTTTCCGTGCCGAATCGAGGAATGACGGCTCGCTGTAAGATCACCTCCCATGCAGAAATGGAAGGCGATCTAGGGCGTGTTAACATTAACGGTCCTTTTATGCGATACTGCAGACATGGAAATCACCGACGCACAGTATCGCCAAATCGAACCGTGTTTGCCGACGCCACGCGGCAACGTGACGCTCGACAATCTGCACGTGTTAAACGCCATCTTGTACGTCGCCGAGCAGGGGTGCAAATGGCGCGGTTTACCCAAGCGATTCGGCAACTGGCACACCATCTATACGCGCATGAATCGGTGGTCGAAGAGCGGGGTGCTGGATCGCGTGTTTGCACAGTTGCAACATGCGCAGATTATCCGCGTGAAAATCGAAGCCGTGGCCTTGGACAGTACCATCGTCAAGGTTCATCCTGATGGTACGGGGGCGTTAAAAAAAACGGCCCGCAAGCCATTGGTCGGTCCCGTGGCGGATGGACCACCAAGATTCATCTGGTTGCCGCGGGTACTCGAACGGCCATAGCGTTTGCCCTGTCCCCGGGCCAGGCCCATGATGCGCCGGAGGGACGCAAGCTGCTGCAACGCGTCGGGTGCAGGTCGCGCCCGGTTCCGCTGTTGATGGATCGGGCGTATGAAGGCGATGCGACGCGGCAACTGGCCGTGGAGTTAGGGTATGTGCCGGTGGTGCCGCCCAAGCACACTCGACTCACACCATGGGCATATGATCGATCCCTGTATAAGCGACGCAATGAGATCGAACGGCTGTTCCGCCGACTCAAGGGATTTCGGCGCCTCTTCTCACGGTTTGAAAAGCTCGATGTCATGTTCGTCGCGTTCATCAATTTCGCGTTGATCGTCGAGGGCCTGCGGTAGTGTTAACACGCCCTAGTTGATCAGGTAAGTGGTAGGGAACCCGCAGTCAGCTGAAGGAGTTCGCCAATGAGTGATGGGATGAGGATTTTTGTGGAATGACAGGGCCTGAAGTTAAAGCTGGACTGGACACCCAACTAGGCTATTCCAGCCACCTTCTGCTCATCGCATATGAGCATTCTGGGCGGTGTTGTCATTGCGACGGGCTAATGTCGTGACGTGATCGGTCTCGGTTCTGCGTCAGCTGCTTTTCTTCGGCCACAGTTCAGGCACGCCAGGACTGTAATCGCCAAGCCAGCATTCAGGTCAACCGCCCGTTCCGGCAACATTGTTCCGCGGCATTTGTCACATTTATGCATGGATAGCTTATAACATCGCGCTGTATGATAAACCATCCATCTGAAGTACTGTATTCCAAAGGGAAAAGGCCCCTCATAGACACAAAAGTATCTGGGCCGTTTGGTCCTAAGATTGCCCCTTACGGGATTGTTCCATGCTAGTAAGTTGGCGAGGTAGATTGCGTCAATGGAGGTTTGTAAAGTAAGCCATTCAAAGATTTGGTATGGCAGGCAGGATGTACCACTATGTATAGACTTTTTCTGATCGCTGGGTTGCTAATGCTTTTCTACTTTTTTCTCCGGAGAGCGTTTCAAAAAATAAAACAGGAAACCGGGTTATTCACCCATCAAGAAGGCCAAACACTCGGAAATCAAATGGTGCAAGATCCAGTTTGCCGAGTTTTCATTCCTCGGGAAAACGCGGTGAGAGAAGAGATTGGGGGGCAGACATACTTTTTTTGCAGTCGCGGGTGCGCTACCACATTTCAGAAGCGACTGTCGACTTAGCAACCGGAATAACTGGAGTCCGAGACCGTTTCGTCCTTATCAAAGAACAGGACCATCTGGCATTCGTTAGCTTTAAAGTTGAATAGAGGTGGTCCCGCCTTGCCTCCCGCAATTCGGTTGTATGTCCACTTCTCGCCCCCAAAGAATCGAGAGGTCTTAGCGTCGGGAGCGCCCAGTTCTTTCTCAATCCACGCACGATCTTTTCCTTGATAACGGGTTAGCGAGGCATCTACGTATGGGTTGTGACTGCAGCCTCCTGCCAGGAGGGCGATCGCTAAAAGCGATGCTGATGTGCGCATGCCGATTGTTCTCCTGAATCCATGACGCGAGAACCGAACATTGCCAATTGCGGAGGAAATTTTATCGTTCGCCGTTCTTGTCTGTCAAACCACAGTCTGGCACGGAAGAGGTGACTTGTTGCCTTGGTATCCCGTTGCTTCTACAATAACCATTAAAATGATAAGCCTGGAAACTTAGCGTGGAAAGGATATTCTTATGCAACTCTATCTTGATACGGCCAATGTAAAGGAAATCCAGGAAGGCGCCAGCCTTGGCCTCATTGACGGTGTGACAACCAATCCGTCTCTAGTGGCAAAAGAGGGGCGCAGTTTCAAAGAAATGCTCCTTGAAATCTGCAACATGGTTGATGGGCCGATCAGCGCCGAGGTGGTCGGCATTGAGTCGGAGACTATGATCAAGGAAGGTCGAGACCTTGCCAAGGTTCACAAGAATATTGTAGTTAAAGTTCCTCTCATCCCAGAAGGCCTGCGAGCCACGAAGAAGCTTGCGGCTGAAGGGATTCGCGTCAATGTGACCCTGTGTTTTTCCCCGACGCAGGCGCTGCTGGCTGCCAAGGCTGGTGCATGGTGCGTTTCGCCCTTTATTGGGCGACTCGATGACGTAAGTTCTGATGGTATGGCTTTGATCCGTCAGATTGTAACTATTTATAATAACTACGATTATAAGACCAGGGTTCTGGTGGCGAGCGTGCGGCACCCCCAACATGTCGTTGAAGCCGCTCTGGCCGGGGGTCATATTTGTACGATGCCCTACTCCGTGTTTCAGCAGCTAGTGAAACATCCACTGACCGATATTGGCCTTAAGAAGTTTCTTGCCGATTGGGATGCGATGGGGAAGAAGTAGCGGTTCGTCAGTGACTAGTCGCTGACTTCAATCCCTGAAATCCGCCGCCTTGCGTCGAGAAACACATGGTGAAACATGGTCCTGGTGAGGGTGCCTGTAAACGTATTCTGTTGGCTCGGATGGTAAGAGCCGATCAAGGTCACTCCCCAGGGCAACGCATATGTGACGCCGTGTCCGAATTTTGGAAGAGGACGGGGCGGATCATGGCCCAATTCACGGCACGCCCTCAGATAGTGATCGAACGCGATCTTGCCCAGTACCACGACCACGCGTACACCTTCCAATAGCTGCAGTTCACGCCGGAGAAAAGGCCGACAAGACGAAAACTCGTTCGGCGTCGGTTTGTTGGCTGGAGGCGCGCAGCGCACGGTCGCGCCGATATAACAATCAGTGAGCGTGAGGCCATCCCCAACATGTGTTGACTCCGCTTGATTGGCGAACCCAAATCGATACAGGGCTTCATAGAGCCAATCCCCGCTTCGGTCTCCGGTGAAAACGCGCCCCGTGCGATTACCGCCATGTGCGGCCGGCGCGAGACCCAAAATGTAGAGTCGTGCGTTCGAATCTCCAAATCCTGAGACCGGTTTTCCCCAATAAGACCAGTCGCGGAATTGGCGTCGTTTGTCCCTGGCGATGGTCTCCCTATAGGTGACCAGCCGAGGGCAGCGCACGCAAGTGATGATGTCAGCGTTGAGCATGGAGAGAGCAGGCATAGGTGGGCAGTGTACCAAAACCATGAGTTGCTTGTCCCCCGATGAGCTTGTTGCTAGCATGAGCCTTCAGGTGTGACGAAAGGATGACAAGGGCATGCAGAACAAAATTTCTGGTCTTCGGGTCGTTGTAGTGTGCGTCATGATAATGTTCGGACTAGCACCCGCGATGACAGTGCTGTCGGCGGAGCCGAACTCCGTCTCGTCGTCCCTGTCCAAACCGGAAGACGGACGGAACGTGCCGGAGGCCGACCAAGCGGCGCTTCCGTCGCCGGGCGAGGCAGCGATGGTATCCGAGCTTGAAGATCGTTTGGTGATTCTCCCCGAAATCAAGCGGGAGGGCGAGCGGTTTTTTCTCAGTTCCTTCAAGTTGCCTGATAAGTTGACGTTTGCCGGGCAGCCGATTCCGCTGGATAACTGGCAGGTACGGGAGCGGATTGAATACGAGTTCTATCAGTTTCTGGAAGATCAAGGCGAAAGTATCATTTTGGCAAAACGAACGGGTCGGTGTTTTGCGCCGGCTGAAAAGCAGCTGGCCGAAGCCGGGTTGCCGGATGACTTGAAATACATGTTGTTGGTCGAGAGCAAGTGCATTGCGGCCGCTTATTCTCGGGCCAAGGCATCTGGCCCTTGGCAGTTCATCAATTCTACGGGGCGACGTTACAAGTTACACAATGAGCGTTGGCTCGATGAACGGCGCAATCTCGAAATGTCCACCGAGGCAGCCATCAAATACCTGCGCTATCTTCGGGACCTCTCCCAGGGAGATTGGTTTCTGGCGATGGCGTCATACAATGCCGGGGAAGACCGCGTGCGAAAATTGATCAAGGAGCAGAAGATCAATGACTACTGGCGCATGCATGGCCCCCGAGAGACCATGCGGTATGTAGCGCGCATTATTGCAGCAAAAGAAATCTATTCCCAGCCAGAGAAGTATCTTGGCCTGACCAAGAAGGATCTGTATCCTCCGCTCGAAACAGAAACGGTGATGGTGACGATTAAGGAATCGCAACGTCGACTCACGGCGATTGCCGAGGAATATGGAACCTATTTCCTTGAATTGAAAATGCTGAATCCTGAATTCACGAAGGACTACTTGCCAAAGGGTACCTACCAGGTTAAGGTGCCTCGACAGACCTGTCCGAATCGCTGTTTCAAACAAGACAAACTACCTCCTTAGTGCCCATGATGCATGTCGGTGTCTCGCAGCCCAGGGCACGCGCCCTTCTCGCCAACCTTTTTCGTGCGGGACTGCAGGCCGTCGACCCCTATGAGGCGGTGTGCAGCCAGGTCCGCTTCCGACGCGGGCAACTGACCATCGGTTCGCAGTGCCACTCCCTCTGCACACACCATCGTCTGGTCGTAGTCGGGGCCGGGAAGGCGTCGGGTCGCATGGCCCAGGCGTTGGAGCGCCGGTTGGGAGCGCGGATCGATACCGGACTGGTTGTGGTGAAATACGGTCATGGTGCGCCGACGAAAAAGATTCAAATCGTGGAAGCGGGACATCCGGTTCCGGACACCGCGGGTCTTCAGGCCAGCCGGAAGATGATGGCATTGGTCGGGACGCTGAAGCCTGATGATCTTCTGATCGTACTATTGTCCGGTGGCGCTTCGAGTCTCCTCCCTTCTCCCGCGTCTGGTATCAGCCTCAAGGACAAGCAGCAGACAACAACGCTGCTGTTGCGGTCCGGTGCCACCATTCACGAAATGAACGCGGTGCGCAAGCACCTGTCGTGTCTGAAAGGCGGGCAGCTTGCCGCAGCCACTCCTGCACGTGTGGCTAGTGTCATCCTCTCGGATGTCATTGGAAACGATCTTGGCACGATCGGGTCCGGCCCCACCGCGCCTGATCCCACGACATTTCAGGACGCCTGGGGGATTCTGGAACGGTACGAGGTGGTCAGGAAAGTTCCAGCCTCTGTGCGTCGTCGGATGAAAGCAGGCATCAACAACGCCTTGGCGGAAACTCCCAAAGCCGGCGCCGCGATCTTTCGTCGCGTGGACAATGTGCTCATCGGCGACAACCAAGCGGCCGTCGATGCGGTGGTGAAGGCCGCGAAGGGACAGGGGCTACGGACGCTGGTCCTCTCCACGACCGTCACGGGAGAGGCGCGAGAGATCGCCAAACTGTTCGGTGCGATGGCTCGTGAAATCGCGTCGCGGGGTCGGCCTATTCCTCGCCCGTGCTGCGTGATCGCAGGGGGGGAAACGACGGTGACAATTCGGGGCCAGGGCAAAGGTGGACGAGCTCAGGAGTTCGCCTTAGCCGCCGCAATGGAGATTGCCGGACTGACCGATCTGTGGGTGGCTGGTTTTGCCACAGATGGCACGGACGGGCCTACCTCCGTGGCAGGCGCAGTAGCAGACGGCGGAACTGCGGTAAGGGCGAGGCGCGGCAAGCTCAATCTGTCCCGTGCGCTTCAGGCCAACGATGCCTATCCGTTCTTCAAGAAACTCCATGGTCATATCGTGACTGGTCCGACCGGCACCAACGTGAACGATCTTTACCTCCTCCTCGCGCTCTAGTTACTATCCAAGTCCATGGCGGATCCACTCATTCTCTCTCTGGAAGAGCGTTGCAATCCACGTCTCGTCGGCGGCAAAGCGGCCGGCCTGGGGAAGTTACTCGCCGCCGGCTTTGCCGCGCCCACGGGTTTGTGTGTCACGACCGCTGTCTACCGGCACTGTCTGGATGGAGCCGGCATCAGTGCGACAGAAACGTGGAGGACGATGCTCCATTCATCCGATGGGCAACGAGCAGAGGCGCAGGCACGGATACAGCGGCTCCTCATGGAGCAGCCATGGCCGGCAGGATTCTGCGCCGACTTGGAGCTGCGACTCAAGAACCTGTCGGGAGATCCCGTGACACGATGGGCGGTGCGTTCTTCCGCGACCAACGAGGATGCTGCAGACAGGAGCGCCGCAGGGCTGTATCGCACCGCTTTAGCACAATCTTCGGTTGATGTGTGGCAAGCCATCCGTGAGTGCTGGATCTCGTTGTGGGACGCACGCGTGTTCCTATACTGGTTACAGGCTGGCGTCGATGTTCCCTGTCCCGCCATGGCCGTCGTCATCCAGCCTATGCTCCACGCACAGGTTGCAGGTATTGCCTACTCGATCCACCCCGTCACGGGACGAACCTCTCAGGTGTCGATCAACGCCGTACCCGGTCTGGCCTCGTCCGTGGTCAGTGGAGAGGTGACGCCGGATCACTATGTCGTGGAGGTGCACGATGAAGATCATCGGCCGTTCCGTATCCGGCGACGTGTCTTGGCTCAGAAACGAGACAAACGAACGGTCACTCCAGGAGGAGTGCGGATAGAATCGATTCCCGATTCAGAACAACAGCGCTCCTCCTTGTCCGACGAGCAACTGTTCGAGCTGGCACGCGTATCGAAGCGCGTGGAAGCCGCGTTTCACCACCCGGTCGATCTCGAATGGGTGTGGGATGTCGAGCGACTCTGGGTCGTGCAGGCCCGCCCGATTACCGGTGTGCGTCCCTCGACAGCCCTGACCAACGACGAATGTGAGTGGACGCGGGCGAATTTCAAAGAAACCATGCCGGAGTTGCCAAGCCCGTTGGGGCTCTCATTTCTTGAGCGATTCATGGATGCCTACATCATCGGCCGCTATCGCCGACTCGGTTGCACGGTTCCTGACGGGCTCTCGTCGGTTCGCGTGCTACACGGACGTCCCTATCTCAACGTCACCCTGTTTTATACGCTGGTCGTACAACTCCATGGCAATCCTTCATTTTTAATCGAGCAGATGGGTGGTGACCCTACAATCTTCACCCCGTCCGTACGGCCGCTCGGAGCGCTTGCGCTTGTCCGTGCCGGACTGAGCATGATGCGGGAATGGCGAAGAGTCACAAGAACGGGTCCCCGGAATTTTTCCACCATGAAAGAAATGGCAGAGCGCTATCACAACGATCGTATCCGGCATCTGTCGGTACAAGAGTTAGCCGCAATCCTCGACGGCTTCGGTCGGTGGCTTGATGACCATGAAGTGACATTCGGGATTGCGGGAGGCGTGGCGCAGAGTCTCCAGGCGATGGGTACCTATCTTCCGCGCTGGCTCGGTTCAGACTGGCGCGAGTTGCTCAATGCGTCTTTGCAAGGACAGGGTACCGTGATCAGCGCGGCTCAAATTGTACATCTGGCGGCGCTTGTCGAGACGGCGCAGAAGGAAGAGGTGGTCCAACGGTGGTGTCTGCGGGAAGGCTGGACGGCGCATGGTTTTCGGGAGGCTCTGAGAGGGACAGAATTTTTGCGACGGTTTGATGAGTATTTAGGCGAGTATGGGCATCGCGCGGTCGGAGAGTCCGACGTCATGTCTCCACGAATCGCGGACCAGCCGAATGCGGTGTTGGCCCTGTTGCAGACGCAGGTGCGCACTGGTGTGGCGGTATCTCCAGGCGAAATCCTTTCACGCCAGGCTCAACGACGCGAGGAGGCCCTCACCGAGATCGCGCGGCGGTTCGGCTGGCGGCGTCATCGCTGGGGAGTGTTTCGCTGGTGGCATCGGAGGCTCAGTCGGTTTTGTGCCCTGCGAGAGGAGAATCGCCATCATTTGATGTATTACTCCACGGCGGTGCGCCATGTGTTGCTCCGCCTCGGAGAGCGAATGGTGGAGTGCGGCATCCTAGCCGCGCGTGAAGACGTGTTTTATCTGACGCTGGAGGAACGAGCGGCATTGAATGGCGGAACGAGCCGTGATTGGCAGAGTCTCGTTCGAGAGCGGCGCGCCGAACGTCTACGGCATGAGACCATGCAGGTTCCCGACACGATTCGTGATTGGGAGGCCGTCGTCGAGCAGGGAGCCCAATTCAGTCATCAGGGACCGGAGGGTGTTCTCCGAGGCATTCCCATCAGTGCCGGGGTCGCGAAGGGACCGGTGCGGGTGGTTCGATCGACAGCCGACTGGACGCGTGTGCGGGCGGGAGACATTCTCGTGGTGCCGGTAATCGATCCCGGCATGGCTCCGCTCTTTGGCGTGGCGGCTGGTTTAGTGGCCGAGATGGGGGGCACGCTCTCGCACGGTGCGATCATCGCTCGTGAATATGGCCTTCCGGTCCTGGTCAATGTGCCCTATGCCACCAGCCTTTTGCGCGAAAACGAACAGGTCGAAATCACAAGTTCGACCGGTATCATCAGCCGATTGGTCACTTGACGTTTCTCCTGGTTTCTCGTACCCTCTACGCGATTTCCCTACGACCAGTAGGTGAGCCAAATTCCAGCCATTCGGTGCATTCGTAGGGAAGCGTCATGATCGATCTCAGTTCCACGACGTTTCTAGTCGGCACCACAGTTGGCCTCACAGTGGGCGTCCTGGTGGCCGGGTGGTGGGTGACGGTTCGTGTCCAATCACGGTTTCATACCCGGCTACTCGAGAGCGGAGAACGTGCGCAGCGGGCGGACGCCTTGGCGGCCGCGCTTCAGCATCGTGTGGATGGTCAACAGTCGGAGGTGGAGCAGTTGCGGCGCGCGCTTGCCGAGTCCCAGCAAGGCAGGACGAAAGCCGAAACACGCATGGAAGAGGCCACCCGCAGTTTGGAGGAACAGAAGTCCTTGCTGACGCAGGCGCGGCAAGAACTGCACGAATCGTTCGAAGCTTTGTCGGGACAGGCGTTGAAGCAAAACAATGAGGCGTTCTTGAACCTTGCACGTACTTCGTTTGCGACCTTGCAGGCGGAGGCAAAAGGCGACTTATCCCAGCGACAGCAAGCCATCAGTGAACTGGTCAAGCCCCTGGAGGATTCGCTCCAGCGCTATCAGGAGCAGCTACGGCAGGCCGAGCAGGTTCGGCAACGGGAATATGGAGGGTTGGACCAGCAGCTGAAATTCATGGCTGAATCGCACCAACGACTCCAGCAAGAAACCAACAATCTAGTGAAAGCCCTGAGGGCTCCGTCCGTGCGTGGACGATGGGGCGAGATGACGCTGCGTCGCGTGGCAGAACTTGCGGGTATGGTCGCCCATTGCGATTTTGTGGAGCAGGATTCGGTCGGCTCGATGGAGGGGCTTATCCGTCCGGACATGGTGGTGTACCTACCGGGCGGCAGGCAGATCGTGGTGGATGCCAAAACCGTATTGGCGGCCTACCTCGATGCGTATGAGGCACAGGATGACCAGCAACGACAGGCGCATTTACTCCGCCATGCGGGCCAAGTGCGGACCAGGATGGACGCGCTCAGCCTCAAAGCCTATTGGGCTCAGTTCGGGCAGACGCCGGAATTCGTCGTGCTCTTTTTGCCTGGAGAGCAGTTTCTCGGAGCAGCCTTGGAACAGGATCCCACGCTGATAGAGGATGGGTTTGCCCAGGGTGTGGTGCTCGCCACACCGACGACGCTCATGGCGCTTTTACGCGCGGTGGCCTATGGTTGGAGGCAGGAGCAATTGACCGAGCATGCCGAGCAGGCGGGCCGACTCGGGAAGGAATTGTATGAACGGATGGCCGTCTTGACCGATCACCTGAACGACATCGGGCAGGCTCTCGGGAAGAGCGTCGGCGCGTATAATAAGGCGGTCGGGTCGTTGGAGTCGAGGGTGTTGCCGGCGGCTAGAAAATTCAAAGACCTCGGGATATCATCAGAGAAGGACATCGCGCTGCTGGAAGC
>CABVRW010000041.1 GCA_902500785.1 uncultured Nitrospira sp.
TCGTCCACTCGGTGACGAGGAATCCCTACTGCTCATAATTCTCGACGACCTGGGGCGGGCGAACTTCCGCTTCGTCCGGGTCAAGCCCGACGTCACGAAGAGCGCGTCGCTGGCGCAAGAAATCCCAGCACTGATCCAGTTCGACCTGGATTTGTGCAAGCCGCTTACGATCGACTTTAGGGAGTGTCCCTTGCTCGTACAATCGGTGTTCCTCTGCGGCCAGGTTCTGAATGTATTTGAGGACGGGCTGATCCTGGGCGTCATTCTCCACAACAACTTCCTCCCATGCGAATGGGACAGGAACGTTCACGGTTTACGGTTTGATGTTACGCCCACGCCAAACCTCGGTCAACCGATGTGCTGACTGATACGACGACCCGGGCGCAGGCTGTCACATGAGAGAGCGCATATGATGCACCATTTCGCGGCGGCGCGACTCTCTCCACTCATTACTCCCCTCCTCGCACAACTCTCTCCCCCGCCTCCGCAGTGATGGATACCCCTCCGACTTTGCCATAGACTTGCCCCAGCAGACTGATTCGTGAGCCACTCCGGATAAAGGGAACCGCCATGCTTGAACTCAGGCCAACCTGCGAGCACTGCAACAAGCCTTTGCCGCCCGACTCATCTGAAGAGCGCATCTGCTCTTATGAATGTATGTTCTGTGCCGTCTGCGTTGTGGTGGTCTTGGGCAACGTCTGCCCGAATTGTGGGGACGGTTTCGTTCCCAGGCCCATCAGGCCATCGAAAAGCTGGAAGGGCGACAACTTTCTTGGCAAGGACCAGGCTGGCACAACCATCAAACACAGGTCGATTGATCCCTCGACTCATGATGTGTTCTCAGCCACTATTCAGCCATACCGCCTGAAAAACGGTAGCAGGTGAAGGCGGATAGGCAGAAGTTGCAGGAATCATTTCGCGGCGGTGGCAGGCGTTCCTTCAAGACTTGCGGTAAAATATCCTTGTGACGAGGCGCCTTCCTCACGGAGGCTCGCATGACACGTGGCGACCAGTCTCAGCGCGACCACAATCTTCGAGAACGCGCACTCAAATTATTTCCGTGGATCTGCGCGCACTGCGGGCGCGAATTTGACGGCAAGAAGCTGAGCCAGCTCACGGTCCACCACAAGGACCACAATCATGACAACAATCCGCCCGACGGGAGCAACTGGGAGTTGCTCTGCCTCTACTGTCACGACAATGAGCATCAGCGGTATCAAGCAGTTGATGGGTCGGATGAACCGCCGCCGCGCCGGAGGCACGATCAACCTTCGACCTTCACGCCCTTCGCCCATCTCTCAGACGTGCTCAAACGCAAAACCTAGCCAAAGAAACACGCGCCCGAACCAGTGAGCGAGGCGGTTCGGTGTGGCCAGATTGCTTCTCCATTCAACCAACATCGATCCTTGAGCATTGAACATTCCCTTTCGCCTATTGAACAGACCACCGACTCCCTGATCGTGGCTGTGGATTCCTGCACATTGACTTCGATCTAGCCAGGCGGTAGCGTTCCGATGCATTGGACCGGCTTCCCCAGAGGCTAGGCGATTCACTGAATAGTGAGATGGGCTTCAACATGATCATCGCAGAAAAAGGGTTCTCGAAATTTACGTATCGACTGTGCGACCTGAATCGGTCCTCGGTTGGGATCTTAACGCTCCCCACATACCTTGCAGTTCCCAAAAACGGCTGGGCGTCGGGTGTTGTACCCCATCGCCTACAAGACCGGATACAAATCCAATGGTTGGAGCGAGACTACCGGGTGGAGTATGCGCTGCTCAGTAACAGGGCCCTGCATGGGAATGATCTGAGATTCCTCTTGATGGATGGGGACAAGACCTTGGCGTCGACAAATGTGTATGTCTTAAAAAAGACTCGATGGGAAGTTGAGGTGCATGATCGGCGCTACGATCTAGTGAAACGAAGCGGGTGGCTGAGGATGCGGTTCGACCTTGCCCAGAATGAGCAAACACTTGGCCACATTCGCGATGTGACCGGTTTTGCGCTGTGGAAACGGACGTTCGAAATAGATTTGCCCGCCGAGATACAGGGCGCGGTTCAAGTGTTCATATTTTTCTTAAGCGTCAATGCAACGTTTCGGTGAATGTCCGACTAACCTGGTCACCTCTCAGGCCGACAGATCCCGCAGAGATTGCCTCATGAAGCTTATCGGTCAGACCATCATTGCGGCGGCGTTCATCTTCGCCAGTACTCAGGCTTGGTCTCATGTCCTGGATGATGTTACGGCGGATATGTCGTTGAATGAAGCCACGTTACTGAACGCGCCGCCACGTCCCATCTGGTCAAAACAAGGGTTTATCGCTATGGGAGCGGCGGCGAGAGGCGACGCCACTCCTTCTTGGTGGGAACCACAGGACAAATTTTATAAGTCGTCGGTCTATTGGAATGCGATCGTCCCCTGGTTCGTCATGTATCCTGGGGAGAGGCACCGTGCTCAGAATGTGCGCGTCAAGATATCGGGAATAAAACTCTATATTCTCGAACACAGCACAAACAGTTGGAGAATGATCAACGTTGATCATACCGACCCAGTCTGGCAATTCCATCAACCAATTGTCTCCGCATCCACTGCGCACCACACAGTCAACAAAAGAATTGAGCCTGACGGCACTATCTCCTACAAATTCAGTGCCGGCCTGAATTCCATCCATGGCGGTACGCGCAAGTTTGAGATCAACGGCCAAGACGTGAAAGCCATCTATGCACAACTCACGACGGAGCTTATCCTGGACGATCCCACAGGACAAGTTGACAGAGCAAACGCTCAAATTTTGGTCAGCGTGGCTGCTGATTACTACCCAACCGTAAACCATAAGGTCGCCGATTTCGCCGCACCGTATACCTGGCTTCCCGCTGTGGCTGCGTCAAGATTCGGATTGGTAAAAAACCTCCCAAGAATTCATCATATGGCGACCATCGATCCACCAGGCCCGATCAAAAATAATGGTTCCATTTATCCGGATAGACAGAAAACAATTTCCGTCACTGAGTTCGAAGCGCATCCACCGCCAGGCCTGATGTCTGATCCGCCGTCCGACCTTCCCCGAATGTTGCCGACCCCTCGAGCAGCAGGAAAATGATGAAATCAGAGTGCCCCATGACAGCCGGCACACTTAATTCCCCTCGGCAGTAATGAATCCGGTCTCCTCTTTGCAGTACACTGGGCCCCGCCGCTCATTTTGGAGTGCACATGCCGCACGTGTTGATCATTCATGAAGTCGAAGCCTACCCGGCGTGGAAAGCTGTATTCGATCGCGCGGCAGATAGAAGAAAACGTGCCGGGGAAATCAGTTACCAACTTCTTCGATACGACACCGATGCCAATACCATCGTCCATTTCTCGGCCTGGTCCTCGCTGGAGAACGCCCGTCGCTTCTTCGAGTCCCCTGAATTGGTCGAGCTGAGGAAAGCGGCCGGTGTCAAAGCGCCGAACTTTCTTTATCTGCAGGAGATCGAGCGCGGGGTCCTCTAACAGGCACGGATCTGCCCAGAGCGGAATCCGGGGCGCCCCTTGTTAGCCGCTGCCGCCACCTTCGCCGATTCACTCGGCGCCGTGCGCCTCTCGCGCTCAACCGCGCTCACGAACGAGGCCGCTTGAGCAAGGTTCACAACGACATCAAAAAAGGCCGCTGGTTCGGTGCCGTTGAACCTGCTGTTCAGATCCCCTTCAAAGCATGGGTGCCGTGAGTGATCGCCCCACCGGCGCGTAGCGCCGCCGCAACGAGCACGGCTTCGGCGATCTCACGATCCGACGTGCCTAGCTTTCGCGCATTGTTCGAGTGGATCTCGATGCAATAGGGGCACTGGGTCGTACAGGCGACCGCAATCGCGATGAGTTCCTTATACTTTCCTGGAATCGCACCATCCGCCACGGCGGCCCTGTCGAAGGCCACAAATGCTTTCATCGCCTCGGGCGCATGGGTCTCGAGATCCTTCATCTTGCTGAGATGCTTTACATCGTACATCGCTACCTCACTGCTGACGACATGAGCTATGAGAGAACCCTTCCTTTGGACAATTCAGTGCCATTTCCAGATATTCAGCGAAGACCGTGGTACAACCCGTTCCCGCTCGATTGTGAGCAGCCCGTAACTCAGCTGTCCCACCCATATCGACAGGGAGTCGCGTCTCGTGACTCGGGCAGGCATCCCCGGCAACAGCGACACGGCATCCTCGACTTGTCCTCTGCCCCTGAAGGCCCTCCGCCACTAGGCCTTCCAGAAGATTGACTTCACGCCGGCAGGTGAGTACCATCATCCTCGACAGCTAGGGGTGCCATACGGCTGAGAGTCCGACCCATTCGGACGACCCTCACAACCTGACCTGGGTAATACCAGCGTAGGGAAGCGACCGATCTACTGGCTTCGTGATCGCTTCAAGCCGCACCCAAGCTGGATGCGGCTTTTTTATTTGGCCGGCAGACGCTCACCTTCGATGAGAGGAAAGGATTGCCGCTATGAGCGAGGCCCATACACAGAACGGTTCCAGCAACGGTCACAGCTCCATGCCCTCGACCGCACGCCTCACCACGACTCCTTTTGCGGCTTCGCGCAAAGTGCATGTTGACGGCACGCTTCCGGGCGTCCGGGTGCCGATGCGAGAAATCAGCCTGACCCCGACCCATTCGGCCAACGGTCACGGCACCACACCCAACCAACCGATTACGATCTACGATACATCCGGCCCCTATACCGATCCGAACGTGACGATCGATGTGCGCGCCGGTCTCCCCCCTTTGCGGCGGGCATGGATCGACAGCCGGCAGGACACGGAAGAACTCCCGCAGGTGACCTCCCAGTATGGGCGCCAGCGCGCCGCAGACCCGAAATTGACCGACCTCCGGTTCACACATATTCGTAAGCCTCTCCGCGCCAAAGCCGGACAGAACGTCAGCCAGATGCATTACGCCAAACGAGGCATCATCACACCGGAAATGGAATTCATCGCCATCCGGGAGAATCAATCCCGCGAACGGGCAAGGGACCTCATGGCCTCGACCAACGGCCATGGCGGCGGGGTCGCCCAACATCCCGGCCAAGCCTGGGGCGCGCGTATTCCCAGCACCATCACCCCCGAGTTCGTGCGCGATGAAGTCGCACGCGGCCGCGCCATCATTCCGAACAATATCAACCACCCGGAAACCGAGCCGATGATCATCGGCCGAAACTTCCTGGTGAAGATCAACAGCAACATCGGGAACTCCGCCGTCGCCTCCTCGATCGAGGAGGAAGTCGAAAAGATGATCTGGTCGATCCGTTGGGGCGCCGACACCGTGATGGACCTCTCGACCGGGAAAAACATTCACGAGACGCGCGAGTGGATCATTCGCAACTCGCCCGTGCCGATCGGCACCGTGCCGATCTATCAGGCGCTCGAAAAGGTGAACGGCAAGGCCGAGGATCTGACCTGGGAGATCTTCCGGGACACACTGATCGAACAGGCCGAGCAAGGGGTGGACTATTTCACCATTCACGCCGGCGTGTTGCTGCGGTATGTGCCGATGACGGCCAAGCGCATGACGGGGATCGTCTCGCGCGGCGGCTCGATCCATGCGAAATGGTGCCTGTCGCACCACCAGGAGAACTTCGCCTATACCCACTTCGAAGAGATCTGCGAGATCATGAAGGCCTACGACGTCGCCTTCAGCCTGGGCGACGGCTTGCGTCCGGGCTCCATTGCCGATGCCAATGACGAGGCGCAATTCGCCGAATTGGAAACCCTGGGCGAATTGACCAAAATCGCCTGGCGGCATGATGTCCAGGTGATGATCGAAGGGCCGGGGCATGTGCCGATGCATCTCATTCAAGTGAACATGGAGAAGCAGCTGCAAGAGTGTCAGGAGGCGCCGTTTTACACGCTGGGACCGCTGACCACGGATATAGCCCCCGGATATGATCACATCACCTCCGGCATCGGCGCGGCGATGATCGGCTGGTATGGCTGCGCGATGCTCTGTTATGTCACACCCAAGGAACACTTGGGTCTGCCGACGAAAGACGATGTGAAAGTCGGCGTCGTGACGTACAAGATTGCCGCGCATGCCGCAGACCTGGCCAAGGGCCATCCCGGCGCCCAGGCGCGTGACAACGCGCTGTCGAAGGCACGATTCGAATTTCGATGGGAAGATCAATTCAACCTGTCCTTGGACCCCGACACCGCGCGCAGCTACCACGATGCGACGCTGCCTGACAATGCCGCGAAGGTCGCGCATTTCTGCAGCATGTGCGGCCCTCATTTCTGTTCGATGAAAATCACGCAGGATGTCCGCGACTATGCGGCGCAAAAGCAGCTGGAGGAGCAGCAGGCCATCCAGATCGGCATGAAGGAAAAGTCAGAAGAATTCAAGAAAGCCGGTGCTGAGATTTATCTGTAACGTGGGCCGACATGGATGCCCGGCGAGGCAATCGACTCGTCCACTTCGGCGGCGGACCCTCAAAGGGACGTTGAGGATGCGGAAGGGTTGAGCAGAACGCCGGAAACCATGTTCAGCAGTCGCTGGGGAGAATAGTGCATGGGAAAGCCACAACCGGCGCCGTTGCGCGAACGGGATATTACACGCCACATTGCGCGGGAGTACTATAAAGAGTTCGATCAACTGATCGAGAGCGACGTCATCATCGTCGGCGCCGGTCCCTCCGGTTTGATCTGCGCCCACGACCTGGCCAGGAAGGGCGTCAAGACGCTCATCGTCGAACAAAGTCTTGCGCTCGGCGGAGGCTTTTGGTCCGGTGGGTACTTGATGAACAAGGCCACCATCTGCGCCCCAGCGCACAAGATTCTCAAAGAAGTGGACGTGCCCTGCAAGCCAATCAAGGAATGCCCCGGCATGTACATGGTCGACCCGCCGCATGCGACTGGTGCCCTGATCGCCGCCGCCTACAACGCCGGCGCGAAGATCATGAACCTGACCCGGGTGGTCGATCTGATCTTGCGCCGCGAAGGCGTCCTCGAAGGGGTCGTCGTCAATAGCACCACGGCTGAAATGGCCGGCCATGATATTATCCATGTCGATCCCATCGCCTTGGAGAGTAAACTCGTGGTCGATGCCACCGGGCATGATGCGGTGGTGGTCAACCTGCTGCACAAGCGCGGACTGTACCAACAGGTCCCGGGCAATGGCGCAATGTGGGTCTCGCGTTCCGAAGAGGAAGTCATGGATCGAACCGGGGAAGTCTCCCCCAACTGCTTCGTCATCGGATTGGCCGTCGCGGCGGTGTTCGGCACGCCACGAATGGGCCCGGCCTTCGGGTCGATGCTACTGTCAGGCCGTTATGGCGCGGAGTTGATTCAGAGTAAACTCAAGAAGCGATAAGCGACGATTACCCTGCGGCTTCTCACACTGGTTTCCGGCCAGGCCGCAGGAAGCGACGTCGACGAGGCGTACCCTGTTGGTGCGTCGAGTTGATTGAGCCCCCGAGAACGCAGCCGGAAACCAGGTTCAGAAACCGCACATGGATGTACAAGATTTTCTCATACAGGGCGACGGCAGCGAAGAAGACAAACGCGAAGCCTGGCAGCTCTTTCAGCAAGCCTACGAACAACAGATGAAGGGGCAACTGGAAGAAGCCGTCAGTCTCTACAAGTTGTCGCTCGCAACGCATCAGACCGCTGAAGCCTATACGTTTCTCGGTTGGACTTACAGCTTCATGGGCAAGCTGGACGAGGCGATCGACGAATGTCACAAAGCCATCGCCTGCGATCCTGAATTCGGCAACCCTTACAACGACATCGGCGCATATTTGATCGAAAAGGGCGATTTGGACGAGGCGATTCCCTGGTTTCAAAAAGCCATGCAGGCCAGACGGTATGAGAGCCCGGCTTTTCCCCATCTGAACCTGGGCCGGGTCTACGAACGCCAGGGGAAGTGGAGCGAGGCCATCGACTGTTACAAGCAAGCCCTCGCCCTCAACCCCGACTATGCCTTGGCCAAAAAAGCCCTGGGTCGCCTTATCAGCTCGCTGAACTAGGCCCGACAGAGGAGACGATGAGTACGACAATCTTAGTGGCCGTGACCGACATTTTTTTTTACACCAAGGTGCGCGACGCCTTACGCCCGCAGGGGTATACGCTAGAACGTATCCGCAATCAGGAAGAGGTGCTGCAGAAAGCTGCGTCGGTTGCCCCGGCGGCCATGATCATCAATATGAATGACTCCGGTATCGATGCCTTCAAAGCGCTCGAAGCCCTTCAGGCCGATCCGGCGCTGCGCTTTCCCATGCTCGCGTTCGCCAATCACGAAGAAGTAGACACATGGAAACGCGCGAAGGAACTCGGCGTGACAAAGGTGGTGTCCCGGAACGAGTTTTCTTCCCGCACCAAAGATCTCGTTGAGGCACTAATTCACCCTCAGCCCTCCACGCAACCGTGACGGCTGAGCGACAGAGAGGGTGGTCGATCAATCCATGAAACAATCTCGACTTCACGATCAGCACCTCCAGCTCGGCGCCACATTCGAAACAGCCGCGGATTGGTCGATGCCGGCCCATTACGGTGATGTCGCGGCGGAATATGCCGCCGTCCGCGGAGCCGTGGGCCTCTCAGACCTTTCTCACCGCGGGAAAATTCGGGTGACCGGCGACGATCGCATCAAATGGCTCCAGAGCATCATCAGCAACGATATCCTTCCGCTGCAACCGGGACAGGGTCGCTATTCCAGCCTCCTCACTCACAAAGGGAAAATGCTCGGTTATTTCAGAGCTTATATCCAAGCCGATGCCGTGTGGATTGAAGACGTGGGCGAAGTGGGTGATGTCACGTTTCAGACCTTGCGGAAGTTTCTGCTGTACGGCACCAAGGCCAAAATGGACAATTGCGGAGAAAGTTGGGGTTTGCTGTTGGTGAGCGGGCCGAATTCGGCAGAGGTCGTCACGACCGCATTCGGCACGGACGTTCGTTCCCTGGACCTCTTACAGACGCTCCCCGCCACAATCGGCGGACATCCGGCGATGATCGTCCGCACCGAAGAGACCGGCGAGCAGGATCTCGAAATTTTGCTACCGATTGACGGTCTCCCCGCCGCCTGGACGCAACTCATGACTGCGGGCGCGCCCTTCAACATTAAGCCCATCGGCACGCAGGCACGCGATCTGCTTCGGATCGAGGCCGGTCTGCCCAAAGCCGGGCCAGACCTCAATGAAGAGATCGTCCCACCGGAAGCCAACTTGGAAGGAAAAGCCTTCAGCCTCTCGAAGGGTTGTTATCCTGGGCAGGAAGTCGTCGCACGGATGGATACGTATGGGAACGTCCGCCGGCACTTGGTGGGGTTGATCCTGGAGGGCAAAACGATCCCGCCCCATGGATCGAAGCTGTTCAGCGGGGATCGGGAAGTGGGCTGGATCAGCAGCGCGGCTTTTTCGCCGCCACGCAACGCCGTCCTAGCATTCGGATTTCCGCTACGCGACTTCTCATCACCTGACACTGCATTGACAGTGGAAGTGGCAGGGACGCGCCATCCGGCAATCGTCTCTGCCCTTCCCTTCTACGTTCGCTCCTAACGAGCGTTATTTTTCAGGGTTTCGTACGGCCGACACGGCTGACGCGAACCCGAGCAGGCTCTTCCGCTCTTCATCGTCCAAGGCCAGCAACAAATGCGTCTCTTCGGCGTGCATCAGCCGGAGGCTTAAGAAGGGCTCCTCCCGTCGCTTTTCACGATTGTCCCACATGGCGTCGATGACTTGTACCTTGTCCAACTGTCCGACGGACAGGACATCATAGCGAAAATAGGAGTCCCCGATGACGATATCGAAGATCACATGGCCGGCCGTCAAGAGCACCAGGTTAAACCGTCCTTGATCCTCGTACCCTTCAGGCAAGAACTTGTTGATGTGGCATCGCGCGATCTTACGATCACCAAGAGCCGCCCGAAACTTGACCTGCAGCGCGTCGTAATCGATCTGAAGCGCCTTTTCGTCGGCATTGGTCGCGCCGACCGCCGCTTCCTTCGCCTTTTCAAAGATCTCGTCCACTGATAACAACCCTGCCATAGTTCCTTACTCCTTCGTTACAAGACTGCCCGATGTCACCTGATGTGTATTCTGTCTGAGCGATTTAGAGGCTCCGTGCGGCCCGCCTGGCGCGCACTGCTCTGACAACCCCGACCAGTGCAATACCTGCCCACGCGAATTCCAGCAGGACAAAACCAACCCGTCGGTCTTCAATAGCGACGATTCCCAGCAACAGCGAGCCCAGAATGTTCAGCGACAGATATCCCGCGTCCAGTTCACGCCAGGTACCGGCTTGAATGAGGCCATAGGCCACGAGCACCATCAACGCTCCGACCACCGATATGACCTGCATCGCCATGCTATGCTCGTGCGCTCAGTCCCCGGACGCCGCTGGAGAACGAAGTACGGTACCTGGCTGCCCGACAGGATTGCAAGCGGAAACTCCCCTCAAGGAGGCCGGCCTCACGGCGTCGACGTGGTTGATGCCGAGCGCGTGGGGCGCGCCACGAGGAGCAGAGGAGCACCAGTCCGTCCCGACGAGCGAGGGCAACCGCATTGCATTTATGGATCAATCTCCGGCATACTTTGCCGCAATCAAGGGGGATATCGATGAGCGGACAGAGCTGTTTAATTGAAGGATGTCAGGCAAGAGTGTACGCGCCGGCGGGAACCCATTCCATCTGCAAAGATCACTTTCTCGCTTTCCTCACTTGGCGTCGGCGACGAGGGCCGCAGATGTTTCGAAAATACGCCGGTATGACCATGGAAGAACGCGATGCGGTCGCGGGTGAGTGGCTCCAGACGATCGGCACCAAAGATCTGCCTCACCCCATTCCCGGTTTGTAAACCTTCTTCCTTCCCATACGCCTCTTTCTCACGCCTCATGGATCCTCCGGCAATCAGGCCTCACGGCTCGCCTTGCCTGCCGGAGCGCCTCGCTGCAGAGTCGGCCTGCAGCAGGTCTCCTTCCAGCGCCGCCTTGAGCAATTGTGCGGTATTGCACACGCGCAACTTCTTCATCATGTTCGATCGGTGCGTATCGGCCGTCTTCATGCTGATACTCAGCTGCTCTGCAATACTTCGATTGGTATAGCCGTCCCAGATCAGGCGAAGAATTTCCAACTCGCGCGGCGTGAGGTCTTCCGGCCTCCGCTTTGTGACGGCCGCGGGAGAATCGTTCGGCGCTGGACGTTGTCTCCCGACGGGACCATTCATCGCCACGTCCCGATTTCCTGCTCCGCTGTCTTTCTTTTCCGCTAACATCGGATTCCTCCTTCCTCACCCTCTCAACTCCCACAGCTTCCTGAAGGTCCGACCTTCTAGTTTTCCCGTGCCATGGCAGGCTTGGACGTGTCCCACAGGCGTTGCAGGTAGCCCAGAACGGCCGTAATGGCTTGCGTCCGCGGCTGCCAGGAGCCCTGCGCGTTCGCGTTTAATTCAACCCAACACCCATCGACCTTCTGACGAACAACCAACCGCTCAAACATGCCGTGAGTGGCCGGTTGAATGGCCAACAGGTACTCCTGTTCTTCTCTGTCCTTGAGTAAGAACCCCTTCACCATCATGGATCGTTCCTCCTTTTACACACACTCAAGAATATCGACCGTCTTAACCGTCCGTTCTTCTCAACGACCGCTCTCTCGAACAAACTCCCCAAGGTCTTTACCCTACGAGGCCTGACACCCACTACATCAAGACCTATGCCAAGCAGGCTTATATTAATTATTTAATATATAAAACAATGCATTACGATGTATATCCACACTCGACGAGGCTGGTCGCCGGTCGTGCCATGAGAGACAATCGTGTGTCACCGGCTCGTTGTGAGACAGCTTTATGAGACTCTCTGGGGCGGTAGGCGGCAGGATGCCGCCCGGTTCGATGAAAGGGGTCAAACGGTCCGGAGCGGCCAGGTAAGGAAGCAGAATCGGCTCACGTCATGGAGACGACTAGCCACAAAGCCGAACGGGGAACCGCAGGAATGTAGGAGCAACAACCCTCAGCCGATGATTACTCGGCACAGGCGCAACCTTCAAGCGGACGAGTGGCAATAGACGTGAGATTATTGGTGTACTGGGTAAACCCCTTCCGACGACCATAGAGACGCAGAAGGCAGCCGTCGCTTTTGCGCTGCACAAAGAAACTATAGTCGGCGCCGGACGGCGAGGAGACACCGAAGGGACGGGGGCCAAGCGAACCTGTCGCGAGCACCACCGTGGTATTGACTGCCAGGCGATGCGCGATATCAGCTTGTTCGGCTTCCTCCGTGAGGATCGATTCGAGCTGTTCCTGCATCTTTTGCTTGCAGGATTCATCCGCCAAGGTTGTGACCTGGGCGACCGTGGTGCAGCCGGACAGGAGGAAGGCCCCTAGTCCCAACCACCCCGCCATACCCGACCTTCGTTTCAAAGCAGCCATCCGGCCCCTCCTGATTATCGGCAATGAATAGGCAGATCTGATCCGATTCTCGCGGTCCAAGGTTCAACGACACATCCCGGCGGACCGTACCCAGAATGCCAGAAGCATGTCAATTTGCGGCGTCTGGCGCGATGATCGAGTTGGTCCATAGCCGGCTAGTTCGGAACATTCAAATCAAAACGGGTGGGCAATGCGGACGGCGTAGGGGAGGAAACGAGAGCAGATGGAATGCTTTTTCGCCCCCCTACCCCATCACGGGCGAGCCATGGTGATGAATCATCAACCACTCATCGCCGATGCGTTCAAAGAGATTGGTGGCCAGCACGCGAGTTTCTACCGGTTGGTCGTCCTGACGACTGGTGAGGTGTTCGGTACAGATGACCCAGCCCAGATCACCGGCGACCTGAATCTGCACGTCGGACAGTTCGAACTTCATGGAGAAGGTATTGTTGAAGATCAGCACCCAGGAATCGCGCACCGCCGGCCAGTCGCTGCGGAGGCTCCAGCCGGGATGAATGCAGGTGACGTATTCGAGATGCGCCCACACTTTGTCCATCTGGAGCATGTCCAGACTTTCAAAGGCGGCATAAAAGGCGAGATTGGCGCGGGTAATTTCTTCGATGCGTTGTTCGACCACGGCTCGCTCCTGCGACGGTGCGGCATTTTACTGCAAACACCCTCGCCGGCGCGAGCCTCATTTCACTGCGAGGGGGCGAACTCGTGGGGAGCTATGGCGCCGCCGAAAGTGGGACTCCTCCCGAGAGCGCAAGCCGCCGCGAGTCCCATCAGCCCGCCTGAGTAGCGAGCAGCCCCTCTTCCAGCGCCGTCTTCAAGAGTTGTGCGATGTTGGACACTCGCAGCTTTTTCATCATATTAGCGCGATGCGCCTCTGCGGTCTTGATGCTGATATGGAGTTGTTCTGCGATCGTGCGGTTCGTCAGGCCCGCCCAAACCAACTGCAAGATTTGCTGCTCTCGAGGGGTCAGATCTTCAGGACGCCGTTTGGTCGCCAGACTGCCATCCGACGTCTGGCCGATTCTCACCGCTGCCCCCCGCACATTCGCCTCATGATCCATCCGCGAGACATTGCTCTGCTCATTCCACATGGTGATATCTCCTTGGTTCAAGTTCACGTCCTTCATTTATTCACGTATTCACGCGCCTGGTTCGAAAACCCTGCTGCGATCGTCGACAACCCTTGCAAGTATGTCAGAACGACTCCGACAGCGCCGGTCCGGTCGGCCCATGTTCGGTGCGGCACTCGGGTCATATCCACCCAATTTCCATCAATCTGCTCCCGTACGGCCGGTTGACCGAACAGGCCAAGAGACGACGGGGCAATGGTTACTAACACCTCCGCATCCGAGCCGTTTGAAAGTAAGAACCCCACGACATTCATTTGTGCCCTCGTGTAGCTGCCACCCTTTTTGGTTCTTCACCTTCGTTGGCTTCTGGCAATCATGAGATACTCATATCAAGGATCGTGCCATCGGTGGTGTCGAGAGAGGCTGCATGAAATACTAGGGACTTACGCCGAAGGCCACACACTCCATTCCTTCTGCGCGTCAAGGAGATGGCACAATCTGTTGTGTCACACTTGTGCCAAATGACCCAGCGCACAGTCTCATTGTGTCGCAGTAACAAGCCCCTCACCGTATCTATGCCTGCGTAGCTGGTGACGATGCGACCGCACACGGGGAAACCAATGCGGTGTGGCGAGTCCTGTCTCAAGGAAGATCTATCTGACAGCTAACGGCAGGGATACGTGCCTGCCCCATGTCGTGGCGTGGCCGGTTCACCGAAGCGGCTCATCAATTCCATCGCCCGGTACGAGCACCTCGTATTCAGCCAAGCGGCGATAGAAGGTTCGTCGACTCATCCCCAACAATCGTGCCGCCTCCGAGCGATTGCCGCCCGCTTGCTGGATCGCTCCTACCATCCGAGCCCGTTCGTCGTGGCGTTGGAGGGGAACATAGGTCGCCTCCGGCGCTGAATGCCGAATCTCCGGAGGGAGATCCTCCACATGCACGACAGTGCCCCTACAATGAATCAGGGTCGACTCCACCACACTCTTCAACTCTCGCACGTTGCCGGGCCATGAATGGCTGCTGAGGACTTGCAGCGCTTCCGAACTCACCTGCAGCACGGGCTTCTCCATGACGGAACGGAACTGCCCGAGAAAGGCATGCACCAGCAACGGAATGTCGGTCGGTCGGTCTCGAAGCGGGGCGAGTCGGAGGCGCGCCACCTTGATGCGATACAACAGGTCTCGTCTGAAGGTTCCTTTCTCGACATCCTCCGCAAGGTTATGGTGGGTGGCCACCACCACTCGCACATCGACCTTACGCGGCTTGGATTCTCCCAACCTGGTCACCTCCCGTTCCTGTAGGACGCGCAGAAGGCTTGTCTGCACGGCGGGAGAAATATCACCGATCTCATCCAGAAAAATGGTTCCGCCCTGCGCCGCCTCAAATACCCCTTTTTGATTGTCGATCGCACCGGTGAAGGCCCCCTTCTTGTGACCGAATAGCTGGCTACCAAGAAGCGAATCGGTGAACCCCGCGCAATTGACGGCCAAGAATGTGTGGGCCGCGCGCCGGCTGGATAGATGAATCGCGCGGGCCACCAACTCCTTTCCCGTTCCGGTTTCTCCCTCGATCAACACGGTCGCATCCACCGCCGCAATCTTCTGGATCTCTTCGTAGAGCACCACCATCGCCGGACTCCGGCCGATCAAATCATGAAACTTGCCGTGATCGGCCAACTGCGATTGCAAGGCCTGCGCTTGATCTTCCGCCGCAAAGCGCCGCCGCACGCTCTCCACCCATTGTTCGGCAATCGTCAGGCGCAGTTTCAAGAACTCCACACCGACAGGCTTCACCAAATAGTCGTTGACCCCCGATTGGAGCGCCGTGCGCAATGATTCCGGAGAGTCATGTCCGGTAATCATGACGATGACACACCGCTCGCCGCCTGGGCTCGATCGAATGGTCCGGCACACCTGCAGTCCATCCATTCCACCTCCACGCAACTCCCAATCGAGCAACACGAGTTCATAGGGTCGTCGTCCATAGGCTTCCCATGCGGACTCGCCGTCCGCACAAGCCGTCACCTCGTGGCCACGCGCCCCGATGACCTGTTCGAACAGACCTCGGATATCGATGTGATCTTCCACCAGCAAGACACGCATGGCGTGCTCAGTCCTTACACATAGACCAATTGCAGCCGCTCCAGAAACCGGCTGAGCGCATCGAACGCCTCACGCGCACCGGGGCCGTCCATCCGGATCGCCGCCGCCTCCAATGCCCATCCATAGGCGCTGATCGCTTCAAGACCATAGGTTCCCCCGGCGCCCTTGAGGCCATGACCGATTTCACGTAGCGTGTCAAAATCCTCGCGGCCTAACGCATCCGTAATCTGGGCAAGTTCCTGCCGCCGATGCTCCAAGAACCCCGGCATGAGCGATTCAAATTCTCCGCTGACCTGCAACACGACGGTCCCGGTCGTGGGGTCGGAAGACGGTTGAGCGATCGGAGCCGCAGGTTGGACATACACCTGAATCGCTTCCAACAAGCGGGCCTTTCGAATGGGCTTGGTCAAATGCGTCGTGCACCCCGCTTCAAGACTCCGCTGCACTTCACTTTGCAAGGCATTGGCAGTCAGCGCCAGAATCGGCACCGGGCTCCGACCACGGGCCTGCTCCCAGGCCCGAATGGCCTTCGTCGCCGCATACCCGTCCATCACGGGCATCTGAATATCCATCAAGACCAGATCGTACGATCCCCGCAGAAACATCTCGACGGCGGCTTGGCCGTTAGATGCCGTCTCAACTTGATGGGGCGACGACTTAAAATAAAACTCCATCATGCGGCGATTGTCGGCAAAATCTTCAGCCAACAGGATCTTCAGGCCGGGCATTCCTGCCGTCGGCTCCTGCGTCTGAGGCCGCACTCCATTGTTTCCGGCCAACGCCGCCTTGCCGATCACCGCCATCATGCCGTTGAAGAGGTCCGATCGTCGAAAGGGCTTCGTGAGATACCGCACCACTCCGCATTCGCGGGCTCGGGCCTGGTCCCCGGCGCGCCGTTCCGAGGTCAGCATGATGATGGCCACCCCCGCCAGGCTGGGGGTGCGTGAGACCGTATCCGCCACTTGCCATCCACTGAGTTTCGGCATACGCACATCCAAGATGATCAACCGGTACGGCACTCCGGTCTGCGCCGCGCGGCGCAGCTCGAGCAGCGCCTCCTCGCCCCCAGGCGCCTCCGAAGTGGGGATACCCCATCCCGCCAGTGTTTCCCGCACAATCAGACGGTTGGTCGTATTGTCGTCTACGATCAAGGTCCGCAATCCGGCCACCTGCTCCCACTGCACCGGAGGAACTGCCGAGGCCGGGTGAACATGCACGGCAAACTTGGCAGTAAAGCTGAACGTGCTGCCCGCGCCCAGTTCGCTGTCGACCCACATCTTGCCGCCCATCCGCTCCACCAATCGCCGGGAGATCGTCAGCCCCAGACCGGTGCCGCTGTATGGCCGAGTCATCGAAGAATCCACCTGGGTAAAGCGCTCGAAGATAGCGGCCAATTTATCTTCGGGAATGCCGATGCCGGTGTCTCGCACGGTGAACAAGATGTTCCCGGGGCCATCCGCTCGCGGATTACGTTCAACACGCAACACAACTTCTCCCTGATCAGTGAACTTGATGGCATTGCCCAGCAAGTTCAGCAGCACTTGCCGGAGACGATTCGGATCGCCCACCAGCGATGTGGGCACGTCCGGCTGGATCTGGTAGGCCAACTCCAAGTTTTTCTCGCCGGCGCGCACCGCGACCAGTTCGGCCGCCCGCTGCACCAGGTCGTTGAGATCGAAGTCCACCACATCCAGATCCAGATGTCCGGCTTCGATTTTCGACAAGTCGAGGACATCATTGATCAGACTCAGCAGGTTGCTCCCGGCATCACGAAAAATTTGCACATACTCCCGTTGATCCTCATTCAAAGGCGTTTCGGACAACAGATCCGCCATGCCGACGATCGCGTTCATCGGGGTTCGGATCTCATGGCTCATGGTCGCCAGGAAGTCGCTCTTGGCTCGGTTGGCGAACTCGGCCGCCTCCTTCGCCGTCATCAGGGCATGTTCAGCCTCTCGTCGCTGCTTCGCTTCATAGGATAAGGTCACCAGATTCCCGATCGAGGTGGCAAACTGCGCTTCCTCGGTGGTCCACGTATGGGGCTCTCCGACGCGTTCATGACAAACCACGCCGGCTAATCGACCGCCGAAGAAAATCGGCACGTCCAGCAACGAGGCGATTCCTAGCGCCTTGAGATACGGCTGCATCTCGCTTGTACGCGGATCACCGGCGACGTCATGCGCATCGACCACTTGCTCCTGCAGCAGCTCGGCGAAATAGCGCGGGTACTCGGCCACGTTCAACCGTGGTCCCCGCGAATGCCGCGCTTGGCCCTGCTCATACAGTTCCACACAATCCAGAGCCGTCCCGGTTCGGTCCAGCAGCCAGACACTCGCGCGATCCACCGCCAGCACCCGTGCCGAGGTTTGCATCAGTTCTTCCAGCGCCGCCGGCCAGTCACCCGAAGCGATATGCTGGCTTTTTGTCAGCCGCATCAATGCATGCTGATGGGCTTGAAGCACGGATTGGCTCCGGCGCAACGCGGCTTCTGCCTCTGTCCGCCTGGTGATGTCCAGTACGAGCGTCAGCAGGCAGTCCTCCCCGCCGATGCAGACCGGTTCGACATTGAACAATCCGTGCCGCACCTCGCCGGATTTCGTGCGGAATTCCTTTTCCAAATGTCGCAGGAACCCGTCACGCCGCAGCGTCTCGGCCAACTGCCGGCGATCCTCCGGATGTACCCAGATGCCGATATCGAGCGACGACATGCCGATCAGCTCCTCGCGAGAAAATCCGGACACCCGCACGAACGCCTCATTGACGTCGAGTACCCGACCGTCCTCAAGGCGGCTGATCGACATCCCGGCCGGACTGCTCCGAAACGCCTTGGAAAAGCGCTCTTCGCTCTCGCGTCGCGCCTCCTCGGCCTGTTGTCTCGACGTGACATCCAGATGAATGCCCGACATCCGAATCATCCGCCCTTGCTCATCACACACTCCCGCACCCAGTGCGGAGATCCAGCGATAAGACCCGTCCTGATGCCGGAGACGATGGTCCAGACGATATTGCTTGGTATATCCTTTCCGAAACAGGGTCAGGGTCGCGAGAGCCCGCGCGCGATCGTCGGGGTGGAGACGCGCCTCCCAGTCGGCGAAGGTCGACCCGATCTCTGACTCGGCGCATCCAAGCTGGCTTTTCCAGCGGGGTGAATAATAGGCCGTCGTGCTCTCCAAGTCCCATTCCCAGACCCCCGCATCCGCGCCTTCCACCGCCAGTTCAAACCGCTCTCGACTTTCGCGCAACTCGGCCTCTATCCGCCGCTGCTCAGCCAACTGAGCCGTCAGTCGGTCGTTGGCGTAAACCACATCCTGGGTCTGTTCGGCTACTCGTCGTTCTAAACGGGTATTGGCTGAACGAAGCGCCGCCTCGGCCTCGCGCCGCTGTGCGAGCAGATAGGCCGCGCCCCATATCATGACTGTGCCCAGGGTCCGATTGACCATCGCCGTGGTCAGTTCCACGCCGGGAGGCGCAAGCCCCAATGCCGCTACAAGCAGGGCCGTGCAGACCAAGGCATACCGTACAGCTGCCGTAGGCAAGGCCAGGCGTGAACTCAACCAGAGGGGAAACAGGTAGAGGGGCCAGATCAAATAGCCAACCGGAATCGCCACATCCAGGACAAAGACTCCGGCGGTCACCAGACAAATAGCGGTCAGCATGCTCGGGTCGTCTCCTCACGACTCACTACGGAACACCGATACATGAGTCGGTCGTCGGACAATCCTTTGTACGATACGCCCATGTCTGAGTGAGGTAAACCCGGGCAATTGGCCCTAATATGGCCCTACTCTCTGTAGCAGTGGTAGGCGCGCGTCGGCACCAGGGCCGTGCCCTTCCATGCCCTCAGGCAGATGAAATCATTCGACAAAACGGGAGAGAGGCGTGCCGTCGTTCACGGGGGTTCAGCACCACGCTGGCGGACTGTGTGCGCATCCTATCAGCGAGGCGGCACCACCAAAAACTTATCGTACCATCCGAGGAAATGCTCCAGATGCCGCAACGAGATTTCTTCATCCCAAGTAAACTGCGCCCTGTTGTACCCAGGTACGACTACCAGGACACGACTCACATCAAGACCAGCGCCCGGCGATTCCATCTTTCCGTCGTCCCACACGCCATGACGAGTACACTCTTGAGGCAGTCCGAATCAGATCCTGGACCCCAGAAGAGGTCTCGATAGGTGAAGGCGACTTGGTGAAGACTCTTCTGGCTGCGCGTTGCGGCTCGAAGCCTGTCAGCCTATGAGGCCGACGGACAGGATCGGCAGTACCAGATAACGTTTTCGACAGGGAGGCGGCGGAATTGAAGCGTGGGCAGGAGAGTCAGTCGGTTTGTTGCAGTCGAGCCGATTGCCAGCCGACCAGCCAGACACCGGCCAGAATAAGGACAATGCCCGCTACCTCCCGAACTCCGATCGCCTCGCCCAATATCAAGGCGGATAGTAATAGGGCCGACACAGGAATGAGGTTGACGAACACGCCGGCCCGCGAGGGCCCGACCCCCTGCACGCCATACAACCACGCCTGTTGTCCCAGCGCCGTGGCGAAAACGATGAGATAGACCAGAGCCAGCCATCCGGAAACCGGCACCACACTCGGGCCCGTGAGCAGCAGCCTCTGGTCGGTCCAGAGCAGGGGAATCTGCAACAAGAGGGAGAGCAGGAGCGTTGTCCAGTTCACGGTCAACGGAGACAGCCGCTCCATCACCTCGCGGCCACCGATGGAATACAACGCCCAACTGACCAATCCCAAGAGGACCAATGTGCCACCTAGCCAGGGATGGTCTCCGCTCGGAGCATTCCCTCCGACACCGGACACGAGCGCCACGCCCGCGAACGAGACCGCACAACCTGCCGCCACCGCCCTGAAGGGAATATCGCGCACCAATAGGGAGGAGAGGAGAGCCGTGATAGCCGGACTGGCGCCGATAATCACTCCGGCCGTCGAGGCGCCGATGTAGCGAAGGCCAAAGAGCGTCAACAGATGGTTGCCGAGCACCCCAAGCCCCAGCAGCGACAGCACCTTGAAATCGCGGACCGTCAACGTCGTACGGCCACCTTCGCTCCACCACCAAAGAGGGACCAGAATCACCAGCGCGCCGACGCCGCGCAAGACGGACGTCTCCACCGCCGAGAACGCCCCGAGCGCCAGCTTCTGCCCCACGATGGACCCACCCCAGACCAATGCCGACGCGGTCAACGCCGCATAGGCGGCAGATGCCGACGGTTTCTCCATTTACGCCATTCCTCAGTTCCCGATATACCGGAGCGGCAATGCGTTCCTTATGTCGGTGTCTACGCCGACGGTCTCGGCGTGATGATCCAAATACCGTCCCTGATCGTCGCCAACACGGCGGACACCCGCGCATCGGCGGTCACGATCTGATTGAGCGCCTGAATCGCCGCTGTCCGTTCGTCCGGGGGCGGGTCACGCAACACGTCACCGTTCCACAACACATTGTCGATGAGCATCACACCGCGCGGAGACAGCAACTCCATCGCGCGGCGGTAATAATTGACATAGTTCAGTTTGTCGGCATCGACAAAAATCAGGTCGAAGGGGCCCGTCAGTCCTGCCATCGTCTCCAGAGCCGGGCCCATGCGGATCTCGATTTTGCCGCCATGAGGGGATTGCGCAAAAAATCGCCGGGCGACGGCCGCGGACTCTTCATCGACTTCGCAGGTGATCACCCGCCCCTGATCGGGCACGGCTTCGGCAAAACAGAGCGCGCTGTATCCCGTGAACATGCCGATTTCCAATACCCGCGTGGCCTGCACGAGGCGGGCCATTTGATGCAGGAAGGCCCCTTCGAGCGGTCCCACCAACATGCGCGCAAACTCCATCGTCCGTTCCGTTTCTTCACGAAGCGCGCGGCGGGTCGGAGTTTCAGGTAAGGAATGGTCGGCGGCGTAAGCATCAATCTGCGGCAGCACGAGATCAGTCATCGGTTTCACTCCGGAAGAGAGTTGTGCAACAATTCACACCGGCCGCGGGATCATACCATGGACGTCCTCGGAGAAGGAGCGTGAAGGTGAACACACTGGCGAAATTGGAATCGTTGACGACTCGTTTGTTGGAAATCCGGCGCATCCAGAGCGCGGCCGCGGTCCTTTCATGGGACCAGGAAACCTACATGCCCGCCGGCGGCGGGGCGGCACGCGCGGAGCAGATCGCGACACTGGACGGTCTCGCGCACCAGAAACTTGTGTCCGCTGAAGTCGAGACGCTGCTGAGCGAATGGATCGATCCCACGACCGGGCACGCAGCCGAGAACTGGGATGAACCCTCCCGGTCACTGCTGCGTGAAACCTGGCGCGACTTCAGCCGGGCCAAGAAGCTTCCTTCGGACTTTGTCATCCGCTTGAGCCGCGAGTGTTCCTTGGCTCAACAGGCCTGGGTGACGGCACGCGAAGAGAGCCGGTTTTCGAAGTTTTTGCCCTCGCTGAAGACCATCCTCGGGCTCAAACGCGAGGAGGCGCACTATTTGGGATACCAGGCCTCGCCGTATGACGCCCTCTTGGATACCTATGAACCGGGAGCCACCATCGCCCAACTCGCGCCACTGTTCACCCAATTGCAGGAGCGCCTCGTTCCACTCTTGAAACGTGTCCAGGCCAGTACCGTCACCATCGACGATCATTGCCTTCACCAGAACTTCGACCAGGCCAAGCAGGTGGAATTTGGCCGACTCGTGCTGACGGCCATGGGTTACGATTTCGAGCGTGGCCGCCTCGACCTCTCGGCCCACCCGTTCACAACCTCATTTCACCCCACCGACGTCCGCGTCACGACACGGGTCTTCGAGAATGATCTGCCGTCGTGCCTCTTCAGTTGCATCCATGAAGGCGGCCATGGCCTGTACGATCAAGGGCTGGACCCTCGGTATTATGGCTCTCCCCTCGGGGAATCCGTTTCGCTCGGATTTCACGAAAGCCAGTCACGCCTCTGGGAAAATTGCGTGGGCCGGTCCCGTGCGTTCTGGCACTGCTTTTACCCGATACTGCAGCACACCTTCCCACAACAGTTGGCTGCGGTGCCGCTCGATCAGTTCTACGCCGCCATCAACCGGGCCGCTCCTTCGTTGATTCGCGTTGAAGCCGATGAGTTGACCTATGATCTGCACATCATGCTACGTGTCGAAATCGAGCAGGCACTCGTCGAGGGACAGGCCCAACCGGAAGACTTGCCTGCTCTGTGGAATGAGAAGATGCGGTCCTACTTGGGTATCGTGCCGGAGCGGGATGCCGAGGGCGTCCTGCAGGACGTGCATTGGTCGATGGGCGCCTTCGGATATTTTCCCACCTATACGTTGGGCAATCTCTATTCCGTGCAATTCTTCGAACAGGCGAAACTGGAGCTCCCGCAACTCAATGAGGATATGGCGGCAGGGCACCTCGTACCGCTCCGACGGTGGCTCGAGCAGAAAATCCACCGGTGGGGCCGCATGTTCACACCCGATCATCTGGCTCGACGCGTGACCGGCAGTGGGGTGAACCCCGAGCCTTTCCTACGTTATCTCGAAGCGAAATACGCCGAACTGTACCGCATCTAGACGTGAACCGCCCTCACCACCCTTCCACACAAGACACCAGGATGCCTTCCGTCTGGCTGCTTGAGCCAGGCTAGCGGGCGATGAGGCAAACCTCCAGGGCCACAACAGGGCCCTTTAGCTCTATGAGCATAATCGATGTCCGTGATAGTTCTCCCCCGGCCCCCTCCATTGACCAGGAGGGGTTCCGGTAGACGAGGACTTGGTCGTCGAGTGTTGCAGACGTTGCTGCCACGAAGGGGCGACATGCAGGAGTGTAGCGCGTGGTCCCTCCTGGTGCTAACCAAACACTGAGCGTTGCCCGCCACCACTCCGATCCCACTGCGGATCGGAGCCGCCCATCTGCCCGGCCGGGAAGCTGCACCGCCGGGCTTGACGGAGCGCCATGAGGGAAATCCTGGCCGTGGATACACGCCAAGGCTCGCCTCAGGGCAAACCCGATGTTCGAATCCTGCTCGCGGATGATCATGCGTTGCTCCGTCGTGGTTTGAGAGAGTTCCTGTGTGAATTCGTCATCGAGGACGGATTGACGCCTCACATTGTGGAAACAGCCACGGCCCATCATGCGATCGAACAGACTCGTACCACCACCTGGGATCTTGTCATTCTGGACTTGAATTTGCCGGACATGCCGGGGCTCGACGTGGTACGCATGCTCAAATCCCTGCAACCGGCCTTGCCCATACTCGTCGTCAGCATTTATGCCGAGGAACACTTTTCCGCTCGTGCCATTCGGGCCGGCGCGCACGGCTACCTGACGAAAGAGCGGGGTCCACAGGAACTCCGCATGGCCATTTCGCGAATCCTGCACGGCAAAGAGGCTCTTCCTCCTCCCGAAATCGAGCGCATCCAGCACGCGGCATCGAAGCGGTACGCCCACAACGCCGATACCCCCTCGGCGGTCCTGTCGGATCGAGAAATTGAGGTCCTGCAGTGGATTGCTCAAGGCCGACGCCTGACTGAAATCGCGGAACGGCTCAACGTGAGCATCAAGACGGTGAGCACCTATCGCGCGCGCCTGCTCATCAAACTAGGGATGAGAACCACGGCGGAATTAATTCGGTATGCCCTGGATCAACAGTTAGCCTGAGACTGGAATCGCATGGCGATGACGTCCTTGGCATATCGATCCGACCTCAGCAGGCGGGCTCGTGATCGGGCACACACCTCCTCACGCCTTCCGCTCATTATAAATTGCATCTCTCATCGGAGTACCATGGCCAATATTCTTATCATCAATGCCGATGCGAATCTGAAGCGACTCATCAAGCTGGCCCTGCCAGGCATGGAACACTTTGCTCAATACAGTGCCACCTTGCAGGTCGCCTCTACGCAGCTCCCATCGTCCAAACTCGACTTGGTGGTCAGTCGTCTTGTAGCGGACGACGACCAAGGGCCAGAAGACTTGGTGGAGCTTCGCAAGACCTTCCCCAGCGCTCGCCTGATCGTCGTCGCAGCGCTGCACGATCCCGCCCTAGAGGGCGAAAAGTTTCAACGCGTCGTCCGGGAACTCCACATCGAGTATTGTTTGCTCGAACCGGTCGAAACAGGGACCATGGTGCACACCATCCAGGCAGCACTCGCGCTCCCGAAACGGCCTTAGCAGGCCGGGAGACACTTGATTGTTGCTCCATCGTTGCGATCAGTTCATGTGCCGTGTCGGCAGCAGAAGAGCCCATAGGATGTGCACCAGGCGATCCTCTTCGTCCGTCGTTCATGAACCGTCGTTTGTCTCTCGGTACAGCCTCTGGCTGCAGTCCCTCACGAGAGACGTTTTCGCGATTCACGCTTCACAGAAGTCGAGAACGCCGTTGGCGGATTCTTTCCATATCCTGCTAGGCCGGACCGTTCCGACGAGGTACCGCCGCGATGCACGGTTCTGCCATGCGGCTCTCTCGGAGAGCACAGGTCGAACGGGCATGTCCGGCCGATAGCGGCTACGTCAATAGCCCATTTCCGTATTCAGCTTCGCCAAGTGGCTTGCAGGCAGGAGAAACTCGGCTGGTACCTCGATGCGCGCAGGGACCAAGAGCGTGGTGTGAAAGACAATATCGCGGATTGGAATCTTGAAATCAGGCTGCTGGGGCGTACTTAGCTCGACCGATTCGACGGATTGCGTAATGGCCGTGACATCCTGCGGTCCGTAGGTGGTGATCACAGCCTGCATGAGGTCACGGATCTGCTCGTTCGTCTCGTTCCCGTCGATCCCTTTCATCAGCAGAGGAAGAACGTCGTCACGGACTTGATCGGACGGGCTAAAGTTCTCGACTCGTTCCTTTCGCCGAAGAGATGTCAAATCATTGTCCAGATCGCGGCTGAACGCGCCATACGCAAACCGGACGAACTCGAAGTGAAACCCCTTCATCCCCTTCCCGAACATCTGAAGTTCGCAGAGAAAACAGAGCTGCTGCAGCTTGACATCGCTCAACAGGCCATACGGCTCGGCCAGTGATAATGCATACAGGAGCAGAGCTCGATCGATCGTCATTTCGTGAGATTTGCGCACGTGTTGGATCTCCTCTGGATCAGCAGCAACCGGCAGGACTATAAACAGGCGCGTTTCGATTCGTCAATCGATGATCGCACCTGCTCTCTGCCCTCTTGACCCATTAGGGCACTTTCGTCTTTAATGGGCCTCTTTCATGCCGATTCACATGCCATGAGCAAAGCCCTCAAAGAAATGGACGTGCTTCGCCAGCACCTGGCCAAGCACCAATTGAAATTGACTCGTCAACGAGAGCTGATCCTGACGGCGTTTCTCCGGCAGGAGCACGTGACGGCAGAAACGATGTACCATCAGCTGGCGAAGAAAGATCCCCATTTGGGACTGGCCACCATTTATCGCACACTGAACCTCTTCTGCGAAGCCGGGATCGCCCAAGCGCGACACTTCGGCACCCAGACGCAATACGACAACATCTCGCACAAAGGCCATCACGATCATCTCATCTGTACCGGCTGTGGCACCATTGTGGAGTTCGAGAATTGCGAAATTGAACGGCTGCAGGAAGAAGTCGCGACAAAGAACGGCTTTGTGATCCAAACCCACCGACTGGAGCTCTACGGTCTCTGCGCCCGTTGCCGCCATTGACGGACAGCATCCGCATCCAGTATCATCTTGAGACGGCTTATCAATTTCAACTAAGACGGCCCCGAGGGCTGTCCTCACACGTGGAGGCACGCCGCATGGCTTCATTCTCACGCGCAATGATGGTCCTGACACTGGTCTTCGGAGCGCTGGCGCTCCCGCAATGGACTACCGGAAGCGCATCCGCCGCCGACAAATTGGTCGTCTATTCGGGGCGCGCAGAACGGCTTATCAAGCCCGTCCTCGACGAGTTCCAGGCGAAGAGCGGCATCCAGATTGAGCTCTTGTCTTCGGGCACAACCGAGCTGGTCAACCGATTGCAAGCTGAAGGCGACCGTACCCCGGCCGATGTGTTTCTGACCAACGATGCCGGCAGCCTCGAACATGCCCGGGAACTCAAACTCCTCAGGCCCATGAATATGCGCGAGGTCGAGCGGGCCATTCCCTCGCAATTCCGCGCAGCGGACAACAGCTGGATCGGACTCTCCGGCCGATTCTGGATTGTCGCCTACAATACCAACCTCGTGAAGCCTGACCAGATCACATCGCTGTTCGACCTCGCTCAGCCGCAATGGAAAGACAAAATCGCCATTCCCAATTCCGGTAGCGAGTATCTCCAGGCCGGGGTATCGGTCATCAAGGCTACCTTCGGAGACGAACGGACGAAGCAATTTCTCCAGGGTCTCAAGACGAATGCGGGGACGCAGGTGTATCAGAAGAGCTCGCAGATCGTAGAGGCCGTCGCCAAAGGTCAGGTCGCCGCAGGCATTGTGAATCACTACTACATCTCCCGCCACCTCGCCACGCAACCGACCGCCCCGATCGCGGCCGTCATGACCGACCAACAGGAGGGCGGCATGGGCGCCATCATGAATGTGACCGGAATCGGAGTCACCCGCGCGTCCAAGCACGTCGACAACGCCAAGCTCCTGATTGAATTCCTGGTTGCCCAGGCGGGACAAAAAATGTTCGCGGATCTGGACAAAGAATACCCCCTGCACCCGGAGGTCAAAGCCGATCCAACACTCATCGACCGGCGGACCTTCCGTGCGGCACAGGTCCCACTGGCCCGGCTCGCCGAATTGCGGGAAGCCACACTGACACTGATCGAGCAGGTCGGCCTTCGCTGACCGCCTGTACCGCATGTTGACCGCCACGAGAGTCCACTCCCCCTCCTCATTACAATGGATCAGCCTGCTTACCGCAGCGTTTCTGGTCCTTCCCACCGGCTATATCATCTATGTAGCGCTCACCGCGGCGCCGAGCGTATGGGGCCGCCTCTGGTCGACTCGCATCCCTGAACTGCTCGGAAACACCCTTTCGCTGGCGACGGGCGTGGCCCTGACAACCCTCGTACTCGGCGTGTCCCTGGCTTGGATCACGGTTCGATACGAATTTCCTGGTCGCCGGATCTGGGAATGGGCGCTCGCCTTACCCCTCGCGATGCCCACCTACGTGCTGGCCTATGTCTATGCCCACCTCCTGGGAATGGGCGGCCCCGCTGAACAATGGTGGCAGACGCTCATGGGACCGGACGCGCGGTTGCTCTCTCCCCATAGCTTTATCGGCGTGACGCTCATCATGGCTCTCGATACGTTTCCGTTCGTGTACCTCCTGGTTCGAGGGGCGCTGTTGAATCTCAACATCTCATTTGAAGAAGTAGCGCGCGTCTGCGGCGTCTCCCCGTGGGTCACGCTCCGGCGGGTCACGCTCCCGCTCATCCGCCCCGCCATTGCCGCCGGGCTGGCACTCGTGATTTTGTATGTCATTTCGGATTTCGGCGCGGTCTCTCTGCTCCGCTACCAAACGCTCACCTATGCAGTCTATCAGCAGATGACCAGCCGCTATGACCATACCGCCGCCAGCATCCTGAGCGTGCTCCTGGTCGTAATGGCCATCGTCTTTCTCGTCACTGAGCGATGGTTTCGTCAGCGAAGCCGCTTCTATCAAACCTCCGGCCGATACCGACGGACGACTCGGCATCATGCAGGTCCCCTCGCGACCGCACTCATCTCCGGCTACGTGCTGCTGGTCTTCGGAGCCGCCTTCGGAATTCCGGCTGTGATGTTGATCCAATGGAGTATGGAGGCCGTTTCGCAAGGTGCGCTGGATGCACGTTTTTTCGGCTTCATCTGGAACAGCAGCTTTCTCTCTGCACTGGCAGCCAGCGGAGCCGTGATCATCGGCCTCCCGCTGGCCTATCTTGCCAGCCGTCGGCCTTCGCGGCTCAATATCGCCTGCCTCCAAGCCGCCTATGCCGGATACGCATTGCCAGGCCCGGTCGCCGCCCTCGCCGTCCTTGTACTCTTCACCCACTTCGCGCCGCTCTTGTATGGCACCGTAGTGGTGTTGCTCGTCGCCTACATTCTGCATTTCCTCCCGGTGGGCCTGCAGTCGATGGAGCCAGCCCTCCAGCAAATCACTCCCAACGTGGAGGAAGTGGCGCGCACCTTGGGCTGCACGACCCGTCAGACGCTTCGGCGCGTCACCCTCCCGCTCATTCGCAACGGTTTTATCGCCGCGTGGGTCTTGATATTCCTCCAGACGATGAAGGAGCTTCCGGCCACGTTGCTGCTGCGGCCGGTCGGATTTGATACACTGGCCATTCGCGTATGGCTCGAAGCCAGCGAGGAGTATTATCGGCTGGCGGCACCCGCCGCATTGCTGATTGTCTTCATCAGTCTCCCGGCGCTGCTCCTGCTGGTATCCAAGGATTGGCGCGGTCGTGATCAAGAGGTTGCCGGGTGAATCCCCTGAACGGCTCAGACATACACGAGCGAGAGGCCAAAACTGTGGTCACGGCACCTGACACCATGGACATCACAGCCGCGCGTACGCCCGTGCTTGAACTACGCGACGTCTCCTGCGCCTATGAGCGGAATCGGCCGGCTGTCGAACACATTACCTTGACGGTCCATCAGGGCGAAATTCTTTGCCTTCTAGGCCCATCCGGATGCGGGAAAACCACCATTCTTCGGGCGATTGCGGGATTTGAACGGGTGATCGCCGGGAGTATCGCCCTGTCCGGACAACTCGTTTCTTCGAACGACGTGATGGTGCCGACGGAGCAGCGGCGCATCGGCATGGTGTTTCAGGAGTACGCGCTGTTTCCTCATCTACGCGTCGAGAAAAATATTGCCTTTGGTCTCAGCCACCTCGCTCGCACACAGCAGAACGCGATCGTGGATGATCTTCTCGCCCTCACAGGGTTGCGTGGACTGGAACACCGTTACCCACATGAACTCTCCGGGGGCCAACAGCAACGTGTGGCGCTCGCCCGCGCCCTGGCTCTGCGTCCGGTGCTGTTACTCCTCGACGAACCGTTCAGCAATCTCGATCCCGATATGGCCAGCCGTATGCGACAGGACCTTCACGCCCTACTGCGGCAAACCAAGACCACGGCCATTCTTGTCACTCACGACCACGACGAGGCCTTTTCGATGGCCGACCACGTGGCGGTCCTAAACCGGGGGCGGCTGGAACAATTCGACACTCCCGAAGCGATTTACCACGTCCCCACGACCCCCTTTGTGGCTGACTTCGTCGGACAGGCGGACTTCATTTCCGGAATCGTCGCTCATGATCTGGTGACCACCGAAATCGGTGACTTCCCCAATACCCAGCATCTCGCTACCGGGACCAACGTCGTCGTGATGATTCGCCCCGATGACATTCATATCGTTCCGACCAAGGGCGCAAATGCCCACATTTTGGCACGGCAATTCAAAGGATCTGAAAACGTGTACACGATCCAGCTCCCTTCCGGACAGATCGTACATAGCAGCGAATCATCTCTGAGCATCTATCAGGTCGGAACGGCAATCGCCTTGCGAGTGGTGGCGACTCACACCGTCTTATTTCCGCAACCACCCGAACCACCGGCACAGAAGGATCCAGGGCGCGGCGATGCCTCACCTCCGTAATGCCGGGGTGCATTTAGAGCTGCATACCTGAGATGAAAATGGGGGTTCCCCCTGCAGAGAACCAACAGTGAGAGGCGGAGGATCGACGAATGGACCTGCTGAAGAATGCGGTAGAATATGGAATCATTGGACTGCTGATCGCCTTGAGCGTTTGGTCGGTGGCGGTCGCGGTCGAGCGGTGGCTCTACTATCGGCGTGTGGACCTGTCGCAATTCACGGACATTCAAACCTTTGAAATGGCGCTGACCAAACGCCTCGTCGTCATCGGCACGGTCGCCGCCAATGCCCCGTATATCGGACTCTTGGGCACCGTGCTCGGGATTATGATGACCTTTCATACCATGGGAACGTCCGGCACCATGGCCGTCAATACCATCATGATCGGTCTTAGTCTGGCCCTGAAAGCGACGGCCGTCGGTTTGCTCGTCGCCATTCCCTGCGTCGTGATGAATAATATTCTTCGTCGGCGCGTTACCGAACTCCTGACGACCTATAAGGTGCAACATGGAACGCGAGGTTAATCAAATCAACGTCATCCCGTTGGTGGACGTGATGCTTGTGTTGCTCGTCATCGTTCTGACCACCGCGACCTTCATCAGCACCGGCCAGATTCCCGTGAACCTCGCCAAGGCTAAAGAGGCAGGAGATCACAAAGATGTCCCCGTCGTGGTCACGCTGACCGCGAGCGGCGAGCTGTTCCTCAACGACCGCCCCGTTCCACCGGACGGGCTGAAGACGGTGATGCTGGCTCATCCTCGCGAATCACTGGTAGTCGTGCGAGCCGACAAAGTCACGTTACTGGAACGGTTTGTCTCAGTGGTGGACGAAATACGCGGCCTGGGATTTCAGTCCGTAAGTCTGGAGGTCGTGCGGCTGTGACCGCCCGCCAGCCCGACATGTCTGAGCCGTTCATCCGACTACACGCCGGCGGATGGATCATCTCGCTCTGCCTGCACGGCAGCGCCATCGTCTTAGCCGGATTCTTTGTCGCCAGGATCGGCTTGGCACCTCCGTCCTCTACATTTCATTGGGATGTCACGGTTATCGGCTCTCACCCTCCAGCGCCGACGACCTCACCTTCACCCAGCGCTCAGGCGATTACTTCAAAGATCGCCCGCCCTGCGCAACGCAGCGCTTCCGCAGCGTCAACGCGCCCCAGACCTTCGCCAGCACCGCTCCCGGCTGAGGTGGCAACCACCTCAGCCTCCATGACGGCGGACGATCACCACCCTGTCGAGCCAGCCTTTACTCCGCACAGCCAAGTGCTCCAACAGCCCCTTGAACCTACGCGTACAGTTCCTGCTTCCGAACCACAGGAAGCGAAGCAGGAAACACAGACGCCACGGCGTGCGACCGCAGCTCAGGAAGAATCCTCCCCTGCCGCTCCTTCGCCTTCCCAGACAGCGGTTTCTCCCCTTGCAGAAGTGCCTCTCGCCTCGGAATCTTCATCGCCGATAGGCAGCACACAACACCTCCTGGAGCAACCCGCCGCTCCCGCTCAAACGGCATCGCTGGCCCCATCGACCAACGGGACTCAGATGGCTCGAAAACCGGATTACGGCTGGCTCACGGGGCCGCTGTTGCAGCGCATTGACGCGCTCAAACAATATCCCGTTTCGGCGAGGCTTCATCGCTTGGAAGGTCGGGTAGTCGTACGGATCGTGATCCAAGAAGATGGGCAAATTGTGTCAGCCGCGATTACAAAAAGTTCCGGGCATAATGTCCTCGATCAGGCCGCGCTGGAGACGCTTCGGCAAGCTTCTCCCATCGCCTTATCACAGCCGCTCGATAAGTCCTCAGTCACGATGCAGATCCCCCTCGGTTATTATCTGGACCGATAACAGGGGATTATTCCTGGCAGGTTCGCTGTTCCCAACTTCTCAATATCGTCTCTTTGTCGAACGTCAGAAGATAGGCCCGGCAGACTTCTCCTCGCACTTGGCCACTGAAGCTAGCCGTCCCGCTACCACGTTCGAAATAAGTCCAGACCTCACCTCCGTGAGCGGAAGCCAGCACCTTGTGCGGTGATCCATAGCGTTTCCCGACCATCTCTTGCGTGGCCTCGTCCACCGCATCGTGAAAATACTTGCCTCCTCCACTGCAGGCGCTCAATATGAGGAGACTGAGCACTCCCCCTGCAACCATGCCTTCTCGCCACCATCCGAGAACCCAGTCGAAACCGTGGCGTCTGCCGCCGGCTGAATCACTCAGAACGATCATTGCCCCGTACCTTCCCTTTGAGATATGAAGAAATCCAGACTTTACCATCACGATCCACGATCACGGCGCCCACTCCCGGTAGCCGATCGACCAGAGCGAGGCCCCGCTCACGCCCCATCACGAAAATGCCTGTATCTAATCCATCCGCCGTCATCCCATCAGGAGCCACAACCGTCACACTCTGGCAGTCACGTGCCGGCCGCAAAGTTGCGGGATCAAGAATATGGTGGTATCGCACTCCGTCTCGCTCAAAATATCGCTCATAGTCTCCCGCAGTTGAAATCGCCTCGTCCTGAAGATCGACATAGGCCAATACAGTACCCTCGCGCCTCGGATGCCGGATGCCAAAGGGGAATTTCTTCTCGCCCGGAAGCTGGCCAAAAGTCCTGATATCACCCGATAATGCCACGACTCCCGCAGTGGCTCCAGCCTTCTGCATCGCTGCGACAGCCAAATCCGCGGCAAAACCCTTGCCGATCCCTCCAACATCCACCCGCATGCCAGGCTTGCCCAAGTAAACCGTTTGTGATGACGTATTGAGCTCAAGAGCCGTCAGATCCGTCAAGGAGCGGATTGCCTCCAGTTCCCGATCCGACGGGACCTGCTCCCGATCCAACACACTCCAGGCCTCAACGGCCGGACCGACGAGAATATTAAAACCGCCTTCCGTCAACCGAGCCATCTCAACCGAATCCTGAAGGACCTTCATAGTATCGCGACTGACCGGGATGGCCTCCCTACCGGCTAGGTCATTCACATGCGAGAGTTCGCTGGTCGAGATCCAGGTGCTCAACAATTCCTCCAAGCGATGGATCTCTTGAAATCCTGCGGAGGCCGCCTCCTGCGCCTTCTGACGATCCTGCGCCACAGACGTAATGGTCACCAACGTCCCCATCTGCATCTGCGTACGCTTTATCACTGCCGGGGAGGACAAGCCTCCGATGCCGGCGCATCCCGCTCCTAAGAGGAGGACGAGGAACACACTATTCGCCATAACGACACGCATGATTCGCACGAAAAGACTCCTACCAATTATGACGCTGAAAATACTTCTGGACTCGAGGATAAGGTGATACTTCATAGAGCCGAGTCGCTGTTTCTGCGGGGGACGGAATGACCGTCGCCAGGGGTGTCGTTGCGAGGGCTGGATACTGTTCTCGAATCGTGCGTTCAGCCTGTAGTCGGGTGGCGTTTTCATCAACCATTGATACGAGCACCATACGTCCATATCGTGGTGAATCAACGCCGAAACGCCAGTCCCCGACATAGGCGACAGGATTATGTCCCACCGTAAAGGTGGAGGATAGCTGAGCGATCGATAAGAAAGGTCCTTCGTGAATTTGCACCCGCGTGACGTCGTACTCTCCTGCGGGAAGAAAAAAGGCAAAGACCTTATCTTCCTCCTCAATCATCACACGATATCGCCGGCCGGTCTGGCGTTGCATGAGCTCCATCTGGCGCACTTCCGGCTTAAACCGTCGCCCACGATCCCCGCTGATAACTGACATGGCGCGCCCTACGATAAGAACCGTCGAAGGCACTTCTACACTAGCGACAGTCGAAACCTCGTGGATACACCCTGAAGGACCACCAAGCCAAACTGCCAACGTCATTGCCGAGAACCAGATGGGCATGAGCATATGTGACATCATGAACTGATTATAGGGAACCCGATACAGGAATGCACTCGGCAGTATCTCAAACAATACTCACAAGGGACTTGACATTCTTAGCGCCATCGAGATATTAATAATCGTTCTCAATTTCATATTAAACAACGTTGGTCATAATGTCAGTACGCAACAATTCGATCTTCCCTTCTTGCCAGGACAGTGAGACGCGCTGCGAGTGCGGGCAACTCATCGCTAAAGTCCGCGGGCAAGGCCTTGAGCTCAAATGTAAACGCTGCAAGCGCATCGTCGTGATCCCATTCACGTCCATCGAAGGCTGGGGCGCCGTCTCAGCATGATTCGATCCAAGAAAGGAGGCCTCATCGCCGGTCAACGTCCAGAGGTTCGATCTCTCCCATGTGATTTCCTTACAGACCAGAGACCGTTGAGTCCCGAGTCATTTCATAACCTTACTCGCGGATGGAGGATACCCATGAAGATCCGGGCAATCCTCGGGGCTCTCGTCTTGGCCAGTCTACCGGCA
>CABVRW010000042.1 GCA_902500785.1 uncultured Nitrospira sp.
CCTCGCTGAAACTCTGGCTCGCCATATAGAGGATCGGTCCGACCAGCAGGACGAGAAAGTACAGCCAGACGATTCCGATCATCAGCCAACGCATGCACAGGCTCCCGTTCCAATCACCAGAGGCTCTGCCAGAGTCACATTCTTACACGGCCGCATTCGGCACGGCGGAATCATGGCCGCGCTCGTGCTTTGGCCTCGACCATTGAAACAGTCTGGGCAGCCGTTCCCCTGGACGCCGAGTCAACCGTTCCAATACGAGTAGCACCACAAACGAAATGAGCAGAATCAACACCGAGACGGACGTGGCCGCCTGGGGGTTGTAGCTCTCGATTTCGCCATAGACATACACCGAAGCGACCTGCGTCTTCATGGGGATATTGCCGGCGACGATCACGATGGAGCCAAACTCGCCGAGCGCCCGGACGAAGGTGAGGAAGACGCCGGTCAACAGGCCGGGCAAGACCGACGGGACCGTCACCTTCCAAAAGGTCGTCCAGGGGCTGGCTCCCAAGGTAAAGGCCGCTTCTTCCTGATCGCGTTCGAGTCCCATCAGCACTGGCTGCAGGGAACGGATGGTAAACGGCATCGTGACGAACACCATGGCCAAGATGATGCCCGGCTGGTTGTAGAGGACCGCCATGCCGCCCTGTTGGAGCCAGGTGCCCAATAGACTCGTCGGGCCATAGATGGCGGCAATCATCAGTCCGGCCACCAGGGTCGGAATCGCAAAGGGCAAATCCACCAGCGCATTGAGGAGCCATCGGCCAGGAAATTCGTATCGCACCAGTACGAACGCCGACAAGGTCCCGAACAGGGCATTGATAGCGGTCGCGATGGCGGCGGTTTCCACGGTGAGCCAGAGCGCGGCCGCTGCCTGGGGCGCCGACAGATCTTGGATGAAGCTATCTAACCCGGCTGCGACCGATTGTTGCGCCAGCGCCGCGAGGGGGAGAAAGATCAGGATCAGCACATAGCCCACCGCGGCAGATCGCAAGGCGAGGCTGAGTAATAGATGAGAGGTCACGCGATTTTCCCACTGGGCAGAATGCTGAATATGTCCGCCGTCGGCGTTCTCGCATCGTTCAGGCCCTCAACGTACCGCCAGGGGACAAGGGCCTGTCCTGGCAGGCTCGGGGTGGGCGGGTAAGAATGTGACACCTCGGTCCAAGACACCGTCTGTTCACCACCTCGCCGGCGTGCGCATACATGACGCTCTTTATTCATCGCGTCGCGCACCTCGCTCTGGCCTTGCTGGACTGACATGTTGAGCATCCTCAGAAAGGATCTGCTTGTGGTGCCGTACCTGCGAGCTAGTTGAAGTCTTGCGTGTACAACAATTTTTCATGCTCGGTTATCGTTTTCCTGCCACGTTCTCGACGATCTTGGTCCAGAGACCCTGCGCGCCGAAGAGTTGTAGACTGACCTGCTCCCATCCGCCGAGATCCGCGATCGTAAACAACCGCGCCGGTTGCGGGAGCGTGGCGGTCGAGGCCGAGGTGCCCGCGCCATGATCCAACGGGCGAAATCCTAATTCGACAAAGGCCGCCTGCGCTTCCGGTCCGTGGAGAAATGCCACGAACGCCTCCGCGAGATCCCTGGTGTTGTGGCGGTCGGCATAGGTATCCAGCACCGCCGCCGGGTTTTCAATCCAGACGGTTTCATCGGGTACGATGATTTCATAAGGCCGTCCACTCTTCACGCGCGGCAGCAATTCGTTTTCATAGGTCACGATGACATCACCGACGCCGCGTTCAAACGTCGTCACCGACTCTCGACCGCTCTTATCCATGACCTTCACGTTGCGTTGAATGCGGGTGAGCAAGTCAGCGGCCTGCGCGGCCGCCGCTTCTGGAGCCACCGGCTTTCCCGCTGCGCGCTGCTCGGCCAGTTTCAAGCCGGCGCCATAAATCGCGATGACATCCCACATCGCGCCGCCGGAGGTTTTCGGATTCGGGTAGAGTACTTCCACGCCGGGGCGTGCGGCATCTTCCCAGCCCTTGATCCCTTTCGGATTGCCTTTCCGGACCCCGAGGGCCACGACCGAAGCGGAGATCATGCCGCCGTGGGGAGCCTTCCTCCAGTCGTGAGTAATCAAACCGGCTTTAACGATCTGATCGACATCTCCTTCCAACGACAACACGGCCACGTCCGCATCGAATCCCCCGATCATGGCGCGAGCCTGAGCGCCGGAGGCTCCGTAGGAACTGCGTATGCGCACATCCTGCCCAGTCTTTTGTTTCCACTGTCGTTGAAAAGCGGGGATGATGCGCCGTTCGTACGCCTCCTTCGGCACGCTGTAGGCGGCTAAAATGAGATCACGAGTTTCGGCGGCGTCCACCGGCGTAGACGACCAGGCCAGCGCGGCCATCCAGGTGCCGATCGCGAAGCTGAGGGTCAGGTGTATGTGACGAGTCATAGCGAGTCTCGGCTCCTTCGGCCTATTTGGAATGGGCGAATCGACTCAACGTGTAATGGTCGAGAATGTCGGCAATGGCATCCCGGACCTCACCCATGGCCTGTTGCAGCGGGCACGAGGGTGTGGCCGCATAGGGGCAGTCCGCGCATTTCTGGTAGGCGGTTTTGCTGACGCAGCTGATCGGGGCCAGGGGGCCATCCAGAATGCGGATCACTTGGCCCAGCGTGATGTCTTCCGGCGACTTGATGAGGGAATATCCGCCCCGGACGCCTCGGCGACTCGCCAGCAGGCCGGCGCGTTTCAAGGCAAGCAGAATCTGTTCGAGAAATTCCACGGGGATATTCTGTCGCTCTGCGATTTCATGGCGCTGGAGCACGCGCCCTCCGTACGTCTCGCAGAGTTCGATCAACGCCCGCAGTCCATATTCACTTTTCTTCGAAAACTTCATGCCAAAAATTTTTGTCTAGTGAGTTGCTCAAGTTTTGGCAGAATAAACCAGCGCGTGCTGTGATTCAAGCGTTTCAGATGCGACGCGTCAGGGAGGTTCCACCTCCGTTGTGCCGCGAGTATCGCTGCAACCCATTGAAATCGGAGGTTCTGTTTCTTGACACCCTCTCACCGTTCTTGCTAGCTTCAGCCTGATTTTCATCAGCCATCACCAGCAGTCTGCTGCTAGATCAGGATATCCGGTGAATTTCCAAGATCTCATTTTGACCCTGCATCGTTTTTGGGCGGACCGCGGTTGTGTGATTCACCAACCCTATGATCTGGAAATGGGCGCGGGGACCTTCCACCCGGCCACGTTCCTCCGCTCCCTCGGTCCGGAACCCTGGCGCGCCGCCTATCCGCAAGCCTGCCGCCGACCGACCGATGGTCGTTACGGTGAGAATCCCAACCGCATGCAGCACTACTACCAGTATCAGGTGGTGCTGAAGCCGGCGCCCGACAATATCCAGGGGCTGTACCTGGAGAGCCTCAAGCAGCTGGGCATCGACCCGAAGAAACACGATATCCGGTTTGTGCAGGACGATTGGGAGTCGCCCACGCTCGGCGCCTGGGGGTTGGGATGGGAAGTCCGGCTCGACGGCATGGAGATTACCCAGTTCACCTATTTCCAGGAGATCGGGGGGATTCCACTCAGCCCCATCACCGGCGAAATCACCTATGGCACCGAGCGTATTGCGATGTACCTGCAGCAGGTCGATAACGTCTACGACCTGACCTGGACCGACGGTGTGACCTACGGCGATGTGCATCACCGCAGCGAAGTCGAATTCTCACGCTACAACTTCGAAGTGGGGGAGGTGCCTATGCTCATGGCCACCTTCCAGGCCTTCGAGGGGGAGTGCAAACGTCTGCTGGATAGTAAGCTCACGTTGCCGGCCTACGACTACTGCATTAAGACCTCGCACATGTTCAATTTGCTCGACGCCCGAGGAGCGATCAGTGTGACCGAGCGGACCTCCTACATCGCCCGCGTGCGGGCATTAGCGCGTCGCTGCGCGGAATCATATGTGGCCGATCGGGAAGCGATGGGGCACCCCTTGATCAAGCAACCGATTCGGGCAAGCAAGGGCACGACCGTCCACTCACCTGTCTCGACCAAGTAATTCACAGGCAGTACCCGACGATGCCACCTAAAAAGACCATGAGCAAGACTGCCTCCCGCTCCAAAGCCCCCACGGTTCCGGCAACCACGGAGCTGCTCCTCGAAATCGGGACGGAAGAGCTGCCCTATCAATTTGTTGCTCCGGCCATGCGCGCCCTGCAGCAATCGGCTGAGACGCTGTTGAAAGACCTGCGGCTCACCTATGGCGCCGTCCGTACGATGGGCACCCCGCGGCGGCTGGTGCTGTTGATCGAAGGGCTTGCGCGGCAACAGGCCTCGGCCGTGAAAGAAGCGATGGGGCCGTCCAAGGCGGTGGCCTTCGACCAAGCCGGGCAACCCACCAAGGCGGCCATCGGGTTTGCCGCAGGCCAGGGCCTTGCGGTTCAAGAGCTACAAGTCCGTCAGACGCCGAAGGGTGAGTACCTCTTTGCGGTGAAGCAGGAAAAAGGACAGGCGGTGGCGGCGGTCCTGACGCAAGCCTTGCCGCAGGTGCTCACTAAACTATCGTTTCCCAAAGCCATGCAGTGGAACCAGACCGGTGTGCGCTTCGCCAGGCCGGTGCGCTGGCTGGTGGCGGTGTGCGGCGGGAAAGTGCTTCCGATTCAGTTCGCCACCGTCAAGGCCGGCAATGTGAGCCAAGGTCATCGGGTGTTGGGTGCCAAGGTGTCCAATCCGAAGGGCTTTGCCGTGAAGTCGATTGCGCAGTATCTGAAGGAAACGGAACGGCATGGGGTGATCGTGGATCAGGAGCGGCGGCGCGCGATGATCCTCGATCAGTTGGCGTCGCTCGCCAAGTCCGCCCGCGGACAGTTACACCAGGACGACGACTTGCTCGAACAGGCCGTCTATATGGTGGAGTCTCCTCTGACGATTCTGGGCGCGTTCAAGCCGCATTATCTCTCGCTCCCGAAAGAAATCCTGATGACTTCCATGAAGGAACATCAGGGGTATTTCTCGTTGGTCGACCACAAGGGCGCGCTCTTGCCCAATTTCCTTGCTGTCACCAACATGAAGTTGTCGAACATGCAGTTGATTCGGGAAGGCAACGAACGGGTGCTGTCCGCGCGCTTAGCGGACGCCAAGTTCTTCTTCGATGAGGATCGCAAAACCTCGTTGGCTGCTCGGGTGGCAAAACAGCAGGCGGTGACCTTCCACCAGAAGCTGGGTAGTTTGCATCAGAAAACGCAGCGTGTGGTGGCGATGGCGGCGCATCTGGCCGAACAACTCGGCGACGATCGACTGGTTCAGGAGTGCCGGCGTGCGGCGGAACTCAGCAAGGCCGATCTGTTGACCGGCATCGTCGGCGAGTTTCCGACCTTGCAGGGTCTTATGGGCGGGGAATATGCCACACACGACGGCGAGCCACCGGCGGTGAGCGCGGCAATTCGGGAGCAATATATGCCCCGCGCTATGGAAGGGGAGTTGCCCGAGTCGCTGGCCGGAAAAGTGCTGTCGTTGGCGGATCGCCTGGACAGCATCGCCGGGTTTTTCCTCGTCGGCCTCGTGCCGAGCGGCTCCGAGGATCCCTTCGCTCTCAGACGCCATGCCACGGCCATCGTGCGTATCGTCATCGAGAGCAGGCTGCGGCTGAATCTCGCACAAGCCGTACGGGCGGCGCAGGACGTGCTGCACGGCCAGCATGTGACGGCCACGCCCCAGTCAGGCAAGGGGGGGATGCCGGACATCATCGGGTTTTTGTTTGAACGGGTCCGCTTTTACGGAAAGAGCGCGCACCAATTGCGGGACGATGTCATGGAGGCCGTCCTGAGGTCGGCGGATCGTCAGACCATCGACCTGACGGATCTCTTCGACAAAATGACGGCGCTGCAGCAGATTACCGTCAGGCCCGAGTTCGATCCATTGATCGTCGGATTCACACGCGCGCACCGGCTGACCGAGAAGGAGCAGTGGGATCGCAAGCCCGTCGAGTCCGGTCTCTTTCGTGAGGCGGCGGAGTCCGCCTTACATCAGACCGAGCAGAACAGCCGGCAGGAATATGCGGCGGCGATGGGCGCCGGGGAGTACGGGCAGGCGCTCGATGTGCTGGTTCGAATGAAGGGCCCGATCGACGATTTTTTCAATGCGGTCATGGTGAATGCCGAGGATCCGGCGGTGCGCGGCAACCGGCTGTCTCTCCTGAAGAGCGTCGACGATTTGTTCATGTCATTCGCTGATTTCTCTCAGATTATGGTACAAGGGACGTAGCGGATGGTGAGTGTTTGGACTCTACTTCAGAGAGCCTCTCCGAGTCACTCGAGACGAGTGCCGCGGCCGAACTGAGGGCGACCAAGGTCCGGCGGTTTGCGTCCGGCATCAGCGTCGTCATGATGGTGGTGTGCAACGCGGTGTTCCTCTTCGGCATCTGGGTGACCGGCGTCAACTTCGAACGGCTGGTGCGGACACCGGATATCTATGATTCCAGACAAGACATTTGCTTGCGACTGGCCTACCAACGTGTCCCGGGTTCGGTCAATCCCGTGCAGTTTTGTTCGGAGTGGCTCAATCTTGCCGATCCAACCGGGAAGACCCATACGTTTGAGAAAGACGCACAAATCAAGCAGGGTGCAGACGGGAAATTCTATTTCGATTATGGACCGTTCGTGGACTACCGGCTGTTTGCGGTCGGCGCGTTCGTGGTGGGCATCATCGTGTGCGGCATTCGTGTGACCAGGCACGTCGTCAACCGTTACCGCATGCGACTGGAAGCCGCCGCCCGGCATTCGGTCCCGACTCATTGACCTCATAGCAGAAGGAGAGCGTCGCGTGGCCAAGAAATACGTCTATTATTTTGGAGATGGCAAAGCCGAAGGCACCGGCACGATGAAGGAACTGCTCGGAGGCAAGGGCGCCGGGCTGGCTGAGATGACGAACCTCAAAGTCTCCGTTCCTCCCGGGTTTACGATCTCTACCGAAGCCTGCGTCGAATACTACAAGCGCGGCAAGGCCTATCCACCCGGCATGATGGACGAGGCGCTGAAGGCCCTCAAACGGATCGAGCGGTCGATGAAGGCCGGCTTCGGTGATCCAGATACTCCCTTGCTGGTGTCCGTGCGCTCGGGCGCCAGGGCGTCGATGCCCGGCATGATGGATACCGTGCTGAACGTCGGGTTGACGACCCAGACCGTGCACGGCCTGGCCCTGAAGACGAAAAACGAGCGGTTTGCGCAGGACAGCTACCGGCGCTTCATCGGCATGTTCGGCAGCATCGTGATGGGCATCAACCGCGAGCATTTCGAGGACATCCTCAAGCATAAAAAGCGGGAGCTCGGTGTGACGCAGGACACACACCTCGATGCCAAGGCGCTCAAGGAACTCGTCATCAGTTTCAAAGAGCTGGTGAAAGAGGAGACCAAGCGGGATTTCCCCGATGACCCCTTGGAACAATTGCGCATGGCGATCAACGCCGTATTTTCCTCCTGGTACGGAGCCCGCGCCGTGACCTATCGGCGGCTCTACAATATTCCCGAAACCTGGGGCACCGCCGTGAATGTGGTGGCCATGGTCTTCGGCAATATGGGTGAAACCAGCGGCACCGGCGTCGCCTTCACGCGCGATCCCGCCACAGGTCAACGGGCATTCTTCGGCGAATGTTTAACGAACGCGCAGGGGGAGGACGTCGTCGCCGGAATCCGGACTCCGCTGCCGGTGAATCAACTCGAAAAGTACATGCCGCAAGCCTACAAGGATCTCGAAGCGACCTACAAAAAACTCGAACGCCACTACCGCGACATGCTCGATTTGGAGTTCACCATTCAGGAAGGCAAGCTCTACATGCTGCAAACGCGCGTCGGCAAACGCACGGGCGTAGCGGCCGTCCGGATTGCGGTGGACATGGTGAAGGAAGGCCTCATCTCCAAGAAGGAGGCCCTCCAGCGCATCGGACCCGATCAATTGGCGCAGTACCTCTATCCGATTTTCGACGCGAAGGAAGAATCGCATTGCACGCCGCTTGGAAAGGGGTTGCCGGCCGGTCCCGGTGCCGCCGCTGGAAAACTTGCGTTGACGGCCGACCGTGCGGTCGAGATGAAAGCCGCGGGCAATCGCGTCGTCCTGGTCCGACAGGAGACCAGCCCGGACGATATTCACGGCATGAATGCCGCCTTGGGATTTTTGACCGCGCGCGGCGGCATGACCTCTCACGCGGCCGTCGTGGCGCGGCAGATGGGCAAGGTGTGCGTCGCCGGCTGCGATGCCATTGAGGTGCTGGACAATCAATCGGTGCGAATCGGGACCCAGACGTTTCGCGAGGGCGATTATCTGTCGGTGAACGGCTCAACGGGCAACGTGTACGGCGGTGATATTCCCGTCGTGGAGTCCGAGGTCATCCAGGTGCTGCAGGGAAAAATGGAGGCGTCGGCCTCCGACAAGTACCAAATGTTCGAGTCGGTGCTGAAGTGGGCCGACGGCGTGCGCAAGCTGAAGGTCCGGGCGAACGCGGATGTGCCGGATCAGGCCCGTATCGCGCGAAGTTTCGGTGCCGAAGGGATCGGTCTGTGCCGGACGGAACATATGTTCTTCGCCGAAGATCGCATCCAGATCATGCAGCGGATGATCCTGGCGCGGAAGCGGGAAGAGCGGGAACGGTATCTGGATCAGCTGTTGCCGTTGCAGAAGCAGGATTTTATCGGTCTTTACCGCGAGATGAAGGGGTTCCCGGTCACGATTCGTCTGCTCGATCCGCCCCTGCATGAGTTTCTGCCCAAACGCGAAGACCTGATGGTCGAAATCGCGCAGCTCGAACTGACCAGCGGCGCGCCGACGGTGTTGGAGGAAAAGAAGCGGTTGCTGGCTCGCGTGGAAGAGCTGCATGAGTTTAACCCCATGCTGGGTCTGCGCGGGTGCCGTCTCGGCATTACGATGCCGGAGATTACCAGGATGCAGGCGCGCGCGATCATCGAAGCGGCCTGTGAACTCGCGAAGGAAGGCACCAAGATCGTTCCCGAGATCATGATTCCGCTGGTCGGCATGGTTTCGGAGATGAAAGCCCAGAAGGATCTCGTCCGCGAGGTCGCTACGGAAACGATGAAGCGATATGGCGTGAAACTTTCGTACCTGGTCGGCACCATGATCGAATTGCCGCGCGCCGCCGTGACCGCCGATCGTATCGCGGCGGAGGCCGAGTTCTTCTCCTTCGGGACGAACGACCTCACGCAGACGACGTTCGGATTCTCGCGTGACGATGCGGCCAAGTTCATCGACTTTTACAAGACCGCCAATATTCTCGATACCGATCCCTTTGCCGTGCTTGACCGGGAAGGGGTCGGCTCGCTGATGCGCACGGCCATCGCCGGCGGTCGCAAGACTCGTCCCACGATCAAGCTGGGTATCTGCGGCGAGCATGGGGGTGATCCCAGTTCGGTCGAATTCTGCCATGAGCTCGGCTTGGACTATGTGAGTTGTTCACCCTATCGGGTCGGTATTGCGCGGCTGGCTGCAGCGCAGGCGGCGTTGGCAGAGGCCGAGACGCACAAAGCCAAGTCGAAGAAAACCAAACCGAGCCCAACGAAGCTGCGGACGTCCAAGCCGGTCAAGAAGGCCGCGACCCGGGCGTCCGTGAAGGCGAAACCGAGCAGCAAACGCATCAAAGGCCGGCCAAAGCGTACGAAGCGGTGAGGTCGTCCGCACGCGATCTGCAGTACATGACCCAGGCCCTCCGCCTCGCGGCGAAGGGCCGGGGTTTCACTAGCCCCAATCCCATGGTCGGCGCAGTCGTCGTCAGTCGTGGACAGATTGTCGGTCAGGGGTCCCACCGCAAAGCCGGCGGGCCGCATGCCGAAGTCATCGCCCTGAGTCAGGCCGGCTCGCGGGCGAAAGGCGGCACCCTCTATGTCACCCTCGAGCCCTGCAGCCACGTCAAGAAACGCACTCCTCCCTGCGTCCCGCTGATCGTCGCCTCAGGAGTGCGCCGCCTCGTGGCGGCCATGGTCGATCCCAATCCACAGGTGAAGGGCCGTGGCCTTGCGCAACTGGCGCGAGCCGGGATACGAGTCGATGTCGGATGCCTCCAGCCCGAGGCGATGCAGCTCAATGAGGCCTACCTCCATTGGGTACAGACCCGCCGCCCGTTTACCATCTTGAAAGCGGGGATGACGCTGGATGGGCAGATTGCCACCGCGGGTGGCGAGTCCCAGTGGATTACCGACGAAGTGGCCCGAACGCATGCCCATCAGTTGCGCGCCGGCGTGGACGCGATCCTCGTCGGAATCGGCACGGTGCTGCGCGACAATCCCCGGTTGACCGCCAGACTAGCCGCCGACCCCTTGCGGCCGTTCCCGCGGCAGCCGTTGCGCATTGTGGTGGATAGCCGATTGCGTATTCCCCTCCAGGCCGCGGTGTTGCAGGATCAGCAGCAGGCCCATACTATGATCGCTACGACGAAGGGCGCGTCGGCTCGTAAGGTGGCGCGGCTGAAAGCTCAGGGGATCGATGTGTTGGTCCTGCCGGCGACCGGCGGCCACGTGAGCTTGCCGGTGTTGTGGACGCGTCTCGGACAACTCGGCATCACGAGTGTGCTGGTCGAAGGCGGCAGCGACCTCAACGCGGCGGTGCTTCGTGCCGAACTGCCCCAGCGGCTGATGTGTTACGTAGCCCCGTTGCTGCTCGGTGGGCAAGATGCAAAGGGACTCTTCGGCGGACCGTCGCCGCACCGCCTCCGGGAAGCCGTGTCCCTGAAGAATCTGCGCATCGAGCCGATAGGGCGTGATATGCTGGTCCAGGCTGATTTCCCGACTCATTAGGAGCGTCGTGCGACTTTCTTCCCGCCCCTTCCGCCGACTTTGCCGATTCAGACGCGTTCTTCTCCCGCTGCTTGTCTCCTGCCTGCTCTGGACGGAGATTCCGACTTCGGCCATCCACGCCGCAGAGGACCGCTCCACGACCGATCTTGCCTCACAGGTCTGGCACTACATGACGACGCAGGATGGTGAGCAGGCGAGTACCATCCTCACGTCCATTCTGCAGCGGTCGGATGCGACGGTGCAGGCGGTGCAGGACCTGCTGCGAAGCGGTCCGCCCCATGGCCTGCAGCCGGTGGGCCTGATGCCGGATGAACAGATCGTCGTACGGGACCGGGCGTATCGGTATAGCCTTTCTGTCCCTCAGAGTTATGAACCGACCAGAGCGTATGCGCTGGTGGTCTGTCTCCATGGAGCGGGATTCACCGGGGAGGCCTACTTAGATCGATGGAAATCGCGGTTGGGGGAGGGCTACATTCTCGTCTGTCCGACCTATCCTGCCGGCGCCTGGTTCACCAGGCGCGCCGAGGATCTGGTGCTGGCGACGGTACGTGCGGTGCAACAGCGGTACCGGATTGATCCCAACCGAATCTTCCTCAGCGGCATGTCCAACGGCGGGATCGGCGCCTGGTTGATCGGGATGCATCATGCGCCCATGTTTGCCGGTCTTGCGCCGATGGCGAGCGGGATCGACGATGTTCTGTTTCCTTTTCTGGAAAACCTTCGTGCCACACCGGTCTATATCATTCACGGGTCGCAAGACCAAGTCATGCCCGTGGAATTGAGCCGGAAGCTGGCCGGAGAGCTCAAGAATCTCGGGTATCCTTTCATCTATCGCGAGCACGATCGCACCCATGCCATGGCCGGGGGGCATTTTTTCCCGCGTGAAGAACTTCCGGATCTGGTGAAGTGGTTCGACAATCAGCGCCGGACACCTGCCCCGAAGGCTCTGACGGTCGTGCGTGACGCGAGCCATTTGCTGCCTTTCGGCTGGGTGCGGATCGATGCGACGGATCAGATCGCATCCTTTTCGGAGGATTTGATCGATAAACGAGACGACAGCATCCGGCAGCGTGCCTACGCCAGGTTGACGGTTCAAGTCACCGGGCCGAATCGGATCGACGTCCGGACCGACCACGTCAGGCAATACACGTTGTTCTTGAATGAGGATCTCGTCGATCTGTCGAGGCCGATCGTCATCACCACCGATGGACAGGCCTCGTTCAACGGTCTCGTTCCGCCACAGGTCGACACGCTCCTGCGGCAGGCCCGTCTGAGAGCAGACCCCGGACAACTCTATCCCGCCCATCTCACGCTTTCAGTACCACAACGGCCTTCATGAGCAGGGTTCGGCTGGTCGCGCGACGATCCGGCCTCATCGCGGTCGTTCTGACGGCCGGGCTGGCTGCGCTCGTTTCCCCCGGGCGGGCTGAATCGGACCGGTGCCTCCTCCCTTCGCACCATGCCGGAGTCGTCTTTCCCCTGGACCAGGTTGAGGCCGCCTGGGCTTGTCGGCTGGAGCCGATCATCACGCATTACACCACTGCGAATAAGGTCGGGCCAGAGCGCACGCCCTTGCCGCACCATGTTTTCGTGTATCTTCTGGATCACCCGGTGATGGCCGCTGCCTTGGTGAATCGGCTCGACCTCGGGTTGTATAAGGCCGAGCCGCGGGGGCAGGGAGAGTTTTGGGCCACCGATGGAGAAGGCACGGACGGGATTGTACATCCCCTGTTTCACGATCAGGCGACCCGGATCTACTACGTGGAGGGGAGCCATGACGGAAGGTTTCTGCCTCGGGTGAGCGGCAAGGCGGTGGTGTTGCTGACCCTGCGCTCGGTGACCGACAGCCGGGGTGTCGAATCGATCGACAGCACGATGGTGAGTTACCTGCGACTCGACAATCGCTTCTTGTCCGGCATTCTTTCCCTGCTGCGTCCCCTGATCGGCAATGTGGTGAACCGCCAGATCTTCAAAGCGTTCGAGGCCGCTCGCCGCTTGGGTGGGGCGATGCGAGAACATCCTGCGCAAGTGTGGTTCGAAGCGACGGATCCACCGGCCTTGCCGGATGAGGAGCTGACCTTCTTGCAAGCCGCCCTCGCCGGCTTGCACAATCCCAGCGAGTCACCTCGCCCCACACCTTGATGAGACGTTCATGACCACCTCCCGCAGTTTCTTCTCTCTCTGCGCCCTGGGGGTGTTCTGCTTCATCAGCTACAACCTCGTCCGCATGCCGGTGCTGGCGTTGTTCGCCGAATCATTGGGTGCCGGACCGGAGCGGATCGGGTTGATCGTGTCCGTCTCGACGATCACCGGCGTGTTGCTGAAATTGCCCTCGGGCGCCCTGTCCGATATCTATGGACGGAAGATGCTCCTGCGTATCGGCGTGGTGGCGTTCGGTCTGCCGCCGTTCATCTACCCCTTCATCTCGGACCTCAATGCCCTCACGGCGCTACGGTTTGTACATGGCCTGGCTACCGCCATCTTTGCGCCGAGCGCCCTCGCCACCGTGGCCGATCTCTACAAAGAACGTCGCGGGGCGGCGCTGGGGACCTACACGGCCTGCACTCAATCCGGTTCCCTGCTCGGCCCGTTTCTGGGCGGTTGGCTGGCCTATACGGCGGGATTTTCTACGGCCTTTGTGACAGCCGGGTTGTTCGGTTGTATCGCGATCCTGATTTTTTTTAGTCTCCACCTGGATGAACCACCTCCACGTGTCCGGGAGAAGGGCCTGGCGCCGGTTCTGGCTGAAATGGCGAAGGGGTTTCTTGCCGTCGCTCGAAATCGGAAGGTGCTGATCACCAGTTCCACCGATGCGGCGAAGATGGTCGCCAACGGAGCCCTGATGGCGTTTCTTCCGCTCTACGGTCTCTCGGTGGGACTCAATGCCGGTCAAGTGGGCCTGCTGTTCAGTGTGCAGGCGGTGACGTCGTTTCTCTCCAAGCCGGTGATGGGGCGCGTATCGGATCGGGTCGGGAGGCAGCCGTTGATCGTGATCGGACTGGCGATTTGCGCCGCGACCTTCATCACGATGCCCCATGTCGGCTCGTTCACGTTGCTGCTGCTGCTGTCGTCCGGGTTTGGATTCGGCGAGGCGGTGGTTTCTTCGTCGTCCGCCGCACTGGTCGCCGACAGTTCCGAATTCAAACGCCTGGGGGCGGGGATGGGCATGCAGGGGACAGTGATGGACATCGGCCATGCCAGCGGGCCGTTGTTGGCCGGTGTGCTGATCGCGCATGTGAGTTACCAAGGGGCCTTCGCGGTCATTGCCGGCCTTCAGGTCTTGGCGGCCGTTGCATTCTGGGCCACGATGAGGACCAGCCCACGGTAGTGGTATAATCCCGCCGCCGGTGATCGAGGGGCCCGCCAATTTTTTCAAAAGGACGTGTAGAAAGATGGACACTGATTTTATCGAAATTGTGCAGCGGGCCATCGCCGTCGTGGGTGGCATCGGACTGCTGGGGTTTTGTCTGTATCTCTTGAAAACTCGCAAGGGAGCGTAAGTCATGTTCAGCGGTATCGTTGAAGAGATGGGCGCGGTTTCCATTCTGACCAGGGGGCTGGCCGGCACCAGGTTCACCATCATTGCCTCGACCATTATGAGCGACCTCACCATCGGTGCCAGTGTGAGTGTCAACGGAACCTGTTTGACGGTGGTGGCCAGGACGGATCACGATTTCTCAGTCGATGTCTCACCGGAAACCCTGCAGGTCACCACACTCGGCAGCATCGCGGCCGGCTCGCCGGTCAATCTGGAACGCGCCATGAGATTGAACGAGCGCATCGGGGGACACATGGTGTCCGGGCACGTGGACGGGGTCGGGGCCATCGGCAGCCGGCATCAGGACGGCAATGCGCTGATTTTGGAGGTTGAAGCGCCGAAAGACATTCTGCGCTATTGCGTCGCGAAGGGGTCGATCACGGTGGACGGCATCAGCCTGACGCTCAATGACGTCACCGAACGTGCCTTCGCCGTCTCGATCATTCATCACACGGCGAAAGTCACCACGCTTGGGTTAAAGCAGGTGGGCGACAAGGTGAACCTGGAATCGGATCTGATCGGCAAGTACGTGGAGCGCCTGCTCCAAGAGCGCGGCATTCTCCCGCCCAAACCAGCCCCGCAGATCGACAAAGATTACTTAAAGAGGAGGGGATTGATCTAGAACGGTATGACACTGCTCCCTGATCGACTGCGAACCGGCTCAGTCTTCGATGGTCGAAATATCGCCCACGTCCTGGCCCAATTCCTTAGCCTTGAGCACCCGCCGCATAATTTTTCCTGAGCGCGTCTTCGGCAAGGACGACACGATGTCGATTTCCTGCGGCACGGCGATCTTGCCCAGTTCTTTCAGAACGTGATCCTTCAACGATTGGACGAGTTCCTTGGAGTCCTGGTACCCCTGCTTCAGGATGACAAATGCCTTGATCGCTTCACCGGCGGTCCGATGCGGCTTCCCGATCACGGCGGCCTCAGCCACGGCTACGTGACTCACGAGCGCACTTTCGACTTCCGCCGTTCCGATTCGGTTGCCGGCAACCTTGATCACGTCGTCGGCGCGGCCCATGAACCACAGGTAGCCGTCGTGGTCCTTCCGGCAGACGTCGCCCGCCGTGTAGCAGTTGGGAATGGTGTTCCAGTAGACCTTGTAGCGATCGGGATCTTTGTAGATCGTCCGCATCATCGAGGGCCAGGGCTTCTTGATGACGGCGAATCCGCCGGCATTCGCCGGCTGACTGTTTCCTTCTCGATCCACCACGTCTGCTTCGATACCGAGAAACGGTCTGGTGGCCGAACCGGGTTTAAGCGGCACGGAAGGCAGGGGAGTGACCAGGATGGAGCCGGTCTCCGTCTGCCACCAGGTATCCATGATAGGCTTGTCGCTGCCGGTCACGCGAAAGAACCATTCCCAGGCTTCCGGGTTGATCGGTTCCCCGACACTCCCGAGAATGCGCAAGGTGGACAGGTCGTATTTCTTGGGCCAGTCCTCGCCGTATTTCATCAGGAGCCGGACGGCCGTTGGCGTCGTGTAGAAAATGGAGACGCCGTAGCGCGCGATGAGATCCCACCAGCGGCCGGGGTTCGGGTAGTCGGGCTTGCCTTCGGCCATCAGGATCGTCGCGCCGTTCAGTAATGGGCCATAGACGATGTAACTGTGCCCCGTGACCCAGCCGGGATCAGCGACACAGAAATAGACATCGTCTTCCTTGAGGTCGAACACGTATTTCGTCGTGATATAGGTGCCGACCATATAGCCGCCGTGGACGTGGACAACACCCTTCGGTTTTCCGGTGGTGCCCGACGTGTACAGAATGTAGAGAGGCGTTTCCGAATCGAGGGGCTCTGCCGGGCAGATGGCAGTTTGCGCCTTTAACCACTCGGCCCAATCGATTTCTTTCGGCGCCGCAAGGGCGACTCCCGGCGATTCACGTCGCACCACCACGACCTTCTCCACGGAGGGACAGGTTCGCACGGCATCATCGACGACGCCTTTGAGGTGGATCGTTTTCCCGCGATCGTATCCGACATCGGCGGTGATGACGACCCGGGCTTCGGCGTCCTGAATGCGGCTGGCCAGGGCGGGAGCGCTGAAACCGGAGTACACCACGCTGTGAATGACGCCGATGCGGGCGCAGGCCAACATCGCGACGACTTGTTCGGGAATTTTCGGGAGGTAAATCGTGACTCGGTCACCCTTCCGGAGGCCAAGCGCCTTGAGGGCATTGGCGCAGCGGTTGACCTGGCGCAACAATTCTCCATAGGTGAAGATGCGTTCCTCACCGTTCTCGCCGACCCAGATGATGGCGACTTTGTTGCGCCGCCAGGTATTCGCATGGCGGTCGAGACAGTTATAGGCGATATTACAGGTCGCGCCGACGAACCATTTCGCCCAGGGATAGTTCCACTCGAGTACCCGGTTCCATGGCGAGAACCAGTCCAGTTCCTTGGCCACGCCGTCCCAGAATGCTTCAGGATCGGCGATGGATGCCTTATAGGCCTGGTCATAATCCTGAATATACGCGGCCGCCTTCGTCTTGGCGGTCGGCTGAATGACACGACCTTCTTTCAAGAGGGTATCGATCTTCTCGTCCATCGGTGCCATGCCTCCACAAAACGCGGGCCAGTCCGGCGCGCGGATCACTCGTCAACGGCATTATGCGGATGGAGCGGAGGAACTGCAACCATTCGCGCAGTCGCGAGGCCTGTCCCAACACGGGCGAAGACCACAGGGCGCAGGGCCGGCAGCCGCTGGTACTGGTAAAGTTTGAATTGTGAGCCGCTGGCAAAATCACAGCGGCTCTGGCATCATGAGGCATGACGAAATCGAAATCAAAGCCCAAGCCGAAGCCTAAGAAACTCCCCGCGAAAAATCCCGCCGACCCCATGAAGCTCGCCTTGTCAGTTGTTGAGGCTGCCATAGGCGAACCGCTCACGCCAAAGAAGCGCAAGAAGCCAGCGCCTGCGTCAAAATCACGCCGTTAGATATCGTCCTCTTCGGGATAAGGCAGCGTGAGGGTAGCCCCGCGCCGTGGAAGAACTTTATCCACCATCTTTACAAATCTATTCCATCCGTACCCGTTCGCAATCGCTAGACGTTGAAACATGATGAGTGAATGTAAATGCTGCGCGAGCAATGGATCTCCAATATCCTCTGTCAAAAATTGGTGTAGCTTATGGGGTCGATTCCCCTTCTCGTCGCGTGGGCTTTTCTGTTCGAGTTCATGTAAGAGGCCTGGCGCGATCCTCTCATAGACAAGATCCCTTGTGTAATGAGCAACCACGCTGAATCGGTTCTTCTGCATCCCTGGCCATGGCCATCCCTTCAGCTTGTAAATGTTTTCGTAAAACTCATTCGGAAATTTCTTGGCCCATGCGGCCAATTCCTTCCGCACAATCATTTCAAGGTAGGCCTGTAGCGCATCTTTCGGCCTAACCCCTTGATAACCAGTCGCTTCATCTACAAGGGCAATGATGCCGACACGCGCAAAGGCGCGTATCAGCATGTCAGCAAATTGGCCATACCGTATCTCTTGCTCTGTTTTGAGTAGTCCGGCATCCCTTGCCTGTAGAATCGCTTCGCACAAATCCTGGAGAACCGTGGCCTCAAACCCATCACTGGGGACGCCTACCTTTGGCGAGCCTCCGATGAATTTAATTGGAGCCTGAATGGCCACAGACAAGGCCCTGGTTGAGAGGCCTTCTAGCATTCTGTGGCCCATAATCCTGGCAATCCCTTGGCCACGGCCCTTCATCCCAATAGCTGCCGTCATGCCTCGGCCAGAAATCACCCTTCTCCCATCATCGAGGACAAAGCAGGGGATATTCAGTTCGCCGATCCGCAGCTCTCCCTTATGGGTAGCGGTTGGTACTGGAGGGTTGTGCCTGGCCTGAGCTGCACGTTTTGCGATTTCCGTCCTACGCTCAGGACTCAGCATTTCAGCCCTCGCATGGCCACCCTTTGCTTTCCCGGCAACGTCTTTCGTATTATCCATTGCAAGCTCCTTGTTAATGTTGCTTGCATAATATGTCTTGTGGCCATCAATTGCAAGCAGAATGCAAAAAACAGCTTGCATTATACGGCTGACTCGCGGTATTCTCTGGCCATCGCACAACTGAGGGCATGGCCATGAACAAGCTGGACAAGAAACGCAGGGCTCAAGTGGTAGCGGCACTCGTCGAAGGCGCGAGCGTCAATAGCGTAGTGCGGATGACTGGCGTATCCAAGCCCACCATCCTGAAGCTGCTCGCTGATCTTGGTACGGCCTGCGCGAAGTATCAGGACGAGAAGTTGCGCAACCTGCCTTGCAAGCGTGTTCAGGCTGACGAAATCTGGTCGTTCTGTTTTGCGAAGGACAAGAATCTGTCAGAAGAACTCAAGGGCAAGTTCGGATTCGGGAGCGTGTGGACCTGGACGGCCATCTGTGCGGATACGAAGTTGATGGTGTCTTGGCTCGTAGGTGAGCGTAGCGTGCCCTACGCGATGAAGTTCATGGAGGATCTGGCCTCACGCCTTGCAAGTCGCGTCCAACTCACTACCGACGGCCACAAACCGTATCTGCGAGCCGTTGATGGTGCGTTTGGTTCAGATATTGACTATGCGATGCTGGAGAAGATTTACGCCGTTCCGCCACAAGAAGGCGTCACCACTCGCTACAGCCCGGCCCAATGCTGCGGAACCAAGACGCATAAGATCATGGGGAAGCCAGACGATGCCCATATCTCAACCAGCTATGCGGAGCGGATGAACTTACAGATTCGGATGGGCATGCGGAGATTCACTAGGCTGACCAATGCACACAGCAAGAAAGTTGAGAACCACCGGCATGCATTGGCGCTCTATTTCATGTACTACAACTTTGCTCGCATCCACCAGACGCTAAGGGTTACACCGGCAATGCAAGCAGGCGTTGCCGATCATGTCTGGTCAATAGATGAAATTATAGATCTCCTTCCGTGAGACTTTCGGAAATATCCATTGTAGGAATACCTTGTAAGGGCATAGATCTGGCCACTACTTCCGAGCGCTGTTCCGCCACGTCTGCGCGATTCAATAATTCTAGGATGAAGTGTGAAGGGGTGATTGCACTAATGCCAGCATTCAGTCTAGTCGATACTCTCCCCGGCAGTTCTTCGGTTGTTTCCGCCAAAGTTGGTATATCGTAGTGGGCCGAAACAAGCCCAAGGAACGCAATGTGATCGCCATGTAAAACCACTTGCCCGCGCACACCATCAGAGCGCGTTACCCTCTGAGATTGAGTCATGGGATACATCCAGAATACTGGAGAACCGCTATGCCCTCCCCATGATCTACATTCAGCTAAATAGGCAGGCTGCTCGAAGATTGTATGGTTCCGATCACGCTGCAACTTAACGCTAGAAGGCATACGGGCTATTTGTCCGAACCGAACAATGGGCAAGTTTTCATCTTCCCCAAAATGCTGAACGAAAAGGCTCGGGAAATATAGTTCATGCCCAAGGCTAACCGCTAAACCACCACTCTCATTAAATGGTGGTTGCATGAATCGGTAGCTGGCGTCTACGAACCCTGTGGATGGAACCCTTCGGTAATCTATCGCTGGAACGTCACTACTCGGAGAGTACAAAATAGCTGCAATATCAGCCGTATCATGTAGCCACCAATCAGACTTCCTTGTAGGCAAATAGTGAATACCTCCACCATCCTGGTTGAGGCGAATGAAAAACATATCCCTGCCTGCATCCTCAATCACGTGTCTAGCTGTAACCAAGTATGAAAGATCTATGGTCTCGTTAAATGGGAATCCCACAAAAAACGCGGTTGCAATAGGCTCCTTTCTCGCAACTGCCCCCTCCTGCCTTTCGATGCAGATAAAAGCAACGCATTTCAGGTGATCGGGCGAGATAGACAAAACAGACCTCCTGCCAGCCGGTTCTTTGCGACAGGGATCATACAGAATTGGACATAGGGCATCAAACCTGTTTGGCAGCATCATGACATGCCGCCAAACTTTACCAGTACCCAGCCGCTGCCTTTCTTGACAGTCAGGAGGAGACGAGGGTAGGCTGAATGCGTTGCACTTCACTGGATCATCTCTTTGATGCGCGTACCTATATTGCCCCGTTTTTGCCGGATCATTGCCTGCCTGGCGACCTTGTGTGCCGCAGTTACGATCGGAAGTCAGTCCATTGTCCATGCGCAGATGGGAAAGCCGGAAGGACTGTATTACAAGTCCTGGGCGGTCGTGGTCGGGGTCGAAAACTACCTTGTGGCTCCGAAAGCGCCCGGTGCCTTGGAGAGCGCGCATGCGGTCGCGTCGGCGCTGCGGGAACTCGGGTTCGATGAGGTCATCGAACTGCAGGATAAAGAAGCGAGTTCAAGGCGACTCCTCCAGATTCTCAACGACTATTTGCCGCGCAAAGTGGGGCGGCAGGATCGCGTGGTGTTCTTCTTTGCCGGTCATGCCGGGGTCACACAGGACTCTCAATCCACGGAATTGGGCTATCTGGTTCCCTGGGATGCCCAGCTCAACAATCCCGCCAAGGCCATTACCCTCGACCAACTCAAAGACTTCAGCCGGCGGTCGGCTTCAAAACACCTGTTGATGTTGTTCGACGCTAGTGTTCGCGGATGGGAAGTGACCGCGCCGCAGCCGCTTTCGCTGGAAGGCCGCCTATCGCCGGAAGACGATACAGAGAAACGGGCGGTCCAAGTTCTGACGGCGGCCGGGAAAGGTGACACGATCGCACGCGAGCCAGATCAGAGTCCGTTCGTGACCGCGCTGGTGGCGGGTCTCAAGGGCGCGGCCGATCTCAATAAGAACGGGTGGATCATGGCCAGCGAATTGGCCACGCAGGTGAGGCAGGAAGTGGAAGGGGCGACCAAGGGCGCTCAGCATCCACAGTTCGTGCAGCTTGAGGGAGACGGGGACGTCGTATTGATTGAGGGAAAAAAGGGTGCGTTCCAACTTGGAAAAGAGCCGACCAGCGAAGCGGACCGCGTAAAGGAAGCCCGCGTTCAATATGAACAGGCGTTTGCGTTGCTGCAGCAGCAAAAATCGGCGGAAGAGGCCTTGGAGCGGCTCAACCGGGCGATTACCTATGATCCATCATTCGGGGATGCCTATGTGCTGAAGAGCTACCTACGGCTGGAGGTGCTGCCGAACCTGGATGAATCGTTGGCCGCCGCGCGCGCGGCGGTACAACATGCGCCGCAGAATCCCGACTCCCACTACTCCCTTGCGCTGGCCCTCGAAAAAAAGGGGCAGCATCAGGAGGCCGAGCAGGCCATGCAGCAGGCGTTGGTTGTGAATCCGGCCTATGCGGATGTCTATTTCTCGCTCGGCGCCCTCTACGCCGACCATTTGAACGAACCGCAGAAATCAGTCGACGCGTTCCGTCGGTATCTGGAGTTGGGGGGACAAAGTGAGCGCGCGATTCGCGCGGTTCAAGCCAGCGCTCCCCCGGCTGATCAACCGGCCCCTTAGTCCTTACCTCCGCCCTTCAGGTAGCCAAGCCCGATCTTCAATGCCCGGCGGGTAATTTCCGGCCAGCGCACTTGGGGATATTCCGCCAGGACTGCGGCCGCTTTGGGATCCTGGATATCGAGTTGCAGGACTCGAATGATGCCGTCTTCAATCTGAACATCAGCCATGCGTCTGTCTCCTCCGTAAAAACCTGTGTCTGGTGTAGATGTATCCGCCATGCCGTCAACCGAAACAGTCGCGGCGCGTTGACAGTGTTAGGGGTGCATGTTAGCATAAAATCTACTTTTTTCTCCCAACTGTGTCTGGTGCCAGTGAACCACACACGTCTCTTTCCCATCATCTTGCCACCCAGAATAGAGCCGTCAGCTCTCATAGGCGTCACACCAAGGAGGAATCGCATGCGCAGAGTCGAGAGGGCTTTGTCCACGTTCACCGGGGGCGCGTTGGCGCTCGTACTCCTCATCGGGTTGACTGCCTGCGGCGGTCCTCCGAATTGGGTCAAGAAGGGATCGGGCGCCTATAACGAAAAGAACGACAAGTCGTTCTATGGGGTCGGTTCCGTGGTGGGTGTGCGGAACGAACCCTTAGCCTGGGACACGGCTGAGAACCGCAGCCGCGCGGAAATCGCGAAAACCTTTGAGACCTATACCGCGTATCTCATGCGCGACTATGCGGCATCCACGACCGCGGGTGATTTTTCCCGCAACAGTGAAGAGCAGAACATCGAGCGGGCGGTGAAGACCTTCTCGGCGGTGACCCTGAACGGGGTGAAACCGATGGATCGCTACAAAGACGAGAAATCAGGAACCTACTACGTCCTCACCAAGCTGAGCCTCGAAGACATGAAGAACAATCTGGAACAAGCGAAGGAATTAAACGGCCAGGTCCGCGATTTTGTGCGCAAGAACGCGGATCGGTTGTTCGAGCGTCTCGAGAAGGAAGAAGACAAGCGGGCGACGAAGTGATCGCGGATGGGCCGGTGCGCGCTGGACGAGAGGAGCTAGCATGATCGAGTGGCGAAATTGCTCTGTGGGCCGGGCAATCGCATCGATAGTTCTTGCGAGTGTTGCCGTGGCGGTCGGCGGCTGCGGGCATGAAACAAAAGTGACGCGGGTCGATACCGGCATCGTCACGGACCTTAGCGGGCGTTGGAACGACACCGATTCACAAATGGTGGCCGAGGCGATGGTGAAAGAAGCGTTGGCCAATCCCTGGCTCGGCAATTTCACCCAAGGCAAGAATCGCCAGCCGGTCGTCATCGTCGGCACGGTTCTCAACCGGAGCCACGAACATATCAATGTGCAAACGTTCATGAGTGATCTGGAGCGGGAATTGACGAACTCTCAAAAAGTGACGTTCGTCGCCGGCAAGGGTGAGCGCGAAGAGGTGCGAGACGAGCGGCGTGAGCAGGCTGTGCATGCTCGCGAAGACACGCAAAAAGCACCCGGCAAAGAACTCGGCGCCGACTATATGATGCGCGGGAGCATTTCCACCATCTTGGATGAGCAAGACGGCGCCAAAGCGGTCTTCTACCAAGTCGATCTTGAAATGGTGGATATGGAAAACAATGTGAAGGCTTGGTTCGGGCAGAAGAAAATCAAGAAAGTCGTCGAGAAAAAGCGGACGATCTTTTAGCCCGACGTATTCTGTTGAGACGCCACTTCCCATCGATCACGGCCTCCCTCGCGGGAGGCCGTTTCATTTCTTCTTTCCGGATGCCCGTGGTATTCCTGAGTCTGCTGTGGGCACTGGCCGGGTGCGGGCTTTCCAGCAATCATTATCTTCTCATCGACCAGAGTCTGCTCGCGAACGACCCCCGTCGAGCGGATGCCATCATGGCGGAGGCCGAATCCGAGTACGGAGCACGCAATCGTCTGTTGTACAGCATGGACCGGGGTATGACGCTCCATCTCGCCGGCGACTATGTCCAAAGTAATATCTTTCTCGAGCAGGCCTCTCTGGAAGTGGAGCGGTTGTATACGCGGACTATCCGCACCGAAACCGCCGCCTTCCTCACGAACGACAACCTGCTGCCGTACGAAGGCGACCCCTACGAACACGTGATGATCAACGTCATCAAGGCGCTCAACTATGCGGTGATGGGGCAACTGATGGAGGCCGTCGTGGAAGCGCGGCAGATCGACCATCGATTGAACGTGCTGTCGGACCGCGTCAAAGAACAAGACGGGTATCGTGAGGATGCGTTTGCCCGGTACCTGACCGGCGTCTTATACGAGGCGACGGGCGACCTCAACAATGCCTTCATTGCGTACCGCAAGGCGTACGACATTTATGAAGGCACGCGGGGATGGACTCGTACGCCTATGCCGCCGATGCTCCGCGGGGATCTCCTACGAACCACCGAGGCGCTGCACATGACGACCGAGTTTGAGGAGTATCGTCGGCAGTTTCCCGACCAGCGTTGGACGTCGCCGCAGGAGCAAGCCGATCTCGCTCAGGTCGTGGTGATCGGCTATAATGGCCGCGCGCCGCGCAAGGAAGAGATCCACCTTGATATTCCGGTCAGTTTAAGCGCGCTTCAACTGGTGTTGCTGAATCGAGGCGTCATTCATGCCTCCGGTCGCCAGGAACGTCGCGCGGCGGACAGTGTGCTGTACGGCTTGAACGGACGCGTCGTGAGAGTGGCCTTGCCTCGATTGGTGCCGCAGAAAACCAAGGTCTTGCACGAGTCGGTAACGTTGGTGCCACGGGGTGGCGAGCCGATTACGGAACCATCTCAGCTGATGTATAACGGCACGGCATTGGCGGAACGATCCCTGTCGGATCGGATGCCCGGCATCACGACGAAGGCGCTTGCGCGCGCCGCCATGAAATTTGCCGCCGCCGAAGCGGCGACACGCGGATCTCAACATGCCGTCAACAAGGGCGACGCGCCTTGGGTCGGGTTGTTGGTGGGGGTGCTCACCCACGGATTGGCGGTCGCCACGGAAGTCGCTGATACCAGGAGTTGGCGGACGTTGCCGGATGAAATTCAGGTGTCCCGCCTGTGGGTCCCGGCCGGCGAATACGACAGTCGAATTCAGCCGGTGGTTCGGAACGGGGGTGCGCCTCCGGCTGCCGTGTCTCGTCCGTTGGTGCTACGCGCCGGGCAGACGGTTTTCCTGTTCGATCGAGTGATGTTATGAGATTGCCGGTGTCGGTCACGAACGGTCGTCTGAAGCAAGCCGGTCTGTCGGCGCTTCTGGCGATGTCCCTGGCCGGATGCGGGTGGGGGATGGGATCGTCTCGCCCTCCCTGGATCGACGGCGGAAACGCGCAGTATCCGTCCGAACAGTACTTAGTCGGGGTGGGCCAGGCCGATTCGCGCCCGCAGGCCACGGAGCAGGCCTATGCCGCCGTATCGAGGATTTTCAAAGCGGAGATTACGGCTCAGGCCAAAGATTGGGAATCATACTTGGTCGTGGAGGCTCGGGGCCAGACGCGCACGGAACGTCGCCTCACGCTGGACAATGTGACGCGTGTCACCACGGACAAGGTGCTGGAAAACGTGCAGGTCCTGGATACCTGGTTTGACCAAAAGACGCGACAGTACTATGCTCTGGCAGGCATGAACCGGGCGCAAGCCGAAGCGGCGATGGTCGAGCGCCTCAGTGAACTCGATCGCACCATCCAGACGGAAGTGACCGAAGCGCATCAGACCCAGGACAAGCTCTCGCACGTGCGTAATCTCAAACGAGCCGCCAAGAACCTCGTCCTCCGCGAGGCCTACAATACCGACCTTCGGATCGTTCGATCGAACGGGCAGGGGAATCCATCCGCCTATCGCGTGGCCGAGTTGACCGCTGAATTAGAGCAATTTCTGTCCACCAATCTCGGGGTAGCCGTGGAGATCTCGGGCGACCAGGCCGAACCGCTTGAGCGCGCGCTCATGGACGGTCTCGCGCAGGAAGGCTTCTCGGTGGTGAGGTCCGGTGCCGGTTCCGGTGCCGCTCCGGCGGAATTACGCATCACGGGCTCGGTACGCCTTTGGCCGATCGAGGTGAACGATCCGCAGTTTCGATATGTTCGTTGGTGCGCGGAGTCCGTGATCGAGGAGGTGGCGACCCATCGTGTGGTGGGCGCCGTCTCGAAAGGCGGAAAGGAAGGGCATGTGACGGAACGCGAGGCGGCTGCGAAAGCCGTCCGCGTGATGCAGCAGGAGTTTGCGTCCGATCTCGCCCGTTCTGTGGCCGCGCATGTGTATGGAGAGATGGATCTGCCGGTTTCGGCCTCGCCGCCGTCCGGTTGCCCGAGAGAGGCGGGTCAGCCGCCGCTCAGTCGGTAACCGCTGAGAGTCAACCATAGGAGAGAGGAGAGGGGATGAGTAAACTAGGCACCAGGAAGTCGGGCGAACAAGGCAACGGCGCACGCCGACTGTCCAGCCAGTCGATGAAGAAACGTTTGCGCGAGCGGTTGACGGCAGATACGCAGCAGGTGCTGAAAAGCGCCATCGTGAGCATTTTTCGCAAGCAGGGCTACTATGAGGAATTGCCGTTGGATGAGTTGCAGGATCGCCTCTCCAAGCTCCAGTCGCCGTTGGCGGACAGTCTCTTGAAGGGGAGGGTGTAGGATGCCGTACTACTATTTCGATTCGACGGCGTTGGTCAAGCGGTACAGCATGGAACGCGGGACGCGGGTGGTCAACAAGCTGATGGTGAAACGGGGCAAGGTCGCCATTTTGCCCATGTGGAGCGTCACGGACTTTTATTCGGCGTTATCCGTCCGCGCGCAGCAGGGAGAAATCACCCGGGACGACTGTTATTCGGTGCTGTACAAGTTTGAGATGGAAGCCTCCCAAGGACTGTTTCAGTTTATCTCTCCGACGATGGACACGTATCTGGCGGCAAAGGAGCTGATTTTGGATTATCCGGCCCTGCGTTCGCCGCAGCTTCTACACCTGGCCTTGGCGCTGGAGCTCAAGCCGCTCCGGTTGACGGTCGTGAGTGCGGACAAGCAGCTCTTGGCGGCCTGTCGTCCGGCTGGCCTGCACATCATCAACCCGGAAGACGACTAGCAGGAGCGGGATACGGAAACAGGCTGCCAGCGGCGGTCTCGCTTCGCTCAGACCCTCCTCGTACCGCAAGGGGTTAGAAGCCTGTCTTGGCAGGCTCGGGGAGGGCGGGTAAGAGTGGATCCCGACCGCTTGTGGGGAACACGAATGCTTTCGCAGCCTGTTAGGGCGAGTGGGCTAGGCAGGTTGCTGATGAGCAACCTGTTTCATCGGCGGGCTAGCTGGGACAGCGAAATTCCCCTTGCATCGAGTCCAGCACGATCGCCCAATCGTCCGTACTCTGCCGCGCCGCCTTCCGTCGGGAGGAGGCGGTATTGTTCGCATCCGCATCGTCCGGCCGGCCGAGCGCCTCTTGCGCATGGTGCAATTCGAGCCGAGCCAGTTGAAGACTACCGCACACACCGGCCGACGCAGGGAGCTCACCGCCGGCTCGACGAAATAGGGCGACGGCGCGATAGCCGTGCTCCTGCGATCGATAGAGGTGTTCCGTCGCCTTGAATGTCTGCCGTGGCCCCGCTTCCGTCTGCCGCTTCGCGAGTTGCGCGGCCATCAGCGCAGCGCGTCCCATGTTCATCGCGGCGCCTTCCGCGTCGTCATTGCCCATGGCGTCCTCCGCCTTCGCTCGGAGACGGTCGAGTTCCGCTACCTCTCCCATCACCTGGGCCTGAGCCGATCCCGCGGCACAGACCAGGAGGGCCATGGCCAGGACCAGTGAGGCGACGCGGTGTCCGGGCAGGGTCCGGCGGCCGAGGATCCCGGTACCGCGCGGGCCTGCTATTGCACGTACTCCCAGGTATCGATCTGCTTGATACTCCAATTGACGGCTTCCTTCAATTTGACGAGACTCGGATCGGCATCGTTTTCGCGGACTCGATACAGCGCTTTCTGAAGGTTGAAGAGCGGCTCATAGGCGCGCCTGTCCGGTAATTTCCCGAGCGCCCACGCGACCTCGGTTTTCACCGCGACATCGTCGGTGTTCAAGGTTTCGAGCAAGGGATCCACAATAGTGAAATCGCCGTGCAACGCACCGACGATGCCCAGGGCCTTGGCCGCCGACGCGCGCAAATCAGGCGCGCCCTGTTGCATCGTCCTGATGAGAACCGGAATCGTGTCTTTCTGGCCGATATTCCCGAGCGCGAGGGCTGAGGCTTTCGCAATGCTGCGATCGGCGCCGTTCAGGCCGTCCAGGAGGCGCGGGATAGCCTCGACGGAGAAGAGCTCGCCGAACAACGACACTAACTTCACCTTGCGCGCGACCGGCGTCTTCGGATCGTCGTAGAGGCGGAAGAGCCTGGCTTCCTGTCCCCATTCAGCGGTCAGGAGGGCGGGGAAATCATATTCCTCCAGGCGGGCTTGTAGCTTGGCCATGGCATAGGCCGTGGGATCGTCGGCCTTGGCGAGCGTCGCCGCGGCTTGGGAATCTTGAAAATCCGTGCGGACCTCTTTGCGCCAAACCATTTTTTTTCCATTGAGGAAATAGCCGAGCTGGCAGGCCGGCCCTTTCCAAAGCCGTGACGGGGAGTCCGGTAGGTCGGCATCGCTGCCCATCGTCGTGCTGCCTTCCCAGGTCTTTCGCTGCTCGCATTTGACCTTCAGCTCCACATCGTGTGGCTGAGCCGGATCGGTGACGATCGTGTAGTCGAATTCTTTCATGCGAGCGGCGACCACCTCGACCAGCGGTTTCGCATCGATGTTGCCCCTGTCCGCGAGGGCGATGACATCGATCAATACACGATCGATTCGTTCCATGTGAGTTTTTTGCTCGGCGGACAAGGTGTCGCGGCGCGCCCAACTCGTATCGCCAAGAAGTAACAGCGCCCCCAGGGTAATGAGCGAGAAGATGCATCTCATGTCGGCTCCGTTCTGCTGAAAGGACGGTGATCACGAACCCTCCCGTCACTCTATACAACCGGTTCCGGTTGTTGCAAGTTGCGCCAACCGGACGGCCGTCCGTATAATCGCGCATGTTACCGGGAACACGACTCGCCTTTATCGGCGGCGGCAATATGGCGGAGTCCTTGCTGGCCGGCCTGCTGCGGAGAGGGGTGGCCACGGCCGAACAGATCGCTGTCAGCGATCCTCAATCCGATCGACGGGAGCGGCTCGCTGAGCGATTCCGGGTGGCGGTCCAGGCCGACAATCGAACGGCGGTGCGAGGCGCGGAGCTCGTCGTGCTCTGTGTCGAACCGCAGGTGCTCCATACAGTGCTCGCTGAATTGACCCCGCATCTCAGGGCTCAGCCTCTTCTGATTTCGGTCGCGGCCGGTTACCCTCTTTCCCGCCTGCAGGCTCAGCTCAAGACCACCAGACTGGTTCGTGCCATGCCGAACGCGCCCTCGACGATCGGGGAAGGCGTCACGGCGTTGAGCGTGATGCCGGGCTTGTCGTCCGAAGACCAGAACCGAGCGCGGTGCCTGTTCGAATCCGTCGGTCAGGTGGTCCTGGTGGAAGAGCGGCTGATGGATGCCGTGACGGGCCTGAGTGGAAGCGGCCCTGCCTACGTGTTCGCCATGATCGAGGCCTTGGCGGACGGTGGGGTGTTGATGGGATTGCCTCGGGCAACCGCTCACCTCTTGGCGGCGCAGACGCTGGCCGGCGCGGCGCGCATGGTACTGGAACAGGGGATACATCCGGCGGTCTTGAAAGATCGTGTGGCCTCGCCCGGGGGCACCACGATATCCGGGCTCTCCCGTCTGGAGCAGGGGCGGTTGCGCGCGACCTTGATGTCAGCCGTCGCCGCGGCGACGCAACGATCGCAGGAGCTGGGGCAGGAAGAGGGCCATGGTCTCTAACAAGGAGGGTCGCTCGTGCAATATTGGGTGAAAGTTGTGTTTGCCGACAATCAGGAACTGCTGGTGAAGGATGCGATTCGCCACACGATCAGCGAGGACATGGAAGTGTTGGAAGTCGATTCGGCCAAGGAAGTGATCATCGTTCCCATGAAACAGATCAAGTACATCGCCTGCGATGCCACGGTGTTCGCGCAGAAAGCCAAGGCCTAGGATTCTGAGCGTCTCCGGTCACGGTTTTTGGCCCGTGTAATCAGTTCCTTTAGAGGTGGATTGATCTCCTGCTTCACAGATGGCTGTGAGGGAGTGGTCGTAGATCTCCTGTTTCTGTATGCAATGTAATCTTGGTAAAGGCAGGCGGAATGATGTTCGCCTCCCTAATATACAAAAGCATTCTTTTTCAGTGTGAAGGTGGGCGATGCCTGAATGGTTTGGTGGTGGAGCGCTTGGTTCGGCTCTTGGCTCAGTCCCATCCGAGCACTGGAAGGGACAGTGGCAGAGGGTTCAACGTTGGCATAAGAAGGTCCAGAGGATTCGTGTGAAGGCAGAATGCTCCGAACTGGACGCTTTTGATTTCGATGATGTTGTTGCTTGTTTACAGAATTGCTACCACCTGCGCGACTGGTTGGAGGCATCTTATCCTACGTTAAAACCATCACTTAAAACATTTTTCGAGCAACATTTTGAACTCGGTGCATGCCGGGATGTCTGCAATGGATATAAGCATAAGGCTTACAAACGTCCTTCTCATGATGCTGAATTTAATTTTTACCGTGAATACGATTATTTTTGTCAAGAGATAGAGCCGGAACATAATCCGGTTAGATACCGCCTGGCTTTCGCTGAGGGCAAGGATCTTCGAAAGTTCGATCTATTCGAGTTTACTGAGACCATAGTTAGACTTTGGACAGAGTTTATCGCAACTCACTTGGGTCCTAACTGCTAGTGCTAGACCCGTTCGCACCACGTTTCAAAAACACCCGGTTAACGATGAGCATTTGTACTGCGTTGCAATGCAAACTGAAGCGTCCGACACGAATACAGACGGGGGAGCCGTTCCGTACTTCAAATTAGAAGTTGTCTTCCTGTTCTACGTAGTTTCTTGGTCACGGTTTTGGTCACCGTTCCAGGTCGAATTTGGTCATAAATGGTCGTAGCCGAATCGGAGCGGCGATGGCAACTTTCCCCTTATATTTCATAGGTTAGCGCGATAAATCGCAGCCAGTAGCAATTTGGGTCTTTCGAATAAGTACATCGCTTGTGATGCCACGGTATTCGCTCAGAAAGCCAAGGCCTAGGATTCTGAGCGTCTCCGGTCAGGGCAGGGGATAGACGATCTGCTCCTCCGAGAATCCGGACCGCTCCGTGGATTCGCTGCTTTCGCACGGGACCGCCGA
>CABVRW010000043.1 GCA_902500785.1 uncultured Nitrospira sp.
AGGCGATATAAGCTGGATGAACTGCCGCAGCTCTGGAATGTATTGCGCGGCGAGATGAGTCTGGTCGGCCCTCGGCCGGAGGTGCAACGATTTGTGGATCTTTATACCGAGGAAGAAAAGGCCATTCTCACCGTTCGACCAGGTCTGACCGACTGGGCCAGTTTATGGAACATCGATGAAGGCGCGATCCTTGAGGGGAGCGTCGATCCCGATCGCGCCTATTGCGAACTCATCAGGCCGAAGAAGCTTCGTCTTCAGCTCGCCTATGTGCGGCGGGCTGGATTCCGGACAGACCTCGGCATTCTGTTTCAGACCATCGGCGCGGTGTTGTTCCGTCTGAAGGCTCGTGACGTGCGGGCACTGGAGTTGGGGTCATGACGGTTCAGAAGACTCGTGTCGTCTCACTGCCGAATGAACAGATGCTGTCGTTCTTCCGGGGGATGCTGCGTATTCGCAGAGCCGAGGAGCGTATCGGGGAACTCGTTCAGAGTCGCGAGGTGCGAACCCCCTGTCACCTCTCGATCGGGCAGGAAGCGATCCCCGTCGGTATCTGTGCCGCGCTGAAGCCGGCCGATACGGTGTGGGGCGGCCATCGCTCGCATGGCCACTATCTCGCGAAGGGCGGAGATCTCAACGCCATGATGGCGGAAGTGTTCGGGAAAGCGACCGGGTGCGCTCGCGGGCGTGGCGGCTCGATGCATCTTGTCGCTCCGGCACAGGGCGTCTTTGGGACGGTTCCATTGGTAGCTGCCACGATTCCATTGGCCGTCGGAGCTGGTCTTTCGGCCAAGTTACAAGGAACCGGCCAGGTCGCGGTCGCGTTTTTCGGGGATGGCGCGACCGACGAAGGACATTTCCACGAATCCCTCAATCTGGCGGCGTTGTACCGCCTTCCCGTTCTGTTTGTCTGCGAAAATAACCTGTACTCCACCCATCTGACGTTGAAGGAACGGCGGGTGAAGGACAATATCGTGGAGAGTGCGACGCTGCATGGAATGGCAGGTGTGGTCCTGGATGGCAACGATGTGGTGGCTGTTTATCAGGCGGCGCAACAGGCCGTGCATCGTGCCGAAACTGGGGAAGGGCCGACCTTGCTGGAGTGTCGAACGTATCGATGGCGAGGACATGTGGGACCGGCGGCCGATCTTGAGGTGGGCGAGGACCGGCGGCGTGAACTCGATGAATGGCGGCGTCGCGATCCCATCGAGCAATGCCGGGATCTGCTCAGCGCCGGTGGGTTGTCCGCCGCCAGGTTGGCCGAGGTGAGTGCGGAGGCGACCGAGGAAATCGAAGCGGCCGTGAGGTTCGCGCGTCAATCGCCCGATCCGGATGAGAGCCAACTGCTGCACCACGTGTATGCTGCGCGGAGTGGGTGTTAGGCGCATGGCCAGATTGACCTACGCGCAAGCGATCAGGGAGGCTCATGCGCAACTCCTTGCGGAAGATCCCCGGGTATTCTTGATCGGACAGGGTGTCCGGAACCCCTGGTATGCGGGCACGAGCCTGCAGGACCTCGACAAGGAGTTCGGTCGAGAGCGCATTATTGATTCCCCGGTATCTGAGAATGCCAGTACCGGTGCCGCGATCGGTGCGGCGATCACGGGGATGCGCCCTATCGTGTTTCATCCGCGCATGGATTTCATGCTGCTGGCGGCGGATCCCATCATCAACCAGGCCGCCAATTGGTCCTACCTCTTCGCCGGCCAGGTGTCCGTGCCGGTGGTGATTCGAGCGGTGATCAATCGGGGGGGCGAGCAAGGCGCCCAACATTCTCAGGCCATGCACGCGCTGTTTGCGCACGTGCCGGGGCTGAAGGTGGTGATGCCCAGCACTCCGCATGATGCCAAGGGGCTGCTCATCGCTGCTGTCCGGGACGGGAATCCGGTACTCTATATCGACGACCGATGGCTCTATGAACTGGACGGTGAGGTGCCGGAGGCGCTTTACGAAGTGCCGATCGGGTCGGCCGCGGTTCGCCGGAGCGGGAAAGATGTGACGGTCGTGGCGACATCGTATATGGCGGCTGAGGCGACAAAGGCCGTGGAGACTCTGACGCAACGGGGTATCGACGTGGAGTTGATCGATTTGCGTTCGGTCAAGCCCTGGGATCGCAATCTGGTGTATTCCTCCGTTGGGAAAACCGGCCGCTTGGTCATTGCCGACGCAGCCTGGATGAGCGGCGGGATCGCTGCGGAGATCGCCGCTTCGGTGGTGGGAGAAATTTTTCATGCGCTGAAGGCGCCGATCGCCCGTGTCTGTTTACCTGATGCGCCGGCCCCCACCTCCGTCGTACTCGAACAAGCCTACTATGTCGGCGCGGAGGATATTGTGGCCAGCGTGGAGAAAGTGCTGGTGTAGGGTCCTCACCCGTCTGTATGGCCTATCGCGTCCCCTTCATCGACCCCCGCAGTCACTATGCGAAGCTCAAGACTGAGATCGACCGCGCGATCTTGGGCTGCTTGACCAATGGCGATTTGGTCAATCGACATCAGCTCAAGGAATTTGAACAGCACCTGGCGGAGTTCGTGGGCGTCAAGTACGCCGTGGGCGTCAACAGCGGCTACCATGCGCTGCTGTTCGCCCTCCTGGGGGCCGGCGTGGGCCCTGGCGATGAGGTGATCACGGTGGCCCATACGTTCGTTGCGACGGTGTCGGCCATCGTTCACTGCGGGGCGCATCCGGTCTTGATCGATGTGGGTCCTGACTTCAACATGGATGTCGATCTCATCCAGCGCGCGATCACGCCACGGACGAAGGCCCTGCTGCCGGTCCATCTCAATGGACGGGTGTGCGAGATGGATCAGATAGTGGCGCTGGCCGACCAGCACGGGTTGGCGGTGGTTGAGGATGCGGCGCAGGCCCTTGGGGCTAGGTTCGATGGGAACTGTGCCGGAAGCCAGGGGCGAGCCGGCTGTTTCAGCTTCTATCCCTTCAAGGTGCTCGGGGGCTTCGGGGACGGGGGGGCTATCACGACCAACGATCCGGAGCTCGCGCGAATGGCGACCTTGCTTCGGTATAACGGCGAGGATCGTGCCACAGGAGAATATCACTATCATGGACAAACCGCGCTGTTAGATAACGTACAGGCGGCCGTACTCGACGTGAAGTTGCGTCACCTGCCGGACTGGATTGCCCACCGGCGACGGATGGCGGATGGTTATCACCGTGGGCTCTCTGGGATCAAGCAATTACGACTCCCGCATTTCGACGAGACTCGCCGGCGGGATATTTATCAAAACTATGTCATCCGTACGACCGTCCGTGATGAGCTGCGTGCTTATTTGAAGGACCAGGGCATCGAGACCCTCGTGCATTGGCAAAAACCCATGTGGGAGCACCGGGGTTTGGGGCTGGCTGCTCCGGATGTCCCGGAAACCCTGTCCATCTGCCGGGAAGTGCTGTCCCTCCCGATGAGCGCGGAAACCACCGACACACAGGTCCAGACCATCGTGGCCTCTCTTCAGGCATTTTTCTCACAGCACCCGTGACCGCGCTCGACTACAGCTCCGTGACCGAAAAGGCCGGCGATTGGGTGACGCCGGAAGCGGTCTCCATGCTGTATACCCGGTATCGCTACGCCTCGGAATTCTGTCGTAGCAAACGGCTCTTGGAGGTGGCGTGTGGTCAAGGGGTGGGGCTCAGGTACCTGGCTCAGCATGCAGCGGATACCATAGGCGGGGATATCACGGCGGAATTACTCGGCTGGGCTCGGCGGCGCAACGAGGAACCGGTTCCGTTATTGTGTTTGGATGTGGAGAATATACCGCTGTGCGCGGCATCCCGGGACGTCATTGTGTGTTATGAGGCGATCTACTATTTTGAGCATCTGATACGGTTCTTGCAGGAATGCCGGCGAGTGTTGTCCCCTGACGGGGTGCTCCTTCTCTGTACGGTGAACCCGGAGTGGCCGGACTTCAATCCCAGTCCCCACAGCCATCGGTATTACTCGGCGCAGCAACTGGTGGCACTGCTGCAGGCAGCCGGGTTTCAAGCCGAGGCGTTCGGGGCGTTTCCCGTCACCGGGGCGTCGCTCTGGGGCAGGGGCCTGTCCTGGATCAAGCGCGCCGCCGTCAGGTTGCGGCTGATGCCCTCCACCATGGCTGGAAAGCGGTTTCTCAAGCGACTGTTTCTCGGCCGGTTGTCGCCCTTTCCGGACAGACTCAATGATGGCGCGGCTGCATACTGTCCCCCGCTGCCCCTTCCCCCCGACCGTACGAACCCCAACTATAAAATTCTGTTTGTGGTGGGTCGACGTGCCTGAGTGGCCATCTCGATGCGGCTCACCCAATCGGCGTACCTCCTTACCAAGGTGGTCCGTCGGTCCCCGGGTATCTGTTCACAACGACCCTCGCGACTCCAGCATGACAGCGCTCTAGAGAGTCCCGCAGGCACACAGTTCTGCAGGCCGTTCACATCGGCGGTCCAGCAAGGTCGCGGTGGGATGCGAGAAGGTTGCAGATGGGCTTAGTCTCCAGCTTGCGAGGGCTGGATTCGGTGATGAAAGACGAGGTATCCTTCCAACCCGGATTGTGGAGGCCGAATCCGCAAAGGTTGAGTCAACCGGGATAGATTATGCCTCGTCCATTCGTCACATCGTTCCACGCCGGCCGACTACGTCTGCTGCTGTTGGTCGCCCATGTGGGGCTGGCTGCGCTGTCGAATTGGCTGGCCTTCTTTCTTCGTTTCGATGGCGCCATCCCCCTGCGCGAGTGGGAACTATTTGCCTCCCTGCTCCCGCTGCTCCTGACCATTCGAGCACTGGCCTTTTATCCGTTCCGGCTCTACGACGACCTCTGGCGGTATACGAGCCTCTGGGATCTCCGGAATCTCGCGCTGAGTATTGCGACGAGTTCGTTGGCCTATGCCGGGGTGATCCGACTCGGGCTGGGCGTGCGGGCCTATCCGTCCTCGATCTTCGTCATCGATGCGTTGTTGCTGTTGTGTTTGTTGGCCGGATTGCGGCTGTTCCCTCGACTCATTCGGGAAATGGGCTGGTCCGGGATCGGCCGAAAGCGAGTGCTGATCGTCGGGGCCGGTGATGCCGGAGCGATGATCGTGCGGGAAATGCGGAACCATCCTTCCGACGGCTATCGTCCGATCGGCTTCGTTGACGACAATCCGGCCAAGATCGGCCACCGCATTCATGGGGTGAGGGTCTTGGGAGGCAGGGACCGCTTATCTCACATCATCGCTGAACAGACTCCCGACGCGGTGCTGGTGGCCATGCCGAGTGCCGTGCCGGCTACGATTCGAGCAGTGGTGAAGGCCCTGGAACCGTTCCATCTGCCCATTCAGACCTTGCCGAACTTGCGAGATCTCTTGCAGTGCCGGGTGGAGGTCAGCCAGATTCGTAATCTCTCCATCGAGGACCTGCTTGACCGGGTTCCTGTCGATCTCGACCCTGAACCGCTTCGCAATCTGGTGCAGGGTCAGCGTGTGTTGGTGACCGGAGCGGGAGGATCGATCGGTTCGGAACTGTGCCGTCAGGTGGCCGGACTGTCTCCCGCAGCCTTGGTGTTGCTTGATCGTTACGAGAACGGACTCTTTGCCGTGGCGAATGAGTTGGCGGCGGCCGGGCGGACGTTCGTGTCTCCGGTCATCGGGGATATCACCGAGGTTGGCCAGATGAACCGGCTGTTCGCCGAGTACCGCCCGACATTAGTGTTTCATGCCGCAGCGCACAAACATGTCCCCCTGATGGAGAGAAACCCGTGCGAAGCCGTGCTGAATAATATCGGCGGCACCCGAGTGGTGGCGGAGGCGGCTCATCGGCATGAAGTCGACCGCTTCATTCTCATTTCGACCGACAAGGCCGTGAATCCGGTCAGTGTGATGGGAGCGAGCAAGGGGGTCGCGGAGCAGCTCGTACAGAAACTCGGTCGATCGTCCCGGACTATTTTTGCGACGGTGCGATTCGGCAATGTGCTGGGAAGCAACGGCAGTGTTGTGCCGTTGTTTTTGGAGCAAATCCGCGCGGGCGGCCCCGTCACGATCACGGACCCGGGCATGCGCCGGTATTTTATGTTGACGACCGAGGCTGTCCATCTGGTGCTCCATGCGGCGCGTTTGGCCCGGGGCGGGGAGCTCTTCGTGCTGGAAATGGGTGAGCAGATCAGCGTGGTCGATATGGCGCGCAACCTCATTCGACTATCCGGATATATTCCCGATGAGGACATTGCCCTGACGTATCTTGGTTGCCGGCCAGGAGAGAAACTGGTCGAGGAACTGGTGGCTCGCCGCGAAACGGTGGAGCCGACTTCGGTTCCGAAAGTTCTCTGTGTTCGCCCCGATCCGGCGCGCGATCTCTCTCAGGTATCCGGACTCGTGACCAGACTGGAGGAGGCTGCCGCGGAGGGGAATGTTTCAAAGGTGCTGAGCCTCCTCCGCATGATGCTGCCCATGTACCGCCCGCCTACGCTCTCCGTGGTGCAGGAACGTCTTCCCGAGTCCGAGAGCGTCATCTCTGAAGACCCTGTGCCGTCCCCTGCGGATTCGTCGACGGTCGCCGGGTTTGCGCCGAGCGCTCCGCACGGGCGGCGATGATGTGCCATGATTCTGTGGCTCCGTTGGAGCCCTGGTTTGTGCCGCCGTTGCCTGTCATCCCCCCTCTTCCTATTCCTGTTCGGCCTGTCTAGTGGAAAATCGTCGCCTGTCATGTGGTGTCGCGGCGACCTTCGGCCTCTGGTTGCTTTTGAGCGGGATCGCTCAGGCGTCCAGCAACCTCCCCCTGCACCACTGGGGGTACGATGCCATTGAGCGCTTGATCGACTTGAGGGTGATCGATCGTGCGCTGATCGGGGCCAAGCCCTTCACCCGTATGCAAGCGGCGCAGTATGTGGCTCGCGCGATTGAACGAGTCCGCGCGGATGAGGTCGAGCTGGACGGTCGTGAGGCGATCGCCGAACCGCTGCTGGAACGATTGCTCACAGAGTTTCGTCCCGAACTCATCCGTCTTGGAATCGTCCGAGCGAGGCCAGGAGATAAAACCGGTACGCTCCGTGCCGGAGCCCGCGTCACGAGTGAATTCGATGCCTCCTCCATCGGCGGCGGCCAGACCGTCCGGTTCCGCGAGAACCGCGGCGGGGAATATTATGTGAACGGCGTCCAGAATCAGACCGATGTCCGAGGGTGGGTGGAGCTGAGCGATTGGGCGGCGCTGATGGTGCAGCCGAAATTCATCAGTAATCGGCATCTACTGGGCATTGGCGCGACGAATAATGCCGATAATTTCTACCTGCGCGAGTTCAGCCTCAAATTGAGTTACGCGAACGTCGCGTTGGAGGTCGGACGAGGGACGCAGTGGTGGGGGCCCGGTTATCACGGGTCGTTATTGCTGACCGATCACGCGTTTCCCATGGACATGATTAAGCTAGGGACGGAACGCCCGTTTCAGCTGCCGGGATTCCTGAGCGGACTTGGCGACTGGAAGGTGAATGCGTTTCTGGCTCAGCTGGATCGGAATCGGGACTTTTCTCGAGCCAGAGTGTTCGGGCTGCGCATCAGTTACTTGCCCGCTTCGTGGTTGGAATTCGGACTGACGCGTTTAACCCAGTTCGGTGGGCGCGGGCGGGACCAGTCATTTCCGGAAACGATCGTGGATACGTATATCCATCCGTCGAATCAGAACGCGGATAAAGACGTCAACGAACAGGCCATGGCCGATGTTCGCCTGCGCATTCCTTCCGTACCGTACCTGGTTCCCTTTCCCGCCGGTCTTCAGCTCTATGGCGAAATCGGCACGGAAGATAAATGGTCACAGCTTCCTCTCCCCAGCCGGGCGGCCCTGTTGGGAGGCATCTACATTCCGCAGGTGTTTGAGGGCGATACCATGGATCTGCGTATCGAGTACGCCGACACGGACTACGGCCGGCGCCGTCATCCCGAGTTGCGGCAGGTGTGGTACAACAATGCTCCGTATACCAGCGGCATGCGCTACCGTGGGTTTCCTTTGGGACACCATATGGGGACCGACGGCATCGATTTTTTCGTGCGAACGACGCGGTTCTTGACCGACAAGGTGCAGTTGGGCGCGAACTTTAATCTTCAAGAGCGGGACCGCGGGCAGCCGGTGCATGAGAAGAAGCGGGAAGCGGCCATCGATCTGACCTGGTGGTATTCCAAGGACATTCAGGTGATGGGCGGCTATACGTATCAGCGACTGACCAATCCCGGACAGGTGGCGGCGATTACGCCGTTTGCCGAGACCTTTGCGGCAGGCGTGACGGCGAAAAATCACTTGCTCTGGACCGCCGTGACCGTTCAGTTTTAGCAAGAGGCTGAACAGGTTCGCCGACTGCGTTCTCGGCGTCCGAACGACAGCTGAAGAGGACGGCATTGGGAGCATCTCGGGGACAGATCCTGGCTGGGGCTTGTTTGACTGAGCCGGTGATTTTGGATTAGAACCTACAGTCGTTATCCACAGGTTGGGATTGTCTCGACCCTATGTATAGGTCAACCAAAAATCGAGTGCGTCTCGTTGGGGAGGCACCGGTCCGCTCCCGATGGATGCGCCTCATTGTCTGGATGCTTGTGGGAGGCATGGTCCTCCCTCCCTCCGCGCTGGCGCAGACTCTGGGTAATCCCGCTCTTCCGTCCTCGCCTTCGGCTTCGGGTGGTGGGCCGTCAATCGGCAACCAGATGTCGCCGTTTCTGCCGTTTGGAAACTACGGGCTGCCCACTCCTCCTGGGCAGGCGATCGTGACCAATCCGACCGCGACCCAACCAATTGTGCCTCAACATACGCCTTGTCCTGTCCCCACGGCACCCGATCTCTCGCCCGAGAACACGGTGCCGAATCTCAATGACTATTGGCCTATGGCTGCCAACAGTTTGCTCCCGGCGTCCGTTGAACAGCGGATGCGGCAGGAGGAGGAGGAGCGCGATCGGGTGCTCGAACGAGCGCAGGCGGAAAAAGACAAACGCAGCTTGGAACATCAGACGCAAGTGGAGCGGGAAAAGCAGGGTGTGTCGCAACTGCAGGGGCTGCAATCGGCCGTGCAAGGGGCTCAAGGGATGCTGAGTGGCGCGCAAGCCCAAGCTCAGGCGAATCAGCAAAAAATGCAGCTTCAGCAAAAGCCGTTTACGGCGGAACTCCTTCGTCACCAAGACTTTTCGGTGGAAGAGGCCTTCGCACAATTTTCCGTGTTGCAGGGGGTCAAGAGCCGGTTGAAACAGTTCGGCTACGACTTTTTTGACGCTCATGCGGGTGGGTTTACTTCGCTGCAGGATGTGCCCGTGGGACCGGACTATGTGATCGGCCCGCAGGATTCCCTTGCCGTCCACATCTGGAATGTGCCGGATCAAAATTTTAATCGCAGTTACATCGCGCCGGTGGAGCGTGACGGCATGGTCGTGATTCCACAAGTCGGCGCCATTCCCGTGGGAGGGCAGACCTTTTCCCAGGCAGAGCGCACCATCCGCGCGCGTTTGAGCATGCTGTTGAAGCGGTTCGAATTGCACGTGTCGATGGCTCGTATCCGCACGATGAAGGTCTATGTCGTAGGAGAAGTCGCACGGCCAGGAGCGTATGAGTTGAGCGCGTTGGCCACGGCCTCGAATGCGATTTACGCGGCCTGTGGGCCATCTCGATCGGGATCTTTGCGACAAATTCGCATCATGCGAGAGGGCAAAACCGTCGGACAGTTGGATTTGTATGACTTTCTGCTCCAAGGAGATCGACGGCAGGACAATCGGCTCCAGGCTGGTGATGTGGTGCTCGTTCCGCCGCTCGGGCCGGTGGTGGCCGTCAGCGGATCGGTCAAACGGCCGGCTATCTATGAAGTGAAGCCCGGTGCCCGGTTGACGGAGTTGCTGACCTTGGCCGGGGGGCTGACGCCGCTATCAGACCGCCGGCGATGCCATCTGTTCCGCCAGGATCCGGCGCTTCAAGAACGCAACATGATCGACGTCGATCTGGTGCGGGCATTCGCGTCATATGGGGACGAGAAGAGTCGTGTCGGTGCAGAGGGAGGCGACCCCATTCTGTTGGACGGTGATTATGTCCGCATTCCGACGTTGCCGACGCAGGTGGTGAATGTGGTGAGTCTTGTGGGCGCAGTCAAAAGCCCCGGGCCCTATGAATATCGACCGGGCATGCGCGTGAAGGATATTTTGTCGCCCGAACAACTGACGGTCGATGCCTATGCCGATCGGGCGGAGATCATTCGAACCGACCCGGTCACCTATCTCACCAAGGTCATTCAATTCAGTCCCAGGGCGGTGTTCGAAGGCCATGATTCCGAGGATTACGTGTTGAAGCGACTGGATCAAGTGGTGATCGCCAGTCAACTACGTCCCCCTGCGCTGGTATTGGTGGAAGGCGAGGTGCGGCGGGCAGGTTATTTTACCATTGAAGTCGGGGAGCGCCTGAGTTCGGTCTTAAAGCGGTCAGGCGGATTCAGCTCCAATGCGTTTCCGAACGGGATGACGTTGGTGCGGGAATCGGTGAAGCTGAAGCAGCAGGCGGAATTGGATCGCTTTATCGCGTCGGAACGACAGCGTTTGACGGCTCAATCCGCCGGGATTGCCGCGGGAACAGCCGGATTGAGTGCCGCTTCGGCGTTCGCCACGGGCGGCACGATTGCGGAACAACAGGTGCTGTCGCTGCGGCTGCAACAGCTTGAGGCGACGGCGGCCCGGATCGAGTTGGGACGCGTGATCGTGCGGTTGGATTCCATCGAAGGCCTGGAAGGGACCGAAGACGATATCATCCTGGAGTCGCGCGATCGGATCACCATCCCGACGCCCCCGCAAACGGTCGGGATCATCGGGTCCGTCAAAAGTCCCAGTACGGTGGTATATCGGTCGGGCCTGGATCTGAATGATTACTTGCGTCAGGCCGGAGGCCTCACTGAAGATGCCAACAAACGCGAGATGTATGTGATGCGGGCGAATGGGACCACCGACTCCTCCTACCTCTCCGCGAAAGAAATGCATCCGGGAGACACGATTGTGGTGCCGCAGAAAATCGAGGCGAGTCCTCCACAGTTGGCTTTGTGGCAGACCGTGGCGAGCATTATCGGCAGTCTCGCGTTAACGGCGGCCGGTATCGCCGTGGTCGGCCGGTAGATCAGGCCGGTCACTCGTCATCCGTCGGCCGTGATGCGCGGGCAGCGGTGAAAACATTCGGGCGGCTCGTGTCCGTAATTGTGCGACGAATGCCAGTAGTCGTGTGGCGGTCTCGAACGATGAGAAACATTTCACGGGAGACGGTCTAGCGAAATGGATTGGCCTTCGGATAGCTCTCACGCCCTTCTGGATCCTCCTCGCCCTCAGACCGAGCGGCTTGCCTCCGACAATTCAGCCAACTTGTTTGACTACTGGGATGTGCTGGTCGCCCGACGAAAGGTGGTGGGCGGTCTTTGCGGGATCGGGATGGCCGTCGCATTGGTGGTCAGTCTTCTCCTCCCCGACGTGTACGAATCCACCTCTTCCGTCCTGCCACAGCTGGACTCGAAGGAGGGCGGGGCATTGGCTGCCCTCTTGGGCTCACCCGCTGCCGGGGGGATGGCGCAGAATCTAGGTCTTGGCCTGGGGCTGCCCGGTCTGCCGACCACGCCCACCGACGTCTTTGTCTCGATTTTGAAATCGCGCCTGATGGCAGACGAGGTCATCAAGAAATTCAACTTGATGGATCGCTATCAGGAAAAGACGATGGTCGAAACCCGAAAAGAACTGGAAGACCATCTACGGATCACGGTAACCAAAGAGAAAGTGATCAAGGTCGTGGTGGAGGATGAGGATCCGCAGGTGGCGGCGGATATGGCGAATTTTTACGTGTCGAATCTCGATCGCTTGAACCGCACGGTGACCGTCAGCAAGGCCGGGCAGAATCGCGCCTTCCTTGAGCGGCGGCTCAATGAGACGATGGACAGTATGGCCAAAGCTGAGGACGCGCTACGAGATTTTCAGGCGAAAAACAAGACAGTGGCCGTGGAAGCCCAGGCGAAGGTCATGATCGAAGCCGCGGCGATCATTCAAGGCCAGATCACGGCGCAGGAGGTGCAACTGCAAGTGATGGGGACCTATCTGTCGCCGGACAATCCGGATCTGGCTCGAATCCGCTCGAATGTCGAGGAACTTAAGAAGCAGCTGGCCACCATGGGGTCAGGGAAAGATGCCAAGGGCATGTTATCGGGAGACCGCCTTCATCCGGCCATGGTGGCCGTGCCTGATTTAGCCCTGCAGTTTGGACGGCTCTTCCGGCAAGTGAAGGTCCAGGAGACCCTGTTTACCTTGCTGACGTCGCAGCATGAACAGGCAAAGATTTCCGAGGCCCGGGATACTCCCACGGTGCAGGTGCTGGATCAGGCCGTGCCGGCCGATAAACGTGCGCGCCCACGGCTGTTGCTGAATGTGGCGGTCGCCGGGGTATTGTCCCTCATCCTCGGTGTCTTCGCGGCTTTTTTTCTCGACTATCGCGCGCGCGTGCGCCAGGTATCGACGCCGACGTGAAATTGACGATTTTTCAATCGAAATGGTAGAATCCCGACGATTCCTCTGCTAGAAGGCCGGAAGTCTCAGACAGTACTCACATTCACACTTATTCGAATAGGAGAACGGGATGGCTGTTCCAGTCTCCCAGATGTATACAGTGTCCAAGTATGTGTTGACCCAGAAACTCCGAGGGGTCAAACGGTATCCACTCGTGCTCATGCTTGAACCGCTGTTTCGCTGCAATCTTGCCTGTGCAGGGTGCGGCAAGATTCAATATCCGGATCATGTCCTGGACAAGCGGTTAACCCCGGCGCAATGTTGGGCCGCGGCCGACGAATGCGCAGCGCCCATTATCAGCATTCCTGGCGGAGAGCCGTTGATCCATCCCGAGATGCCCGAAATTGTGCGCGGGTTGGTGGAACGCCAAAAATATGTATATCTGTGCACGAATGCGATCTTGATGGAGCGAAAGCTCGATGAATATCCTGCATCGAAGTTTCTCACGTTCAGCGTGCACATGGATGGGCTGCGGGACGAGCATGATTTGGCGGTCTGCCGGGACGGCGTCTACGATGTGGCGGTGAAGGCCATCAAGGCCGCGCTCAAGCGCGGCCATCGTGTCACGACCAACACGACGTTGTTCGACGATGCGAATCCGGAGCGTGTCCGGAAGTTTTTCGATGAAATGATGGAGCTCGGTGTCGAAGGGATGATGATCTCGCCCGGGTACAGCTATCAGAAAGCGCCGGATCAGCAGCATTTCCTCAAGCGCAGTCGCACCATGGAATTATTCTCCAAGATTCTGAGTAATCGGAAGCGCGGCTGGCAATTCAACCAGTCACCCTTGTTCCTAGAGTTTCTGATGGGCAAGCGCGAATATCAATGCACGCCTTGGGGGAACCCCACATACAACGTCTTTGGATGGCAGCGGCCCTGTTATTTGCTGCAAGAGGGGTATGCGTCGAGCTTTCGAGAATTGATGGAACAGACGAACTGGGATGGGTATGGCACCGGACGTAACGAAAAGTGCGCGGATTGCATGGTCCATTGCGGGTATGAGGCCTCGGCGGTGGAAGACACGTTCGGGTCGTTATCCGGTTTTGCCAAGACCGTGAAGATCACGCTGTTACCGAATGCGCGATAGCCGGGGCGCACCATCCCATCGTTCCTTGGAATCGTGAAGCGCTTCGGTCGCTGTGCCGGCCGAACGCTTCGCCCTTACCCTATTAGCGACAAGAGATCACGATGACTGATGCCAAGTACCATGCGCCGGAAACCGGCAGCCTTGAAGGCCGGGTGTTTCGGCCAACCTCACTCCAGGAATTGAGCGAGGCGATCGAGCAGGCATTCGATTACCGGGGGGATGTGACCGTTGAGCTGAAATCGGGCGGCCAAGTGGTAGGGTATCTCTTCAATCGCACCGCGACCGGCGAGCAACCCACTATTGAAATCTTTCCGGCCACGGGCAGCGGAACCCTGACGATCCCGTTCTCGGAAGTAGCGGCGATCGCCTTCACCGGTGAAGACACCGCCACAGGAAAGTCCTGGGAAGCCTGGATTGCGAAGAAAGAGTCGGAGCGACGGCAAGATGTCGACCGAGCGGCTGCGGAGGCCGACGCTCGCGGTCATCTGTAGACGTTCGCGCTGTCGGCCATCGAGTTCGTTTCTGTCATGAACTTTGAGTGCTCCGTTCCGTTTCGACGGCTTCAGCAGCTGCTCCCACCTCCGTAATTTCCACTGCTCATCGCCTCTCTGTCTTCTCCGTCAGACTCCATCCATTTGTTGACAAAGAGGGGGGGCTATGCTAGAAGAGTCGGCCTCAAATTTGGGTCAAGTCCGTGTCGATGGGGCCCTCGTAACATGGCCGTGGGCGGGATGTTTGTGAGGCCGAAAACCAGTCCGGCACGGGTCACACGTATGCGATGGCGGAGAGGTATCAGTAGGAAAGCCGCCTGGCGCGTCGTTGTCGTTTGGGGCCTAATCGCGACGTTGTTCGTGCCGTCGGTTTTGTTCGCGAGTCACGCCGCCGACCATCGATTTACTGTCGAAGGGTTTGTCTGTGGCAAGGACGGCCGTCCCAGCACGAAGGCCGAGGTGCTGGTGAAGGATACGCGAATCACGGTCGGCCAGACCGTGACGACCGATGAGGATGGGTACTATAAAGTCACCCTGCATCTTCACAATGATAATGTGGGCGACCCGCTATTAGTCGAGGCCGGCGGGGAGCAGCAGAATTTTAAGATCCAGTTCGACCCGAACGATCTGGAGACGGAACGCAAACTACGGGTTGATTTCGGAAGTGGATGCGAGCGCGATCTTGGTCCTCCGCAGTGGTTGTTCTACGGGCTGGGGATTGCGGCTGTTGCTATTGTGGGATGGATTGGGCTAAAGATCTCCCGCACGCGGATGCGCGAAGAGCAACGGCGAAGGAAGGGACAGGGGAAGCGGCAGAAATAGGGCACGGTCCGTGGGGCATTGTTCCTCGCCGGATCGAATGGCAAGAAGTAGGCGGGGAAGTCCAAACGTGACCTCGTTGTATTGTGAGTATTGACGCTTTTGCTGTGGCTGCTGTTGCGCCTCAGGGAAGCGTCTCTTTTTTTCTGTCGATGGTAAATGGGTGTCGGTGCTTGAGTGGGCGCCGGCATGAAGAAAGGAGCGGGAATTTTTTTATGAAACACGCAGGCATGAAGAGATTGGCTCTGATGGTCGGCATTCTTGGGTTTGGTTTTGGCGTCGTTGGATGCGGTGGTGGTGAGGGGGAAGGCCCTGTGGTTCCGCCGCCGCCTGCTCCTGCGGAATATGCCGATAAACATATGCCTGCCGGTTGGTGGACGGATCCGAAGATTGTCGAGGAAGGCCGCGAGTTGTACATCGGCGGAAAGAATCCCGATGTCAATTGCGCTAGCTGCCATGGTAAGGACGGCAAGCCGGTCAAGGCCGGGGCCCGCGACTTTCGTAACGGCGACCGCATGAAGATGTATTCGGATTCGGTCTGGTTCTGGCGCATCTCCGAGGGCGTGCCGAATACCAAGATGAAGCCCTGGAAGAGCAAGCTGTCTGAAGAGGATCGTTGGAAGATTATGGCGTTCGAGCGTTCATTTGGTTTGGCGGGCAAGGGATGGGATGTCACCAAGAAGGCGTGGGTGGCTGCTGCTGAAGTCGGCGCTGCAGGGGCAGCACCTGCGGCGGCACCGGCAGAGGCTCCCGCCGCGGCGCCTGCCACGGAAGCGGGCAAGGCCGGTAAGTAACAGGATCTGATTTCCAACTGAGGGGGAGCGGCGAGACATCATGAAAATCTGGCAGCGCTGTTTATTGGCCATGTTCGCGCTTGTGGCGATAGTGGGGGGCGTGGCATACGCGCAAGCTCCCAGTGCGCCACCCGTGGAGTTCCCGTATACCGGGAATCGCACGGCGGTATGGATCGTCGCTCAGCTCCATATTCTTTTTGCGGGATTCATTCTGGGGGCCCCGATTTTCGTCGTGATTTCTGAATGGTTGGGGTATCGCAAGCAGGATCCCCGCTATGACCGATTGGCCAAAGAGGTCACCAAGGTCACCGTCATCCTCTATAGTATGACCGCGCTGACGGGTGGCCTCTTTATCTTTGTGCTGCTCGCAACCTATCCACAGTTCACGACCTGGCTCATCAATCACTTCTTCCTGATATTTGCGGTGGTGTATCCGCTGTTGTTTATCGGCGAGACCATCATCCTCTACATGTATTTTTATACGTGGGATGCGTGGAAGGGTGAGAAGAAGGCGCGCCATATCGCGCTGGGCGTGCTGTTGAATCTCATCGGTTCGATCACGCTGTTCGTGATCGACGGTCCGACCTCCTTCATGAATACCCCTGTGAGAGCCGAGGGCGTCTCGCCGGCGGAATTCCTGGCGACCGCTTCTCTTTGGGATAAGGTATTCAACTATAGTTGGATGCCGCTTAATCTTCATCGACTGGTCGGAAACGTGACCTTCGGCGGATTCATCGCCGGACTGATTGCGGCCTACATGTTCATGGGGTCGAAGAAGCAAGAAGACCGTGCGTATTACGATTGGATGGGGTTTGTCGGCAACATGATCGGCGTGGGCGCACTCTTATTCCTGCCGTTTATGGGCTATCTGTTGTCCTATGAGCTGTGCGACTACGACGCTTCGATTTGTCCGTATATGATGGCCGATCAACTGTCGATGTTCTTTGAAATGCAGGGTGCCATGGTTGGCCTGATTTTCCTGGCCAGCAACTATTACATTTGGTTGAGCATGAAACGGATCGAGGGCGTGGAGCGGGTGCGGATGACCGTTCTTGCCCCGATCGTGATGGTCTTGCTGCCCATCGTCATGACGAAGGTCCTCACGGATTACCCGGTGCCGGATGCCACGTCCCTGGCATTCCTGCTGCCTCTGCTCTTGGCTCCGGTCATCCTGGGGCGGTTTATCCCGCTGACCGTTTCGTCGAGCACCGTCATCAAGGTGGGCTTCCTGATGGTCGTGGTCGGGAACGCAATTTGGATGACGCCGCATGGATTTGTGCCTACCGGAGCCAAGTTGGTGGCGGAGTTAGAACTGCCATCCGATTGGAATTTCCTGGCGCTCATGCCGGCCAAAAATTCCGCAGCGTTTACCTTGATCTTTGTGACGGTCGTGAATTATGTGATTTACAACCGTGCGGTTTCGCAGGGCACGATTGTCTGGGGCAAGATCGATTTCGCTTCACAATTCGTCCTGGTGTTTCTGGCGTTCAGCGCGATTTGGACCATGGGGCTCATGGGTGCCGTGCGATCGCTCCTGCGGAAATACTTTCATGCATACAATCTGTTGCCGGATTTTACGGCCGAGTCGTTCACGCCGACGCTGTCCTATTCGGCTTGGTGGATCACCGGCATTACGGTGACGTTTTTTGCCGTCGTCAGTTTTGCAATTCTCGTGACTTTGCGCCCCTCCGATTCAAAGGGCCACGCGCACGAGGGAAGCCCTGTGCCGGCCGGTGCGAAATAAGTATCACCAAACTGGAAGGGCGATAAACGAGGGTACTCATGGGAAACGTGATTAAAAAATCGGTAGTAGGCATCGTGATCGGGGGGATTCTGTTCGGGGTCACCAACGCGCTGGGATTTCCGCTTGTGTTCCAGATGTTGTTTTTCGGCTATGCGATGCTCGGGACCGTCGTCTTTATTATTCTCGATCTTCCGCCGCTCAAGCCGTTCGGTGGCGTCAAGGCCGCAGGGGCGCTTATCGGGTTCTACGTCATTCTCTCGGCCGCCTATGTGGCGGGCGGGGCCGTGTGGCCGCAGTTCGATCCGGAAGATGAAAAGGGGAAAATCGACAAGATCCTCAAGCCGAAGCGCGAGCATTATGAATCAGGCAAAGTGGACGTGTTGCTGCAGCGTGCCAAGGCGCTTGATGAAAAGACGAAGGAGTTGACCGCCCGATTGCAGGCGCTGGGCGTCGCGCAGGCGCCTGCCGACCAGAAGGCCGGTGGTGGTAGTGCGCCGACCGCAACGACCGCTGCAGCAGGCGGAGATGTGGCCAAGTTGGGAGCGGAGCAATGGGAGCTCCAGGAGTGCTACAACTGCCACAAACTGAATGGTGAAGGCGGAAAGAAGCGCGGGCCGGAGCTGGATAACATCGGAAGTCTTCTGACCGCGGATGAAATCGCACAAAAAATCCTCGATCCGAAGAGCTATAAAGCCGAAGGCTTTGAGAAGGAGTACGAGAAGGGGAAGATGCCGGACAAGTACAAGGATTTGATGGAGCCAAGTGACGTGCAGGCGTTGGCGGTCTGGCTGGCTGGCTATAAGAATGCCTCGGTGAATACGCCGAAGCCTATCAAGATGAAGTGAGCATCATGCAGCCGAAACTGAAATCCAAAGTTCGTTGTTCGGATAGTGAAGTCGGGGAGGTACGGCGGGTCATTGTGGATCCGTTGTCGCACGAGGTCAGCCACATTGTAGTTGGTGGCGCAACCGTCGAGGCGGTCGAGCGTCAAGTTCCTGTGGGGCAGATTCAGGCAGTGACGGACGACCTGGTGACACTTCGCGGCACTTCGGCAGAGTTCGCCACATTGCCGGTCTTTAAGCGTGACGACTATGTGACGACGCACGAAGTCGAAATCGCCCATCTTGAAGAGCGTATCCACGTAGTCCCGGGCGAAGTGCTCGTGCCCTTTCCTGAACTGGAACGAAGCGTCAAGCGGCGGACGTTCTTCGCGAACTTTACTCACGCCATAGGATTCCTGATTGGTCTGCCGTTGGCATTCCCTGTCCTGCGCTACCTCATGAAACCGATGTACTCCCCGTTCGACAATCAATGGCTGAAGATCGGCAATGCCGGAAAAATCAAGCAGGATGATATCGGCGTTCAGTACAAGTACAAGCGCAGCGTGAAAGAAGCCTACATGCCGCAGCAGGAGATCGACAAGAACGTTTGGGTATTGAAAGCCTCGCCCAAGGTCCTAGAGAGCATTTATCAGGGGAAGGATATGGAGTTTCGGGACGCGACGGGGAAGCATCTCTGGACGAATAAGAAGGATGTGCCGTACATCGTCTATTCCGGCAAGTGTCCCCATCTGGGCTGTGGGTACAAATGGCGCACCCACAAGACACTCGGCCAGGTTTTTCTTTGCCCCTGTCATCTGAGCATTTACGATGCCTCCGGCAAGGTGCTGGATGGGCCGGCTCCTCGGGCACTCGATCCGCTCCCGATCAAGGTTACTGCAGCGGGAGACATCACCATCATTGATATGGAATTCAAGGCGGGCACGAAGGCCCAGGTTCGGATTGTCTAAATGGAAACGACTACGCAGCCGACAAGCAGCCAGCCCTCAGCTATCGAAAAAGTCTTAGCCTTCGTCGATGAACGTGTGGGGCTCAAGACCCTGCAGGCGAAGATGCTCAATGAGCCGGTCCCGGGCGGATCGCGCTGGGCTTATGTCTTCGGGTCCATCCTGTTATTTATCTTCATTATGCAGGCCGTCACGGGCATCTTGTTGATGTTTTATTATGTGCCGACTGCCGACCATGCCTACGCCAGCACCCAGTACATCATCCATAATGTGGACTATGGCTGGTTTTTGTTGGGGTACCATTTTTGGGGTTCCACGGCCATGGTTGTCTGTGTCTTTGCGCACATGTCCCAGGTGTTCCTTTGGGGCGCCTACAAGAAGCCTCGCGAGTTGGTTTGGCTGGTAGGATTAGCGCTCTTTGGCATCGTGATGGGATTCGGATTTACCGGATATCTCCTTCCATGGGATCAGCGGGCCTATTGGGCCACGACGGTCGGTGTCGAGATCATGGACAAGACGCCGCTCCTGGGTGATTTCATGGCGCGCTTCCTCAAGGGTGGGGCGACGCCAGGGCAGATGACGTTGAGTCGCTTCTTCGTAATTCACGTGATGGTCCTTCCGGCGGCCCTCATGGGCTTGGCTGGGTTGCACGTATTCTTGTTCCGCAAGGCCGGTCCAGCCGGACCATTTCGCGGCAGCGTGGAGGAAATCAAAGCTAAGACCGACTATTTCTTCCCACGACAAATCTGGAAAGACATGGTCGGCATGGTTCTGGTGTTCCTGATTATTTGCAGCTTGGCCGTATGGGAACCGGTGGTTCTGCTCGAGGAGGCGGCTCCTGACCCAGGAGATTACCACCCGGAGCCGGAATGGTATTTCCTGTTCCTGTTTCAGCTCTTGCGCCTAAAGGTGTTCGCCGGAGAGTTCGGGCAGTTTCTTGGTGCGATCGCACTACCGGGCGCCTTCATGGCGTTGCTGGCAGCGCTGCCCTTCATCGATCGCAGTCCGGAACGCAACATCTTTCGGCGGCCGATCGCATTGATCGGATGGATCGTGGTCATGGCGACCATTGTGATCTTTACTGTGGCGGCGATCATCAACCGCGAATTTTTGGATTAGGCGGAGGGCCTCGAGCACATGACTGGTCGAGAGACGATGTCGTCATTCAAATTAGGACTCAGTATTCTTTGGCCTGCCTGTTGGACCGCGCTGCCGATCAAGATGGCCTTTGCCCTCTTGTTCATGGCTATGGGGTCCATCCACATCGAGACCACGCTTGGGGTGACGTTCTTGATGCTGCTGTTGACTCCGGTCAGTGTCTTTGCCTTTTTCGTCATCTCGGCGGGGATTGGATTCCATTTCGCTGAAGGAGCGGGCCTGCCGTTCCTATTCCTGCTCTCGATTCCGATCGATATATGGGCGCTGGGTCTCGTCGCGCGCACCTTCTTGTTAGAACAACTGCGACTCGAGCCTCCGGCCTCGATTGGTCTGAGCTTGTGGGGAAAATTTGTGCTCGCGGGATTGCTCTATCTTCCGCTGGTCTGGCTCATCGAGGGCGGAGTCACCGATATTGCGCGCTCCACGGTAAAGTCAATCCTGGACATGGAGGCTTTTGCCCATCTTCCGGTCGCTGAACGGATTGGCGTGGAGTTTACGGCCTGGGGAAGTGTGTCCATGATCGTGCTTGTGGCGCTCACGTTCATCGGTCTGTCGATTCTCGGGAAACTGGTACAAGCCACGGTCGTCAAGGCGCAACCGGCAGGAGGTTCCTATCAGGATTTGATTTCACGTTGGGATCTGCTCCGAGTGCCGGCCGATCAAGGATTAATGCTCACGGCCTTCACGGCGACCGGAGCCGTGTTGAGCTTGTTATTCTGGTCCGTCCTTCCGGTCTCGACCCCGCATCCCCAGGAATGTTGTAAGCCGACCGAGGAGACTGCGGCAGCTCATTTTGATCCTCAGAAGTCGCTGAGTACGGGAGAAAAATCATTAAAGGCCGCGGAGGTCAAAATAGTCGCGTTGGAGCAGCAGGCCGCCGAAGAAGACAAAGACAAGTCCAAGGGTGCTAAAGACAAAGCTGGTGTCAAGGAAGGCTCGGCTAAGCACGAGGGGAAAGCTTCGCAATCAGCAGCCGGGAAATCGGCGGGAAGCGGCAAATGACAGCATGGCGAATGACGAGGTGAGAACAATGATGCACCAGGGTCCGATGATCACAAATCAGGGGCGTGAGCTCGCGGGGCGGGCCGTCTTCCTGACCGGATGTGTTGCCTTGCTAGGACTCGTGGGGGCGGTCGACATGGCTCTGGCGCAGGAATCGGTGGCCGCTCAGGCCCCAACCGCCTATCGGGATCTTCCGCTCATCGGCAGTCGAAATCTGGTATGGATCATCGCCCAGCTCCATCTGTTGCTTGCCGGCTTTGTGCTCGGCGTGCCGATTTTCGCATGGTTGTGTGAAATCGTCGGCTGGAAGTCGGGAGACAAGCGGTACGACAAATTGGCGAAGGAGTTCACCAAACTTTTGACGTCTTCTTACGCCACTACCGCACTGTTCGGCGGAATTTTGCTGTTCCTGCTTATCGGCTTCTATCCGAAGTTGATGGCGTATTTAACTGATATCTTTTTCCCATCCTTCCTGGTGTATTGCGCGTTGTTCCTTGTCGAGACGGCGACGCTCTATCTCTACTGGTATGGCTGGGATGCGATGTCGGAGGGTAACGGGAAGAAGTTTCATATTTTCCTGGGGCTCCTCCTGAATGTGTTTGCGTTTTTTATCATGATCGTTCCCAATTCCTGGGCGACCTTCCAAGCCAGCCCGGTGGTCCTTGCTGAAGGCACCGATTTTGAGCGGGCGTGGGCCGCGACCTGGAATCCCACGTGGTGGCCGGTGAATATCCATCGGTTGATCGCCAACGTGGTGCTTGGTGGGTATATTTGCGGTGCCTATGCAGGCATCAGATACCTCTCGGCAAAAAGCCAGGAGGAGCGCTACCACTACGATTGGATGGGATACGTCGGAAATTTCATCGGGGTGTTCGGTCTCCTGCCGTTGCCCTTCGCCGGTTATTGGCTGATGCGGGAAATTTATCAGTACAACCAACAGATGGGCATTACGCTGATGGGCGGATTCCTGTCTTGGCTGTTTATTCTGCAAGCCATGTTGATCGGGGTTCTGTTTTTAGGGTCAAACTATTATTTCTGGTTGGGAATTACGCATCGAATACCAGGGTCTGAGGCTCAATATCGCAAGCCGATCATGGCGATGTTGATCATCCTCTTGCTCTGCCTCGCGGTCTGGATGACGCCCCATTCGCTTGTTGCCAGTTTGGCAGAGGCGCAGCAAATGGGCGGCACGCACCATCCTCTGCTGGGGGTGTTCGGTGTGATGTCGGCCAAGATGACCGTCTCGAATCTGATGGTGCTCGTGACCTTCATGAGTTTCATCATGTATTGGCGAGCGGGGAAGCAAGATACGGCCGGATGGGCTAAGGTTGCCAAAGCCGTCATGGGCGCCGTTCTGGCGCTTGCCGGTATCGCCGTGATCATACTGGGCGTTTGGGGATACTTTGTCCCGGCGATCATTCGAATTAACTATTTCTCCACTTCTCAAGTCGGCATCGTCATCTTCGTGATGCTGACCATTACGCCGCTCACTGCGCTCCTTCTGAAAAGCGCGAAGACTACGACTGAAATGGTCTGGGGGAAAATGCCCCCGCGGGCCGGCTATGCACTGGTGCTGAATGCGATCATGGTCATTCTGCTCATGACGCTGATGGGGTATGCGCGGTCCTCCTCACGGGTACATTGGCATGTGTATGGAGTGATGCGCGATTCGTCTCAGTATGCGTTCTCCCCAGCGCTGGGTTATGCGGCCGCCCTTATGGCGCTGAATACCTTCCTGTTTTGCATGTTGGTCGCGTTTATTTTCTGGGTCGCCACGATGGGCGACAAGGCCAAGGCCGCCGCGGCCAGCGCGAAGGGCTCTGTCGAACCGGGCACCATTCCGGCGATGGCCGGTGGGTCGCAGGCATTGGATGAGCCTGCGCCTGATGCGGCTCAGCAAAACCGTCCGGTCTGATTAGGAAGCGATGTGTCTCTGACCCGCTCAAGGGCGGGCAGTGATCTTTATCCTTTGTTGAGGGCTTATGAGTGAAGTTGTCAAACTGCAGCTAATCGGTCTCTGCGTCGTCGGCTTCGGTACCATCATTCTTCTATTCATCAAGTCTCAGTTTCTCCGAGTGATCGGCTTTGTGTCGATCGTGCTGGGGTTGTTTGCCTTGGTCGCGCTGGCCGTTCCACAAATGGCCTCGCTTCCGCCGGCGGAGGAAAGTATCAACATCGCAGACATTAAAACCCCAACGGACATGGCCACCATCGGGCAGAAGATATTTTTCAGCAAGGGCCAATGCGCGCTCTGTCATTCAATCGGGCCGAGTGAATCGGCTCGTTGCCCTGATTTGAAGGGCATTGGTGCCAAGTTATCGCGCGAGTTCCTCTATGAGAGCTTGACGGAACCGCAAGCCTATCTGTATCTGGATTTCCGGCACGAGGGCATTCCCAAGGAATATCCGGCTCGGATGCCCTATATCAATAAGAACCCCATCGGCCTCTCGAAGAATGAAATTCTCTCGGTCATCGCATTTTTACAACAGATGAGCGGTGAACCCATTAGCGTGAATCCATCGGAATTGGATCTGCCGCGTGCGATTCCGGCGCCTGTCAAGGCAGCTGATGCCGGTTCGCTCGCAATCGCTCAAGCCCGATAGTTATCGTCGGAGTGGAGGAGGAAGATATGGGAGGCGTACTCGTTAGACCGATTATTCTCACGGTCTTGATTTATCTCTTTTTGAAATTTATCGTCCCCATCCTGCCGCATTCCGCGCCATTGCCCTCGAGCCTGATCTTCTTGTATTTGATGTTGACCACTGCGGGCATCGTGATTTTTGAGACCTTGAGCGGTGCGTCCAAGGATGCGTTCTTCGGTCCGATCTTCCGGTTCTTGACGGGCGAGAGCGGCGGGGCACTCAGCAGCGCACGGTATCTGGTCTTGGCCCTCTTCCCGCTCTTGGTAGGGTGGCAGACCTATGGAAGCACGGCTTCCAGTGACGCGCCTCCAGCGGAGAATCGCACCATTCATCCCGCTCCTCCGGGAGAGTACACGGGGCTCTCAAATCCCGTTCCCAAGACGCCGGACAATATTATGTACGGGAAGGGGTTGTACGCGTCTCGCTGTTCGCCTTGCCACGGCAATTTTGACGGCAAGGGATTTGCCGCGACCGGGTTCACGCCTCCGCCGGCGAATTTTAAAGATCCGACCACGATCGCGATGCTTCAAGAAAGTTATCTGTTCTGGCGGATCAAGCGCGGTGGGGTCGGCCTTCCCGTCGAAGGCATGCCCTGGAAGTCGGCGATGCCGCGTTGGGAACTGGAATTGTCCGATGAAGATATTTGGAAAGTCATTATGGGCGAGTACGATGGAGCGGGACAAAAGCCCCGCACGTGGGACGAGTCCGAATAATTTCTCCGATCAAGGATTGCTGATCAATTAAGGGGAGCGTATGGCACGAGTGAGGAGACCAGGAACGAGATGGTGGGTTGGGGCTGTCGGCCTCATGGGGCTCTGCGTGGCCGCCGAGGTACAGCCGGCCTATAGCCAGCAGAGCGTGTCGGTGCGAGCCGCGCTCGTGAAGGGAGCGCTTCCGACAGACGATCCCACCGCTGCGGCCTGGGCGACTGCCGCGGTATCTGAATTCCCCATGTCTCCCCAGGTGCATTGGCCCGTCCGTATTACCGAAGTGACGGCGAAGAGCGTAAAGGTCCGTGGGTTGCACGATGGCACCAACGTGGCCATCCTGTTGGAATACAGCGACCCATCTGAAGATCCAGAAGATGCGGCAGCCCTTGAATTCATGGTAGGCGACACAAAGGCTCATTTCGCCCATGGACAGCCGATGGCGCAGGTGCAGGGTGGGCCGGTCAATATTTGGTATTGGAAGAATAAGGATAGCAAGGGCGTCGACATGGGAGCGAAGGGCTTCGGCACCCTGAAACCCCATGCGCATCAAGATGTCACAGCTAAAGGCGTGTTCCAGGATGGCGTATGGAAGGTCGTGTTTTCTCGGCCTTTGCACACCGAATATCTAGAGGAAGACACCCAATTTAAACCGGGCGAGTTCGCCAGCATTGCCTTTGCCATTTGGGATGGGAAAAAGACGGACTCCGGCCAGCCGAAGGAAAAGGGATCTGAAAAGGCCATTTCCTCCTGGTGGTATTTCCGGGCCGATGCGCCGCCTGACTATTCGCCGTACATGTATGCAGTACTCGCGGTGGCCTTAGCGCTGGGTTTTGAGTTGGTCCTCGTGAGACGTTTAAAGAAAGGGTCGTGAGCATGAGGGCGTGGCGAAGAATACGCGTTTTTGGAACGGTCGCAGTGGTGGTCGGAGTGTCGGGCCTCATCGGAACCGGGGGCTGTTCGATGTTTCAGAACGAACAATCCGCGAAGGGCAAAAAGCTCTATGCTCACTATTGCATGCATTGCCACGGCGAAAATGGAAAACAAAACGAAGGGTTCAATTGGTCGTCCATGACGGACCCCAAGCCGAAAGACCTTTCCAATAAAGAAGAGATGGGGACGTTTAACGACGAAGAAATCTTCCATACCATCTCGCGGGATATGAAGGATACCGGGCCGGGCGGCGAGAAGATCGGGGACGATGAGTTTGCCGTCCCGACCATGCCGACCTTTAAGTACACCCTCTCAGAAGAAGAAATTTGGGGGATCGTGGGGCATGTCCGTTCGCTGCACGGCAAGAAGTTAGAATTTAATGTTGAGGGTCGAAAGAAAGACCTGCAGGACGCGAAACAGGCCGCCGAGCAAAAGTTTCAAGAGGCGGAACGACTGGCCCAGGAAGCAGAGAAGAAAGCCAGCGACGAAGCCGATAAAAAAGGTGTCGATGTCGACGACAATGCCTACGCCAAGGAAATGCAGGCGATGGGCCAGGCGAAGAAAGAGCTCGATCAAGCGACGGCGGCACTGACGAATTTCACCACCAGGCCTGGAAAGGGTGTCAATATCGCTCGTCCTGACCTCACCATGAAGCCGGAGGCCGCCGCAAAATTGGCTGACGTCGGCAAGCAGATCTATGTGACGAAGTATGGTTGCAATGGATGTCACAAGATCGGTGAAGAAGGTGGGAAGGTCGGCCCTGCGCTTGATCGTGCGGGATACCGTTTGAATCCAACCTGGGTCTATCGCTGGTTGAGAAACCCGCAGGCCATGAAGTCGGATACGCGTATGCCGAGCTTGGGTCTGAATGACGCGGATGCGAAGGCCGTGGCGTTCTATCTGAAGACACTTCGCGCTCCGAAGCCGGATCAGCCACTTGGAAAGGTGGGCGACTGATCGGCTAAGGAGTCTATTCCAATGTGCCGAGCCAGATGCCGACTAAGATGGCAGCTCCGGCATAGACATGTTGTTGAAACATGAGAAAGGCCGCCTGTGGAGTCACGGGGGCCTGTAAACGCCGTACCTGCCAGATAAAGACTCCTGCAACTAGGGCCAAGACGAGATAATATCCCATCCGTAGGTCGGACAACTGTCCGGCCGCAATCAGGCAGAGCCCCATTCCCACCAGAAAGAGTCCGACGGCTGAAGGGACCGCTTCGCCGAAAAGGAGTGCGGAGGACTTCACTCCGATGCGGCGGTCATCCTCGCGGTCCTGCAGTGCATAAATCGTATCGTACGCAATGGCCCAGCAGGTCGTTGCGGCTAAGAGCCACCACGCCGGTGGGTCGATCGTTCCGCGTGATGCGGCCCAAGCCATGATCGTTCCCCAGCCGAATGCGACTCCAAGCACGGCTTGCGGAATCTGGATCCACCGCTTGCTGAAGGGGTACATCGCCGCAAGAATCAGCGCGAAGGGGCTCAGGAGAATGGTTAAAGCATTGAGAGTCGCGACGAGAGCGGCCGCGATGATCGCAAGGCCGAGCGCGACGAACAGCGCTTGCCGAGGCACGAGTCGGCCGGAGGCCAACGGTCTGTTACTGGTGCGGGTGACGTGTTTGTCGAACTCCCGGTCGGCCAGGTCGTTGAAGACCACACCGAGGCTACGCATCACAAAGGCGCCGAGCGCAAAGACGCCCACTAACCACAACGGTGGCCGGCCGCGATGCGCGAGGACGAGCGACCAGAGGCTCGGCAACATCAATAGCCAGGTGCCGGATTGGTTACGGAGACGGATCAGGTCTGCAACGGCGCCCCAAGTCCACGCGGGTGTCGAGTGCTTCTTTGCCTCGTTCGCGACGTTCACGCGCTGGACCATAACCGAGCAGGAGAGACCTGTCAACGCGCTGCCGCAGCGGTTGTCATGCCTTCGCGAGATTGGGTATAACGAGATATCGTGCAACGATTGATGTGCCAGATGTGCCAATGGATGGGGTGTGCTGTGCCGTGGGTATCAAGGCGTCCTCTCGCGAGTCTCATGTCGGTGCTGCTGGTGTCTGGGGGGTGCCAATTCTTCGGTCAGCGTAGCAGCCTTCCCACCGATTACAATCTTCCGCTGACCGTGCAGCTCCGGATGGATCAGAGTATCGGCGCGGCGTCCCTGGATTATCAGGATGCTTGTGGCCAGGCCCTAGCCTTGCCCATTCACGAGGGGTTAGAAGCCCAATTGAAGCAGCGCATGGGACAGGTGTTCGAACGGGTGCGGGTTGAGTCAGGTCCGTCCGCGAGTGACACCGACGGGGTGGTGGACGTCGCGCTGGGACTCCGTGAGACCCAGGTGTTCGTCCCCCGTAAGGCCAACAAATCCTACCCCGCGACGGTGACGCTCGGACTGGATTTCTCTTATCTCGATCATCAGGGGGAGGTGCTCTACACCAAAAAATTGCAGAGTTCCGTCACGGGAGAGGTGGAAGCACGGGCAGATACCTGCGCGATCAGCGGTCTTGACGGGATCGCGCAGAGGACGGTCGCCACGGTCGTGGAAGGTGTGGCGCAACAACTTGGGACCGCCCCAAGAATTCGCCAACAGGCACAGCTTCGAAAGACCGGTGGCGCGGGAACCATCCAGTCTGCCCCGATGGCGCTTGCTCCAGCGGCAACGGCTCCATTGGCTCCGGCACCACCCACGCAGCCGAACGATCGGTCTCTGCCGCCGCCCGCCGCGCTGGAGGCGGCCGCGTCGTCCGAGAAAACCCAGCTCTCCTTTCGCACCATTATTCGTGACGAGAATCAGAACCAGGTCCTCGAGCAGCAGGAAGCCTTCAGCGTGGAATTCGAAGTCAAGAATGAGGGGGCGGGAGTTGCGGAAGCGGTCGAAATTGATCTGAGCGGCCATGCCGCGATTGTGGGTGGGCTCAAGACCCCTGTCTCATTGGGCGCCTTGCAACCTGGCGAAGTCCGGCGAGTCGCGGTTGAGGGCAAGGTGGGAGCCATTTCTGATCTTGAACAGGCCGAATTGATCTGCGCGTTGCGCGCGTCTTCGAACGTCGAGCTTCCGTCGTCGAAGAAGTTTTTTATCGCCATTCGGCCCGATCCCAGCGACGCGGTGGAAGTGTTGTCGGTCGATGTCGATCAGCTTCCGAAAATCAACCAGAAGGTAGGCCAGTCGCATGCCGTTGGGATCGCCATCGGTGTCGGGGCGTTTCGTGATTCGACCATGCCGGCGGTCAAGTTTGCCGCGCATGATGCGGAGGTCATGGGCGGATACTTTAAGCGAGTGTTGGGTATCCCTTCGCAGCAGGTCAAGGTGGTGGTTGATGACAGAGCCCTCAAGGATGACCTGATCGAGGTGTTTGAACAGTGGCTGCCGAAACAGAGTGCGTCGCAACACACGGCCTATATTTACATGTCCGGCCGAGCCCTCGTGGATCAGAAGACCGGCGCCGTCTCCTTACTTCCCTACGATGGCTCGACGCTCGCCACAAGCCGAGTATTCTCGCTCGCTCGGCTGCAACGTGCCCTGACTCGAACGTCATTGAAGCAGGTTGTGTTGATGGTGGACCTGTCACTGGAACCCGCGCCCGATTCCGTATCGGCTCAACCCGTGCCGCCACAGTGGAGCCCTCAGGGGCAGGAGGGTGACAAAGGCCGGCTGCTCGTGATGGTGGGAAATTCGACGCTGCAGGAGGCGCGGGCCTATCAACCAGGACAGCACGGACTATTCACCTACTTCCTGCTGAAGGGACTGCGCGGAGCGGCCGATCTTGACAAGAATGGGACGGTGGTGACGGGAGAGCTCTGCACATATGTGCAAGGACAGGTCGCATCGAATGCGCGGTCGGCCTTGGGTGCTACGCAGCACCCGATCTGCATTCCCGAGGCCGCTCCCACATCCCCATTGCGGGTAATTCCTCTTAGCCCATCCCGCTGACGAGTCTCGGAGAGAATTGGTCGATCGGGCGCATAATGCACTGGACAGACCATCGTCCGCCTTCGTAGCATAACCTCAAACATCTTGAACGCCGTTCGCGCTGCGCCATGCGAGTAACAGGATTTCGGAACATTCTCCTCGTCACAGCCGTAGGCCTCGCCAGCATTGGTGTGTCGGTCGCGTTTTTGGAGGTGGCCACCGGGTATCTCTATGCGCGCGCGGGGCTTGCCAATGGAAAACGAACCATCGACCTGTATTTAGACCGGCCGACCGAATTTCGCTCGAGTGTCAAAGGCGCGGAGAATGCGTCCCTCGTACCGCATCCGTACCTGCTCTATACCCACACGCCGAATTTCATCGCGAACGGATACAGGCAAACCAATTCTCTTGGATACCGGAACGAGGAATTTGCCGTCGAAAAACCCGACAACACGATTCGAATTTTGGTGCTGGGCGGATCCACGACCTTCATGTGGCCGTTCATTAAGAATCCTGCCGACACCTGGGTCGCACGCTTAGAAGGAAAGCTCCAAGCGATTTCGAGTCGACGCGTGCAGGTGATCAACGCGGGGATAAATTATGGGACCAGCGCTGAGGCTTTAGCCGGCTATGTGTTCCGGCATCGGTTTCTGCAGCCGGACATCGTGATTTATCACGGAGGCGGAAACGATGTCTTGCCACTGTTTTTCGAGCACTACAATCCCGAGTATACTCACTTCAGAAGCCAGGGCAGCGGCACAGTCCCGAGACCGGGCGAGAAAACACTGCTCGCAGGGAGCAACACCGGCAAGTATCTCTATGCGAGATGGCTTGAACCGGTCGGCTCGATTTTTGTGACGAAACCGTTTTGGGAAGTCGATCCTCAGGTTGCGCTGGAACGGGTGAAGCGACAGGCTTCTGAAGGGTTCGAGCGCAACATCGACTATCTGGTGACGTTAAGCAAGAGTTCAGGCTCCGATGTCGTCCTCTTCGGATTCCTGCAGGCGAGGAAGGAGAATTTGAGCAAAAACGCGGGAGCCTTCAAAGGGTTCGAGGAAGCCTTGGTGGTCGGGCTCGAGAAAAACTACGACGTGTTGCAAAAAGTGGCGCGCCGCCATGCGGTGCCCTTTCTCATTCCCGATCAAGATCGATTCCACGATGAGTGGTTCCAGGACAATTGCCATCTCACTCCGGCGGGGGAAGAAGTCAAAGCGCAGATTATGTTTGAGGAGTTGAGGAAGCACCCTCAATTTTCACAGTCCCCTGACGCGGCAGGCGTATCGACTCATTGACAGGCGTTTCACCGTCTGAGTAATATTGCCCCTCTTGCCCCCA
>CABVRW010000044.1:0-4443 GCA_902500785.1 uncultured Nitrospira sp.
GACCTGTCGGTTGTATTGCCCATTGAGGCTGACGGTCGGATCGAATTTCGCCTGCTCGATCACAATGTCGGCCAGGCGACTCTCTCTCGTTTGGCGACCGATACTGATATCAAGGTTGTTCTGCAGTGCTTTCAGGACGGCGTCGGCGAGCGACATCGCCTCGCGGCGTTCAGTCGGGACCGGTTTGGTCACTTCCAGGCCGAACGCGGCCGGCGCCGCCCAGAGTAGGAGCGCGGTCGCACTTCCGATGAGAACGCATCCCCGGAGGATTGGATTCGTCATAACAAACTCCTTGATGCAAGGTCTGGGTTGAGCCATACTGAATCCGCACTGATGGTGGCGTGGTACCATAAACCGACATCCGTGTCCATGTTGAAGGGCGAGGAGTATAGCCATGCGTGAGGGGAAGTCGTGGCAGTGGGTGATTGGGGTTGCACTACTCCTAGCTCCCTTGCCTGCAGCAGCACAATCCGTCTCAGGGGTGCGCGGGTTCAATGGCGGAGTCGCCCCGCTGTTTGGTCTGGTGGGACCGGGAAATCTCTATGTGGACAACCAGGGCACTCAGGGATACATCTACAACTTCGGGAACAACTTCGAATCCTATAACTTCCGAAATCCTGCAACCGGACAAGCCTGGAGCGGCGCCCTCATGACGCTTGGCCCGCAACTGTCGGTGGGGTTGATTCAGGGAGCCAATCAAGTCGGCGCTCCGGTCGTGTTTCCTCCTGTGCCGCGTGAGGCGGGTCCGCTGCCTCCCATTCAGTCGGGTCTGCTCGACGACATTCCTTAGCCGATTCATGATGGAAGCTTGTCGCTGCTGCCGTCGCGGATTCCCACCTGCGGCATGAAGGTTGGCCGCTCGGTAGTCGATCTCCTGCTCACGAGGCTTCTCTTCTGCGAGGCTCCAGGCGTCAGTTGTGTTGGGGCATGCGCGATTTCTGATAAACCTCCACGAATCAAGCGGTCAACCATCCTTTAAGCTTGGACGAAATATTGCTGTGGCGGTTTGGTGTGTCAACGCAAGCCTGTCACAGCCGTTCTGCGCTCGGCACTTTAGTTATCAACAGAATCCACAGGCCTTGGGCCCCATTACCTTCGAGCTGTCTATCTCTGATTGGTCGTGCAAGTGATTGATTCATTGTGATTTGTCTAGATGATTGGGCCGAGTCGTACGTGCAGGTGACATCGCGGTATAACGCTTGCTTTGCTGTCTGATCGTTGTGAACGTTCATCTCTCTCGCGACAAGACGACAAAAACAATGCGCCCGTGTCAAAGATGTCAATTGAATCGGATAGGCAGAACAGAAAGAATGCAGCAGCTGGTGATGGGCGTGGTGTGAGGAGAGATATCGTTTCCGGCCCCCGTCGCTGACCGTTCAAGAGTAAAGGAGATTGTCCGTATGAGGATTGCCCAGGTATCGCCGCTTTGGGAGAGCGTCCCTCCGAAGTTGTACGGAGGCACGGAACGCATCGTCTCCTATCTGACGGAAGAGCTTGTTCGGCAGGGTCATGACGTCACGCTGTTCGCCAGTGGTGATTCGGTCACGCAGGCAAAGCTGGAGGCGCCCTGCCAGCAGGCGTTGCGTTTGAACACCGGGATCTTCAACCGCGAAGCACCTCTCATTCAGATGATCGAGCAGGTCTTCTCGGCGTCCGACCAATTCGATCTCATTCATTCCCATCTCGACTTCCTGCCCTTTTCCCTTTCCCGCCGCTGTCGGGTCCCCGTCGTGACGACCCTCCACGGCCGATTGGATTTGCCTGAACTTGTGCCGGTCTTCCGTGACTTTGCGGAGTTACCGCTGGTCTCCATCTCCAATTCACAACGTCGACCGCTGCCCTGGTGCAACTGGGCCAACACTGTCTACCACGGGTTGCCGCGCGACCTCTATACGTTCCATTCAGAGCCAGGCAAGTACTTGGCTTTCCTCGGCCGGGTATCGCCGGAAAAGTGTCCGGATCAAGCGATTGAATTGGCCAAACGCGTCGGATTACCGCTGAAGATGGCGGCAAAGGTCGATCCGGCGGATCGCGCATATTTCGAGCGAGTCGTCGAGCCACTCCTCGATCATCCCTTGATCGAGTTCGTGGGGGAGATCACCGACGCGGAGAAGAGTGATTTCATTGGGAACGCGATCGGGCTGATCTGTCCCTATGATTGGCCGGAACCGTTTGGGCTCGTCCTGATCGAAAGTCTGGCTTGTGGGACACCGGTCCTTGCGTACCGACGGGGATCCATCCCTGAAATTATCGGCCACGGTGTGACGGGCTTTATCAGCGAAAATCTGGATGAAATGGTGAGCCAAGTCGGCAACCTCGGCGCGATCGATCGTCGACGATGCCGACAGGTCTTTGATGAGCGATTCACCTCTCAGCGCATGACGAACGATTATGTGAAGATCTACCAGCAATTAATTACTGATGCCGCTGCGGTCCCTGGTCAGACGGGACAGCAACACGCCTCGAACCTCTAGTCAGCGCGACGTTAACCTCGCAGAAGGACAAGCATGGCAGCTGAGTCGCAATCTACGTCTGAGTCGAATGTAACTGGGTGGCGGTTACTGGCCACCCGTGATTTCGGGTGTCTCTGGGGTGGCCAGGTCGTCTCCCAGATCGGCGACGGTTTGAACAAGGTGGCGCTTTTATGGTTCGTCTATGAAATGACCGGATCGGCGCTCAAGATGACCGCCATCGGGTTGCTGCAGACGATTCCCCCCTTGGTCTTCGGTCCGTTGATCGGCGTGTATCTGGATTATCTCCCCAAGAAAACGGTCATGATCGTCGTGGACTTCTTACGAGCCTTGATGGTCCTCTTGATACCGCTGTTTTATACGTTCGATATGCTGACACTGGAACGTTTGTATGTGTTGGTGTTTCTCATCTCTATCGTCTCCACCATATTCGGTCCTGCCCTGGCATCAGCTGTGCCGCTGATCGTCCAACGGTCGCAACTCACGACGGCGAATGCGTTTCTCCAGAGCACCACTAACATCGGTGTCTTGTTGGGACCGGCCATGAGCGGACTGGGTATCGCGCTGATCGGCGCCCAGAATGTGTTGTATGTGGACGCCGCTACGTTTCTGGTCTCCGCGCTGTTCCTCTTGCCGATTCGCGTGCGGGATAGCCGAACTGTAAAAGGCCTCAATGTGCTGGCGACACCCGTCATGCAGGACATGATGGTCGGATTTCGTTTCGTGTTCCTGCAGCACCGGGTGGTGTTTGCGTTGATGGTGACTGCGGTCCTCTACAATCTGGCGATCAGCGCCTTCGTATTCCTTCTCCCGGTGGTCGCGAAGGAATTGCTGCAAGTCGGTCCCATGGAGTTGGGCTGGTTGTGGTCGGCCTTGGGTATCGGGATGCTGGCAGCCTCTATCTGGCTGGCTCGGACGCCGCAGGGTACATTCCAGGATCGCATCGGCAAGATCGGTCGCTCGCTGACAATCGGTGGTCTTGCGGTCTGTGCCTTAGGATTGATCCAGACACCGGTGCTGTTCAGCACGTTCTTACTGATCGTCATCATCGGCGGCAGCACCTCTCTGTTCTATCCGGTCGTGTGGGCGATGCTTCAGGAAGTTACGCCGGAGCATTTGCTCGGACGCGTCTTTACCACGTTCAGTATCGGTGGGATGGCTTCGGCCATGGTCGGTATGGCTGGATTCGGGTGGGCTGCCGACACCTTAGGTCCTGCCGTGAGCCTCATTGGGATCGGACTGCTCTTATTACTCACTGCGATGGTCACGCTGCAGGTTAGCCGCCGTGGCCTCGTGGTGAGTCCGGCTGTTGCCTAAATTTCTCTCTACATGAGGTTCGTTTTGACGCGCACGACACCTACGGGTGCGTGCGGGTCTTCGATTGGGATTGCCGGTGCTCTGCCCCGGGCATTCTCAGTGTTGCTTTCTGCCCCTTCCTCGCGTATGTCTTTTCTTCCGGAGATGTTTCGTTTCCCGAGACGACACCGAGGACGGGTTTTCGGCGATTGGCTTCGCAGTCTCGGTTCAACTCAATAACATGAGGGGCAATATGCCTATAATGGCGATTCGGACCGTCTTCGTGACAGGGGTGCTGGTGCTCTTTGCCGCGCCGTGGATAGGAAGTGTGACCTCTATTGTCAGGGCAGAATCGGCCCCCGATGGCAAGCCGGACGCTCCGCCGGTGCAACGATCAAAGGACCCCGATGTGCCACCGAAGGAACCGGATCTGAAACCAAAGGAGTCTGAGCCAAAGCCAAAAGACTTGGACACAAAGCCGGTGGATCAGAAACCGAAGGACTCCGAGACGAAACCCAAAGAGCCTGAGCCGAAAACGAAAGAACCGGAAAGCAAAGCTAAGGACTCGGATTCCAAAGCGAAGGAGCCGGCGGCGAAGCACAAGGAATCCGAACATAAGCTTAAAGAGTCGGAGCAAAAGCCTAAGGAGCAGGAATCGAAAACGAAAGAGAAAGAG
>CABVRW010000044.1:4543-30891 GCA_902500785.1 uncultured Nitrospira sp.
GAAAGAGAAAGAGCCTGACATGGCGGCTGAGCATCCTTGTCCCTCGGTGGCACTGGCGCCAGAGGTGAAACCGCCGGCAGAGGGGCAAGCATCTCCTAGCGAGCCGGGCACGGGGGAGCGTCCCAAAACCGTGGACCCTGATGTGAAAAAGCCGTTACGCTCGTTGATGGTGACCGCCAAGCTCGCGCTCATGGCGGACCCGCGGCTCTTTCCCTACACCATTGAGGTGGACGTCAAAGACAAGGATCTTGTCCTCCTCGGTGAAGTATCGCGTGAGGAAGATAAGCGAGCGGCAGCGGACATCGTGCGATGCCTCGGCGGGGTTCATGCAGTCGAAAACCGTCTGAAGGTTGAGGCCGATGCGACCAATAGACTCGTCGCGGAACGCGACAAACGGCTGACGCAACTGGTCAAGGAGCGCTTCGAGAAAAGTGTCACCTTGCAAACGGTGAAGTTCGAGGTAAAAACAGAACAGGGCATCGTCACCTTGAGCGGTACAACGAGGTTCCAGGTGATCGTGCTCGAAGCGGCTCAAGCGGCTCGACAAGTTCCGGGAGTGCGAGCGGTGAATACCGAAGCCGTGCGGTTAGTGGTCCAGGAATAGGGCTGTCACAGGGAGTCTGAACCTACTCGATCTGCTGACATGATTGAATCACGGCGCGGGAGCGGAAGAGCAACGAGACGCCCAAGAGTGAAGTGGTCGCCGCATCTCTTGACGCGCGACTTCACGCTCGTGTGGTGGGGCCAGATGGTCTCGCAAGTCGGCGATGGTGTGTCGAAGCTGGCCTTGCTGTGGTTTGTCTACGCGGTGACCGGTTCTCCTCTCAAGACCACCATGATCGGGCTGTTGCAGACGTTGCCGCCGATCCTATTCGGCCCCTTCATCGGGGTGATCGTCGATCGTGTCCCCAAAAAGCTTTTGTTAATCAGTAGTGACTTGATCCGCGCGGTCGTGCTGGGGGTGATTCCCTGTCTTCTCGCAGTCGAATCGTTCAGCATCGAGCGACTGTATCTGATGGTGTTTGTCCATGCCGTCGCCTCCGCGGTGTTCGGTCCTGCTCTGACTGCGGCGATTCCGTCCCTGGTGGCTCGCCACGAATTTACGGCTGCCAATGCCTTGCTCCAGACGACGACGAGTATCGGGATTATCGTCGGGCCGGCGCTGAGCGGGGTCGGGATCGCAACCATGAGTTCCCAGGAAGTGCTCTGTGTCAACGCGGTCAGCTACGTGGTTTCAGCGGCCTGTTTTCTCTTTGTTCGATTCGGGCCAACCGAGGTGGTACCGGTCGGTGAGATGTCTCTGGCTGGGACCTTTCGTGATGTCCGAGATGGTTTTCACTATGTCATCCGGCAGCAACGGATTATTTTGATGTTGATCGGGGCTGCGTCGATGTATACCTTCTCGACGAGCGCTTTCAGTACGCTGTTTCCCGTGTTCGGAAAAAAGCTGCTGGATCTCGGTCCCATCGAAGTGGGGTATCTCTGGTCTGCGTTCGGGCTCGGATTGCTGTTGGTCTCGTTGGGGCTGGTGAAGCTATCTGCCTGGTCGCTTCCCCGGCGCATTCAATTGATGGCGATCTCCAGCGGCATCAGCGGCTTCGCGCTGCTCGGCTTGACGTTGACGTCGAACCGGCTGGTGGCGGCGGGACTTATGGTCGTCATCGGGATGGGGACGGGGACCCTGACCCCGGTGGCCTGGGGAGTGTTGCAGGAAATTGCTCCATCCACTCTCCTGGGGCGGGTGTTGGCGATTTATAATCTTGGGGCCATGACGGCCGCGATTGCGGGGATGACAATTTTCGGTTGGACGACGCAGGAATTCGGTGAGCGTCCCAGCGTGTTCGGGATCGGCATCGGGCTCTTTCTCTCGGCACTCGTCGCGTTGGGAGTGGTGCGATGGGTCCGGACCAATTGGAATGAGGGAAGTCCTCGCAGCGCGGAAGGAGAGGAGCGGCCTATTGTGATGGCCGCTCAGCCGACGAGTCATTGATCCTGTCCGGGACGAGGGTATGTTTCGCGGCTGGGAAGCAGGTTGGGGACGAGATGCTGAATGCCCCGCATCATGGAACGGATAAGCGACGGTTGACCCTAATTTGCGCCTTTGAGCGGAGGACTGTTGGAGGATTTCGTGGAAGAAATTATCAGCGTCAATGATCAGTTCTATATCTTAGCCAGTTCCTCCATGACGGATGACCGCACGCGTGTGCTCAAGCATGGCGAGACCTTCGGGGTATTTGACCGTTATGGAGACATTCAACCGGTGGGTCGAGGAACCCAGGGATTGTTTCACGAAGGCACCCGCTTTCTGTCGCGGCAGGAACTTTTTCTCAATAACAATCGACCGATGCTTCTGAGTTCCACGGTCAAAGAAGACAACGCCTTGCTGGCCGTCGACCTCACGAACCCAGACCTCTATCGGGATGGTCGTATCGCGATTCCTCGGGGGAGTGTCCACGTGTTTCGTTCCCGTTTCTTATGGAATGGTGTGTCGTATGAGCGCTTTCGACTTTCGAACTTCAGCCTGGCTCCTGTGCAGATGACCTTGTCGATCCGGTTCGAGGCCGACTTCGCCGATATTTTCGAAGTGCGGGGGAAAAAACGCCCAAGGAAGGGCGTGTTGTTGCCGAATGTGTTGCACAAAGATGTCTTGGGATTGAGGTACGAAGGACTCGATGGGGTGGTCCGCGAGACGAGGATTCAATTCACCCCGGTCCCCCTGGAAGTCAGCGCATCGCAAGCGACGTTTGATATCGAGCTGGATCCGAAGGGGGAAGCCTCGGTGATGGTGATGGTGGCCTGCGACCTGGCCGAGGACCGTCGACCTTTCTTGGCCTACGATGCGGCCATTGCTGAAGCCGGAATGGCGATCGGAGCGGTCAAGCCTCGCGACTGTGTCGTTCACACAAATAACGCGCAGTTCAACGAATGGTGGAATCGTTCGTTGACGGATGTCTGCATGATGGTGACCGACAGGCCGGAAGGACCCTATCCCTATGCGGGCGTGCCATGGTTCAGCACGCCTTTCGGCCGCGACGGCATTATCACGGCATTGGAATGTCTGTGGATTAGGCCGGAACTGGCGCGAGGTGTCCTCGCCTATCTGGCAGCCACGCAGGCCAAAGAGCTGAATCCCGCTCAGGACGCCGAGCCTGGGAAGATCTTCCATGAGACGCGCAAGGGTGAAATGGCGGCCTTGGGAGAGATTCCGTTTGGACTCTATTACGGCAGCATCGATTCCACACCCCTATTTGTGATGTTGGCCGGCGCCTACTATGAGCGCACGGGTGACCTAGCATTTGCACGGTCCCTCTGGCCCAATCTTGAATTGGCCTTGACGTGGATGGATACATTCGGCGATTCAGACGGGGATGGTTTCTTGGAGTATGTGCGGAAATCGCCGACTGGGCTGGATAATCAAGGCTGGAAAGACTCGCATGATTCCATCTCACATGCGGACGGGTCATTGGCCGAAGGAGCCATCGCTCTCTGCGAAGTGCAAGGGTATGTGTACGACGCGAAGCTGCAGGCATCTAGGCTGGCCGATGCGCTCGGATACGCCGATCGCGCCGGTGAGTTGAGGAAGCAGGCCCTCTCGCTCAGAGGCCGGTTCGAAGAGGCCTTCTGGTGCGATGACCTATCTATGTATGCCCTGGCCTTGGACGGGAAGAAACGGCCTTGCCGGGTAAAATCATCCAACGCCGGGCATTGCCTGTACACGGGCATTGCGAGCGAAGAACATGCCAAGCGCTTGGCTGAGAGCCTGCTGTCCAATGACCTGTTCAGCGGTTGGGGGATTCGAACGCTCGCCGCCTCGGAACGCCGGTATAATCCGATGTCTTATCACAACGGATCTGTGTGGCCCCATGACAATGCCATGATTGCCGCCGGTCTGGCGAGGTATGGTCTTAAGGACGAGGTGAAAACCGTCATGACCGGATTGTTCGAGGTCAGCCTCGTGCTCGACTTTCATCGATTGCCAGAACTCTTCTGTGGATTCGTGCGTCGACCCGGTCAGGGCCTCACGCGGTACCCGGTGGCCTGCAATCCACAAGCGTGGGCGGCGGGCTCGGCCTTCATGGCGGTCCAAGCCTGCCTCGGCCTATCGATTATTGCGTCAGAGCGCAAGGTGGTGTTCAGCTATCCGAGCTTACCGGCTTTCGTGGGCGAAATGGAGATCAAGAACCTCACGGTGGGAAATGGATCGGTAGATTTTCACTTGCGGCGCTATGACCATGATGTGGGGATTACAGTGACGCGTCGAGTGGGCCAGGTCGAAGTGGTGGCGGTCAAATAGTGGTCTATGCCGCGAACCAGCACAATCTTTTTCATTCCTCTTTCATCGAATCTCGCCGTTGTCGGAAGCACGATATCCGGCGAGATGGGCCCGGCTGCCAAGCAGGTCCATTTCAGTTTCCTCCCAGGCTTCCTGCCTCGTAGGTCTGAGGCAATCAACCGCTGGTTGTCAGCCCTCTGCTGCCATAGAATGGCTGAAGTTTCACACGGTCGGAAGTTGATACGAGGATCTTATCGGGTCTCGGCGAGTTGCCAGGCAATGGCGAGGACATAACGCGCCACATCAGAAAGAAGATCTGGATTGACGGTCTCCACGGTATCGGTGGGGTGGTGGAAATGCGGGTGAACGCCGCCGCTCACGACCGTCACTGTTGGGATTCCCGCCTCCTTAAACGGCACATGGTCTCCCCCTGGAAAATACCCGAACAGATCGATACGATCTGCAAGCCCGGCACGTTGCCCGGCCGCTTGCGCAACGGGCTTCTCTAGACCGGTCAGCCCGATGGTAAGCCGTCCGTTTCCGATCGCTGCGTGATCCACGTTGATCATGGCCACAATGGAGGACAGCGGCAAGCCCGGTTGGCTCACGTACAACTTCGATCCCAGCAACCCCTGCTCCTCTCCGCTGAACGACGCCAGCACAATCGAACGTTTGGGACCGGCCGGCAGCGAGGCGAGCACTCGTGCCACCTCCAAGAGCACGGCAGTGCCGGATGCGTTGTCATCGGCGCCGGCGAAGAGCAGCCCGCCTTGCGTTCCAAAATGATCGCGATGGGCACCGATCACGATCGCTTCGTCCTGATGCGCGGCATCTTGTCCAGGAAGAATTGAGATGACGTTCCGGAGTATGCCGTCTTGCTGCGCGCTCTGCCAGCGGAGCGTGATGGAGCGATCGATGGCCATGGTCTGCGGGATCATGGCGTCGTTGAGCTGCTGTTGTAATCGACGCAGCCGATGGTCGTCGCCCGGCTGCTGGGCGCCGAGGATGGCCGAGGCGAGTGCGGTACTGATCCAGGCGCCGGGAATTGTCCGGTCAGGGTCCGTGAGTCCATAGAAGGCGCTGGGCCGACCGGTGATACCACGACGAGTTTCATAGGCAGTGAGGATCGGACCGGTAGCGGTGAGGTAGCCGATGGCTCCATGGGCATGGGCCATGTGTGCTTTATCTGCATGGGAAATTACTTTGGTGTAACGATCTGGTTTTCCACGGAGAAACAGCACGACTTTGTTTCGAACGTCGTTCCCGGCATATTCGTCGAATCCGCCGTCAGGATCGGAGATCCCATATCCGACAAAGACAATCGAGGTCTGCAGCAGGTCGGCTGAAGGCGAATCGAGGACAGGAAGGTAGTCGGTGCCGATCAAGGCCGGTTGAGAGTCAGCTGCCGGTCGAATCTGCAGGAGAGGATCCTTTCCGATGGTAGTGGCGCGGACGGGGACGGACTGAATCCATGTATGCTCCGGGGGCCGATCACGCATGGCACGAGATTCGGAAATCGATGAGCGTAGCGTCTGCAGATCGATGAACCGTTGTCGTACGAATTCTGCGGAGGCGAGATCGTCGGGCGTGCCCGTCTGGCGTCCGTTGAATGCTGGTCCGCTCAAAGCGCGGATATCTTCCAGCATGCGCTCACTGGAGAGTAGATTAAATGCTTGTGTGAGTGCGGTGGGTGGGTTGGGCACGCCGTCGGCGAAACTCCGAGCGGCAACCAGGCTGTAGGATAAAACGAGCAGCAGCATTAGGGGGAGACGAAGGCACGGCGACCCAGTGAGGCTGGTGTTTCGCTGGGGAGGCGCAGCCGGTAGGGTAGAGGAGCAGAGCATCAGATGGACGTGGCGGAGGCCTTTTGCGCCGACCACCGTTGATACCAGCGCCAGAGCGGTGGTTGCAGAAAGCGGGGAATCGGGTATCCCAGGCCGCGGACATACCCGTCATCTCGGTCCAACACCGCGAATGCCCAGTGGTACTTCTCCCGGAGCAAGGCGCAACGGTTCCGGACCTCTTCATCGCTCAGCTGGAGATGTTGTCGGATCGCCTCTCCGATGGCCTCATCCGATTTCGCCTCACATACCAGAGGCTCGATATAGGCAGGCGTGAGTTGAAACCGACGCAGGAAGGATTGGTCGAGCGCAGAGGGATAGGCATAGGCTCCCAGGGTACCGGCTTGAAACGCGCGCACCTTGTCGATCAACCGAGGCAGCCATATCATGCCTGCCAGGGCGTCACTCCATCGCCGCGGCGGCTGCTGGCGAAGATCCATGACCGTACCTCATCGCTTTTGATGCTGGGACACGCGCACAAAATCTGACTATAACATACCCTGCTGGTCCCATTGCAGAGAGCTGAGGGCTCAAGGTACTATTCGGTTATCCGGCGGTGATCGGATCTATTGTTCAAGAGCCGATCTTGCGTAAGGGGTCGAGTATCACCCCGACACGCGGGGGAAGAGGTAGGAACTATGGCAGGGCAAGGGAATGGTCTGTACGACCATCAGTACGGGCGGTTTCGAGAGAATCAGGGCACCCATCAGGGCTATGAATTTCAGCACGGGCCTGCAGGGAATGTCCCTCCTCCCGTGGTCACGTTCATGGATAAAATAAAGTGGTGGACCTTGCGCGGTTGGCGACGAAAGAAAATTCTGGCTGAACGCGATCGATTTCAACAGGAGATCATCCGGATCAAGTCGGCCCATCCGAAGTCGTGAGATCCGCTCGAAGGAGGAATGCGACCGTGCAATATGGAAATGAGTCGATGAGACAGATACAGATCGTTTACTGGCTCCCGCGGTTTTGTGATGCAGATCCGAAACGGGCTCGGAGGTATGTCGGTCTCATCGTGCTCGTTGGTCTGTTGGCGAGTGGGCTGGAATCGGTGTGGGCGGTGTCGAAGGAAACACATGCAGAGAAAGCGGAACATTTGCGCCAACAGGCGAATCCCCAGCTGTTCAATGATTGGACCTTTGATCAGGATCAGGTCGGATCGATTCCCAGTGGTTTTCTCGCCGTCACGCCGGGTGATCAACCCGGCAGGGAATGGAAAGTGGAGGCGCAATCAGCGGCACCTTCATCGCCCAATGTCATACTGGGGGCGTCTGGCTGTCCTGTATGCGTCGATCTGCTTGTGGCGCCGGGATTTCAGTATGAATACCCTGACCTGGTCGTTCGTATTCATCAAGGAATGGATGCCGCTGCGGGGCAGGCTGGGGTGGTGTTCGGGATGAAAGATTCCAAGAATTATTATGCGACTCTGGTGGATTTGTCGCAGAAGGTCATAGAAGTGGTGCGTGTGATCGACGGGAAGGAATCGATACTCGGCCGAGCGACGTTGAAGACGAAGCCGGTTGAGTGGCATACGCTCCGGGTCCAACGGAATACCATCATCAGCAAGGACTTCGTCGAGACCTTCTTCGATGGGCGCCTGGCACTTTCGGTGGAGGATCAAGCACTTGGAGTCGGGCAAGTGGGGATTTTGGTGCGAGGCCAAGCTTCGGCGCGGTTCGATAATTTCAATGCCGCTCCGTTGTATTCCAGCCGCCCGTTGTCGTCGCCGGCTGCCTACTAAGGGCGAGGTGCGATCTTGGTTTAGGCCAAGACCATTTCACGCTTGCCTTTCCTATTTCGGTAGGATACAGTGAAGGTGCTTCATTGCGAAGAGCCTTGGCGGTGAAGTAGAAGAAGAATTACAGGGCTCGATTCGATGTTGTTTTGGGTTCTTCCCGGGAATTTCGGAAGCCAGAGCTAAGATTGCCGCTGTGTTTGCATCTTCGGCCCATTCCTTCCTCGTCTCTTTCTCGAGTCCCAGACAACACCATTCTATTCTCAAAGGAGGAACCCAATGGGTTCGAAGATCTACGTTGGCGGCTTGCCATATTCAACCACCGAGCAACAGCTGAGTGACCTGTTTGCGGTGCACGGGGCGGTGACGTCGGCGCGCATCATTACGGACAAGTTTACCGGCCAGTCACGGGGCTTCGGCTTCGTCGAAATGTCGGGAGATTCCGAGGCGCAGGCGGCGATCAACGCGTTGAACGGGACACAATTCGGTGGCCGCACGTTGACTGTGAATGAAGCCCGCCCGCAGGAGCCCCGCTCCGGTGGTGGCGGAGGACGTGGAATGGGCGGGGGCCGGCACTAAGCTGCGCTCGTTTCGCTATACCTATTCAGGGGCTGCCGACAGGGTAGCCCCTGCGTTTTTCTTACCGTGTTGTCCTCTCTCTGGTCTGCAGGGCCATCAGGTTGCCTGCCCCTGTTTTCCCAAGATTGAGATTTAGGAGTGTTGTTGCATGGTGTCGTTTGCCGAATTGTCTCTTACATCGTTTCTCGCTGATCGTTTACAACAGGCCGGGTTTACCGCGCCGACTCCCATTCAGAGCGCGGCTATTCCGTTGGCGCTGGAGGGTCGTGATTTGTTGGCCCAGGCCAAGACCGGGAGCGGAAAAACGCTGGCGTTTCTTATTCCTCTGATCGAGCGGGCCGTCAAAGAAGGTTGGAAGGCCGTCGGCCATGCGTCAGGATCGCATGCCGGCTCCGTCAGATCGCCCCGGGCCCTCGTGCTGGCGCCGACTCGTGAGTTGGCTCTCCAAATTGAAATGGAACTCCGCAAGTATGCGCCGCCGTCGGTCACGTCGTTGGCAGTATATGGTGGTGTCCCCATCGAACGGCATTACCGCGCGCTTCGCCAATCGCCGTTGATCGTGATTGGAACGCCGGGGCGTTTGTTGGACGTGGCCGGGACTCGCCATTTGGACCTGCGCGGCGTCGAGTATGTGGTCATGGATGAAGCCGATCAAATGTTGGATCGCGGATTCCTCCGCGACATCCAGCGTATTCTGCAATTGCTTCCCGCGCAACGGCAGACCATGCTGTTTTCCGCGACCTTTTCGCCTGAAATTCTGACGTTGGCGGAGTCGATGCTCAAGAATCCGGCTCGTACAGCGGTCGATCCAGGGGTGAATACGCCGACCACGATTACCCATGCCTATTACGTGGTGCCAAGCGAAGCCTCACGGGTGCAGTTGATTCATACGCTCCTCCAGTCACCGGAGTCCGGTTCTCAATCGATGGTCTTTTGCGATCAGAAATATAAAGTGAAGCGATTGGCTGCCCGTCTGGGCGGCGAACCGGCCTCCGTCGGTGCTATTACCGGAAACCATTCACAAGCCCAACGAGAGCGAACGCTCACGGCCTTCCGGTCCGGGCGGCTGCGCTCACTCGTGGCAACCGATGTCGCCGCGCGAGGATTGGATGTGCCGTCGGTATCGCAGGTCATTCATTACGAGCTGCCGGGTAACCCCACGTCATATGTGCATCGCACGGGACGGACGGGGCGGGCTGAACGATCCGGCGCGACGCTCTTGATTCTTTCTCCGCAAGAAGAGCGTGAATATTTGGCGATGGTGCGTCGATTGCGAATCCAAACGAAGCGCCTGACGTTGCCTGTGCTGGAGGCGCTGCCGCCTCCTGTCAACGAGCCTGAGTCGAACGGCCCCAGGCATGACGGTCGGGGGCGCGATGCTCGCCCACGTCGTTCGGGGGAGCGACAAAACTCAATGCCTCAGGATGCAAAAGCCGGACAGGGACGTCGAGGGTGGCGTGCTGATCGTCCCGCCGCCCCGCGCCGTGGCAATAGTTGAAGCACCGCATGGTCCGGCAGGAGTGCCGGACCGGCATGATTGAGGAGGATGCGTTGATGAGATTCGGACGGAGTCTGTTGCTGGGCACGATGCTCGTCGTCGGTTGTCAGATGTGGGGTGAAGGCGCCTATGCGCAAAGCGACCTTGCCATTGCCGACGGTGTCAAAGTGTCGCTGGAGTACACGCTGACGCTACCCGACAAGTCCGTGGCCGATTCGAATGTCGGCCAGGAGCCGATCATATTCGTGCAGGGGGCTCATGAGATTGTCCCCGGCCTCGAAAAGGCTCTTGAAGGCATGAAGACAGGACAGAAACGGCGCATCGACGTCGCGGCGCAGGACGCCTATGGTCCTTACAACAATAAGCTGCGACAGAGCGTGGAGAAAGAGAAGCTTCCCAAAGACGTGAAGGTCGGGGACATTTTGCAAGCATCGGATAACCGGCTGGTGAAGGTGCTCGAAGTGAACGACAAGAAAGTGCTGATCGATCTCAATCATCCGCTGGCCGGAAAGACGCTCACCTTCGATGTGAATATCCTCAAGGTTGAAAAGGGTGACGCCCCGGACGCCCCTGCAAGCAAGACTCCCTAAGCGTCGTGTACTCATCCTCTCGGCGAGGCGGCCGGCCATCAGGCCGGCTGTACTCCTGCCGGTCTGCCCTTACCTCTGACGGCTTGAACGAGTCAGTTCGTCGCCAATTCAGAACCGTACCTTGAACATATCAAGCCGAATAGACCCGTAGACGTCGTCCCGTGAAAAGCTGTATGTGCAGGGCTATACTTCGACGTGGGCCTGGATATCGGCTGAGTAAACTCGATATGCCGAGCGCTCGTGCAAGTCCGACGCAATGTGATCGACCCAGTCCGGCCGACGAGTGAGGTGCAGCGGCTACGAAGTGAGTGGGTTGAACTGAGATCAGTCTGGTCCGCTAGATTGTAGTGCCGACTGTGCGCGGGAGAGACCCTATGATCACAGGGGAGTCATGGCGAGAAGATTGTATGGAGCTGGCAAAAAAGTCCGACGCAGAGATCCTGGCGATTGCCAATCCGATCATGGACAATCTGATGGATGCGTCCACAGCCATTGACCATGACCTTCATGTTCGAGATTTTACGGAGCGCCTGAAGGGAATTGTGTCGAAGGCGTATTTGGAGAAGGTCTGTCGACAGTATCAACGTGAGAAAGGGTATTTTGGCGCCAGAGAGGTGGTGATGGTCTTTCGGCGTCCGGACTCCGTGGCAATCGTGTGGAGGCAGCGTTTCACAAAGGCTGCGGGCGAGTATGTGGCGGAACTCGTGCTCGTTGAGGAGGGTTCACGTTATCTGGTCGATCACGTGATGGTGTTCTGACCTCCTACTCTCATCGCTTCCATGGGACTCCACCGCGCACCGGGCTGCCCGGTCCAGTGTCATCGCCACCGATCGTCCTCTGCGCGTTGATCCAGCTCGGTCCTGAATTGACGACGGCGAATGAGGCGATTGTGCGGGTGTGGCTCAAGATTCACGAGACGCTCCTTCTTGACGCGTTCTCCTTCTCCGTGTAGGGTCCCATCACGATAGGCTCCAGAGACGCGGCTGCGCATGACAATCAGATTATGGGCCGTGTTGAGTTTATTCCTATTCAGAGCGAGGGCGAGACTGAACGCGAAGGCCGGAAACAGAGAGATGTTGTGCTGGAAAAGAAGCGGCGCCTTGAACGAACCGGTCGGCAGTGAATATTATGCGCGCGAAATAGGAGCAGGCTAGAACATGGCGACAAGCGAACAACGACCGATAGTCGGGATTCTTGTGGGGGGTGGGCCGGCGCCTGGGATCAATAGTGTGATCGGGGCCGCCACGATCCGGAGCATTCTCGGCGGGTGCGATGTGATCGGCATTCAAGATGGTTTTAAGTGGATCATGGACGGCAATACCGACAAGGTCAGGCGCTTGTCGATCGAAGGCATCAGTCGGATTCACTTCAGTGGTGGCTCTTGCTTGGGTACCGCGCGTGCAAACCCGACTCAGAAGCTCGAGCGGCTCGATGCCTGTTTGGCGAGCCTGAACAAGCTCGGAGTGACCAGACTGATCACGATCGGAGGAGATGATACGGCGTTCTCCGCGCTGAAATTAGAGCAGCGAGCCGCCGGCCGCCTCCAGGTCGTGCATGTGCCCAAGACCATCGACAACGATCTGGACCTCCCGCATGGAATTCCAACGTTTGGGTTCCAGACAGCCCGCCATATCGGCGTTGAGCTCGTGAAGAGCTTGATGGTGGACGCGGAGACGACCTCACGATGGTATTTCGTGGTGACGATGGGTCGCAAGGCGGGGCATCTGGCTCTCGGCATCGGTAAGGCCGCCGGCGCGACTCTGACGGTGATTCCTGAGGAATTCCGCCACAAGCCCATTCGTCTGAAGACCCTGGTCGATATCTTGGTCGGTGCGTTCATCAAGCGGGTGAATTCCGGACGATCAGACGGGGTGGCGGTATTGGCGGAAGGGCTGGTCGAAATCCTCGATCAACAAGACCTTGAGGGGTTGGAGGATGTGGAGCGGGACCAACACGGGCATGTGCGGCTCGCGGAGATCAATTTTGGATTCGTACTCAAGCGGGCGGTCGAGAAAGAGCTGCACGCTCTCGGTATCAAGACAACCATCGTTGATAAAAACATCGGGTACGAGCTCCGGTGCGCCGACCCTATCTCATTCGATATGGAATACACTCGCGATCTCGGCTATTGCGCGGCGCAGTTTCTCTTGGAAGGCGGGAATGCCGCCATGGTCTCGATTCAAAATGGCCGGTTTATTCCGATCCCGTTTGGCGACATCCTGGACCCGGCCACAGGGCGCACTCGTGTGCGCATGGTGGACGTGGATTCGGAGTCCTACGCCATTGCCCGCCGATACATGATTCGGTTGTCTTCGGATGATCTGAGTCACCCTCAAGACTTGGTTCGGCTTGCGACCACAGCCGGTCTCGCCCTGGACGATTTTCGTCGGCGGTTCGAATACTTGATGGGGAAGGATCTGTGAGCACGCGCCGAGAGCGTGGACCACGCCATCTGCTCCTATGGAGCGTGTCATGACGATTGACCCGACGCCGGATACGGAAATTTCACTTTCCTTTCAGCGGCAGCGCGCGCAGTTGTCGCCGTGGGGCGCGTCTTTGCGTCGCTACTTTGTGGTGGAAGGCGACGGCGGCGAAACCGACATTGTCTGGGGCTATTCAGGCGGCACGCAGAAAAAGGGAGGGCAGGGCGATGTGCTCATTCCGTTTCCAGGCCGCGTGGCGGAGGGCCGCTACCAGTTCGACGGACAGACATTCCAACTCGAACGGAACGACAAGGAAGGGCCGAATGCGATCCATGGGTTTGTCCGAACCTTGCCATGGCGTACGCAGCAGGCCGACTCGAATCAGGTGACATTCGAAGTTCTGCTGAATGCCGCGTCCTATGCTTCACGAGGATATCCCTTCTCACTCTCGGTTCGTGTCGCCTACGGGTTGGATGCCCAGGGCTTGTTGTGCTCATTTGCCGTCCAGAATGTGGGACAGCAGGCGGCCCCGGTCGGGGTCGGGTTTCATCCTTATTTTACGGTAGGGACCGCGCTGGTGGATGAGGTGGAGTCCAAGATTCCTGCCACCGGGTATCTTGAGTTCAATGAACGGCTCGTGCCGACTGGAACGGTCATTGATGCGAAGGGCGGCGAGTGGGACTATCGTGGCTACCGCCGGGTCGGCAATCGCCGCTTCAATCACTGTTATGTCGGTCTGGAGCGTGATGCGGACGGGATGGCGACGGCGTCGCTACGCCATAGGGGGAGTGGCCGCGCCATCGATATCGTCATGGATCGATCGTTCTCTGCGGTGGTCGTCTACACAGGCGATGCGATTGTTGATGCGCCACGCCGCGCCTTGGCGATCGAACCGATGACCTGCGCGACGGATGCCTTCAATCATCCCGAGTGGGGCCTGCAGCGACTTAACCCCGGCGAAACCTTCACCGGCTGCTATCGCGTGAAGGCATCCCTCTAGCTGGTATCTTCGTATCTCTTCACCCTTCGACTGTCCGCTACGTTCGGTGCCTGTTTACATGACGGGTCGTCGATGGCAGCAGCAGCGCTCCTAGATCATGCGTGCTAGGACGGCCTCGTCGGCTCGACGAGACGGAACCGTACCTCGTCCACCTGATTGTAGGCCGAGGGTTGCTCGCCTGAGAATAATCCGCATCGGTAGAGGCCTGCCGTCCATCCGGTGGCAGGGCGTGAGAGGACAAAATAGCCGGATTGGTCGTTCGTGGACATGATCAGGCGATCCTGCGCCACCGCCGTCTGTATTCCGGTCACCTCGGCGGTCTCTTTGAAGCATCGCGCCGCGAGCGGAACCTCATCGTATGAGGCCGCCACTAATCCAAATACCAGATAGATGTCTTGTTGTGTGGTGGGAAAGCTGATCCCAGGGTCCAACGGAATAAAGTCGTGGGCGCCGGTCGGCGAATCGTCCCGCATGACTTTCTTCGCCGGAATGACGAATCGAAACCAGGCAAAGTCCGCGTCTCTGCCGACCAAGGAAGCCGTCGTATCCAAGTTGTTCTGTGGCCCCAACTTTTCGAGGGTCTTTGCTGCAACTTCCCTTTCCGACGGGACCGGCGGACCGGCAGCGCCCCCAGGAGCGGCGCCTTTCGCAGCCTCCGCCTCAATTTCCTTGACCAGCTCCGGGACATGCGGACGAATTTGGTCCATCCAATACATCAGTTTATTCTTATCCAGCAGCCTGGTGCCTATCGGAAGTTGGACTTCCCTCGTCGCCCTTTCAAATTCCACGGTCGTGTCGTAGAGGATCTTGAATTGGATGTAGGCGTCTTCCCACTTCCCCAGATCCACCAGACATTGACCCAGGCGATAGACCGTGGCCGCATAGTCTTCATCGAGGGGATCGAGGCCTTCCATTTTCGGGATCACGCTGACCGCTTCTTTACACCGGCCCAGATTCATGAGGATGAGCCCAAGGTGTTGCGTGGCGGTGGGATCCATCGGGTTGAGGAGCAGGAGTTGCCGGTACATCGGTTCGGCTTCCTGATATCGCTTCGCCTCGAACAGAACATAGGCGTCGTGCCGAATCATCGACCAGTCCCGGAGTTGTTTCGGCGTCACATCCGGGGTCATGACAGGGGAGAAACGTCGCCCGCGCTCCGTCGATCCATAGAAGAAGCTCAGCAGATTCTTGCCGGACAGGTCCAGCGGAGAGCCGGGCGGGACCCGTTGCAGCACGAATTGCACATCACGATCCGCCCCTTCGTAGTCCAAAATATCAAACCGTGCTCTGGCCATAGCTAACCGCCAGTTGAGCATGTCCGGCCGAAGTTCCACGGCTTTCTTGTACGACTCAAAGGATTCCTCCAAGCGGTCGAGTTTCCGGAGTTCACGCGCCAAACGTAAATGGATCAGCGGGTTCTGGGAATCGATCGCCGCAATGCGCTGCAATTCGGTGACTGATTCCTCGATCTGTCCCGATCTCACCAAGATGCTCCATTTGGCCCATCGCACGTCCAGTGACGAAGGGAGGCTTGCCAGGACGGTGTCGTAGGACTCAAGGGCTGCTTCGGTGTGGCGTGAGGTGGCGAGCATGTCGCCGCGGAGTTGGTGCAGCGCGAGCGACCGAGGATTGTCATGAATCCCCTGGTCAAGAATGCCGAGGGCCAGGTCTATCGTGCCCTGTTCCCAAGCGGCTTTGGCGCGTTGGACCACTTGGCCTTCCGAGCGTACCCCCGAGTCGTTCGCGAGGGCCAGGGGGCTCCCTACGAAGATCGTAGACAGGATGAGCAGGAGTCCAATGACGTGGTGGCTCGCCCGGACGAAGGTGTTTCGAACGTGATGCGACGGATATATGATGATCATGGCATGGGTCTCTGGTTAAGGTGAACAGGCCCTTTGCATCGGCCAGGAGCGATACCCATGGGAGTGAGGTCCCCATGGGGTTCCCTGACCCGTACAAGTTTAGAGGCACCGTGAGGAAGAAGGATTCGCGGACCTTAGCGGTTTCACGCGCAATAGATTATCTTACTGTAGCCTGACCCATTCTTGCGAGGTGCTTTGCCGGATAGGGCTGCGGGGTCGTCACAGATGAGTGTCCGCACGAGACATCGCTAGGCCGCGAGTGTGGCTGCGACTCCCGTCGTGATCGTGACGCGGCTTACCGTACGTTGACGAACCGGCCCTTGGCCATGGTTCGAAGTTGCTCGATGTCTTCACGACGAGTGACCGACAGCGGCACGGTGTTGCTCAATTCTTGAATCAAGAGGTCGGTGGTCAGCGAGGTTTTATGATGCAAGGCTCGATAGAGTGCGGCAACCACCGCCTGTTCGATTTCGGAGCCGCTGAATCCATTGCTGAGACTGACGATCTTCGCCAGGTCGAATCCCACGCTGTCCTGCTTGCGGAGCGCCAGGTGGATCTTCCAGATGGCGGTTCGTTCGCCGTCGTTCGGCAAGTCCACGAAGAAAATTTCGTCGAATCGCCCTTTCCGTAACAGTTCCGGCGGGAGAGACGCGAGGTTGTTGGCCGTGGCCACGACGAACACCTCCTGTTGCTTTTCTTGCAGCCAAGTGAGAAACGCCCCGAAGAGACGGCGACTCAATCCCGCATCGGCATCTCCGCTCCCGCCGCCTGTCGTCATCGCTTTTTCAATTTCATCGATCCAGAGAACGATCGGCGAGAGGGACTCCGCCATCTCGATCGCCTTGCGGAAGTTTTTCTCCGATTCTCCGACGAATTTGTCGAACAACCGGCCGGCATCGAGTTTGAGCAGCGGGAGTTGCCATTCGCGCGCGATCGCTTTCGCGGCGAGCGATTTGCCGCAGCCCGGGACACCTACCAGCATGATGCCGCGCGGCGGCGTTAGGTTGAGCGCCTTGGCTTCTGCCGTAAATCCCACCTTCGCCCGCTCCAGCCAAGATTTGAGGTTGACGAACCCACCCAACTCAAACCGGTTGTCTTCCAGGGGATAATATTCCAGCAAGCCGCCGTCCTTGATCGCTTGGACCTTCCGTTTCAGGATCGTCTGCACATCAGTGGCGGAGAGTGCGCCGTCTTCGACGAGGCATTGTGTAATGACCTGACGGGCCTGATGCAGCGTCAATCCCTGCAAGGCACGGAGAATGGCGTCGCGCTCTTGTGCCGACGGCCCTGAAGTCGTCGGTCTGGAGTCGGTGATGGAGTTGAGGAGACTTTGAACGACGGTGGTGGAAGCAGGGCGACGAGGCGATGTCCTAGTTTCGAGCGACTGGAGGACGCTTTGGAGCATGGACTGTAGTTCGTTCCGATCCGGCAGTTGCAGGTTTAATCGGACCGCGAGCTGTTCAATGTCCGGCGGGAGGGCGATGGGATGGCCGGTCAGCACGCAGGTCGTACGAGAACGGACAAAGTGATGACTGACTTCGCGCAGCTGGCGGGCCACGGCGGCATCCTGCAAGTGCGGCGCAAGATCTTTGAGCCAGAACACGGCTTCGACGGTCAATCCATTGAGGTGCTGGAGCACGGCCAGGGGCGTGGCCGTCATCTTGCTGAGCGTCTGCCCCTCGTCAGGCCTGGTGAGGCCTCTGGTGATCGACCATTCGAATAATGGCATCCGTTCCTGGGCCGCGACGGATTGCAGCAACGCCAGGACCCGCTCTTCCTCGACCGTTTCAATGATGATCAGAGGGTGGCAGGAGCGAATCAGGATGCGAAGGTCGTGCACGCTCGTTGAGAACGCCATACGACTGAAATGCTAGCACGAGGGAGGCAGGTCACCAAGCAAAGGGGAGATTGCGACGGAGCGTAAAGCGTGGCCCCGATCGTCGATCGATGACGGGCGATGGTGAGGCGCAGGAAAGGCACTTCCGACCGTCCGTGCTTGCCCCTGAGTCGTCGGTGATCGGCCCCATGCCATCGGCTCACTTTGAGCCTAGACATCATTCTCCGTGAGGCAGCGGCCGAGACCCTGTTGTTCAGCCAGATGATAGGCATAGTGCAGGGCGGCCAAGTTTGCGACCCGTTCTTCTGCCTCCTCGCGACTATCCGTGTAGATGATCTGAATCCCGAATCGTGTCGTCAGGGCATCGAGGAAATCCACCATGCCGTTTCGGTGGTATTGGCCCAATCGACCTCCACCGGTCTGGTATTGGATGGTGCCTTCGATCACCAGAAAGCGATGCGGAACGGCGAGGAGTGGTTCGAGTTCCCGCAGAAATCGCGGACGATTGTCGGAAGGATTCGAGAAGATCGTGTTGAATTGTTCCACACGCCGGCGTTCCACGCAAAAAATGTCCGGGGCTTCCGCAATCGCATAGTCACCCGCGGGCAGCGTTTGTGTGATGGTTCCGGCAATGCGCACCAGGCCCTTGAATTCGTAGGGTTGCTGTTCACGGCTATCGACCAGGAGATGGATGGCCGGCACCATGATTTTCGGGTGACTGAAGCGAGTGACGTTCAGCATCGTTTGTGGTCCGCGCAGCTCCTGGCGTGATCGTGGGGCCGGTTGCGGGCGAGGAGGCGCAGAAGGGCGGGGAGGTGGTGTCGGCGAGGAGGGGTGAGGCCGGCCTGCGTCGTATCGGGCGCGAGCAGTGGGGTCGCTGAGGGTTTGATAGGCCTGGTTGATCAGCTGGGTGCGGGCTTCGGCTTTCCGGTGCAGGGCCGGTGAATGCACAAAGCGATCAGGATGCCAGACCTGTATCTGTTCATGCCAGGCTCGCTTGATCTCGGCGTCTGACGCGCCGGGAGAGAGTTCCAGGATGGTGTAGCAGTTGGGTGGTCGTTCGTCCCGCATCGTGTTCCTGTTCAAGGCGGTGAAGTGTACCGGAGTGCAACGGTGAAGTGCCAGCCGCATGATTCACGAGCGGGCCAGGTTGAAATATGCGGGAGACGGATCGCCCCCCTGAATACGGTTCACCATTGTGCGCAACGAGGATGCGGTGTATCGTAGGCCACGACCGGATTGGTCCTTTTCTTCCATCGGAGGCGATGCTCATGATTTTGGTCACCGGCGGCGCCGGTTATATCGGTTCACACACCTGTGTGGAGCTGCTTAATGCCGGCTGTGCGGTCACGGTCTTCGACAATTTCTCCAACAGTCATCCCGAGGCTGTGGCTCGTGTGCAGGGTATCACGGGAAAGTCGCTCCGACTGATACGCGGGGATTGTCGTGACCGCGCGGCTCTGGTGGCGGCGCTGCGTGAGAGCGGGGCGACGGCGGTGATTCACTTCGCCGGTCTCAAGGCGGTGGGAGAATCGGTACAACAGCCGCTGACCTACTATGACAACAATGTCGTCGGGTCCCTGCGTCTGTTGGAGGCTATGCGTGAGTGCGGTGTGAAGCAGCTGGTCTTCAGTTCCTCTGCCACGGTATATGGTGATCCGCAACGGCTGCCGCTTACGGAGGACCACCCGCTGTCGGCGACGAATCCGTACGGTAGAACGAAGTTAATGGTGGAAGAGATCTTACGTGACCTGCAACGCAGCGATGCCTCCTGGCGAATCGGCATTCTTCGCTATTTCAATCCCGTCGGGGCGCATGCCAGTGGTCTGATCGGAGAAGATCCTCAGGGAATGCCGAACAATCTCTTGCCGTTCGTGGCACAGGTGGCGGTGGGGCGGCGAGCATGTTTGAACGTATGGGGGAACGATTATTCCACTCCGGATGGCACCGGGGTGCGGGATTATATCCATGTGGTGGACCTGGCGCTGGGGCACCTCAAGGCGTTGGACGCGCTCGATCGCATTGAACGTCCGGACGCATGCTTGACCGTGAATCTCGGCACGGGGAACGGGTACAGTGTGTTGGAGATTGTGCGGGCGTTTGAAGCGGCGAGTGGAAAGCCGGTTCGATATCAGGTCGCACCCCGCCGTCCCGGCGACGTGGCGGCTTGTTATGCCGATCCGACCCAAGCGCTGACAGCGTTGGAGTGGCGCGCGACGCGCGGGCTGTCTGAGATGTGCACCGACGCCTGGCGTTGGCAGAGCGCCAATCCCAACGGATACGCGGGTTGAGCATGATGTCGGAACGGCCCTCATCCAGCAGGTCGTCTATTGCCGGTGATCCGTATCCGGTTCGCCTCCGGTATCTCATTCTCGACTCGAATGGAGTCCCCGCCGGAACAGGTTCTCCACTGGCTGGGATGTGGAACGAGAACGACGACATGTCTCGTTGTGACCATGGTGAAGGCGCCTGGCGTCGAGGCACAGCACGCCGTAGACTCCCTCGCACGATGGCAGAGCATCAGCGAGCATGACCGCCGAACTATTGACCTGGGTCGGGATCGCTATTTGTCTGAGCCAGTCGGCTCTGTTTTCCGGGCTGAATCTCGCGGTCTTCAGCCTGGGTCGACTGCGGTTGGAGGCGGAAGCGGCGAGCGGCAACTATGCCGCGCGGACCGTCCTGAAGCTGCGCGACGATTCGAACGACATCCTCGCCACGATTCTCTGGGGTAACGTCGGGATCAACGTGCTGCTCACCCTGCTCTCGAATTCGGTCATGGCCGGGATCAGCGCCTTTCTCTTTTCCACGTTCCTCATTACGATTCTCGGAGAAATCGTCCCGCAGGCCTACTGTTCGCGCCATGCCCTGCTGGTGGCGGCCCGCTTTTCGCCGGTGCTTCGAGCGTACCGCCTTCTGCTCTTTCCCGTGGTGAAACCCACTGCGATGGTCCTGGATGCGTGGCTCGGCAAAGAGGCCATTACGTATCTGCGCGAGGCGGAGATCAAGGAAATCCTCCGCCGGCATATGATGGATGAGAAGACTGAGGTCAGCCGCCTGGAAGCGATCGGCGCGTTGAATTTTCTGACGATCGACGATATTCCCGTCGAGCAGGAGGGGGTGCCGGTGGCCCCGGAGAGTATTCTCCAAGTTCCGTTTCGCGACGAGATGCCGGATTTCCCACCGTTCCAAAAATCTCCGGACGATGCGTTTCTCCGGCAGGTCAATGCCGCGAACAAACCCTGGGTGGTCATTGTGGACGAGTGGAAAGAGCCACAGTTCATTCTGGATGCCGACGGGTTTCTGCGCCATGCCCTCTTTACCGATCAGGACACGGACCCTGTGGCCTATTGCCATCGGCCCGTCATTGTTCGTGACCCCAAGGAGCCGCTGGGTAAACTGTTAGGGCAGCTTAGCTTCGATCGGACCTCTCCCAGCGATCACTTGATCGCGGAGGACACGATTTTGCTGTGGACCAAGGAGCCGCGTCTCGTGACCGGGGCCGATCTGCTGGGTCGGCTGTTGAGGGGCATCGTGAAGCGGACGCGCACCGAGGAGTCTGACTAGGGGAGGAGGCTGGTGAGGGGTCGAGAGCCGTCGAGGCAGGACTCTGCGAGTCAGTCGTAACGCTCGAATCGGGGGGAAGCGACCTCCGAGCACTCTACTCCAAGAGTTGAGAGAAGGCCGTGGCCAAACCGAGAAAGCTGAAAAACCCGACGATATCCGTCACGGTAGTGAGGATGATGGACGAGGATTGCGCCGGGTCCTGGTTGAGCGATTTCAGAATGATGGGAATCACGGCGCCGCATAGCCCGGCGATGCACATCGACGTGACCATGGAAAATCCGATGATCATCGTGAGCCCGGCGGACCGACTCCACAGATAGACGGCGAGTGAGGTGGTGGCAGCGATGGCGATCCCGTTGAGCAATGCGACCCCCGCCTCTTTGCTGATGACCCGCAGCCATTGCGCCGGCCTGATGTCACGCAGAGCCAGTCCTCTCATGACGACCGCCAGCGACTGGGCTCCCGTGTTTCCCGATTGACCGGCGACCACCGGAAGCAGGATCGCCAACGCGGTGAATTTGGCGATGACGTCCTCGAACATCCCGACCACGAATGCCGCCAGAAAGGCGGTGACCAGGTTCACCTCCAACCAGCCGAGCCGTTTTCGCACCGAAAACCAGACCGGCGACAGGGCGCGTTCATCGCGGCTGGCACCGACCATCGTTTGGAGGTCGGCTGTGGCTTCTTCCTGACTCGCCTTGATGATGTCTTCGTTCTTGATGACGCCGAGCAGCCGCTCGTCGAGATCGACAACGGGAATCGTCATGAATCGTTGGGCCGCGAAGAGGTCGACCAGCTGCTCCCGATCCTCCATCGGATGAATATGAATCACGTCCCGGCGCATCACTGATTGCAGGCGTTCATCAGGATCGAGCAGCAGCAGGTCCCGCACCGACAGCACGCCGACCAGGTGCCGGCCACGATCGATGACGTAGATGTCGTGCAGATCCTTGGGCGCGTGCGTCCGCACATTCCGAATCGCTTCTTCCACCGTGAGGTCCTCGGGCAACGCGAAGGCTCGTACGTCCATGAGATTGCCGACGGATTCGGCCGGATACTCCATGAACAGGCGAATGTCCTTGGCCAGAAGACGAGGCAGGCGGCGGAGGAGCGCCTGGTGCCGCTTTTTGGGCAAACGCAGCAGCAAATTCGCGGTATCGCCAGGAGTCAGTGACCGCAGGGCCTGAATCCCCACCTCGTCGGGCAATCGACCCAGCGTCTCGGCCGCCACGGCGGGATTCATTGAGGACAGCAGGTCGGCGATGACTCGCGGCGGCGTCGCCTCGATCAGGTGAACGATCTCGTCGGGGTCGAACGACTCCAGGAGCTGTCCGGCTTCTTCCGCGTGATCGACAAAAAACGCCTCATGGAGCTTCTGATGGAGTGCCATCGATGCTGTCGCCGTCCTTTCGCAGCAATGGAGCTGCTTCTGCTACACCCGATTCGACTGCCTGCGCCAGATCGGTCATGATATGGAGGCCGATCAAGGCATAGGCCTCCCACATCTGTAACAGGGCTTCCGGTAAGGGCCCCGCTGTCGGGTGGACGTTCGTTCGTTCCTCGATCTGGCGAAGGGTCCGATACCGAAGGGCGCCGAGGAAATGGCGTTGCCGGTCGACCACGGGCAACGTGTGGTAGAGCTGCCAATTGAGGTCCTGTTGGAGCTCTTGCTCCGTGGCCTCGGCCGAGACGGTCTCGAGCTGATCCCTCATGATACTCGCCACCAGCTGGTCGGGATCTGCAACCAGCAGCTCCTTGGTGGTCACGAGACCGACGAGTACGCCGTCACGTTCCACGACGTAGTGGTAATAGGTGGCCCGTCTGGCATTCCGTTTAATCCGTTCCAACGCCGCCGACACGGGAATATCAGGTGGCAACGTCACCACTCGCGGGTCGGCCAGACTGGCGGCCGTGCCTTCAGGATATGCCACGCTCAAGCGGAGGCCTGGGCCGACGGTCTGGTCCAACCGAGCGAGCAGGTCTCCCTGCATCACCGGTTCAAACTGGCGCAGGATGCCGATTGCGGCATGGGTGGGGAGCGCGGTCAGGATTGCCACGGCCTGTTCCTGCGGCAGCAGGAGCAGGACCTCGGCGGCCGGGTGCGGCGAGAATTGCTCCAGCACGGGGGCTGCGTCCTCAGGCGAGAAGGCGATGAGCAGGCTGGCGACATCCTTCGCGGCCCAGGTTTCCAAGTGTTTGGTGGCTTCGAGCGGGTAGGCCTTGAGGTAGGCCAGTGTTAAACGGGGTTCCGCTTCCATGGATCACCCGGACTTCTCGATGGTCGCACTGGACTCCTGGAAGCTGGATGCCGGCACGACGACGCGGCCCTGCGGCGTGTCGAGTACGATGGCAACAGGCGTGAGGGCGACGATCTGTCCGTGCACGTCGGCCACGCGAATAGTCTGGCCGACACGGAACAGCGGGTGGAGATAGTGCGCCGCGATCAGGTTCGCGACCGCGCTTCGAGCCCCCAGCCCAAAGGACAAGGCGGCGCCCGCGATCAATCCGCCGAAGGCGATCATGATCGTGCTGTTCAAGAGGGTCGTGTCGATTCCCAATTCGTTGATCCCGGTCACGAAGACGACCAAAATCGCGGCGACATAGAATGTCTGGGATACGATCGCGCCCTGAGAGACGCCTGCTGAACTACAGGCCAGGGCAATCAAATCCTTGATGTACCCGGCGGCCAACATACCCAACACGATGATTAAGATCGCGACCCCGATTCGAGGAAGGTAGTAGGCGAAGGTCGTCAAGGCTTCCGACACGGCCGAGAGGCCGATCGTCTCGGTGGCCGAGATGCCGAAGAGGAGAAAGATCAGCCAGAATACCAAGAGCCCGAGAATATCGGCGCTCGTTCTGCTGCCCTCGGTTTTAGCCAACAGGGTCTGGATCGGTGTCTTGGCAAGCAGACGATTGAAACCGATCAATTTCAGGAGTGCCGCCGTCCCGGCGGCGACCATCCGAGCCAGGACGTATCCGGCCGCCAGCAGCAGGAGGGCGCCGAGTAGTTTGGGAAGGAAGGCGACGATTACGGCGAGGCTTGCTGCCACCGACTCTCGAAAGACGTCCAACCAATCGGGGAGGTTCACCTGGTTCCCTTTCCGGCGCATGACGCTGTGCGGCGCCGCAGCCACTGGGTGAGCATTCCGGGCCAGTATGCCTGAGTACGGAGCGGAAAGCAGCCCACTGCGCCGGTTCGGTCCGTTATGAGGAGGGTGCGCCTTGATCGGCGCTTCCCGCATGGAGGTGCGCTCCGGTGCCACCGAGAGGCCGGAGAGGTCGAGCGAAGGTGGGCCGTTATGGCCTGGATGAGCAGGGGTGCGCGCCGCGAGCAAGCCGACAAGGAGGGGCCGGGCGCAATCCCTGGTTGTCTCCACGGGAGTCAGGCTTCGGTCATCGTCCTCGGTGGGATTCCCGGCGTACTGGTTGGAAAGATGCCGACCGGATCGTGCCCACTCCCGGGAACGTGTAGAATATCAGGACGGCTCTGCCCAGGATTTCTGCGCAGGCTGCACTATGTCGATGGAGGACTGTATGAAGTCAGGAACAGGTCAGGTCTTGCAGAAGGGAAGCGACAGCCAACCGAGCGTCGATGTTGTGCTCGGTTTCCGGTCCATGCGGGGGATCCGTCTTTTCTTTCTGGTCGGCGCATTGGCCATCGCATGGCCGGTGTTGTTTGCCGCGTCGGTCGAGGCCAACCATCAAGGCCATGCCGGGCGGAATGAGCCGGACAGTTCTCGGACGGCCGGTCTGGGATATTCGATTCCAGGCGCTTCTTTTCGGGTATTTCTGGGGCAGGGCAAAGAACCTCACGCGAGCCAAGGCCTCGACCGGGCTCAAGCCGATGCGGCCGTTCAGACTGTCATCGATGCCTTCACCGTGATGGTGCAGCACCGGACCGACTATCCGCGATTTGATGAAAGTCTCAAGAAGGAGGCCCTGCAGCGGGTCATGGTCGAGTCGTCGGTGGTCAATCAGGAGGGAAAAGAATTTCCGTTTTTGGTCGCGCGAACGAAGGAGCCGGGAAAAGTCATACTCCTGATCAGCGCCTCGTCGCTGAAGGAGAAGGACTATCTACATCATCCGGACCGACTTGTTCCGGTATTGGCCCGAGAGTTTCAATGGGTCGCCAGCAAAGCGGATACTGCGCCCAAAGCCAAATCCGCCGAGGTCGAACGTGATCTCGCCCATGCTCCGGTACCTCCGGATCAGGATCTGTTATCTCTGTCGCCCGATGATCGCCTGCACGTGCTGCAGCGGCTGTTCGAGAACTATCTGCGGACCGTGGATGACCAGAACAGTTTGAATGGACAATCCTATTACGAGGTCGGCAGTACGAGCCTGGTGGCACCGGTTCAGCCCGATTCCACCACCAAGCTGTATGACATTCGGGTTCGGGAAGCGCTGCAGAAGATCGTCCATGAGTCCTATTTCGCGGAGAAGCAGCCTCAAGCAGTACGAAGCCTGTTGAATGGGAAAATCTGGAATGTCGCCTTCGTCAAGATCGATCAACGCGATTGGGCTACGCGAACCAGGGTGCTCCCGGATGAAAAGGCTGTGCTGGTGGGGGCGCACGGTCGACGTATTCAGCCCGCGTCCATCTTGGTGAATACGTATCGGATCGCGTCGCCGGATGATCCGTTTTATCCGGACAGCAGGGGATTACGGATGGGAGCACTCTCGGCGGACCAACTGGCGAGGGTCATCGCGTCGGAAATTCAACACAATATCCACGAGAAATCTCTCAGCGGCCATGTGGCCCAGGATGCACTCTCGGCCCCCTAGTGAGTGGCGGAGCGATGTGAGTGAGATATGTCTGTGAGGGGCATCGCATGCGCTCTTCAAAGGCTCAGCAGCAGGCCTCGGAATTACCGCGCGGGTTCATCCGCCGAGATGTTTCCTGTGCTTCTTTCGAACCGGCTGACCTTCGATCCCCCCTGCCGGCTGCCAGGGTTTCTTCTAGTACTTCCTTTGGCCGTTCATCCGTAAACTTCCGGCCAATTCTGCTTGCATAAGCTTAGGGTCCGTCTTCCTCACAAGGAAAGCGGAAGCGCTGTCACATTATATCTTTAATCGTTGCTGGGGCGAGACCCTCTTCTCTACAGGCTGTTCTCGAGGATGCCGTTCGACCGGATCGAGAAGC
>CABVRW010000045.1 GCA_902500785.1 uncultured Nitrospira sp.
AGGGTAGGGTTATGAATAGGGTCGGAATTCTAGCCGCACTTGCAGTCTCCTCCGTCGTCGGCTTATTGACCGCCGGTGTTTCTCTGGCGGCCGACGCTCCAGCCGGGGGTGGACCGAGCGAAGTCACCACGGGCAGCGGAAAGTTTTTCAAGGGTGAGACCACCAATACCCTAAAGGGGCGGGTGTGGTCGCAATGGGCAGACAATCCTGATAGTGAGCTTCTGTTCGGTATCCAGTACTGGAATACGGCCGAACCAGCTTCCGGCGAGGGCGGTGGACGCTCTTCGACGCAAATGGACGTCAAGCCTCCAGATCCATTGTTTGTATGCTGCGGCTGGGGCTTTACCGGTGGCACCGACAAGAACAATCCCTATGCCGGTTGGTATCAGGCCGCCACGACCGTTCGTTTGGCTGTCAAGGATAAGAACTTGATGGATCAGATCATCAAGGCATCGCAGGAACTCGTGGCGATGGAAGTGACGCTTGATGGTCGGACCATTACCGGGTTCAAGCTCTTGAAGTAAAATTTATTCGCGAGGCGACATTCTTGAGACTCTTTTTGTCTTCTTTAAGGAGGATGTGATGATGAAGCTTCAAAAGCAAGGGTGGACCTTCATGGCTGCCGTGGCTTTGGTGGTAGGATTGACCTCCACCGCGCTGGCCATCGAGGCGTTCCAGGAGCGATTTGAGTGGGGAGACCTGAGCAAGCCCACCACGCTACAAGGACGTGTGATTATTTTGGATCCGTATGATGAAGCGGTCTGGCTCAACATCGCCGTGTTTGGCGGTAACGCAGAGAGCGGTTTGTTTTGGCAGAGAATCCACCCGGGCAAGAACCTCAAGTTTTATCCTGCTGACAAAAATGTGTGGGAGCAGCTGAAGTCTATGGCGCGTCCGCACTCCGGACCGGCAGCGGCGAAAGAAGTTCCGCCTGGTTCACCGACCACATTGGTGGAATTTGTTGCCCAGGAGACTGAGCAGAACCACCGGGTCATTTCATCAGTTAAGAAGTTGCCCGACAATGCCGGCGAAATGGGCAAGACGAGAAGCATCTCCTCTCTTCGCTTGAAGGATTGCGAAGGAAAGCCCGTGCAGGATTCTGCCTGTGCAGCGGCGATGACGATTCTCAACACATCACCTAAGTCTCCTGATGGTGACAAAGTGTTGATGCAGTATGATGTGTTGTTGCCCGATGGTAAGCCGCTCGCCAACCTGATTCCTTGGACGGCTCAATACAATAGAGGCAGTGGTAAGCACTAATTTATAGAAGACCGTTGACATGATGCGAGAAGGCGGCACTCCCTACGGGGGTGCCGCCTTTTTCTTTTGGGTATTGTATGGTTTCGGCAGGAGGCTGAATAGAGAAGGGAGAGCTATTCCTTCAACAGTCGTTCCTGCAATTCAGCAAGTCGATTGAGCGCATCCAGGGGAGTCATGGAAAAAAGATCCATTTGGCGAACTTCTTCCAGCATGGGGTGCGGCGCCGGTAGGCTCGCGTCGAATTGCAGCGACTGTTGATGATCCAGAACGGGACGCGCCGACGAGGTCGACGATTCAAGTTGGAGGAGCACGGCCTTGGCTCGTTCTATGACCTGGTCGGGAAGACCGGCCAGTTGTGCAACGTGGATACCATAGCTGCGATCGGCTCCCCCGGGAACGATCTTTCGTAAAAACAGAACCTTACCGTCTCGTTCCTGTACGGCAACACAATAGTTCGCAATCCCTTCCCTGAGGCGTTCCAGCTGGGTCATCTCGTGATAATGAGTAGCAAACAGCGTGCGTGCGCCGAGCCGCTGAGGATCTTGGATGTATTCTGCAATCGACCAGGCAATACTTAAGCCGTCGTAGGTGCTCGTGCCGCGGCCGATTTCGTCGAGAAGGATCAAACTGCGTGAGGTTGCACAATTGAGAATATGCGCCGACTCCGTCATCTCGACCATAAACGTGCTTTGGCCGCCGGCGAGATTGTCCGATGCGCCGACCCTGGTAAAGATTCGATCGACCAACCCGATTCTGGCTTCCGTGGCGGGGACAAAGCTCCCCATCTGTGCCATCAACGTGATGAGTGCGACTTGCCGGAGATAGGTACTTTTTCCGGCCATGTTCGGGCCTGTCAGGATGTGTAGACGGCTGGTTACAAGATCAAGATGCGTATCGTTCGGAATAAATCCCCCGGAAAGGTCCAGGCGTTCCACGACCGGATGGCGGCCTTGCACAATATCGAGTTCCCCACCCTCATCGAGGGTCGGTCGCACGTAGCGATTAAGTGCGGCGGTTTCCGCCAGGCCAGACAACACATCCAAGATGGCCAGCCGGCGACTGATGTCTTGGAGGCGCGCCGTCTCTTCGGCTAAACCTGTTCTGAGTTGTTCGAACAGCGCCTGCTCCAAGGCGGTAAGTTTGGTATCCGCTCCGCTGACACGCTCCTCCAATTCCTTCAGCTCGGCGGTCATGAAGCGTTCGGCATTGACGAGCGTTTGTTTGCGGATATAGTCAGGCGGCACCTTCCCAAGATTGGCCTTCGTAAGTTCGATGTAATAGCCGAAGACCTGGTTATATCGAATCTTGAGTGATTCGACTCCCGTCCTCGCACGCTCCTTCGTTTCCAATCCAGCAATCCAGTTTTTTCCCTCGCGGCTCGCCTTGCGGAGTTCATCGACTTCCGCGTGATACCCGTCCTTCAGGATGCCACCATCCCGAATTGAGACCGGGGCCTCCTGGGCGATGGCTTGTTCAATACATTCATACAGGTCTTGGGCATTGTCCCAGGAAGTGACGAGATCGGTGAGGAGTGGGGCGTGGAGTTCGGCCAATGCGGTTTCGATGGCAGGGAGCGAGGAAAGTGAGAGCTTCAGGGCTAGGACGTCCCGTGGATTGGCCACGCCGAGGGACATGCGACTGCAGAGGCGTGAGATATCCTGAACGCTACGTAACGCACTCCGGAGGCGTACACGTGCATCGAGCTGATGCTTGAGCTCGTCGACCGCTGCCAGACGGGCGTCAATCTCCGGGCAGGTCACCAGCGGACGCAACAGCCATTCGCGAAGCAATCGGCATCCCATTGCGGTGACGGTGCGATCCAACACGCTCAGCAGCGTGCAGCTCGACTGGCCGGATGACTCATCCGTTCGACCGGCGGGTTTGACGAGTTCGAGATTGCGGATCGTGACGCTGTCCAGGTGCATGGCATCATGGAGATGTCGGATTCGAATTTGTCGGATGTGGTCGAGCGAGGCGGACGGTTGGGTGTTTCTGACATAGCGGAGCACAGCCCCTGCGGCTTGAATGCCCAGCGTGAGTGTGTGGCATCCGAAGGCTTCCAGAGAGTGGACATGGAACTGTTCCTGGAGCGTGTGGCGACCGTCCTCCAAATCAAACCAGGCGGACGGTTGTGCGCAACGACGAGGGCCGTTCACATCAGCCATCCAGCAGGTCGCGTCCGGCGAGAGGCCTTCGGGGAACAGTAGCTCCTTCGGTTCAAGCCGTGCGAGTTCGTCCAGAAGGGCGGTCTGAGCCTGTGCGCCATGAAATTCACTGAGCCAAAATTCTCCTGTTGAGACGTCCAGCATGGCAAGGCCGTAAGAACATTCCTTGCCTCCAGGCCCGGCTGAGCGGAGGCGGGCGGCCACTGCAGCCAGCACGTTCGATTCCGAAGAAGGAAGAAATTCGCTGTCGATGAGCGTTCCGGGAGTATAGAGCCGGACGACTTCGCGACGCACGAGGCCTTTGGCCAGCTTGGGGTCTTCCACCTGCTCGCATAGGGCGACGGTGCGGCCTGCTCGGAGCAGTTTTGCAATATAGTTGGTCGCCGCGTGGTAGGGGACGCCACAGAGGGGGATCGGGGTTTCGCTGGATTTATCTCGGGAGGTCAGCGCAATCGAGAGGAGCTTTGACGCCTCCACGGCGTCGTCCTGAAACATTTCATAAAAATCGCCGACGCGAAAAAACAGAATGGCATCGCGATACGCTTGCTTGATCTCGCGATACTGCCGCATCAAGGGGGTGCCGTCGGCATCACCCATCGGAGGCCTCTCCCTGAGGGGGAGCGTCCGGAGACATCCCCACCCGGCGGGCCGCTTTATCGAGGGCTTGTCGGAGACGCTCCAGATCCACCTCAGCCTCCTGAAGGGCTTTGGTTTTGCGCCTCAGCTCAATACGGCCTCGCACCCAGGCCGGGAACAGCAGAATGCCCGACACCAGCAGGCCGACACCAAAGGCGGCCAAAATCGGCTTATAAATCAGGATTGAGGCGGATCGAAGGCCGAAGAAATACCGCAGAGTGACTTCCTGCTCTTGATTCTGCAAGACAAACGACAGCGCAAGCAACAGCAGCGTACCCACCAATATCAATCGGATCAATGCGAGGCCCTCCTTGGCCGGGTCAATTGTACACGGGTTTGTCGGGGCTCTCTAGTGGGACGATAGGGGGACAGGCGGGAGCGAACGGCCATCAGCAGGCGACGAGCGGAGGGTCCTCTGGCAGTGAGAAGCGCGCGACGGACTGCCGAGGGGTGGTGCGACAAGTGGACGTCGAGCCGGTCAGACGCAAGGTTTTCGCCCCATCGGTCGGCCCATTCGATTGCGGTGACCGTGCGGCCATCTAAGTAGTCTCCAAGGCCGGTGTCTTCGAGTTCGGCGGCGGTCAAGCGGTACAAATCAGCGTGGACCAGCGGAAGGCGTCCACGGTATTCGTGGATCAGGGTAAACGTCGGGCTGCTCACGGACGCCGGTTCGGCGAGCAGTCCGTCGGCGATGCCTCTGACCAGCGAGGTTTTGCCCGCTCCCAGTTCGCCGATCAGGGCGATGACTTCACCTCCCTGGACAAATCTTCCGAGCCAGCGTCCCAAGCGGTGAGTCTCTCGAGGAGAGCGAAGCACAATGCCCCACGGTTTTCCGACAGAGGGAGGTCCCTCGCTCCTCTTTCGTGGAAGTGAGACGGGTGCAGGCATCGGTCTAGGCCTGTGTGGTCGGCGAGAGGGCATGGGGGATATATCGAATGAGATCCCTGGCAATCATTCCGGCTTGGCCGAGATGCTGGGCGGCCAAATCGCCGGCCAGCCCATGAAAGTAGGTTGCGGCACAGGCGGCGTCCCAGGGAGACAAGCCTTGAGCGAGGAGCCCGCCGATCATGCCGGTCAGGACATCACCGGTCCCGGCGGTGGCCATTCCGGGATTGCCGGTCGGACAGATGGCTGCCACCCCATCCGGTCGGGCAATCACCGTCCGCGCTCCTTTGAGGATGACGAAGACACCGCGTTCTCGCGCAAACCGTGTCGCCGTTCCGAGACGATCGTCATTCACCGATTGTGTGGTGGCCTCGGCCTCCAGTCTGGCCATCTCCCCGGGGTGAGGCGTGATGATCGGCGGTCGTTTGCATTCCGTCAGCAAAGAGGATTTTCCCGCCAACGCATTCAACGCATCGGCGTCGATCACGCAGGGCTTGTCGACGCGCTTGACGAATTGTTGCACCAGATCGACGGTCTCGGGATGGGTCGTCAGACCTGGGCCGATTGCGACGGCATCCCGGGCATCGGCGAAGGCGAGCAGGCGATCCAAGCCGGAACGCGCGAAGGTGCGAGCTTTGGTTTCCGGCAGCGGCAGGGTCATTACCTCCAGGAGTTTTGCTTCCAGTATGTCATTGACGCTCGAGGGGACCGCGGCGGTAACCAGGCCGGTTCCGACCCGAAGGGCCGCAAGGGCCGCCATAGCCGCGGCACCTGTTTTACCGACCGATCCGGCGATAATGCCGACATGGCCGTAGGTGCCTTTGTGTGAAGCAAGGCGTCGCGGGACAAGTGTCGCACGAGCGGCGGTGTCGGTCAGGAGCATCAGCCGACTGCCGATGGCTTGGACAAAGGACGCAGGAATCCCAATATCGACGAGCTGAACCGTGCCGGCACAATCGATCCCGGATCCGCTGTAGAGCCCCGCCTTAGGCAATCCGAAGGTTACGGTGAGGTCTGCACGTATGGCGGCGCCCAGCACCATTCCGCTGTCGGCATGCAGGCCTGAAGGGAGGTCCACGGCGACAGTCGGCCGGCCGGCCGCCGTGATTGCTTCAATTGCATCACGAAAGATTCCGGTGACGGGGGCGGAGAGTCCTGTGCCGAGAATCGCATCAACGATGACCTCGCCGACGGCCAACCGCTGTCGTATCGCCTCGGCATCGGCGGGACGTGTGACCACTGATGGTCCCGCCGACCGTACCAAGCGTTGATACATGATCTTCGCATCGCGACTGAGATCGCTGGGTGAGGCTAACAGCAGAACGTGGACTCGGGACTTTTTGCGCCGTAACAGCCGGCCGATGACGAACCCGTCTCCGCCGTTATTGCCCTTGCCGCAAAAAATGACGATCGATTTTCCGGCGAGCGGCCCGAACCGTGCCTCAAGTTGTGTGACAACCCCCGTTCCGGCTCGTTCCATCAGCGTCAAGGAAGGCACCTGTGCCTCCATGATCGTCCGATGATCCAGGGCGCGCATTTGCTCGGCGGTCACGATCGGTATCATGGTGCGATGTGGATGCCCGACCGGTTCCTGACGACGAGGTGAGGAGTCTCTGCCGTCAACGTCCCCGGGCTAGGCCACCAGTTCCTTCATTTCGCGGACAGCTTGGACCAATCCCACCATCACGGATCGGGCAATGATGCTGTGACCGATGTTAAACTCCACGATCTCAGGCAGCTTCGCGAGTCGTTTCACGTTCTTATAGGTCAAGCCATGGCCGGCATTGACGCCCAGCCCGAGCTTATAGGCGAGCTTGGCTGCCTGGGTGATGGCCTCGAATTCCTCGTCCTCTTCCTTGGAACGCTTGGCGTTGGAGTACCGGCCGGTGTGCAGTTCGACATACGCCGCACCTATTTTGTGAGCGGCCTTGATTTGATCGAGGCTCGGTTCGACGAAGAGGCTCGTCGGGATTCCGCCATCCCGGAGCAGATCGACAATTTTCTGAATGCGATCGCGGTGATTGGCCACATCCAGGCCCCCTTCGGTGGTCAGCTCTTGCCGGCGTTCAGGAACGAGTGTGACCAAGTCCGGCTTCACGCTCAGGGCGATCTTGGCCATCGCGTCGTCGGCGGCCATCTCCAGGTCCAGCTTGGTTCGAACGATTTCCCGCAACATGGTGAGATCACGATCTTGAATATGCCGGCGGTCTTCACGTAGATGTACGACCAGCCCGTCGGCGCCGGCCATCTCGACGAGAATCGCGGCCGTCAAGGGATCAGGATCGGTCCCTCCGCGCGCCTGCCGAAGTGTCGCCACATGATCGATATTCACACCCAGTCGAGCCATTACGCCTCCGCAATTTCCATCAATGACGCAGGAGAAAGATTTCGGAACTGGCCGAAATTCATAGACAATTCTGTCGTTCCTGAGGCATTATTAGCAGAAGACGGTAGGGGGGAGCAAGGAGACGTATCAGCATCGCCTTGATGGTTTGGCATGGGCAAAGCAGGACGCCGGTCCCCAACTCGTGGCAATTGTAGTGAAATTGACTCGTTTTAAGACCTCCATTAAAATACGCCCCTTTCAGAGGCATGGCGACTGAACTTGTTCGGCAGAGGACCCGCCCGTAGGAGTCTGATACATCCATGGCGATCGGCGACGGCTTTTACCGTATAAAACGACTTCCCCCATACGTGTTTGCGCAAGTACAAACCCTCAAGCTGGAGGCGCGTCAGCGGGGCGAGGACATCATCGATTTCGGCATGGGCAACCCGGATCAACCCACGCCCCCTCATATCGTCGACAAGTTGATCGAGGCGTCGAAGAAGGCCAAAAACCATCGGTACTCCGCCTCACGTGGGATCACGAAATTGCGTCACGCCATCACCGGTTGGTACAAGCGGAACTATGATGTGGAGCTGGATCCCGAAACCGAAGCGATCGTGACGATCGGCTCCAAGGAGGGGATTGCGCACCTGGCGTTGGCCACGATTGGGCCCGGCGATGTGGTGCTCACGCCGACGCCGACCTATCCCATCCACATGTATAGTTTCATTATTGCGGGCGGCGAGGTGCGGGGGATCGAACTCCGGCAGGACAGCGATTTCTTTGACGACCTGTTGCGCGTCTATCGCCAAACGTTACCGCGTCCGCGCATTCTGGTGATCAATTTTCCGCACAATCCGACTACGGCGGTGGTCGACCTTGAGTTTTTCAAGAAGATCGTCGCGTTTGCCAAGGAACATGATGTGATCGTGATTCACGATCTGGCCTATGCCGATATTGCGTTCGACGGCTATAAGGCGCCGAGCTTTCTGCAAGTGCCGGAAGCGAAAGATGTGGGCGTGGAATTTTATACGTTGTCCAAGGCCTACAACATGCCTGGCTGGCGAGTCGGATTCTGTGTGGGAAACCGTGACGTGATCGGCGCGCTCGCGAAGCTCAAAAGTTATCTGGACTATGGTATTTTTCAACCGATTCAGATCGCCAGTACGGTCGCGTTGAACGGGCCGCAAGACTGTGTCAAGGACGTCGTGCAGCGATACCAAAATCGACGGAATGTCCTTGTGAATGGGCTCAATCGTATCGGATGGCCGGTGGGGTTACCTCGAGCGACTATGTTCGTCTGGGCTCGTATCCCGGACCCCTTCCGGCATATGGGATCGCTGGAATTTTCAAAGTTGCTTCTGCGGGAGGCCAAAGTCGCGGTGTCGCCGGGTATCGGGTTCGGAGAAGGCGGAGATGAGTTCGTGCGGTTTGCGCTGGTAGAAAACGAACATCGCACGCGCCAGGCTTTGCGCGGGATCCGGAAAGTGTTGAATTTGGATGACCAGGAATCATGAAAAGCGAGATCGGAGTCGGTTTAATCGGGTTCGGAACGGTCGGCACCGGCGTCGCGCGGGTGCTGATCGAAAACGCTGAGCTGATTCGTCGGCGGGTAGGGGTGCCCATCAAGCTGGTTCGTATTGCGGACCTGGACATCACGCGTGACCGGGGCATTGCGATTCCGCCGGGAGTGCTGACCACGGACATTCAGCAGGTCGTCACGGATCCACGCGTGGATATCGTGATCGAGTTGATGGGTGGGTATGATCTCGCCAAACGTGTGATTTTGGACGCCGTGCAACGAGGCAAGCACGTGGTGACGGCCAACAAAGCCTTGCTTGCGGTGCATGGCGAGGAGATTTTTGCCGCGGCTTCCCGTTACGGCGTCGACCTCGGGTTCGAGGCAAGCGTCGGGGGTGGGATTCCGGTTGTCCGCGCGTTGATGGAAGGATTGGCCGCGAACAATATCCAATCCATCTATGGGATAATCAATGGCACCTCGAATTACATTCTCAGCCGCATGACCAGTGAGGGGCAGCGGTTCGACCTCGTGTTGGAGGAGGCGAAACGAGCCGGCTATGCCGAGGCCGATCCCACCTTCGATGTGGCGGGAATCGACTCGGCGCATAAGTTGACGATCATGGTCAGTTTGGCATACGGCACACCGGTCAACTTCAAAGAGATCTACACCGAAGGCATCACCGGGCTCACGCCCCTCGATATTGCTTATGCCAAGGAGTTCGGGTTTACCATCAAGCTGCTGGCGATCGCAAAATATTCCGATGGCGAGATCGAGGCGCGCGTGCATCCGACGATGGTGCCGTCGGCCTCTCAAATCGCCAAGGTGGACGGTGTCTATAATGCCATTCAGTTGGTGGGCGACGCGGTTGAGGACGTGGTGCTCTACGGCCGCGGCGCCGGATCAATGCCGACCGGGAGTGCAGTGGTGAGCGATGTCATGGCCATTGGTCGGAATGTGCTCAAAAATGCAGCGGGTCGGGTTCCACCCGCCGCGTATCAGCCGGAGCAGCGACGGCCATTGCGCATGCGGCCGATGGAAGAAATTACCTCGCTCTATTACATTCGTTTCATGGTGTTGGACCGACCCGGTGTCTTGTCGCAGATTGCCGGAGTATTGGGACGGTATGGGATCAGCATTTCCTCGGTGTTGCAACAAGGGCGCAAGGAAGGACAAACGGTACCGGTGGTGATCATGACGCATATGGCCAGAGAGCGGGATATCCAGAACGCGCTTCGTGAAATCAACCCGCTATCCTACATCTCCGAACCCGCGACGCTGATCAGGGTCGAAGGGCGAGATGAATGACGGTGTTGTTCCGGTTGGCTGAGAGGGTGGTCGAATAGATTCTTATGACTCGTTGGCGTGGGATCATCGAAGAATATCGGAAGTTCCTGCCCGTGACGGCACAGACCCCTGTGATCACGCTGGGAGAGGGCAATACTCCTCTGATACGCGCCGCGCGTCTCGGGAAGAAAATCGCGCCGGGGGTGGATCTCTACCTCAAGTATGAGGGGATGAATCCGACGGGATCCTTCAAAGATCGTGGCATGACGATGGCGATCTCGAAGGCCGTCGAGGGCGGCACGCGTGCGGTCATTTGCGCCTCCACCGGAAACACCTCGGCTTCGGCCGCGGCCTATGGAGCCCGGGCTGGCATTGCCGTGTATGTGCTCATTCCTGCCGGAAAGATCGCGCTCGGCAAGTTGTCACAGGCCATGATGCATCAGGCCACCGTCATTCAAGTCGAGGGAAATTTCGACCAGGCGTTGACCATCGTCAAGGAGCTGTCGGCGACGTACCCGGTTGAGTTGGTCAACTCACTGAACCCCTTCCGGATCGAAGGACAGAAGACGGCGGCAATGGAAATTTGTGACGATCTCGGCGACGCGCCGACTCTCCATGTACTTCCTGTAGGGAATGCGGGTAATATCACGGCCTATTGGAATGGATACCGGGAGTATCGGGCTGCCAATCAAACGACGCGGATGCCTCGCATGATGGGATTCCAGGCCGCAGGCGCAGCGCCGATCGTGCTGGGACATGTGGTCGAAGAGCCACAGACTGTGGCCACCGCGATCAGAATCGGCAATCCGGCCAGTTGGCAGGCCGCCCTTATCGCGGTGAAAGAGTCGTCGGGTGCCATTGATATGGTCACCGATGATGAAATTCTTCATGCGTATGCGTTAGTGGCCAGGGAGGAAGGGGTCTTTTGCGAACCCGCATCCGCCACCTCGGTTGCCGGTGTCATTAAGTTGAGTCAAGCTGGGCTTTTAAAGGAAGGTGCCACGGTCGTCTGTACGTTGACCGGGCATGGTTTGAAGGATGCCGATACGGCCATCGGCATTTCACGTCAGCCTCAAACAGTGAAAGCCACCCGCGACGATGTGGCCCGCCTCCTTCATGTCTGATTACCTCAGGAACATTGCATGAAATATTTGATCCTGCATGCCGACGGGATGGCCGATGTCTCATGTCCGGAACTCGGCGGGAAAACACCGCTTCAGGCGGCCGCCACTCCGCATCTCGACCAGATTGCTCAGCGAAGCGAAGTGGGACTCTTGAGTCTTCCCTCGGACGCGGGAACCGCTGGGAGCGATGTCACCAGTGTTGCCGTGCTGGGATATGATCCCAAGAAGTATTATCCGGGTCCCGGCCCGCTGGAGGCCGCCGGTTTAGGTGTCACGGTGGGTGAGCAGGATGTGGTATTCCGTTGCACCATGGTGACGGTGCGGGGGGAGGCCGCGTCCGGCAGCAACGATCGGGCGGCGGACATCAAGAAGCTGGGGCTGCACGTCCTTATGGAGGATGCGACCGCCGGTCTCATCGATACGGAGCAAGCTCGTGAGTTGCTCGAAGCCGTGAACGAGCAGCTTGGCTCGGAGTCGATCCAATTCTATCCCGGTTCCGGGCATCGGCATCTGATGGTGTGGGTTGGAGGGAAATCGCGCGCGACCTGTCTCGATCCCCAGCCGTTGGTCGGCCGGTCGATTGCCGAGGCCCTCCCGAGTGGTGACGGCGCCGACGTGTTACGCAAGATCATGGACGCGGCGTTCTTCATCCTGCGCGATCATCCGGTGAATGAGGAGCGTGAGCAGGAGGGATTGAAGCCGGCCAATTGCTTGTGGTTGTGGGGCCAGGGTCGTGCCCCGTTATGGCCGCCCTTGCCGGAGCGTTACCAGATTGCCGGTGCGGTGGTTTCTTCCAGCGATGTGCATCGTGGAGTTGGAGTGTGCGCCGGATTGGAGGCGGCCGAGCTTCCAGTCGACGACGAGAACGAATCGAATAAGTTTTCGGGTTGTGTGCAGACGGCGGTGCAGGAGTTGGGGAAGAAAGACTTTGTCTACCTCCATGCCGGGCTTTCCGACGACGTGCTTCATGCGACTGATGTGCGCGACAAGGTTCGAGCGATTGAGCGGTTCGATGCCCAGGTTGTCGGGCCGATTCTCGAGGCATTGACGACGCAGCCGGCGTATCGACTGCTGGTGGTGTGTGACCCTGGACTGACGAAGGGCCACGGTTCTGAGGTTCCGCCGACCCTGTACGCGCTCTGCGATGGCGCTACGGAGCCGCCGGCCGGAGTCACGACGCGGTTTCATGAGCAGGATGCGAACATTGCCGGGACCGCGCCGCGTGATGCGACTAAATTGATGATGCGCTTGTTCCCGCGCGGAGTGTAGTGTTGTGGCGCTGATCGTTCAAAAATACGGTGGAACATCCGTCGGTACGGTTGAGCGGATCCATCGCGTCGCTGAACGGGTCGAACGCGCGTCCAAAGACGGACACCAGGTGGTCGTGGTGTTGTCGGCAATGAGTGGGGAAACGGATCGACTGCTCAAGCTGGCGCATGAGGTGACCAGCGCGCCGGATGAACGTGAATTGGACATGCTGCTCTCAACAGGAGAGCGGGTCACCATCGCGTTGCTGTCCATGGAATTGCGAGGGCGAGGGGTGAACGCCCGCTCCTTCACCGGCCGACAGGTCGGCATTCACACCGACAGTGCCCACACCAAAGCCAGGATTTCCCGCGTCACGGCCGAACGTATCAAGGACGCCTTGTCGGCGGGGGTGATTCCCGTTGTGGCGGGCTTCCAGGGCATCAACGCCAGCTCGGACGTCACAACTTTGGGTCGGGGAGGATCCGATCTGACAGCCGTTGCGTTGGCGGCGGCGCTCAAGGCCGATCGCTGCATCATTTATACGGATGTGGATGGTGTGTATACCGCCGATCCGAACATCGTGCCGGCGGCGCGTCGCCTGGAGAAGATCTCCTACGAAGAGATGTTGGAAATGGCAAGCCTCGGCGCCAAGGTGCTGCAGAGTCGCTCTGTCGAGTTTGCGGCGAAGTATTCCGTGCCGGTGGAGGTCAATTCCAGCTTCAAAGAAGGAAAGGGAACGCTCGTGACACGTGAAGATGCCGATATGGAAGGGGTCATGGTGTCGGGTGTGACGGGAGACCGCAATCAGGCCAAGATTACGATTGTCGGGGTGCCGGATCGCCCAGGTATCGCCGCGCGCGTGTTCGGTGCCGTGGCCAAAGCCAATATCGTGGTGGATATGATCATCCAAAACGTCAGTCAGGCATCCATGACCGATATTTCCTTCACGGTTCCCAAGGCGGATTTGCGCAGCGCCGTCGATCTGGTTCAGCGCCTGTCCGAGGAGATCGGCGCCCGGTCGGTGGCGGTGACGGAGTCTATCGCGAAGGTGTCGCTTATTGGAGTCGGCATGCGGTCGCATTCCGGGGTGGCGGCCGGGATGTTCGATGTGCTCTCGCGCGAGGGCGTGAACATCATGATGATCAGTACGTCTGAGATCAAAATTTCTTGTGTTATCGAGGAAAAGTATCTGGAATTGGCCATGCGTACGCTTCACACAGCGTTCGGCCTGGATCGGGTCTCGGCGCCGGCCCTTGGCTAGTGTGCCGAAGTGAGGCGACTGCCGGTCCGGTCGCCTCCTCGACAGGTCAGTGATGACCCTGCTACTCTCACGCCTATGAAACGTCGCAATACCACGACCACCTCGCGTCGATCTCGCCCATCGGAGTCTGTTTCGGTGCCGACTCTCCCGCCTGCGCAGGCCGCCGCACTCGAAATTTACGATACGACCTTGCGGGATGGAGCCCAGGCAGAGGATGTGAGTTTCTCCGTAGAGGATAAGCTCCGCGTCGCCCAACAGCTAGATGAACTCGGTGTGCATTTCATCGAGGGCGGGTGGCCGGGCGCGAACCCGAAAGATATCGAGTTCTTTCGGATGGTCAAGACCATCCCCTTCAAGAATGCGACCGTCGTGGCGTTCGGCTCGACACGAAAGGCCAGTAATTCCGTTCGGAAAGACAAGAATCTTCAATCGTTGCTGGCATCTGAGACGCCGACCATTACGCTGTTCGGCAAGAGTTGGTCGTTTCAGGTAACGGACGCGCTGGGGATTACGCTCGCCAAAAACTTGGAGTTGATCGAAGACTCGATTCACTACCTTCGTTCCAAGGATCGTCGGGTGTTTTACGATGCCGAGCATTTCTTCGACGGCTATAAGGCCAATCCCGAGTATGCATTGCAGACGATCCGTAGGGCGATTGCCGGCGGAGCCGAGCGGGTGATTCTCTGTGACACCAACGGCGGAACGATGCCCTGGGAAATCCGCGAAATTTGCCGCGTCGTCAAGCAGGAATGTCCAGTCCCGTTGGGGATCCATGCGCACAACGACAGCGAAATGGCAGTGGCCAACTCGTTGGTCGCCGTGGAGTCCGGGATTCTGCAGGTGCAGGGCACGATCAACGGGATCGGCGAGCGGTGTGGCAATGCCAATCTCTGTTCCATCATTCCAAATCTACAGCTGAAAATGCAGCGAGCTGCCGTTGGGAACAAGCTGACGCGCCTGAAAGATGTGTCCGGGTTCGTGACGGAGATTGCCAACCTGATGCCTAACAAGCGGCAGCCCTATGTCGGGGATGCGGCGTTCGCGCACAAGGGAGGCGTCCATATTCATGCCGTGCTCAAGAACGCGGCGACGTACGAACATATCGATCCGGTAGCGGTCGGAAACCGTCGTCGGATCTTGGTATCGGATTATGCCGGACGCAGCGGGCTTCTGGAAAAAGTTGAGGCGTACGGCATTTCGCTCAGCAAGAATCACGCAAAGGTGCAGGAATTGGTCGAGACGCTCAAGGAGCGCGAAAGCCAAGGGTATCAATTCGAAGGCGCGGAAGGATCGTTTGAGCTATTGATGCGCAAAGCGATGGGGAGTCATCGCCCGTCCTTTCAGCTCCTGGGGTTCCGAGTCATCGTCGAGAAGAAACAGGAGCAGGGCTTGCTGTTGTCTGAAGCGACGGTGATGGTCAACGTCGGCGACGTGATCGAGCACACGGCGGCCGTGGGGGCCGGACCGGTCAATGCGCTCGACCATGCGCTCCGCAAGGCGTTGGAAAAGTTCTATCCACAACTTCGCGAAGTGAAGCTCCTCGACTATAAAGTGCGTGTCCTCTCCGCTGATAAGGGAACGGAATCGAAGGTGCGCGTCCTTATCGAGTCGGGAGATCACAAGGATAAATGGGGAACGGTCGGTGTGTCGGAAAACATCATGGAGGCTAGTTGGCAGGCCCTGGCGGATAGCATTGAGTATAAATTGCTGCTGGCGGATCGCTAGGCTCTTTTCATCTCCATCGGACACATAATCCTTGACAGGGCAGGTAACCTCACGTAACTTATGGGAAAATTCTTTGTCTTGGACGCTCGACACCAAGAAGCACTTCCTAAGGAACGACTCTAGTGGATGGCGGGGGGAAAGGCATGAGAAAGGCGGATATCGCGAACGAAATCTTCAAGCAGGTCGGAGTCTCCAAGAACGATGCAGCCGATATCGTCGAACTCGTGCTCAATCTGCTGAAGGGAGTGCTGCAAAAAGGTGACGCGGTCAAAATTGCAGGATTCGGGAATTTCGTAGTACGAAGCAAAGGGGCGCGTAAGGGACGTAATCCACGAACCGGTGAAGAAATCGGGATCACTCCCCGTCGCGTGGTGACGTTTCGGCCCAGTCAGGTGTTTAAAAAGTACGTTAATTCCTAATCGCTACCTTGCCACGAGCACACGCAGCATGAGGACCGGTCATGGGGAATGAGCCCAGACTGGGAAGTAAAGTTTTTTATAAAATCGGCGAAGTCAGCAAGATTTCCAAATTGCCGGCGTATGTCTTGCGGTTTTGGGAGTCGGAATTCAGCTTCCTGAGGCCCAAAAAGAGCCGTGGCAATCAGCGGCTGTACGTGCAGCGAGATGTGGATACGGTGTTGGAGATCAAGCGGATGCTCTATGACGAGGGGCATACGCTGGCCGGCGTCAAGCGCTACTGGGCTCGCCGAGGGCGAGCAACCGTGAAGAAGCTTGGATCGCGGAAGGAACTGGCACAACGTGTCAGGGGTGATCTTCAGGCGATCATCCGAATGATCGATTCCCATTCGTCTTGAACGGTTCCTGTGATGCGGGCGGCTGCGTCCGATTGTGTGGGTACATCGATGTCGTGTGTGTCGGGGCGTAGCGCAGCCCGGTAGCGCACTCGCTTGGGGTGCGAGGGGTCGTGGGTTCAAATCCCGCCGCCCCGACCATCGGCATGATGTTGTCCACCGCGTCGCTGTCCTGAGGGACGTCGATCAGTGCGGACCATCATGCGAATGTGTTCGTGTGTCTTCCCTCCTTTTCGTCGCCACCCTTGATCCAACGATTTCGATGCTCTCCATTCTCGACGTGTTCGAAGCATAAGGAGCGGTTGTGGCGCGTGTACGGATTCTTGTAACCAACGACGATGGGATTACGTCCCCTGGTATTCATGCGGTGGCGGCAGCATTGAGTGCCTTAGGAGAGGTGTGGATCGTCGCACCAGACCGAGAGCGGACGGCAGTCGGGCATGCGGTCACATTGCACAAGCCGCTACGTATTACCAAAATGGCGTCCCGTGTGTTCATGGTGAACGGGACTCCTGTGGACTGCGTCAATTTGGCGCTGGTGAAGGTGTTGCCAGGGCGGCCGTCGTTGATCGTGTCGGGGATCAATCGAGGAGTCAATCTTGGCGATGATGTGATGTACTCGGGTACCGTGTCGGGTGCGTTGGAAGGAACGATCTTGGGCATTCCTTCGGTAGCCGTGTCACAGGAGGGTGAGGAGACCTTTCGGTTTGAGGTCGGGGCGCGGTATGCGGCACGAGTGGCGGCCGAAGTGCTGTTGCACGGATTGCCACCCGAAACGATCCTGAACGTGAATATTCCGAATGTTCCGCTACGATCGATCAAGGGCGTGAAGGTCACCTGTTTGAGTCGGCGTCGGTTCAATAATCCCATCGTTGAAAAAATCGATCCAAGGGGACGCAAGTATTACTGGATTGCCGGCACGCGTCACTCGTGGAGTCGTCGAAAAGACGCCGACCACGAGGCGCTGGAGCAGCACATGGTGTCCGTGACCCCGATCCATCTTGATACGACGCATCATGATGTGCTCGAACAGTTTAAAGCGTGGGAGCGGCCGCTTTCGCAACCATCGGCGCGTCGGTCGCCGGCGAGTCCGCGTTCACGCAGGAGATCGCAGGCATGACCGGACTGATCGAATGGTTGATCGACGTGCTCGGCCGGTTCGTCATAGCCACAATTTCGACGTTCGGCTACACCGGCATTGTGATTACGATGGCGATCGAAAGCGCCTGTATCCCATTGCCCAGTGAAATCATCATGCCGTTTTCCGGCTATCTGGTTTCCACCGGCCAATTCTCGATGTTGGGCGTGACCCTCGCAGGCGCGATCGGCAATGTGCTGGGATCATTGGTGGCATACTACGTGGGGGTGTGGGGAGGACGGCCGTTTGTCGAACGCTATGGTCGGTATTTCCTGGTCTCGCAGCATGATATGGAGTTGGCTGATCGGTGGTTCGCGAAGCATGGCGACGCGGCGGTGCTGATCAGCCGTCTCCTGCCCGTGGTTCGTACCTTCATTTCCCTCCCCGCCGGCATCGCCCGCATGAATGTGACGAAGTTTGTGCTTTTTTCATTTGTCGGTGCGGTGCCGTGGTGTTATGCGTTGGCCTATGTGGGGCTCAAGATGGGGGAGCACTGGAATCAATTGCGCGAGTATTTCCACCACGCAGATTTGGTGATTGGGTTGTGTCTTGCCGTGGCCCTCGGGTATTTTCTCTGGTCACATTGGCCGAAACGTCGTCCATCGGTAGAGTAAGGGCGCGTCATGCTGCGTGTCTACAATACGCTGACCGGAAGCAAAGATCCGTTCGAACCCTTGGTGCCAGGACACGTCCGCATGTACGTGTGCGGGGTGACGGTCTACGACTATTGCCATATCGGGCATGCCCGTAGCGCGCTCGTCTTCGATGTGCTGCGCCGGTATCTGGAATATTCGGGTTGTGTCGTCGAGTTTGCGAAAAACTTCACGGATGTCGACGACAAGATCATCAAGCGGGCGAATGAACAGGGCGTGAGCTGCGAGCACATTACCACGACATACATCAACGCCTATTACGAGGATATGGAAAAGCTTGGTGTACGGCGGGCCACACTCGAACCCAGGGCGACGGAGCATATCGCCGACATTGTGGTACTCGTCGGCAGGTTGCTGGCCAAGGGGATGGCCTATCGTGTCGAGGGTGATGTCTATTTTCAGGTGGATCGGTATCCGGTCTATGGCCGGCTCTCCAAGCGGAAAGTTGATGACCTCCAATCGGGGGCACGGGTGGACGTCGACGAGCGGAAGCGTCATCCGATGGATTTTGCTCTGTGGAAGGGCAGTAAACCCGGCGAGCCTTCCTGGGAGAGTCCCTGGGGATCGGGCCGTCCCGGTTGGCATATCGAATGTTCAGCCATGGCCATGCGACATCTTGGCGAAACCTTCGATATCCATGGCGGCGGGATGGATCTGATTTTTCCGCACCATGAAAATGAGATTGCGCAATCCTGTGGCGCAACCGGTAAGGAGTTCGCGCGGTATTGGGTGCACAACGGGTTCGTCCAGATCAACCAAGAGAAGATGTCCAAGTCGTTGGGGAATTTTTTTACCATTCGCGACATCTTTCAGAAATCGGAATGGCCGGACCCGGTGACCGGCGAAATGCTGCGATATTTCCTTCTGTCCACGCACTATCGAAGTCCATTGGATTTTTCCGATCAAAGCCTGAAGGAAGCCAAGAACGCACTCAACGGATTCTATGATCTGTTTGAGCGGCTGAATGAATCAGCTCCGGTTCATGGCGCGGCCGATCAGCAGATGCGCGACGCCACGGCGCGGGCGCGAGAGGCATTTGTCGCCGCCATGGACGATGATCTGAACACGCCCAACGCAGTGGCCGCCTTGCAGAAGCTCCGTGGGGAGACCAATAAGGCCATTGAAGTCGGATTGTCGGGTGAAATGCGGCGGGTGGTGCGACAGGAGTTTCGCGTCCTGGGTGCGGTGCTCAACCTCTTGCAGCTGGACAGCTGGCAATTCAAGAGCCGGCCTGTGTCGGCATCAGTTACAGTAAATACGGAAGCGGTGACGACCTTGTCCGATGAGGACATCGTCGGCATGTTGGCCGCGCGCCTCGCCGCGAAACAATCGAAGAATTACCAGCGCGCCGACCAGCTTCGAGCAGAGCTGGCTTCCCATGGCATTACGATCGAGGACCGGCCAGATGGCACAAGTCGATGGAAACGATAACTCTCCGGAGGTGATCTACGGTCTCCACGCCGTGCGGGAGGCGCTTCGCGCCGGTGTTCGTCCTCTCCAGCGTCTCCTCGTGTTGGCAACCGATCGACAGTTTGGGGAAATCGTGCGTCTGGCCAGGGAGCAACGCGTGCCGGTGCATGTCGAACCACGGGCCGCGTTCGATCGGCTCGTGCCTGTTGGGCATCATCAAGGCGTGGTGGGTGTGGTTGCGGCTAAAGCCTATGCGGAGCCGGATGATATCCTTGCTTCGGCACAGGCAGAGGGCCACACTCCGATGTTGGTCCTGCTCGATGGTGTCGAAGATCCCCACAACCTCGGAGCGATTCTGCGGACGGCGGAAGCCTCGGGTGTGCAAGGCGTCTTTATTCCGGAACGTCGCGCAGTAGGATTGACGAGTGTAGTGGCCAAGGCGTCTGCCGGGGCCGTTGATCACATGTCTGTCGGACGAGTTCCGAATCTCTCGCGCTTGATTGAACGCCTTCAAGGCGCAGGCATCTGGGTCTATGCGTTGGATGCCGAGGCCAGCAAGGTTTATACGGAACTGGATTTTCGGGGGCCTGTGGCGCTCGTCTTCGGTGGGGAAGGGAAGGGGGTTCGTCCAGGGGTTCGTGACGCCTGCGATGATGCCGCCCATATTCCTATGCTGGGGAAAGTCGGTTCGCTCAACGTCTCGGCGTCTGCGGCTATCGTGCTGTATGAGGCGGTGCGGCAGCGTCGTGGCGGTGCGGGGAAGAAGTTGTGAAGCCGAGGCGAGGGCTTACCGGAGCTTCAGCATTTTCCCTTGAATGGCGGCCTTCAGCAGTTGAGCAGTATTGGAGACACGGATCTTTTTCATCATGTTCGCCCGATGCGCCTCGACCGTCTTGACGCTGATCTTCAACCGGTGGGCAATTTCCTTGTTCTTGAATCCGGTCCAGATCAACTCAAGGATTTCCTGTTCGCGGGTTGTGAGGGCTTCCGGACGTCGTTTGCGAGGAGGAAGGACCAAATCCGGTGCGGCTGCTTTGGCTCGACTTTTGGTGGTCTTGGCGACTGGCGACATGTACATCTAGCTCCACTTCGGGTAAAGGCAATTTATAGATTGAGGTTTGCGACCTCCTGCGCCAAAATTGCTCCCGGATTATACGCAGTGCTCTTGGCATTTGTAAATGGAAAGCGCCAAGGGCGGCCTTCTTGGGTTTGCCCTTATAGACCTAGGTTAGCATACGTATACTTAGAGCGAGTCTTCATGCCAAGATCGTCCGCATGGTTCCAGAGATGGTCCTAATGCCATACCTCATTGTGCTGTTGTTCGGCGCGGTGATCGGCAGTTTTTTAAACGTATGCATCCACCGCTTGCCGCGGGAAGAGTCGGTCGCGTGGCCGGCCTCTCACTGCCCTTCATGCCGCCGGGCCATCGCGTTCTACGACAACATTCCGATCGTGAGCTATGTGGTCTTGCGGGGGCGATGCCGAGCGTGTCGTGCGCCGATCTCCATCCGGTATCCATTGGTGGAGGCGGTCAATGCGATCGGATATGTGTTGGTCTTTTGGATGTTTGGTTTCACCGCGGCGGCCTGTGCCTATGCGGTGCTGGTGTCTGCGCTCATCGTGGTGACAGGGACGGACCTCTCCCATACCATGATTCCAGATGCGGTCACGCTGCCGGGAATTGTGATCGGTCTGCTGAGCGCCGCCTTCATTCTCCCGATCGGTCTTGTCGATTCCCTGATCGGCGTCATGTTGGCGGGAGGGATTCTGTGGTTCTTGGCCTGGATCAGTCCCTATGTGTTCGGAAAGGAAGGCATGGGGGGGGGAGATATCAAGCTCATGGCCATGGTCGGCGCGTTTCTCGGCTGGCAGCCGGTCTTGTTGGCCATAATGATCGGATCCTTTCTGGGCTCCATTGTCGGTGTCGGGCTCATCGCCGCCGGGATCATGCGGCGTGAGCAGTATATTCCCTTCGGACCCTTCCTGGCTGTGGGATCGATCCTCGCCTTGCTGTTTCACCAGCCCCTCCTTGAGTGGTATTGGGCGCTGATTGATCTGCCACAGTAACCGCCATCAAGCGTTAGCCAGAGCCACTTTACAGGGATCAAAGATTTGCAGACCTGTATCTGAATGGATGATCCACTGTATCTGATTCGGAACAGTTCATAACGGTCCACGCTCCATTTCTCTGCCCGGCTTTCCACGACTAGTCCTGGCTTTCGGCATATTTCGTCGACATCTCCACCAGTTTCCGCTGTGTTTTGGCAGGGAACGGGACCGGCGTGTCTGGACAGGTATCGAGACGCGGAAGCGGCATGGAACTTGGAAATGCTCTACGCACTCGACGAAAGGAGCCGGTATGAATGAACGTGGGGGAAGTCTTGTGGAGCTGTGTACGGTGGTCGCCATTATCGCGATTGTGACGGGGGTGAGCTTGCCTGGTTGGGCGGCTCTCGTCGCCAAACAGCAACAACGTACCGTGATCATGGAAATCGCATCTGAGTTACGTATGGCGCGACAACTGGCGATGGCGCGGCATGAGCGTATTCGAGTGGTAGTGAATGCGGAGCAGTCCACATTACGTACAGAATGCCTCGATTGCGAAACGATCCTGCTGCGGCAGTATGATTTTTCGCGCAAAGGCATGGTGATTCAGTCGATGACCACGAAACCGGAGATCATGTTTCAACCCAGCGGCCGGTCGGCCACGGCGACGACCATGGTGCTGATCGATGGTCGGCGCACTCCACACCAGGTGACGGTGAGTATCACCGGACGGGTGTCGTTGTCATGATGCAATCCGACGTGAATTTCGTAACGCGACGATCTCCGTGGGCGAGTGCCGCGGGGTTTACCCTCGTTGAGAGCATGGTGGCGTTGGTGGTGCTGTCGATCGGAGTGATCGGGACGATCGGAATGTGCGAGTGGGCTGAGCGTGGTCTTCAACGTGGGGCGTTGACGACGACCGCCTTGGCGTTGGTTGAATCACGATTGGAAGCCAAGCGGAGTGTGTCGTGGGAGCGATTGTTGATGGACGACCTGGATCAAGACGGAATAGTCGAGTCTGTGATGCGCGACGATGGGATGCAGGATGACCAGACGAACGGTGACGGCATCTTCACCGCCAGTGTCACGCAATCCCATATTCGTCTGGTCTGGACTGTGGAACTGAATCGAGGCCACCAGCCGGCAGAGGCGAGTCTGGCGATCATCGAGGCGCGTGCGATCTTCCGAACCATGGGAGGGCAAGAGAAGGAGATTCGGGTGCGCACGATTCGGGCCAATCCTCGATATGTCGGCCTGCCGGTGCTGTCGTGAGAGGAGAAATGGTCGATGGTCCCGGGCCGTCCAAGCGAGTGCGCGTTGGATGGTGTCTCGGCTCCGCCGGTGTGAGTCTCATTGAACTGCTCATCGCGGTAGCGATCAGCGGCGTGGCGATATCTGCTTCGATGCATCTCTTTTCAGGAGTCGGTATTCGGTTGACCACGCAACATGCAACGATGATAGCAAATCAGGATCTGCGCATCGGGATGGATGTGTTGTGCAGTGAGCTGCGTTTGGCTGGAGCCGGGCTGTTGGGTGGAGATTCGCCGTTCCTGAAGGCCGAGTCCGATGAGATCGAGTTCTTTGCCAACTTGAGTGGCGCCTCGACCACGTTGACTCAGGCGACGGAAGTCGGTCGGCAGAACCTTCCGGTCGAAGAGGGGGCTGGTTGGCCAAAGGGGAAGCACCTGCTGGTTTGCACGGCGATGCATTGTGCCTGGAATCAGTTGGCGGCCGACGGTCGGAAGCAAGCCCTGATGCTGGCCACCCCGATGGCCGTACCGTTGCCGATGCGCAGCGCCGTGTTCCTGCTGAATCGAGTGCGCTACTACGTGAAGCGTCAAGACGATGGGACGATGCGGTTGATGCGTGACGTGGACGGTGGGGCGAGCACCCTGGTGAGCGATGTAGGCCGATTTGAACTGCACTATCTGAATAGGAACGGGAATGTGACGCTGGATTCACGTGAGGTGGTGCGGGTACGTGTGACGATACAGGTTGGACGACAAGGATCGATGCTGAGGCGGGACCTTGCGATACGGATGTAATGCGGAAAGGAATGACACGATGAACACAAGCAGGGGGCGATCACGAATCTCGAGACGGCAGGATGAACGAGGGATGGCCTTGTTGGCCGTGCTGATGGTGGTATTTCTGCTGACCCTGTTGGGGATGACTTCGATGCAGCTGGCAGGACAGGAGATCGTCGGTGCGAGTGCGTTGCAGGAGGAGCGGCTCGCGCATCATGCGGCAGAAGCAGCAGTTGATGTGGTGATGGGATGGTTTCACGATCCCTCGCTGTTCTCCCAGGGCGTCGAGCCGACGTGGCTGGCGAAACGACAGGTGAACGCGCAGGGCGATCCGTCCTATTTCGACGCACAAGGCCGCGCACAGTTTGTCGGCACCGGCACCTCTCCCGATGTCGTGTTTGATGCGGCCAATCCTCAGCACGACCGGCTGCTGAACGATCCTCAGACAGGATGGTTCAAATCGCTCAAAGGGCTCGCCAGGATTCTCAAGTTACGCGTCTACGGCGCGACGCGGCCGGGATTGCTCTGCACGGTGGAGGTGACGGCGGGAGCCGGCCACGCCTCGCGTGTGACGAAGACGTTATCCGTTGAATTCGGAGCCTATGCCGTTCCCGCGCTGCACGCGCCGATTCAGAGCGGCATGCTTGGAAGCGAGTCTGCGCAATCCCGGTCCAACTCCGTGTTTGCCCATTGGGGCGACCTCGTGGTGCGCGGCGCGGCATACTTTCCACGACCTGAGGAGGTTCCGGTCAAAAGCGGGCTGGCGCCAGTCACGGGGCAGGCCTATGTCGAAATGACGCATCGTGAGGATCGATGGCTCAACATCCGGCTCGGCGGCGCCGCATATTTCGCACAGCTTCCGGCAGAGGAGTGGCCGGGAATTCCTCTGAGTCTCCACTCTCACCAAGACCCGGTTCCCGGTATCAAGGCGGACCAGTGGGACTACGACTCATTAAAGCGCATGGCCAAGCAGTTCGGGCAGTACTACGGCATGGACCGAGAGGGATTGCTGTATGCCGGCGGCCTGATTCAACCGGGACTGGGGCGCCCTGCCGCGGAGGTGTTTGCCTCGAAGGGCCCCGGTGACCATCGGGGATTGATCTTCGTCGATACGCTCGATGGAACGTCTCCACGATCGGATAACTTAGGGACGATCGTTCTCGATCAAGAGTATGCCGAGGGCCTTTTCATTGTGAATGCCCATGTGCTCTGGAAGACAGGGGCATATGGAAAACCGGTTCCGGCTCTCAGCCCGCCGCCGGAAGGCCAGCAATCACTCGGGACCAGGGTTCCTGTTCAGTTGCACGGCATTCATCTTCAGGGAGTGCTGTATGTCGCGGGTGACGTGCGGTATGCAGGGCATCTCAAGGCCTACGGCGGAGTGGTGGCGCAAGGGGCGATCGTCGACGGCACGAATGGGTCGGGAATGTTGGAGGTATGGTACAACCACGACCTTCGCGATGGTCTCGTGCAAGGCCTGCCACTGGTGTTTGTGGCGCCTGGAAGCTGGCAATCCAAAACGTGAAGTCCGAGTCGCTCGGCTGAGGCGGTCATGCTGTCGTCGTGTAGGTTAACGCAGACGAAGTAGACGAATCATATCCACGGCATTCAGAAAGGAACAGATCCCCATGAGTCGTGCCATGCGTGCCACGTTATCGGCTAGCGAGTCTGTGCAGGGTCCGAGATATTCAGGCCGAACCCGTTCCGTCAACCACTACCAACAGCTCGTCGAGCAACGTTTTCTGCAGCAGGAAGAGCTGGGACTCGCTGCGTCCGAAGCCATACAAAAGCGACTCGACTTGGCCACTGTGCTCATGGAGCGGTATCGGATTCCCAAGCCCGCGATCGGTGCCGCGCTGGCGGAATTCTACCGCTGCCCGTTTCTCGCCTATGACGAGCGCACGGTCATGGAGCGAGAGTTAGTCAAGGATCTCAGTCTGGATTATCTTCGGATGAATCATTGGGTTCCGCTGAGGCGGCAGGGTAACGGAGTCGAAATCCTGATCGACGACCCTCACAATCCTGACAAGCTTTTCGATGTGCGGCGAGCGTTTCCAGGGCAGGCCCTGTCCTATCGCGTCGGGCTCCGCTGCGATATCGAGCGATTGTTGAGTGTCGTTCAGGGGCGGGAATCAGGCGATGCGATCTCCGACATCCTTGGCGAGTTGGTCAGTGAAGCCCAGGCAGAGGAACAACAAAATGCGTCGATTGCCGCGATCACGGAAAACGATTCGGCGATCGTCCGCCTCGCCAATCAGATCATTACAGACGCCTATCGTCGCGGGGCATCGGATATTCACATCGAGCCCTATGCCGACCGAAAGGAAACCGCGGTACGTTTCCGCGTCGACGGGACCTGTTTTACCTATATGAAGATTCCGGCGGCCTATCGCCGCGCCATTGTCTCTCGCCTGAAGATTATGGCCAATTTGGATATCGCCGAGCGGCGGAAGCCACAGGATGGGAAAATCCGGTTCAAGTTGAGCACCGGACAGGAGATCGAACTGCGTGTCGCAACCCTTCCCACGTCGGGCTTTAATGAAGATGTGGTGATTCGCTTACTGACCGCCAACGGTCCTCGTCGGCTGGAAGAGCTTGAATTCAGTGACCGAACTCGCCGGCTTGTGGGAGAGTTGGCTCAAAAACCGCATGGCATCGTCCTGTGCGCCGGTCCGACCGGCTCAGGAAAAACGACGACCTTGCACGCCATTTTGGCCTCGATCAATACCGATGAACGAAAGATCTGGACGGCAGAAGATCCTATCGAGATCACGCAGGATGGATTGCGGCAGGTGCAAGTTCATCCCAAGATCGGTCTGACCTTTGCCACGACCATGAGGGCCTTCCTGCGGGCGGATCCGGACGTGATCATGATCGGAGAAATGCGCGACAAGGAGACGGCGGATATCGCCATCGAAGCGTCGCTGACCGGCCATCTCGTCTTCAGCACCATCCATACGAATAGCGCCGTGGAGACCGTCGTGCGATTGCTCGATCTGGGGTGCGACCCGTTCAATTTTTCAGATGCCATGGTGGGCGTGTTGGCGATGCGTTTGTGCAAGCGCATCTGTCCCAGCTGTCGAGAGGCCTACCGCCCCACTCGCCGTGAATATGATGAGCTGGTGCAGACCTTTGGGGTGATGGAGTGGGAGCATCTGCAACTCGCGTACGATTCTGAATTCACACTGTTTCGTGGGCATGGGTGTGACGCGTGTAATCAGACCGGTTACCGTGGACGAGTCCCCATTCATGAGCTGATGATTGTGTCTGATTCTATGAAAGCGCTGATCCAGGGCAGAGCGCGCACCGCCGAGTTGCTGGCGCTGGCAGAGAAGGAGGGTATGAGGACGTTAGTGCAAGATGGTATTGAGAAAGTGCTGCAGGGGCTCACCACCTATAAACAGGTGCGGGCGGTGGCGATCAAATAGTAGCGTCACAGCTGTATCTGCCTTTTCAGCGTTTTCCCGCAGCGCGTCTCTCTCCGTTACAGGCAGGTCCTACCTGTTGAATCTGCTCCGGTGAAACTTCAGAAACGGCCTGTTCAACCTGCCATCCATCTTGAGTTGGTTTACCTGTCGCTACCAGTCTCAAGAGGCCGGGCTACGGCCTCGTTTCGTCCTACTTACAACGTCATTCTGGCCCGTCGTCTGGATAAAAATCGCCAGAAATCCGACAAAAATTGTCATCGATGTGATCCTTGAACGCTCGGAATTGTACGCTCGTTAGGATGAACGGACTTGAATTATCAATCTGTTAGGTCGCAATTCGAGAAGGAAATCATCGGCATGGCACTTGCTCATCTGCCTGTTGCCATGTGTGTCTCTATCCATCACCGATGGTCCTCCGTTGTCCGCTGTCGGAAGGGTTTCACCCTGATCGAGGTGATGATTGCGGTTGCGATTGTCGGCATCCTGGCGATGGTGGCCATCCCCAACTACTTTCAATGGAATGCGCGCTACCAGTTGAAGCAAGCCACAACGGAATTGGCCGGCAGTCTGAACTTGGCTCGTATGGCGGCGATGAATCGGAACCTTGCCGTCACTGTGACTTTGGCCCTCGTGTCCGGCAGGGTGAATGTCGATTTTGGGGGCGCGTTAACTCCTGTGGTGTTGCCGCAGACCGTCGTTGCCTTCACGGGCGGCCCGTCGGTTCAATTTACTCAGCAGGGGTTGAGCGGATCGGCTGCGAATGTCCCGCTCACGCTGGTATCTCAACAGGGCACGATCTATTCCGTGCTCGTCACTCCGTCAGGCAAGGTGAACTGGTGTGCTCACGCGACATGCCCGTAGAGACCATATGAAACAGAGGATGGAGCCACATAGCTCGGTAAGACGAATCGCGACCCTGCAGCAGGGTTTTACGTTGTTGGAAGTGATGGTGGCGGCGGGTGTGCTTTCGGTCGGACTGCTGGGATTGGCTGGTCTCTCAGGAATGTCGCTGGGAAAGAATGTCGATGCTAACGACCTGTCGCGCGTCACAAATATCGCCGCCGATATGGCAGAGCGGATTCAAAACAACAGGCAACGTGTCTTGGATTACCACAACACCAACACCGCCGTGGCCTGCGCACAGAGCGCGAGTACGCAACGCATGGCGTTGGGTGATTGCGTGCAATGGCAAACGCTCATGGCTGGTTCCGGTCTGCAGGGTGCCGCTGGGGTAGTCACCGCAACCCGTCTCGATCCGGATCCCACGGCCAATCCGGTCACGATGAACCGTTTCCTGGTTACCGTGACGGTGAGTTGGCAGACCCGGAAGTCGGATGTGAGCACGGTTCGGACCAAGACCGCGGTATTTACGACGATGGTCGCACCGGAATAGGCGCAGCGTGAGGCATGACTATGTCTAAACTCAAATCGAATCAGCAGGGCTTTACGCTTGTCGAGCTGATGGCGGCTGTTTTAATTACGGTGGTGATCGTGACGGCGACGATGACCACGGTGGTCACCTCGAATCGTGCCAACATCGTCAATACGCAGGTGGCGGATACGCAGCAGAACGTTCGCTTGGCCATCGACTTGATCGGTCGAGATATCAAGCTGGCCGGCTACAACTATAACGCCACCGATCCATCCACGAGATCGGTGGGCGCATGCAATGCCACCATCGGCGCCATCGTCAAGCCGGTGGGACTGCTCCCTCAGGACCAAACGCCGACCGGCGCCGATACCGGACCTGATGCGGTGTCGATGGTGCTGCCGGTGAATACTGCGGGATGGACGCTGACGGCGGCGGTTGGTGGAACGCCGAACAATCGAACGTACGACAACGTCATTAGCCTGTCGGGAGCCGCCATTACGGAGATGGTGGCGCAGGGGCTTGTCGTGGGATCCACGATTTCCATCGGAGGGGCATTATCAAAAACGGTGCAGGTCGTTAACGCGACTTCACTTGGGTTCGGTACTGGAAACTTCGTTGATGGGCAATTTCCGATCGGGACGCCTGTGTATGTGATGCAGTGCGTGCGGTATCAAGTCGTGGCGAATACGCCGGCCACCTGCGGAAGTAATACCCCCTGCCTGGTACGCAACAATGTGCCGCTTGTCGACGGTGTAGAAGACTTGCAGGTCACCTACGCCTGTGACGGGTGTAATCAGGCCGCTCCCAATCCCCTGTTTCCTGACGGGGTCGTAGATGATCACGATGCATCCTCATCTTCGGGCTTTCCGACGTTCACGCAGGGAGATTTTGTCTCCAACAGCGCATGGGCGATTACGCCGTGGACGCCGGATAAAATCAGAATGGCGCAAGTCAGCTTGGTTGTCAGGCCGGTGAACGCGGATGACGGCCTTGATGAGAAGGGAAGCAAAGCCGTCAACACCACGGGGCCCGTGATCGTCGGTGACCATAATCCATCGACGGATTCAACCTATGACGCCAGCGTCTATCAGCAACAACGTCGGCGAGTGATGATCCGCACGATTCAGCCGAGAAACCTGTAATGAGAGACGCTGTGATGAATCTGCGACCGGGCACGACCCATGCGGGGCACGAGCAAAAAAATACCGGGGTGAAGAATCAGCGGGGCATCGCGTTGCTCACGGTGATGTTGATGTTGTTGATTCTCACCATACTCGGCATCGCCTCCATCACCGTGACCAGCATGGAGAACCGGATGGCGGGATTTTTTCGCAGTACGGAAGCGGTGGTGGCGGCAGCGGATTCATGCGAAGGCCTCGCCGTCAATATCATTCAGCAAACGCTATCGCCTCCAGGAGTGCTCCCGGCCTCGTTCGTTGCGCCGACTGGTCCGGTTCCGGCGGCGAATGCGAGCACGCTGTACGCCGAGATATATGCCTACGACCTTCCGTCGCCGGCTCCGGCAAATACACCTGCCGTGAATTTTGCTGATTCTGCGAATGCGGACCCGAACTTTGTCATGACGAATCTGCCCGGGTTCACCATCAACGGTGATATCGATCTTCTCTATACACATGCGAAAAGTGCGCAAGGAACTGGGACGCCGGCAACCGAGCATGTGTATCGCATTACCTGTATGGCCAGCAATACGGCGACCGGTTCCAATAGCACGGTCACGTCGGTGTATGGGTGCTTGGACGGCGACACCTGTGTGAAGAAAATTAACTGAGGGGGAGCGTATGGCGATGAATCGCACTCTCATCATCCGGGCACTCGGCGTATTGGCACTGGTGCTGTCCTCTATGCCATCCCTCAGTTTGGCACAGACCGAGATCACCATGCCGTTTTCAACGGCTGGGTTTCAGTCCGGCGTGATCGATGAGGTACAGGGATCGACGATCCGGATCGACGGACGGATCTACGTATTGAAGTCTATGGTAGTGGTAGTGAATCACGAAGGAGAGTCGCTTGAGCTCGAACGTATCATTCCGACCTCGCGAGTGAAGTTTCATCTCAAAGAAGGCCACATCGACAAGATGGTGGTCATGTTGCCGCAATAGAGCATGAAAGGTCTTGTCTCAACTCGTAGCCGGAAATTGTCGGCTGTTGTCCTGCTTGAGATAAGGAGGAAGAACGCATGAATCGACGAACCCTT
>CABVRW010000046.1 GCA_902500785.1 uncultured Nitrospira sp.
TCCGGTTCTCGCAAGAGAGTGGGAGTTCGACCCTCCCTCTGGGCACCATCATTTCACTTCTGCGGCCACTGTCCTGACGACCACCTCGCTCATGAAGACCTTGTCGCCGACATCCGGTGCAGATGAAATACAAATGAATAGACGGTACGTTTCTCCACAATACCATATAGAGGATGTCGTGGCTGAAAACCTCTTGACATGATGTGGGTGTTAGCCTATAGTTCGCCCGAATTTGCTTGGAACTACTATGGCCAGTTTAGTTTATCGCCGTTCATCATCATCTCTTATCAATTCCAACTCACTAAGGAGGCAGCACATGCGTAACGTGTTGGCACTTGGAGCTGCGGTGCTTTTTATCAGCTCCGTTGGTGTTGCAGGCGCTCAAGAGCGTTTGCCACAGTCCTCGTCCGGATCAGGTTTCGGTGTCGGCACCGGAGTCGGGGACGTCTCGGGGAACTCCGGACGGACTGCAGCGTTTGATCGGACCGCATTCATTGATCGGCTTGGGCAGGCAGAGACCGTCTTTGGACGCGTTCTTGCCATTGATGTTCCTGGGCACAAAATGCATTTGGAAACCGGAGGAAGCTCCCACGACGAGGGTCGTGCAGGTACAGGTGCGATGTCTTCTTTGACGCTTTATTTCGACGACCAGAGCAATATGGATCAAATTAAAGTTCTGAACGCGGGTGATGACATATCGGTTCAGGTGGTGGAAGCGCCAAACGAGCGAGCTGACCAAGGGGTCTACGGAAGCGGACGCAAGCTCGTCCGTGAAGTCTATCTGTTCCGTGGGAATGAGAAGTTGGCGGGCTTCGGTGGTCTTGGGCAGCGCCCGGCTCCAACCACCGAGCGCGGAATTGTCACGAATTCAGGCAGTGTGTCAGGCGGAACAGTTGGCAGTGTGTTTCCCGGAACGGTCACGACGGGTGTGGTTACCACCAGTGTCGGTGAGTTTACCGGACAGGCACCTTGCTGGAACTGTGAACCTCAGCCAGGATGGGGTTATCAGACCGTGGCACCCGAAACCAAAGTTCAGAACAAGTCCGACTATGGTACGGATGGGGCCAAGCCGAATTTGCAGAAGGGCTTGAGCAACTAATTCTCTCGGCCATGTGAATGGCTGGTTTTTTGGAGCGGGGTGCTTCGAAAGAGGCGCCCCGCTTTTTTTCGTTCAGGCGACTCGCGGCGCGCTCGTTGCTAGGCAGCCCCGTGCTTGGTACCATTGTGAAAGAATTGTTATGAGAAAATCATATGTCTGAAACCCCGCTGAATATGCATGCACCGGATGAAGAGTTGGATCTCCGCGGCGTGATTTGCCCGTATAATTTCGTGAAAACAAAACTCAAGCTCGAGAGCATGGCTCCGGGGCAACTGCTCTTGGTTCATCTGGACGATGGCGATCCCATTCGGAATGTTCCTCGCAGCGTGAGTGATGACGGTCATGATGTCTTGTCCCAGGAACGTGCCGAGCAGTCCTACCGTGTCATGATTCGTAAGCGTCTCGACGAGTAGCCGTCACGCCTTCCTCCCTACGTTTTTTCCCACTATTCTGGCCCCTTCCACCACCAGAGCCACATGTGATGAATTCTTGTGGAACGGCTTGTTCGCGAGGAGTTGTTGAACCCGTCCTCTTACGATGCGCTCTGTCTCCCGCGTCAGATCGATTGCCACAACTACTTGCCGGTTGCCCAGAGTCCGTAAGAGCAGCGTGAGAAGTTGTCGAAGGGTAGATGCGGGGGGAAAGAAGATCATCGTGCGGGCTTCAGACCGAAACGATTGAAGTCGACGAGTGAGTGCGCCGGTGCCACCGGTCCAGCGCCCCTCAAAAACAAAGGCATTGCCATCCATCCCAGCCAAGGCAGCGGCCGCCACGACGGCAGAGGTGCCGGGAATTACCTCCACCGGAATGTTCGCCTTCGCCGCTGCGGTGACCAGCAAACGGCCGGGATCATACACAACAGGCATTCCGCAGTCCGAGACCAATGCGATCCGGGCCCCTTGTTTGAGGCGATCCAATAGAATCGCCGCTTTTTCAGCTGCGTTGTTCCGATCATAGGTGGTGATGATGGCACGAATTCCATGGTGCGCCAGCAGGGCCTCCGTGGCCGACGGATTTTTGGCGGCAATGAGGTCGATGTGCCGGAGGGTCGCAAGAGCTCGGATCGTCAGATCATCTGGATGTCCGATCGGCACGCCGACCACGAACAACGTTCCCGGCAGAGGGCCGGATGAAGCGCACTTTCCTTGACTCCTTTCTCGTCGCATCGATATAATTTCCAGTTACAAAAAAAAGTGGCTTTGCGCTGAAATGTTGCGAGGATAGAGCAAGATGTCTTCGGTGTTTTTCATGCTCACGATGGGTCTCTATTTCGTGAGCACGGTGTGCTACCTGGCCTATCTGCTTCGGCGGGCGGAAACCCTGTCGAAGGTATCGCTCGGAATCACGGCCGTTGGGTTTGCCACTCACACGGTCGCACTAGCCGCCAGAATGACCGATACCGGACAGGCACAGTTGCCGACATTTCACGAAGCCCTATCGTTTTTTTCCTGGATGCTGATTCTCGTGTTTCTCGCCGTCGAATTTCGTCGTCAGTTGCACGTCCTAGGTTCCTTCATCGTCCCATTGGCCCTCATTTCATTGGTGACCGCCGCGGCGTTTCGTTCGGACGAGGCATCCACTCTGCAGCCGGTCTTCAAAACGCTGTGGGTTCACGTCACCCTCAGCATGTTGGGCACGGTGGGCTTTGCCATCGCGTTTGTCGCGGGGGTGATGTACCTCATTCAGGATGGTCTTCTCAAGTCAAAGCGCTTCAACGTCCTGTATGCGAAATTGCCTGCCTTGGACTACCTTGATCATCTCAACCAGCAGTCGATCGTCATGGGTTTCCCCCTGCTGACTCTCGGCATCATCAGTGGCGCGTTCTCCGCGGAGATCGTTCGGGGAACCTATGTGAATTGGAACCCTGAGCAAACATGGGCCATGGTGACGTGGGGTTTCTATTTCGCAGTCCTGGTTGGGCGTCTGACCATCGGGTGGCGGGCCAAGCGAGCGGCGTACCTCACGATCATTGGGTTTGCCGGCGTCATTCTTACCCTGATCGGCGTGGTTTTGAAAAGTCACGGGTCGGTGTCCTGACATGCATGTCATTGTTGTTGGGTTAAGCCATAAGACCGCTCCGGTCGAGATTCGTGAAAAGCTGGCCGTTCCTGAGAGTCGGCTCAGAGAAGCCCTCAGTCGCCTCTGTGCGTATCCCGGGGTTCGTGAGGGGTTGCTGCTCTCGACCTGCAACCGTGTCGAAGTGTACGCCGTGGTCGAAGAGTTGGAAAGCGGGTACGGTCGGGTGCAGGAATTCTTGGCCGATACTCACCTCTCTCTCTCTTCCGAACATTTGACGCCCCATCTCTATTGGCATGCCGGCGATCGCGCCATCGGACATCTCTTCCGTGTGGCCTCCAGCTTGGATTCGATGATTGTCGGTGAATCGCAGATCCTCGGGCAAATTAAGGATGCGTTCGAAGTCGCCCTGACGCATAAAGCTTCCGGATTGCTGCTGAATAAAATCGTCAAGAAAGCCATTTCGGTGGCCAAACGCGTGCGCACCGAAACCAAAATTGCCGAGACGGCCGTGTCGGTCAGTTATGCGGCAGTGGAACTCGCGAAAAAAATCTTCTCGAGCCTGGCCGAGAAGACAGTGCTCCTGATCGGGGCCGGGGAAATGGCCAAGTTGGCGGCGCGTCACCTGATTGCCAATGGGGTGCGTCAGGTCAGAATCACCACCCGCAATTTCCAGCATGGATTGGAGTTGGCCCAGCGGTTTAATGGCACGGCCGTGCCGTTCGAGGACTACCGGACGGAACTTGCCGGGGCCGACATCGTGCTGGTATCCACCGGAGCCTCGCATTATTTGGTGACGGCGGACGACGTGCAGCGTGCCATGAGACAGCGGATGAGTCGTCCCATGTTTTTGATCGATATTTCCGTGCCGCGCAATATCGACCCTGCGGTGAGACCCATCGATGATGCGTTTCTCTTCGATATCGACGATCTCCACATGCGGGTGGAGCAAAATCGAGAAGATCGGCTTCGTGAAGCGGCGAAGGCCGAGCAAATGGTCGTCGAGGAAGTCGCGGTGCTTGGGCAGTGGCTGCAGTCATTGGAGGTGACGCCGACGATCGTGGCGTTACGCAGCCGGACCGAAGACATCAAACGGCGGGAAGTCGATAAAATGTTAGCGCGGCTGGCGCATCTGTCCTCCGAAGATCGAGCCGCGGTGGAAGCACTGGCTTCCGCCATCGTCAACAAGATGGTCCATGGGACGATGGTGACATTGAAAGCGGAGGCCACGTCATCCAGCGGAGCGGCCTATGTCGATGCGGCCCGTCGGTTCTTCAATCTTGAGGACATCGCCGCCGTCTGTCCGGCCGAGCACGCCGACGCGTCCGAGCGTCCGGAAGGGAGCCCCACCGGCAACGGATCGGGTCGACTTCCCGAGTCGTCATTCATACAGCACACGAGCAAGGAGCAAGGCCGGCGCGTCCGCTAAGACGGGCCGCCGGTAAGCAATCTCATGATCAGCATAAGTCGCCTATCTCCCCGGGCCTCTGTGGTCCATCGAACGAGTTGCGGTCATCGATGAGTCGCTCGACGCTCATCCTCGGGACGCGCGGCAGCAAGTTGGCTGTGCATCAAAGTCAGTGGGTTCAGGCACGTCTCCAGGAACTCGCGCCGGGCCTCACCATCTCGCTGCAACGCATTCAAACATCGGGCGATAAAATTCTCGACGTCCCGCTGGCGAAAATCGGCGGCAAGGGATTGTTCGTGAAAGAAATCGAAGACGCCTTGCTGTCCAAAGAAATCGACTTGGCCGTGCACAGCATGAAAGACGTCCCGACAGCGCTGCCGGAAGGGTTGGATATTTTGTGTGTGCCGCCGCGCGAAGATCCTCGAGATGCGTTGATTACACACGACGGATGTCGGCTGGACCAATTGAAGCCAGGTGCGAGAATCGGCACCAGCAGCCTGCGTCGGCAGGCCCAGTTGCTCCACTATCGTCCTGATTTCACCATCCACATGCTGCGCGGGAATCTTGATACACGCTTGCGGAAGCTTCGCGAAGGACAATTCGATGCCATCGTCCTGGCCGCGGCTGGTTTGAGGCGGCTCGCCTGGGACGCAGAAATCACCGAATATCTCCCGGTGCATCTGAGTCTGCCCGCCATCGCTCAGGGAGCTCTCGGCATTGAAGCCCGCCGCGACGACACCGTTGTGCGTGATCTGTTAAGCCGCTTCGAGCACCATCCCACCCGCATCACCGTCACGGCGGAACGCGCGCTCCTGCATCGGTTGGAAGGAGGATGCCAAGTGCCTATCGCGGCGCATGCCGTGCTCGACGGAGAGACGCTGACCCTCGATGGCCTCGTGGCCAGTGTGGACGGTCGTCGGGTGATTCGTCATCAAATCCGAGGCGCGGCGAGCGAAGCCGAGGCTCTGGGGACCAGGCTTGCGGAGCGCTTACTGGCGGATGGGGGTGATGTGATTCTCAGGGAGATTTACGGGCAGGCCTGAGTCTTATGACGACGCGTAGAGGCACAGTGTATTTGGTCGGGGCGGGACCGGGGGATCCCAAATTGTTGACGATACGCGGCAAGGAGTGTCTGGAGCGGGCGGATGTCGTACTATATGACTACCTCGCGAATGAAGCGCTGTTACAGCATGTCGCCCCAGGAGCTGAACGGCTGTATGTGGGACGGCGTGGACGCGGCCAGTACCGCGACCAAGCGGAAATCAATCGCTTGTTGATCGATCGTGCCCAGGCCGGGAAGCGCGTGGTCCGACTGAAAGGCGGTGATCCTTTCGTATTCGGGCGGGGTGGGGAAGAGGCGGAGGCTGTGGCCGGGGCCGGTCTGGAATTTGAAATCGTCCCGGGTGTGACCGCGGCGGTAGCGGCGCCGGCCTATGCGGGCATTCCTGTGACCCATCGCACGATGGCATCCACCGTCACGTTTGTGACCGGACATGAAGATCCCACGAAAGATCGAAGTGGAATTGAATGGCCGCGTTTGGCGACCGCTCACGGCACGCTGGTGTTTCTCATGGGAATGACCAACTTGCCGAAAATCGTCCAATGCCTTCGGACTGAAGGCAAAGACGGCACAACGCCTGTCGCCGTGATCCGTTGGGGGACGCGTGTATCGCAACAGACCGTCGTGGGAACCTTGGACGATATCGTGGAGAAAGCGGCGGAGGCTCACATGGAACCGCCCACGGTCATTGTCGTCGGTGAGGTGGTGCGGCTCAGGACGCAACTGAATTGGTTCGAACGCCGGCCCCTGTTCGGAACACGAATTCTGGTGACGAGGCCGAAACCGCAAGCCGCGGAGTTGTCCGATTTGATCGCGGCTCAGGGGGGCGAAGCGGTGGAGTGTCCGACCATCGAGATCGTCCCTCCCGAGGACTGGACTCCACTGGCCCACGCCCTGTCTCGCCTGGCGACCTACCAGTGGTTGATCTTTACCAGTGTGAACGGGATCGCTCCGTTCATGACCAGGCTGTTGGAGGCGCAACGCGATGTCCGCGCGTTATCGAGCCTCACCATCTGTTGTATCGGCCCGCGGACGGCAGAGGCGTTGGCGGCCTACGGGCTGCGCGCCGATGTGATTCCGGAACAATTTCAGGCAGAAGGGATCTTGGAGACCTTGGCCGGTCGGCAGATGCGCGGCGCGCGCGTGTTGATTCCGCGCGCCTTGGTGGCTCGGGAACTGCTTCCGGATCAGTTACGCGCTCAGGGGGCGGAGGTGGATGTGGTGCCGGTCTATCGTACGATTCGGCCCGCCGTCGCGACGGATCGCCTCATGGAACAGCTCCGTACCGGCGTGATCGATGTGATTTCTTTTACCAGTTCGTCGACGGTGCGGAACTTCGTCGAGTTGTTTCCGACGAAGGAGGCGTTGCTGCAGTTGGTCGGGGCGACGACCGTCGCCTGTATCGGTCCCATCACCGCGTCTACCGCCCGTGAGGCGGGGTTGACCGTTCAGGTGATGGCCGGGCAGAACACCATTCCGGCGCTCGCGGACGCCATCGTCCAGCATGTGAACCGTCAGATCGATCGCCGGGCCGCGTCCACGGCGAGTCGATGACTGCGTGGAGTTGACCGTCAGGATGTTCGTTATTAACAGGGAGGACATGGCATGGTGCCAGTAAAGTCATTCATGGTTCCGAAAGACAAGTTCATCACCGTCGAGCGTGACATAGATGTGCGCACTGCGGGGCGCGTCATGCGCGATCGCAATATCGGCAGTCTCTTCGTCACAAACGGGAAAGATGTGATCGGCATTATCACGGACACGGACATGGTGCGGCGGGTCGTCGCCACCGGGGCCGACATGACCAAGACGACCGTCGAGCAGATTATGTCCGCGCCGCTCGTGACGATCGAAGAACATAAGACCCTGTTGGACGCGAACGATTTGATGGCGCAAACCCATCTTCGCCACCTCGGCGTGACGAAAGACGGGCAACTCGTCGGCATGATTTCGGTGCGTGATTTGGTGGTGTTCTTGACCAACTTACCGAGGAAGTGAGCGAGCATGGCATTTCCGATTCAGCGCCTGCGACGTCTGCGGGACACGGAACCGCTTCGGCGGATGGTTCGAGAAACCAGCCTGACGCCGAATGATTTTATCTATCCTGTGTTCGTCACCGAAGGGCAGGGACGTCGCGAGCCGATCGCTTCGATGCCGGGACAATCGCGATTGTCCATCGATCTCCTGCTGAAGGAAGCGCTCGAGGTAAAGGCCTTGGGCATTCCGGCCATGATCCTGTTTGGAATTCCCGAACAAAAAGATGAACGCGGCAGTTCAGGGTTCGACCCCGAAGGAATCGTGCAACGGGCGCTCCGTATCGTAAAGGAGCAGGTGCCGGAGCTGGTATTGATCACCGATGTCTGCATCGATGAGTATACGAGTCATGGCCATTGCGGCATCGTTCGGCAGGGCAAGATTCTCAATGACGAGACGCTGGACTGTCTGCGGGCCATGGCGAGGACCCATGCGCAGGCAGGCGCGGACATGGTCGCCCCGTCCGACATGATGGATGGGCGGGTGGCCGCGATTCGCGATGAGTTGGATCGAGCCGGATTTGTGGACATTCCCATCATGGCCTACGCGGCAAAGTTTGCCTCCTGTTTTTACGCGCCGTTTCGTGAGGCCGCTAATTCCAGTCCGCAATTCGGCGATCGTCAGTCCTACCAAATTGATCCGGCCAACAAGCGGGAAGCTTTACGGGAGATCGACCTGGATATTGAAGAGGGGGCGGACATCATCATGGTGAAGCCGGCCATGCCGTATTTGGATGTCATCAGTGCCGCGCGCGAGCGGACGCTTCTGCCGATCGCCGCCTATCAGGTGAGCGGAGAGTACAGCATGATCAAAGCGGCGGCTCAGGCCGGATGGTTGGATGAGCGTCGCGCGATGATGGAGTCGCTGTTGTCGATCAAGCGAGCCGGCGCCGAGATCATCCTGACGTATTTCGCCAAAGAAGCCGCCAAGCTTCTACAGTCACGGCACGCATGAAGATTTCCCGCGGCCTTACCCCGTCCACGCCCCGCCCATATTCGGTCGTGACCATCGGCAATTTTGACGGTCACCATCACGGTCACCGAGCTCTCCTGGACCGAGTGGTGGCGACTGCCCGTCGAGAGGCCGGTACGGCGTTGGTCCTCACCTTCGATCCGCATCCCGTCAAGATCCTGGCTCCCCAGGTCAATCTCATGTTCCTGACCACCCCTGAAGAGAAACTGGCTCGTTTCGAGGCAGCCGGTATCGACGAAGTCGTGTTTCTTGAATTCACGACCGCCTTTGCCGGCCTGAGTCCGCCTCAGTTTGCGAAGCAGGTGTTATGCGACGGCATCGGCACGCGGGAGTTGTTTGTCGGGGAGCACTTTGCCTTTGGAAAAGGCCGCGCCGGTCGCATCGCCGAATTGCTCGAACTCGGCGCTCAGCTCGGGTTTCGGGTCCATCCGATGCCGCCTGTGACCATTGAGGGCGAGATCGTGAGTTCCACACGTATTCGTCAGCTGATCCAGGCGGGGGAATTGCAGAAAGCGATCCGTCTGCTGGGCCGTCCCTACAGCATCGAGGGACAGGTTATTTCAGGCGCCCATCGCGGGACCGAACTGGGGTGGCCGACTGCGAATCTCCGTCTTCCCGAGGGGCGCGTGATTCCTCCGGACGGGGTCTATGCGGCGCAGGCGGAGTGGAAGGGGGGTCGACTGAATGCGGTGATCTATATCGGGACGAGGCCCACATTCGGTGCCGGGGAGCGACTACTCGAAGTGTCGATCCTGGATGAGCGTCTTGATCTCTACGGAGAGTCCATTCGGGTGGAATTACTGAGTTTTATCCGCGAGGATCGAATCTTTGCCTCAGCGGAAGCCCTGACCCAGCAAATCGAGTTGGATGTGGATGCGGCTCGTGCGCACTTGCGCGACGCGGCGACAATCACCTCTCTCTCGACCCTCCAGCCCCGGTCATGAGTGATGACAGGTTCTTCGACAGATTTCCCTCACCCGCTCCATGCGCAGGTCATGCGGGCGCTTCACGCACGACAATTGTTCCAACCGGGGCAGCGGGTTCTGGTCGCGGTGTCCGGGGGGCCGGACTCGGTGGCCCTGCTCGCAATTCTGCACCATCTGGCACCAGCGTGGAATCTCTCATTGACGGTGGTGCATTGCAACTATGGCATGCGGGGAGCCGAATCCGAGGGCGATGCGTCGTTTGTCGCAGCCCTGTGTCGTCGGCTTAAACTTCCTTGTCTCATCAAGCCGGTCACCATGGGTCGGCGTGAGGCAGGGGCGTCGAGCTCATTGCAGGCGCGTGCCCGGGAGTCTCGCTATCGGCTGTTTCGAGAGGTGGCCGCTGAACTCGGCGCAGCGCGTGTGGCGATCGGTCACACGGCGAATGATCAGGCCGAAACCGTGCTGTTGCGGATGTTGCGCGGTGCCGGATTGCGAGGTTTGGCCGGCATGCCGCCTATCCGGGAACGCCTGTTCGTCCGGCCGCTCCTCAGCGTGTCACGTCAAGATATCTTGTCATATCTGGAGGCTGTGGGATGGTCCTATCGGACCGACTCCAGCAATGCCAAGTCTATCTATCTTCGAAATCGCGTCCGGCACGAATTGCTTCCTGTGATGCTGTCGTTGGCACCGGCTGCGATTCGGTTGCTGGCGCGACAGGCTGATATCCTTCGTGAAGATGACCGGGTTCTGGATACGCTGGCCGCGCGCCGTTTAGCGCGGATCATTCGAAGCCGCGATTCGACCTCAATCATGGTGGATCGTGCGGCGTTGCTCAAACAGCCGCCGGCCTTGCAGCGTCGAATGCTCCGCCAGGCCCTGCAGACGTTGTCCCCCTCAACCGGCGTGCCGCGAAGCGATGTCCTGCTGTCGATGTTGGCATCCCTGGCGTCCAGGCAGTCGGGGGGCGCCTGGGAAATCGGGCCTGTGACAGTGGCTTGTGAGCAGCATCAAGTCAGATTGTGCCTGGTCTCTCCGCGACCTCCGGCAGGAGGGATGGTTGCTGAACTGCGCTCTCCGGTTCCTGCTTCCGAGGATGTCGCGATTGACTCCCTCCCTTCGACAATTACCTGGCGATGGACGGGAGAGGTGATTCGGCTGCATGCGGTCACGCGTCGGCGAGGGTTGTTGCTCCTGGAGAAGCCCTCGTCCGTCATGGCCCTTCTCGATGTCGAACGATTGTCGTGGCCGTTGACGATTCGTGCCTGGCGCCGAGGAGATTGGTTTGTTCCCATCGGGATGTCGGGGCGACGAAAGAAATTGCAAGATTACTTCACAGATGCAAAACTGGGTCGGTCTGTGCGACAACGGATACCGCTGCTCGTATCGCGTGATGGCATTGTCTGGATCGTCGGGCAGCGGGTCGATGCCCGGTTTGCCGCCAGCCGTTCGACCACCCGATTTGTTCTGGCCCGTGTCACGCATCTTCCACGTCGGAAAGGAGCCTTCTAGGAATGGAACGCATTTTTGGTCGCCCCATCGTGACGCAAGAGCAGATGCGGACTCGAATCCGTGAGCTCGGTCGGCAGATTGCGTCTGATTATGCCGGAAAAGATCTGGTGCTGGTCGGGGTGCTCAAGGGTGCGTATGCCTTCTATGCCGACCTGGCGCGGGCCATCCGGATTCCGATGCGGGTGGAGTTTATTGTGGTGACGAGTTATGGTGCCGGCAAGAAGAGTTCCGGCAAGGTCAAACTGGTATCGGATCTGACGGAACCTATTGCGGGCAAGGACGTCTTGCTGGTGGAGGACATCGTCGATTCGGGTCTGACTGTGCAATATCTGATGAAAACGCTCTCGAGACGAAAGCCTCGGTCGTTGAAGGTCTGCACGCTGCTGAGCAAGCCCGACCGTCGAACGGTCGACGTGGATCTCGAGTATGTGGGATTTAAGATCCCCAACAAGTTTGTCGTCGGGTACGGCCTTGATTATCGGCAAGAGTACCGCAACTTGCCGTACCTCGCGGCGCTTGATCAGGGTGATGAACGGGAGCAGGAGTCTGCATGAAAGGTTGTTCCCCTCGCGCACTCTATGGTAACATCCTGCAGGGTTCGGTAATTTTTCGGTCTGCCTAATATCCTCAAAGGAGAGGTGGATGAATTCACGCGTAAAGAATTTGTTGTTCTGGGTCGTGGTCGGCCTCTTCATGATTTTATTGTTCAACCTGTTTAGCGTGCCGACCCACGCGCCGGAAGATGAAGTCATATTCAGCGATTTCATGGCCAAGCTCGACAAGGGCGAGATCATGAAAGTCACGATCAAGGCCAACCATATCAGCGCCATCTTGAAAGACCAAAGCCGAATTCGGACCTACACGGCCGAATATCCGGAGTTGGTCAAGCACTTGCGCGAGAAGGATGTCCAGATCGAGGCGAGGCCGCCTGACGAGAGTCCTTGGTACATCACGTTCCTGGTCACCTGGGGGCCCTTCATTTTGTTCCTGGGTCTGTGGTTTTTCCTCATGCGTCAGATGCAGATCGGCGGAAATAAAGCGCTGTCGTTTGGGAAAAGTCGCGCCCGCATGCTGACCGAGGAGCGCAAGAAGGTGACGTTCTCTGACGTCGCCGGCATCGAAGAAGCCAAGGAAGAAGTCCTGGAGATCATCGAGTTCTTGAAAGATCCGCGAAAGTTTCAAAAGCTGGGCGGACGCATTCCTAAAGGTGTTCTGATCGTCGGTCCTCCTGGGACCGGCAAAACCTTGTTGGCGAAGGCCATCGCCGGAGAGGCGGGAGTACCGTTCTTCAGCATCAGCGGCTCGGACTTTGTCGAAATGTTCGTCGGGGTGGGCGCCTCACGGGTGCGGGACCTGTTTGAGCAAGGGAAGAAACATGCCCCGTGCATCATCTTTATCGACGAAATCGATGCGGTCGGTCGTTTGCGAGGCGCTGGTCTTGGAGGAGGCCACGATGAGCGTGAGCAAACTCTGAACCAATTGCTGGTCGAGATGGATGGATTCGACACGACCGAGGGCGTGATTCTGATTGCGGCCACGAACCGCCCTGACGTCCTTGATCCGGCATTGTTACGGCCAGGCCGTTTTGACCGCCAAGTTGTGGTCAACCGACCGGATTTGCGTGGCCGGTCGGAAATTCTAAAGGTCCACACCAAGAAAGTGCCGCTGGCTGCCGATGTCGAACTCGAGAAGATCGCCCGGGGCACCCCTGGATTCTCCGGTGCCGACCTTGAAAATCTGGTGAACGAAGCGGCGCTGTGGGCGGCTCGCTGGAACAAAAAGGAAGTTGAGCTGATCGACTTCGAAATGGCGAAGGATAAAGTGCTGATGGGCGCAGAACGCAAGAGTATGGTGCTCAGCGACGAAGAGAAGCGCACCACGGCGTACCATGAAGCAGGGCACGCACTCATGGCGAAGTTGTTGCCGGGGACGGATCCTGTTCACAAGGTCACGATTATTCCCCGCGGTCGAGCGCTTGGCGTGACGATGCAGCTTCCGACCGACGATCGCCACAACTACTCGAAGGACTTCCTCTACAACAACCTCGCAATTCTCATGGGCGGGCGTGTGGCCGAAGAGTTGGTCTTGCACGATGTGACGACCGGGGCGGGGAACGACCTGGAGCGTGCCACGGACCTCGCCAGGAAAATGGTATGCGAGTGGGGGATGAGTGAAAAATTGGGGCCGTTGACGTTCGGCAGGAAAGAAGAGGAAATTTTTCTCGGCCGTGAAATTGGGTCGAAGCGTGATTTCAGCGATCAAGTGGCGCTCGAAATCGATCACGAGGTCAGGCGTCTGGTCACCGAGAATTACGAACGTGCCAAGCGCATATTAACCGATAATATGACGAGCTTGAAGGCGCTTGCCGAGGCATTGTTGGAAAAAGAAGTGCTGGACGCATTGGAAATTGATCAGATCCTCATTCAAGGATCCTCGTCGCAGACGGTTCCCGCCTAAATTGTATGCCGCATTTTTGCAGGGGCGACATTTGTGTTGCTCCTGCGAGTGCGGCGCGTCTGATATTCATGCCAAGGGTCAGGACACAGTTCCTCCTCATGACCGTCGTTAGTTGCGCATCCTACTCGTAGGCAATTCATTTCGCCACGTCGTGTCCTGTTCCTGATCCGCCTAAGAGAAGGACTTGCCTTGCTCATCAGTACCACCACATCCTCCGAGCCATTAGTCTTGACGGCAGGCTCACGGACGTTCGGTTTTGACTCTGGTCCACTTTTGATGGGAGTGCTCAACGTCACCCCCGACTCATTTTCAGACGGTGGGGCATACCTCACGGTTGAGCAAGCTCTGAATCATGCCCGGCAGATGCAGGCGGAAGGCGTCGATATCATCGACATCGGCGCCGAGTCTTCCCGGCCTGGTGCCCAACCCGTCGATGAAACTGAGGAGCTGCGCCGCCTCCTTCCTGTGGTGGAAGCGGTGCATGGCGCGGTACCGGTGCCCATTTCCGTTGATACGACCAAAGCCGTTGTGGCTCGTCGGGCGATTCAGGCCGGTGCCACGATCGTAAATGATATTACCGCATTGCGGGGTGACCCCTTGATGGCCTCGCTGGTGGCTGAAACCGGGGTGGCGGTGGTGCTGATGCACATGCAGGGTACTCCCCAGACCATGCAGCAGGCGCCAACTTACGCCAATGTGGTGGGAGACGTTTCCGCGTTCCTCCGTGAACGGGTTCAGGTGGCGATCAGACGGGGTATCAAGAGAAGTCAAATCATCCTTGACCCCGGCTTCGGTTTTGGTAAGCTCCAAGAGCATAACCTTCAATTGTTGGCTGAGTTTGATACCTTCACGAAGCTGGGTTATCCGGTATTGGCCGGAGTGTCTCGTAAACAGTTTATCGGGAACCTGATCCAGCGTCCGGTGCATGAGCGAGGGTACGGCACCGCCGGCGCCGTTGCAGTGGCCGTCCTCAAAGGGGCCCATATCATTCGTGTGCACGACGTGCGAACCATGCGAGATACGATTTCCGTCGTGTCAGCCATTTCCCGTCACGTGCGTTCTCATGTAAGGGAATCCAATGCGTAAACTGTTCGGCACAGACGGCGTCCGCGGAGTGGCAAACCTTGAACCGATGACGAGTGAAATCGCGATGCAACTGGGACGCGCCGCGGCCCATATTTTTATGCGCCGCGCAGGCCGGCATCAGGTCGTCATAGGAAAAGACACGCGTTTATCCGGATACATGCTGGAATCGGCCTTGACCTCGGGCATCTGCTCGATGGGAGTAGATGTGTTGCTCGTCGGGCCGTTGCCCACTCCGGCTATCGCGTTCCTCACACGGAGTTTGAGGGCGGATGCCGGCGTCGTCATCTCGGCCTCGCACAATCCCTATCAAGACAACGGGATCAAGTTTTTCTCGAACGAAGGGTTCAAGCTGCCGGACGAGGTCGAAGCGCGCATTGAACAGTTGATCATTTCCGACGAGATCAAGCACCTTCGCCCGACGGCCGATGCGATCGGAAAGGCCTATCGGATCGGCGATGCCGAGGGACGGTATATTGAATTCGTCAAACGCTCGCTTCCCAAAGTTCTCGATTTCCAGGGGATCAAGCTGGTGCTGGACTGCGCCAACGGCGCCGCGTACAAAGTCGCTCCAGCCGTATTCCGCGAGTTGGGCGCCGAGATTGAAGTCATTGCGAACAAGCCGGACGGCATGAACATCAACGATGGGTGCGGAGCCGTGCATCCTGAGCGCTTACAGGAAGCCGTTCGTCGACATGGGGCCGATCTCGGCGTGGCGCTTGACGGCGATGCCGACCGTGCCATCTTTGTGTGCGAGCAGGGGCAGATCGTTGATGGTGATCATGTCATGGCCGCGCTCGGCCTCGATTTGCATGCTCAAGGCCAGCTCGCTTGTCAGACGGTCGTGGGAACCGTCATGAGTAATTTCGGGCTGGAACTTGCCATGAAGAAGGCCGGCATTGAACTGATGCGCACCCCCGTAGGGGACCGATACCTCATGGAGCGCATGCTCGCCGGCGGCTATAATTTCGGTGGAGAGCAATCCGGCCATTTTATTTTCCTGGATCATAACACCACGGGCGATGGCCTGATTTCTGCGTTGCAGATTCTCTCCCTAATGAAGCGTACCCGGACCCCGCTCTCTGAACTCGCGAAGGCCATGACCGCCGTCCCGCAGATTCTGTTGAACGTTCGGGTGAAACACAAGCCGGACCTGAATCAGATTCCCGATATCCAACAGGCCATTAAGACGGCGGAATCGATTCTGAACGGGAGCGGCCGCGTGCTCGTGCGGTATTCCGGTACCGAAGCGCTCTTGCGCATCATGGTCGAAGGTGAACGTGACTCCACCATCCGGGAGGTCGCTGATCACCTTGCGGATATCGTGCGCGCTCGTATCGGATAGCATCAGCCTTGGCCGCAGGCGCCGGATGCTACCGTCCCTTACGATCACCTTTGTTCTCGGTCTCGTGCTGGGTTCCTTTCTCACCTATTTCCCCATCTGCATCGCGATCATCTTGACGGCAGGCACCGTCTCCTGCGCTCTATTGGAGCGGCAGGGCCGATGCACCTTGCGACAGAGCAGTGTCCTGTTGGCCTGTCTGTTCTGCGGATGTCTCTACTGGACGCTGTGGGCCTGGTTCACCCCGCACGTGCCCGTGCCGGATACGCAGGGCGCACTTCCTACACGGCTGGTCGGAACGATTGTTGATGCCGTTCATCACGCGCCAGGCCGCCTGACGGCAGTGGTGCAGGTTACGGCCGTCGACGATCCGGCGTTGACACCGCCGTTCCGCCTGCGTCTAACCTGGCGAGATCCTGACCGCGATCTCCGCCGCGGGCTGCAAATTCGCACTCGCGCCCGTGTACATTCGCCCTCAGGGACGCTGAACCAGAAGGGGTTTGACTATGCCGCCTATCTGGAAGCGCAGGGCGTGGATGCCGTCGGATCGGTGTCCGGAGGCGGTGTCGTCGAGGTGCTTGATTCTGATCGAAGCATGTCTGTGCACCTCTTCTCATCCACAATCGACGAATGGCGCAGCCTGGTGCGAGCCGCCGCCGAGTCGCTGGCCCAGCCAAGTCGTGGCCTGTTTCTCAGCCTGACCATTGGCGAACAGGGCTTTCTGACACCGGAAGTCCGCGAGTGGTTCATGACGACCGGAACGGTGCATATCCTTTCCATCTCCGGATCACATCTCGGTCTCATCGCGTTGTTGTCGTTTGTGGTGGGCAGGAACGCGTGCCTCCTGCTGCCTTCCATGGTCCTGCTGAGCCTCTCGCGCCGGCTGACCCCGACCAGGTTGGCCGCCTTGCTGACAATAGGTCCGCTGCTTGCCTACACGGTGTTGGCAGGGGCGGAGACGGCTACGATTCGTAGTGCCATCATGATCGCGGTCGGACTCTGGACGGTATGGCTCGGTGCATCGCACTATCTCCTTCACGCGCTCGCGGCCGCCGCCGGTCTGACCTTGCTGGTCCACCCCACCGCGCTGTTCGACATTTCGTTTCAGCTCTCCTACGTCTCAGTCTGGGTGTTGGCCTTGGCCCTGCCACGAGAGGCGCGTACGGATGAACTGCCGGTTCCGGATACATCCGCCGCCGGACGGATGCTCTACTGGTTGAAGGAGTCCCTGCGAGTGACGGCGTTGGTGACGCTGGCGACCGTCCCCCTGGTAGCCTGTTACTTCAATCAAGTGTCCTGGATGGGGCTCTTTGCCAATCTGCTCATGGTGCCTTTCGTCGGGTTCGTGTTCTTGCCCATCAGTTTGTTGTCGGCCCTCTGGGTGATTGCGACCGAGAGCAGCACGCTTCCTGCCGCTGAACTGATCGATGTGTTGGGTCGATGCCTGATTGCTGCCACTCATGGGCTAGCCGATGTGCCGGGCGCGGAATGGTTCGTGGCCGCGCCGACCATTCCCATGATGGCACTCTTCTATCTGCTGGGGTGGGCGTTGTTGACGGGCCGGCCGGCTCATGCCGCACCGCAGCTCAGGGGGGCCATGCTGGCGGGCCTTGCCTGCATCGTGCTTTGGTGGCTGTGGTCACCGCGTCCATTCAGCAAGGAAGGGTTGGTGCGCGTAACGTTTCTCGACGTCGGGCAGGGAGACAGCGCGGTCATCGAATTACCGGGTGGCGCGGTGATGCTGATTGATGGAGGTGCGACCTACGAACGGTTTGATATGGGGCGGAGTGTCGTGGCGCCCTTTCTTTGGAATCGAGGGATTCGAACAATCGATCATGTTATCGCGACGCATCCGCAACTCGACCATGTCGGAGGGCTGGCCTGGATTCTGGATCATTTTCAGGTTGCGTACTTCTGGACCAATGGAGTGGTGCGGCAAGAAGAGTTCTGGCGCAGGATCGAGCGAGCGCTCCTGCGACGACACCTCCAACCAACGGTCGCGACAACAGGTCAACTGATATTCGACGGACCTGCCTGCCGCATGGCGGTGCGAAGCCCCCTGCCACGTGTGGACTCGCCGGAGTCCGCACACAATGAGTCGCTGAACAATTTGTCGGTGGTCACCGAACTCGTTTGCGGCGAGCACCGCCTGTTGTTCACGGGGGATATCGAACGGGAAACGCTAGCCCGATTCACCCATTCCGGGAACCTCGACCACATTACCTTGCTGAAGGTCCCGCATCATGGGGCACGGAGTTCTTTGGAATACAACTGGTTGGAAGCAACGAGACCGGACAATGTCGTGGTTTCTGCCGGGCGTCGCAATCCCTACGGTCACCCAGCCGGCGAGGTGTTGGCGGCCTATCGGGCGGTGGAGGCGCAGATCTGGAGAACCGATCAGGATGGAGCCATTTGGGCGGATCTTGATCTCTCGCGGCGGCAGCTCTCCATTCACAGCACTCGGGAATGGGTGCTCCAACCGGCGCTGTCCTCGGCAGACCTGTGGTCCGTCGAACGAGAGAATCTGCACCGCCTGTGGCGTCGTTGGAATTGGAACTAGCCTCGGCATTCTTCCTAGCTGTGCGCCTCCCGCTCTCTCCGTGCGTTCACGACAGAGGTTCCCATAGCGCGATGGACAGGCGTGGTGTGCAGTTTCGTCGTATCTGTTGGCAGAGGGCTGTCAAATTTGCCGACAGGCGTGGAAGGGGCGCAACGTAAGTCATCAATATTGTGTAGGTGCGATGAAATGCCGACAAGGCATAGCACATGCAAACGTCCCGCATAGTCTGGGGATGTCTGTCTCACCGCCGAGTCACGGTATGTCGACACTCACCTGCATCGTGATCCAATGACCGATTCCTCAGGTCCATGACAATAGGCCTGACAAAGTCCAACGGCGACCGATGGCATCTGTGCCGGGCTCTCAGTGAGAAATCAGGGGACCAATCGGCTTGAGAATCAGTTCCATGGAGCGGTGCAGATGATCAAGGGTGAAAAGGCGGCGGGATCATGACGAAGCGTCTGTTGTTTCTGGCTCCCGCGCCGCCGTCAGACCGACAGGGCGGGGGCGCCTTGCGAATGTTGCACCTGTTGAGGTTTCTGGGGAGCCGGTTTCAGGTGGATCTGGTCGCTCCGGCGCTCGACGGTATGGAGGATGCACAGCGCTTATTGAAGGGCGTCTGCGCCGAGATGGTCTTTGTTTCACCGCAAGGCCCTGGCTTCCTTGATCGGATCGGCCATGTCGGTCCCTATGTCAAAGATCGGGCGCTGGCTGCCATCGTTCGCGACCGCCTGGCGAGCGGCATGTACGGGGCGGTGCAGGTCGAAAAGCCCGCGATGCTGCCCTATATCACTCCCCAGACGGCGGTGCCGGTGGTACTGGATGTCTGGTCCTATGGTTCGACCAGCGCGTTGCGTCTCCTCAGGAGCGGAAGCGGCGCAGTCGGCCGGTCGAGACAGCTCGTCCGATTCATCAAGCTGGGGATCTTCGATCGGCTGTGTTGGCCCGTGACTCAGTGTGTAACGGTCGTGTCGGAAGAGGATCGAATCCGTTGCGAGCGTGCCCATCCCGGGCGTCGTGTGCTGGTGGTGCCCAACGGCGTCGACTGTCGGACGATCCGTCCCAAGCCTGATCATGCCGCCCCGTCGCCTGTGTTGCTGTTCACAGGCGACATGAGCGCCGAAGCGAATATCGATGCGGCGACCTTGCTCGCACATGACGTGTTCCCCGCCGTCCGTCGAGAGTCTCCGAAGGCGGAATTACGATTGGTCGGCAGGAACCCGGATCTCCGTGTGCGTCGTTTAGCAGGTTCGGGTATCGTAGTGACCGGCGCGGTTCCCGATATGGAACTCCATCTGCGCGCGGCGACGATTTATGTCGCGCCGCATGTGGCCGGATCAGGAATGCGCACGAAGCTGTTGGAAGCGATGGCGGCGGGGCTCCCGATCATCACCACCTCTGTGGGGATCGAAGGGACCAAGCTGCAGCCGGGAAGGGACGTACTCGTGGCCGACCAACCTGTCGACATGGTCGAATCGATCCAAACGTTACTTGCAAGCCAGTCTGATCGGGAACGGTTTGCGCATGCGGCGCGTCATATGGCGGAGATCTGGTATGACTGGAGTCGTTGCCTCTGGCCGTTGGAGCCGCTCTATCAACACCTCCTGGTTCCAAAGGCCGTGGCCTGCTGAGCGCTTCGATCGGTCGTGGACGAATCACCGCACCAGAAATTCTCCTGTTCGCGGCAGCAGCCCAGGCTAGGGGCGGTCCCACAAGAAGCAGTTGTGTTGTGACGGGCCATCCACGTAGAATTTCCCCTCGGCACGATTCCAGTGCCGGTTCCCTGTGACCCTGCATCAAGAGCGGCTCATGACGCGATGACGATGATTCCGCATTCCAGGCCTTCCCTAGGGCAAGAAGACATGCGGGCGGTGACCGAGGTGCTCCGATCCGGTCAGGTCGCCGGAGGGCCGGTCGTCGCACAATTCGAGCGGGGCATGGCTGCCTATCTCGGGGTGCAGGGCGGCGTGGCCGTCAGCTCCGGCACGGTCGCCTTGGAATTGTCACTGCGTGCCATGGGCATCGGACCTGGCGATAATGTCATCCTTCCCAGTTACGTCTGCTCCGCGCCCTGGCTGGCCGTTCAGCGCGTCGGTGCGCAAGCCAGGATCGTGGACATCGATCCGGTCACCTACAACCTGGATCCACAGAAAGTGCGCAAAGCTCGCACCTCGCGAACGCGCGCGGTGATTGTTCCGCATCTGTTCGGACTGCCGGCGGACCTCACGACGCTGCAATCACTCGGGATTCCATTGATTGAAGATTGTGCCCAGACCCTCGGCGCCACGGAGCAGGGCCGCCCAGTCGGCCGTGTGGGCCTGCTGGCAGTCTGTTCGTTCTACGCCACGAAACTTCTCTGCACCGGCGAGGGGGGGATGGTGTTGTCAAACGACGAGGCGTTGCTCGAACGGGTGCGTGCGCTGCGCGAGTATGACCAAGCCCCCTCCCTCGACGCGGCGGCCTTCAATTGCAAAATGACGGATCTCCAAGCCGCGCTCGGCGTCACACAGCTCGATCAGTTCGGAGACTTCCTCGACAAGCGGGCGGCGTTGGCCGCCGTATATCACGAGAGCCTGCCGACGGAGCTCTTCACGCCGCCGTCGGTGCCGCCGGGACGCACGCATGCCTACTATCGATTCGTCGTGCGGCTGCAGAAGGGATTGCAGTCGCCCGACGAGTTCACGGCGTACCTCTCGCGCATGGCGCATCGAGGCCTGCAGTGCCGCAAGCCGGTATTTCGTCCCCTGCATCGGTATCTGGAGTTGTCCGATTTCCCTGCCACCGACGAGGCCGACGCGCTCGCCATTTCGCTGCCGATTTACCCCTCGTTGAGCGAAGACGACGTGCGGCTGGCCGCGCACATCCTGCAAGAAGAATTCCGCTGAGCCTCCCTACGTCTTGAGCCGGCTTCCGATCGACCTCCGCGGCCTGGCGCCGCGCGTCAGGTCCATACGCTGTGATCCTACCCTTGACCCATGCCCGCCTGATCGTCATGATGGACACGATTTTCGAGCCGTCCTGAGACGAAGGCAGAGTCCGTCTCTTACGAAACTGGAGTACAGCCTATGGTGCCTACCGTCGAGTGGAAAGACGGAGCGGTCCGTCTGCTGGACCAAAGCCGACTTCCGATGCACGTCGAATTTCTAGACTGTCACGACTATCGCGAGGTGGCGCAGGCCATTCGAGAATTGAAGGTTCGTGGCGCTCCGGCTATCGGGGTCACGGCCGCCATGGGTATGGCTCTGGGCGCTCGCGCGTTGAAGACGACCGACTATGAAGAGTTCGTCGGCGCGGTCGACGCGATCGGTGATCTGCTCGCCGCGTCCCGGCCGACCGCTGTGAATCTCTTCTGGGCCATCGCCAGAATGAAACAGAAACTGGCGGCGCTGAAGGGGCAGCCTGTCGCGAGGATTCAGGAGGAACTGGTCACAGAATCTCAGACGATCCTGGACGAAGATATCGCCCTCTGCAAAGCCATGGGGCGGCATGGAGCAGGGTTGATCCGGAGCGGTCAAACCATTCTGACCCACTGCAATGCCGGTGCGCTCGCGACCGCCGGATATGGAACGGCGCTAGGTGTGATCCGGGCGGCCTGGGAGCAAGGGAAACAGATCCGTGTCATTGCCGACGAAACGAGGCCCGTGTTGCAGGGCGCGCGCCTCACGGCATGGGAACTGATGCAGGATAAGATTCCGGTCACGCTCATCACCGACAACATGGCCGGCGCACTGATGCGCCAGGGCAAGATTCAGCTCTGTGTGGTCGGCGCCGATCGGATCGCCGCCAACGGCGACGTCGCCAACAAGATCGGCACGTACTCGGTAGCCGTCCTCGCCCGCGCGCACGACATTCCCTTCTATGTGGCTGCGCCGTACTCCACCATCGACCTCAACACGCCATCAGGCGCCGGCATTCCCATTGAAGAGCGTAACCCGCTCGAAGTCACCGCCATTCATGGAAGCCACCCTGTCGCGCCCGACGGCGTGGAGGTCTTCAACCCCGCCTTCGACATCACTCCCGCCGAGTTGATTACGGGCATCATCACCGAACGGGGCCTGTTCAAGCCGAGCGAAATTGCCACGCAGTTTCGGTTGTAACGGGAGATCGCGTGGCCCGCACTTCCGCTATCCCTTTACCTTGCCAGTGCTTCGGCCCCTTCTTTATAATGCGAAGAGACCTTATCCAAAGAGCGATATGGTTCCGATATTTTCTAGCTGAAGGAGTCTGACGATCCATGAGTGAACGAACCCTTGCCATCATCAAGCCGGACGCCGTGAAGAAGAACGCCATCGGCGACATTATCAATCGTTACGAAAAAGCCGGCTTACAGCCAGTGGCGATGCGCCTGATGCACCTGTCGAAAGCCACGGCGCAGGGGTTTTATGCCGTGCACAAGGCGCGGCCCTTTTTCGACAGCCTCTGCACGTTCATGTCGTCAGGCCCCTGTGTCGTGTTGGTGTTGCAGGGCGATAACGCCGTAAAGAAGAATCGTGAGTTGATGGGCGCGACCGATCCGGCCAAGGCGGAGAACGGGACCATCCGTGCGGCGCACGGGGCGAACATTGAATTCAACGCGGTGCACGGTTCAGATGCGCCGGACACGGCCAAGTTCGAGATCGGGTATTTCTTTCCCGAAATGGAGCTGGTCGGGTAGGCGCACGTTGAGCGCAGATTTTTCTCACGTGATCGATGCTCGACGGTCCTTGGCGGGCCGTCGAGCCGGCACGTCAATTCCTCTTGTCATCCTGCTCATGGCGCTCAGTGCCGGCTGTGTCGGATCCCCGCCCAGTCCGGTTGCGCAGCCGATGGAGAATCCGGCCATCGAGGCCGAGACACGCCTGTGGTACCAAGCCTCCACCGCGTTTTCAGACGGACGGTATTCCGCCGCGATCCATCTCTACGAACGGTATCTCACGACCTATCCCAAGTCTCGACGCGCGCTGGAAGCCCATTGGGATTTGGGGCAGTCGTATGAACAGATGGGTGAGGTGACGGCGGCGCTGAAAGAATATCGCCTATTGGCGGGACCTGAGGGGGCGCCGGCCTCCACACAAAATTCCTACGCCGAGCGCGCGCAGCACCGCGCCGACGCCTTGCGCAATCAACCGGCTTTGTCGTCCGGCGCGAGATCCGGCCACACCGCGCTGTATGTTTCTTTCAGCAATCTGCCGCCCATGTCCCAGGTCGAATCCTGGGTGCGGCAACTGAGTGCGCAGGGGATCAGCGCTATCCTTCTGGATGCCAGTCTGGAGTCTTCCTTTACCCGACCGGTCGTTCCAACCGGCCCTCCTCCAAGTAGTCCGTTACCGGCGATGCCCGGTGGCGCCTTGTTTGCGACCTCGCGCGGGCCAGTGCTCATGGATTGGTATGGGGTCATGGTGCCGCAAGCGCACGAGCTGGGCATCTCCGTCTATGCCGTGCTTGATCTGTTCCATGCGCCCCTGTCCGATCATCGTCCCGAATCCCGGATGCTGCTCTATGATCCGACCAGGCGTAGCGTGCATCCCTGGACGCAATTCGACCTGCTGTCTCCTGCCGTCCAGCAGCAGATGGCCCAGTTGTTGGCTGATCTGCTGAAGAGCGGTGTGGATGGCATCGTGTTCCGGGCGCGCGCCGAGAATAGTTTTGCCTACGAGGTGAGCGACGGCGTGTTGCGCCAATTCGAAACACAAGTCCATCAACCCTCCTCCGAGGTCGCGCAGGCCCTCCGTGATCGCATGGGGTTGCGCCCGAACGAACCGGCTCCGGCATCCGACAAGACGCTCTGGCGGTGGGTGGGGTGGAAGGCGCGCCAGGAGCTCGATACGTTCGCGCGGTTCAAGAAATACTTGCTCAAGATCGCTCCACGTCTGCGGATGGTGGTAGAAATCCATCCGGAGGCCTTGTCGAATCCGACATCCGCGCTGGTGAACTATGGGGAAGATGCCGCGGAAGCGCGCCGCCGCGGGTTCGATCTTCTGTTGGGCGGTCCGTCCCGCGAGGCGTCGGATGTCCGCTCCTTTGCCGGTTCGTTCAAGGGATGGAGTCGTGATGTGATTCAATCGGAAAAAGGTGAGCCGCAAGCCCTCCCGCAAGGATGGGTATTGCTTCGCACACCGGCTGAACATGGAGCCGGCATGTTCACGGGGCTCGCGCAGCAGGCGGATGAATTGCGCACGCCCGACATTCGCCATCTGGTGTTTGTGCCAGACGCTCCCGCAGCGATTCCTTGACAAAGATTCCCGCAGCTTTTACGATCGCGCAACGTGTTTTTTGCGCGCTTTTATTCACGTAGGCCGCTCGTGAGGCGGCCGCCACGAGGGGTGTCATGATACCGTCTAATCTTCGTTATCACCAGGAACACGAATGGGTTCGGGCCGAAGGCGCGCAGGCGACGATCGGCATCAGTCATTTCGCCCAAGATGCGTTGGGCGACATCGTCTTCATCGACCTTCCGAAAGTGGGCGCGAAAGTCACGGCCGGCCAACAGATCGGAGAAGTGGAATCGACGAAGACCACCTCGACCATCTATACCCCCGTCAGCGGAACCGTTGCGAAGATCAATGTCGATCTCAAAGATCAGCCAGAAGCCGTCAATTCAGACCCTTATGGCAAGGGGTGGATGGCCGTCATCGATCTCTCGGCACCGGCTGAAGTGGAGCAGCTCATGACGGCCGCTCAATACGAAACATTTCTGAGCAAGCAAAAGCATTAGACAGGTGGTGATCGGGAGATTTTATGAAGGAAGAAGGGTTGGTCTCTGATCAGTCACAACGTCACGACATCACGCTGTCATAAGATGGTTTATGAACCACCTCGCAATTCTTGGCGCCGGTCCCGGCGGGTACGTGGCGGCGATTCGCGCGGCCCAGCTCGGCGCCCGTGTCACCGTGATTGAAAATCAGGCTCTTGGCGGTGTCTGCCTCAATTGGGGTTGTATCCCCAGCAAGGCATTGCTGTCGGTGGTCGAACTCGGCGACAAGGCGAAAAAGGCCAAGGACTTCGGCCTCCAGCTTGGAGGACCTGTCACGTACGATGCCGCCGTCATGGTGGCTAGAAAAAACAAAGTCGTGTCCACGCTGGTCAAAGGCATTGCCACGTTATTCAAGACGTGGAACATCGAGCATGTGGAAGGTACCGGCGAGTTGCTGGAGGCGCGCACTATTCGCGTGGCAAGACCGGACGGCACCGAAACCAGGGTGGCGGGAGACGGCGTGATCATTGCGACCGGATCTTCCTGGCCGAATCTGCCGCTCTTCCCCATCGACGGGAATCAAATCATCACCAGTAAGCAGGCGTTGGAACTCAGCAAAATTCCCGCGAGTCTGTTGATCGTCGGTGGAGGCGTGGAGGGCTGTGAGTTCGCCTCGCTCTACAGTGGGCTGGGTACACAAGTGACTCTGGTCGAACTCCTGCCGCGCCTGTTGCCGTTGGAAGATGAAGAGATCAGCCAGATGACCGAGCGGGAGTTGAAGAAGCGAGGTGTGGATATTCGAACCGGCGTCGCGGTGGAACAGATCGTGCGGCAACCGGATGTCGTCACCGCCCATCTCCGCGACGGGCTGTCGCTCAATGTGGAGCAAGTGTTGGTATCCGTCGGGCGAGGATTCAACTCGAGAGGAATCGGGCTGGAGAAAGTGGGGGTGCAGGTCGGGGCGCGCGGCGAAATCGTGGTCGATGCTCGGATGGCAACGAACGTGCCCGGCGTCTATGCGATCGGTGATGTGGTCGGCAAGGCGATGCTGGCGCATGTGGCGTCGGCGCAAGGGAAGGTTGCCGTCGAAAATTTCATGGGCCGGCCGAGGACGATTGATTATGATGTCATCCCGACGGGCATCTTTACGTTACCTGAAATCGGGCGTGTCGGGCTCACGGAACAACAGGCCCGTGACCGGTGCGTCGCCGCCGGGAAGGATTCGCAGCAGGCGGTCACGGTCGGACGGTTCCGCTACGGCGGCTTGGGAAAAGCGCAGGCGACAGGAGATATTCAAGGGATGGTGAAGGTGATTGCCGATGCGGAGAGTGACCGGATCCTTGGTGTTCATATTCTCGGCGCCCACGCCACCGATCTGATTCATGAAGCCGGTTTGGCGATGCATGTTGGCGCGACAGTCTCGCGCGTGGCGGAGATGATCCACGCACACCCGACTCTTGCCGAAGGGCTCATGGAGGCCATGGAGGACGTGCATGGCCACGCGATCCATCTCGCACGGAAGGCTTCGTCATGATGGTGCAATCATTGCTCGTCAAGCTTGCGATGCTGGGGGTGACCCTGGGAGCCTTGGTCTGGATCGGCGCGGTCACGCCGGTCAGGCAAGTCTCGTCGCATCCGTCTCAGCCCGCGCCGGTGGTTCAGGTTGCGCAAGTGCGACCTACAGCGTCGGCGACGATTCCTCAATCGACTGGATCAAGCCTGCCGGCCACGGCGTCTGACGGTCACGCGGAGCGGACGGTCGAAGAGTCGAGGTCTCAGTCGATAGAGGAAGGTCCGGCGACCGGTCTCCGCCAGGGCCATCGCAATGTGGCACGGCAAGTGGATCTCAATCGCGCGACCGCTTCAGATTTAGAGGCGCTCCCAGGCATCGGCCCTAAGTTGGCGCAGCGGGTGATCGACCACCGTGCCGCACGAGGTCCTTTTGGAAAAGTCGAAGACCTTCGGCAGGTGAAAGGCATCGGCCGCAAGAAGTTCGACCTGCTGCGCCCCCACGTGCTCGTCACCAATACCCGATCGCTGGCTCGACATAAAGGAACCCCGTGAATACTGTGGCGCACCAGCTCGATTTGATACTTCGAGGGATTGTTGAAGTTATTCCGCTGAACGAGCTTGAATCAAAGCTGGCTCGTTCAATTAAGGAACAGCGACCACTCCGGATCAAGGCGGGGTTCGATCCCACGGCGCCGGATCTGCATCTTGGCCATACGGTCCTCATCCACAAGCTCAAGCATTTTCAAGACCTCGGGCATCAGGTGATCTTTCTCATCGGCGATTTCACCGGCATGATCGGCGATCCTACCGGGCAGTCTGAGACGCGTGTCGCGCTCTCCAAGGAAAAGGTTCTGGAGAACGCCAAGACCTACGAGCGCCAGATCTTTAAGATCCTGGACCCTCAAAAAACACAGGTGGAATTTAATAGCCGTTGGATGAGTGCGATGACGGCCGACGGGCTGATCGAACTCAGTGCACACTATACGGTGGCGCGCATGCTGGAACGGGAAGACTTTCACAAACGGTATACGGAAGAGAAGCCGATCAGCATTCATGAGTTCATGTATCCTTTGATCCAAGGGTATGACTCCGTTGCGCTGAAAGCCGATGTCGAGTTGGGCGGCACGGATCAGAAGTTCAATCTCCTGATGGGGCGTGATCTGCAGCGAGATTATGGGCAGGAGGCGCAGGTGGTCATCACTATGCCGCTCCTGGAGGGAACGGACGGCGTTCGTAAGATGAGCAAAAGCCTCGGCAATTACATTGCGCTTGAGGATGCGCCTGCCGACATGTTCGGCAAGCTCATGTCGATCAGTGATGCGCTCATGCATCGTTATTACGAACTGCTGACGACGGAGGATTTGGCGTTGGTCAAAAAGGCCCACCCCATGGAGGCCAAGCAATCGTTGGCGGAGCGGATTGTGTCCCGTTACCATGGGGACGAGGCCGGGCGTGAAGCCAGGACGATGTTCCAGCAGAAATTTCAGGCGCGGGAGTTTCCCGATCAACCGGACGCCCACGTGATTCTCACGCCCTCTGATGTGAAGGATGTCGCCGCTCCATCCATCGGTTTGGTCGATTTGATTGCCAAGACCGGCCTGGTGCCGAGCAAAAGTGAAGTCCGGCGATTGATCGTGCAGGGTGGGGTAGAAGTTGATGAGCGGAAAATAACCGATGCGAATGCCGCTGTCGCATTGGCTGTCGGTAAGCCCCTGCACTTACGTGTCGGCCGCCGTAAGTTCGCCGTGGCGGACTACAAGGGGTAGTCGGATCAAGCGCTCGCCTTGACTTAGCGCCGGCTCCAGCGTAGGATTCCATGTCCCTGTAGCGAGGGGCGGGCGTAGCTCAGTGGTAGAGTCCTTGCTTCCCAAGCAAGTTGTCGTGGGTTCAAATCCCATCGCCCGCTCCAAACACCCCACACAAGTTCAGCAGATTTAAATCCATGACAGAGGGTTTCGAAGGGAGTCTGCTCCCTTCATGGGGAGACACGAGGGGGGCCAGCTCCCTCAGTGGGAACCGAGAGGCAAGCTTCATGGCCGACCCGGCGACGGAGTGTAGTCCAAGCTTCTCGCAATCCCTTCCCGGGCTTTCGTGCCTACCGGGAGTTCTCCAGGCCTGGCCGTCCTCGATTGTTATGGCTCAGTGGTACTCCTTACTATTCTACCGTGACAGGTTCAGGCGGTGCTGTATCGTTCAGATATGAGTGCCGGACGGGTTGGTTTGAATGCGCGCTCGCTTCGTGTGAAGCCGCACGGGTGCCGCGACGCATGGACAGCCCAGCGGTCACAGGCACAATCCTCGAAATCTGATTACCTGGAAGCCGATGAAATTGGCGAGGGTATTAGGCCAAAGCGGACGGCCCTACCAGCCCATGCTGATGCGCCCGGATGAGCAACTTCTGGCGGTTGGAGACGCCGAGTTTGTCGAAAATGTTCGTGAGGTGATGGCGGACCGTAATGCTTGAGATGCACAGGCGGTCGGCAATATCTTTGTTGGAAAGTCCCTCGCTGATCAATCGAACGACTTCGCGCTCTCGTTCCGTCAAACCGTCCGGCCACTTGGGCAGAGCCGGAGTTCGGGCGAGTGAGCTCAGGACAGCCGGGGTACGGCCCATCTTCCCCCGTGACGCTCCATGTTCGATCGGGAGCATGACGGTGTTCGTCGCGTGAGCGAGATAGTCAATGGTGGCAATTAAGACGGGAGAGGGCTGTAGTTTCAATACCAGACCATCCGCTCCACAGGTAAACGCCTGACGAGTGTTTTCGGACTCATCGATTCCGGCCAATAGAATGATTTTGACCCCCGACGGGGTTGCCTTGATCTTTCGAATCAGGTCCGGGACAGCGCCCTCAATCTCCGTATCGATAACCACGATGTGCGGTCGCTCGTGTGTCAGGATGTCGTCGATAGTCGCCCCATGAGCGCTCTGTCCGATCAGGCGAATCCATTTTTCGTCTTCGACAATCCTCTGCAGGCCGAGTCGCAGCAGATAGTTGCTGCTGATGATCGCCACGACCGTTGTGGCACGTCCTTCCTCTATTCCACTCATCATTCCTCCTGACTGAAACACATGCCCTGAATACCGTCGCCCATCTTGAAAATATTTCTACATAGCTGATGGAATGATTACGCAATCTACTCTAAGTTCAACACGTGATGGCACAATCATTCATAGGCGCATAATCTCACAGTATCCACACTCCTAGCAATTGATAAATTACTGTCGCGTAATGCCTAAAAAGCCTTACGGATAAACATTTCTAGCCGATAAGCTGCTCGGTTAATATGAAAATAAATAGATGTGCATTATT
>CABVRW010000047.1 GCA_902500785.1 uncultured Nitrospira sp.
GGGCCGAAGCTCAATTTCGGTGCGGTCCCCGGACTTGGGCCGAGCGGGTACACGCAGTCGGTGTGCAATGTCGATCATGCCGAGCAGGCCTGGGGAACCTACCAAGCGTTTCTGAAAGATCCCGGTCCGATCGTCGTGGGAGCGGCGCAAGGGGCATCTTGTTTCGGCCCGGCCTATGAAATGGCGTTCATTCTGGACGCCGACCTCCGCAAGAAAAAACTGCGGAAGAAAGTGCCGATTTATTTTGTGACGCCGGAGCCCTATATCGGGCATATGGGACTCGCGGGCGTGGGTGCCTCACGTCGGCTGATGGAAGATGAGTTTGCCGACCATTCGATCAAACCGATCTGCAATACCGCGATCAAAGAAGTCCAGCCAGGCAAGGTCTTGCTGGAGGGAGGGGAGGACATCCCATTCCGCTATTCGATGATCATTCCGCCGTTCGCCGGAGTGGACGCGGTGGCGGGAACGCCGGGGCTCTGCAACCCCAAAGGGTTCGTGAATATCGACGCCTATCAAGCCAATCCCAAGTATAGAAATATTTATTCGGTCGGCGTCTGCGTGGCCATTCCGCCGGTCGAGCAGACTCCGATTCCGACCGGTGCGCCCAAGACCGGGTACATGATCGAGTCGATGGTCTCGGCGGCGGTGCACAACATCATGGCCGATATCGAGGATGACCCGAAACGCGAGACCGCCACGTGGAATGCGATCTGCCTCGCGGACATGGGGGACACGGGCGTCGCGTTTGTCGCGTTGCCGCAAATGGCGCCACGGAATGTCACCTGGGCGAAAAAGGGCAAGTGGGTGCATCTGGCTAAGATCGCGCTGGAGAAGTATTTCTTGCGCAAGATGAAAAAGGGCGTATGCGAGCCCTATTACGAGAAGGTGATTCTCAAAGCCTTGGGTATCGCCAAGCTGGAACGGCCGGCGTGATCGGCGTGGTGGCAAGCCGCGTCGAGAGCCTCGACCAGAATGAGTGTGCGTGATCGAGCAGGCGGTGTGCTCCCTGTTGGCCGGAGTGCCGATGGGGCTGCAACTCGGGGCAACCGGGACCGGAGGCGCGATCCTCGGTGTGCCGCTGATGGTCTATCTCGCCGGCATTCCCGTGCAAGAGGCGGCGGCCATGGCGCTGATGGTTGTGGCGATCTCTTCGCTGGTGGGCGCCTGGGAATATGGGCGGCGAGGGTTGGTGAGGCCGAAGGCCGCTGCGGCGTTCAGTTGGACCGGCATGATCGGGGCCTGGGGCGGCGCGTATGGACACCGTCTGGTCCGTGAGGAAGTCGTACTGGTCCTGTTCGGTCTGCTGCTGTTGCTCGTTAGAGCCTTAATCGCGCGGCAAGGCACTCTGGTGCTCCAAACAGAAGGAACAACGAGTTGCGCGACCCATTTTCCTCGCACCTGTTGGCTCAAGGTCGGCGGGATGGGGCTGGTGGTGGGGGTCGTCAATGGATTATTCGGCGTCGGTGGCGGTTTCATGATCGTCCCAGCGCTGATGCTCATCCTGGGGTTTCCGACCAGGCTCGCGGTCGGGACATCGCTTGCCATTATCGCGCTCATCTCCATCGGTGGGGTGGCGGGACATTTGCAATTCGGCCGAGTGAACTGGCCGCTGACGACGTTCGTGCTCCTGGGCAGCCTGATCGGCATGCTTGTGGGGGTGCGGATGGGAAGCTGGCTCTCTCCGACCACCATGGGGCGGTTGACCGCGTCCATTACGATCACCGTTGCGGTGAGTCTCATTGCGATCAATTTGGCGAAATTGCTCCTGCTGCAAGACTGAACTCTGTTGACAGATGATGGCTTCTGTCAGACTCTGAAGCGAATCGATCCCGCATGATTCACGAGCGTGGCTGCCGCATGCGTGGATTCGTGGCTGCGACAAGCCTGTCGGCGGGTCTCACTGGAGAACGGTCGTGAGATGAGTAGCCGTTTGCGCGTGTGTTCGGGCCACAACGGAAGATGATGCGGCTGGAATGTTCTTTTCCGGCCCTCGCCTTCCGCACGCTCGTCTTGATCACGGTGAGTCTCTGTCTGTGGAGACCGGCCCCGTCGGTGTCTGCCGAATGGTCGGCGATCGCTGAGCAGAAGACCAGCTATACCACCGATGCCTTCCAGTTTTCTTCGGCCCGTCGGCTTCGTTTCAGCGAAGACCCCTCGCAACCCACCGTGGTCTCCACCGAGAAGCCTCAGGACGTGATTTGGGAACCGTCGCTCGAGGTCATTCGGTCCGCGAACACGTCGTTCGGGAACAATGAGGTGTCGGTGAAGGCGCACGGCGCGCTGTTTACGAACAATCCCGTGTTCAATCACGGAGATTATCGCATCCAAGATCGACTGCACTTGAATGCGGACACTTCGGTCATGGTGCGGTATCGGTATGTACCCAACCTGTTTCTGGGTCCGAATTTTGAGCGCCGCACCGGTACGCGGTCGATTCAAGAAGAGCGGGTGACCTCTCACCATTGGAGGGCCGAAGTCGAACGGCGGCTCAGTGAGGCGGTCACGGCAGCCTTGATCGGCCGCTACGGTCTTCGTTTCTACAATGAGTCGTTTGCCGAACGAGACACGAAATTCTGGACGCTCGGTCCGCGAGTCGACTATCGCGTCTTGAATTGGCTGTCCGTCACGTTCTCATACCTCTACGAACGCGGGTTGGCAGACGGTCGGCAGGAGACGCAGTTCGCGGATGATATTTCCTATTATCTCCACATGGTATCGGTCGGTACGGAGTTCCGTCTGAATTCGCGGTTGAATCTCGACCTCCTCTATGTCCATCGTCGGAAAACCTTCACGAGCGGGATCATCGGCGATACACACCTGGATCGGATAGACACCACGCATCAGGGCATCGCGGAATTACGGTATCATCTCTCGAACGCGGCGACGGCCATGGTGTCGTTTCAGTACGGCAAGCGGACCTCGACCAATGTTCTCCGGGACTTTAACGATACGATCATTTCCATCGGCGGGCAGTATCGGTTCTAGTTGGGTGGTGTTCGCTTCCAACCCATTGATCTCTTTGAGCAACCCTTCTAGGCTTAGTTTCTCCCCGGCGCGGGGAACCGCCTCTCTCCGGGTGAATCCTTTCCCGTAACGCCTACTCATATGGAGTGAAGGAAGGGGGTGAGGAGCAATGACGGTGAATGAATGGCTTCGGTTGATTGCCGGAGGGTTCGTGTTACTGGCAGTCGTACTGGGCGCGACGGTGCATCCCTACTATAATTACGCGGCGGCGTTCGTCGCAGCGAACTTGATTCAATCGGCTTTTACCGGCTGGTGTCCGATGATGGCTCTATTGCGGAGGTTGGGTGTCAAGGAAAAGGAATAAGACCAGCGTGAGGAAGGTCGGATGGATGGGAATGACTCTGCTTGCCTTGATGGGGTGCGGCCAAGGGCAGGAACCCTCTGGGTCCGCAGGGACTCCGCCGACGATGGCCGTTCAGCCGGCCATCCAAGCCGCCGTGATCGAGGTTAAGAGCGGCCAGGTTCCGGTCACGGTTGAGGTGACCGGACAGGTTACGGCGGTCTATCAAGCCACGTTGGCCGGCCGCATCCAGGGCACCATCGACAATTTACTGGTTCGCGAAGGAAGCTTCGTGCGCAAAGGGCAGACCTTGGTGGTGCTCGATAATCGGGACTTGCAGGCCGAGCTGTCTCGGGTCACGGCGGAACTCGACAATGCCGACGCGCACCGACACAGAATGAAGGATCTCTATCGGAAGGATGCGGTCTCCAAGCAAGAGATGGAGAATGCCACGCGTGCCTTCCGAGTGGCGGAAGCCGGTCGCAGGGCCGTGGTGGCTCAGTTAAGTTACACGGTTGTGAAAGCGCCGTTCGACGGCGTCATCACCGAGAAATATGTCGAGATCGGAGAATTAGCTTCTCCCGGGCAGCCGCTCCTCAAGATGGAGGATCCCGAGCAGCTTCGACTCGAGGCGACCATCGCCGAAAGCGATGTGGGGGTCGTGTCCGTCGGATCATCGGTTCCGATCGTGATCGATGCGCTAAGCTCGGATCCGCTCACGGGCAAGGTGTCGCAAATTCTTCCCGCCGGCGATCCGCAGACCCATACCTTCACGATGAAAGTAGGCCTTCCCAAGACAAATGGCCTCAAGTCCGGCATGTTCGGGCGGCTCCGTCTTGAAAAGGGCATGAGCACGACGCTGCTGCTCCCGAAGTCAGCCTTCATCGAGCGCGGCGAGCTGGCCAGTGTGTTCGTCGTCGGAAGCGACCAGGTGGCACGTCTTCGATGGGTCAAGGTCGGCCGCAGGATGGCGAATGGAGTCGAAGTCTTGTCCGGGGTGGATGCCGGTGAGCGCGTAATCGTCGACGCGACCAAGGGGCGGGACGGCGCGCTCGTGCAGGGTATGACGGCCGTTGCGTCGCCGCCTCAGGGAACGTGAGTCTCAGAAAGAGCCTATCGCTCATGGCCTATAGCAGAAGCGAATACAGGACCACCTGTGGCATGGTCTCGAATCCCATCCAAACGCGATAAGTCCTATGGTATCAGCTCCCCAACATTCCCCAGCTCCCCTTGGCCTCAGCGGCCGCCTCGCCTCGCTCTTCGTCGGCAGTAAACTGACTCCCCTGATCATTCTCGCCAGTCTCCTGCTGGGGCTCTTTGCCGTTCTTCTGACGCCGCGCGAGGAAGAACCGCAGATCGTAGTGCCGATGGCCGACGTGTGGCTGCCGTTCCCCGGGGCCTCCGCCAAGATGGTCGAAGAGCAGCTCACCAAACCCATCGAACGCAAATTGTCGGAAATTAAAACGGTCGAATACCTCTATTCGATCTCTCGTCCCGGCGGTGCGTTGCTCATCGTGCGCTTTTATGTCGGGGAGCCGATGGAGCAGAGTTTGGTGGATCTCTATGACAAGCTGATGTCGAACCAGGATTTGCTGCCGCCGGGGGCCGAGCCGTTTCTGGTGAAGCCGCGGGATGTCAATGATGTCCCGATCGTCACGCTGACCCTGTCGAGCGAGCGCTATACGGATTATCAGCTGCGGCAACTGGGCGATCAGGTCTTGGAAGATGCGAAGAAGATCCCCGGCACCGCCGGCGGTTTCGTGGTGGGAGGCCGTGGCCGCGAGCTGCGTGTGCAGATCGATCCCTCGCGCCTCAAAGCCTATGGCTTGACGCCGTTGAGGGTTGCGAGCGTGATTCAAGGAGAAAACCTCGCGTTGCCGACCGGCAGGTTCGAACGCCGGAACGAAAGCTTTCTGGTGGAGACGGGCCGATTCATCCGTTCGAAGGAAGATCTGGATGGACTCGTCGTCGGCGTGAACGAGCAACGGCCCGTATATCTTCGTCAGGTGGCTGAGGTGACCGACGGACCCAGCGAAACCAACCAGTACGTATGGTTCGGCACCGGGGGCGACGGCGCGGGGGCGTCTCGCGAATCTCCCGCCGTTACGGTGGCGATCGCCAAGCAGGCCGGCACCAACGCCGTGACGATCGCCCGGGATGTCATTCGGAAGGTCGAGGAGATGAAAGGGACCCTGATCCCCGCCGATGTGCAGGTTACTGTCACCCGCGATTACGGCGAAACCGCCGATGAAAAAGCCAATGAGCTGCTCTGGCATCTCTTGATCGCGGTCGTGGCCGTCGTGATTTTCCTCGGACTGGCGCTGGGCCTCCGCCCCGCGCTCGTCGTCTCGATCGCGATTCCGCTCACGCTCGCGCTCACGCTGTTTATTTCCATGCTCATCGGGTACAGCATCAACCGCGTGACGTTGTTTGCATTAATCTTTTCCATCGGCATTCTCGTCGATGATGCCATCGTGGTGGTGGAGAATACGTACCGACACCTGACGCTCCGACTCCGGCCGCACCGGGAAGCGTCCCTGTTTGCGGTCGATGAAGTCGGCAATCCGACCATTCTCGCGACCTTGACCGTGATCGCCGCGCTCCTGCCCATGGCGTTTGTGTCCGGTCTGATGGGGCCTTACATGCGGCCGATTCCGGTGAATGCGTCGATTGCCATGTTTGTATCGCTGTTGGTGGCGTTCATCGTTATTCCCTGGTTTTGCCAGACTTGTTATCGCCCCGGTGTGCACATGTCCGGGGTGGACCATGAATCCTTCGAGGGAAGCTGGAGCTATCGGGTGTATCAACGGCTCTTGGCGCCGGTCCTGTCCCATCCCGTGATGGCCTATCTGGTGCTGGGGATTATCGCGCTGCTGCTGGTCGGTTCGATCGCCCTGTTCTCGACCCGTTCCGTGGTGGTGAAGATGCTGCCGTTCGACAACAAGAGTGAACTGCAGCTGGTGATCGACATGCCGGAGGGGACGACGTTGGAGGAAACGGCGCGGGTGACCAAGGCATTGACCCAGTACGTCCGCACGATCCCTGAGCTGCGTGATTATCAGGCCTATGTCGGCACGGCGGCCCCGTTCAATTTTAACGGGCTCGTGCGCCATTACTATTTGCGCGATCAACCTTATGAGGCCGACATTCAGATCAACTTGGTGGCCAAAGAACGGCGACAGGCACAAAGTCATGACATCGCGCAGCGGATTCGTCCCGCGGTGCAAGAGATCGGACGGCCTTACGGCGCGAATGTGAAAGTGCTGGAGGTGCCGCCCGGGCCGCCCGTGCAATCCGTGCTGATCGCCGAGATCTATGGTCCCGACTATGATCGACAGATCGAGATCGCTCGCGACGTGCGCGGGTTGTTTGAAACGACGGCCGGCGTCGTGGATGTCGATGATTACCTCGAAGCGGACCAGATTAAGTATGTCTTCACGGTTGATCGCGCGAAGGCCGCGTTGGCTGGGATTCCATCGGAGGAAATCGTCAGGACGTTGCGGCTGGCACTGGAAGGCGCCGACGTCGGCCTGGTGCACATTCCCACAGAGAAACGGCCGGTGCAGGTGCGTCTCCGTCTGCCCATCATCGAACGGACCGGGTTAGAACATCTCGGGGAGATCTCGCTACGCACGACCGCCGGTCACATGGTGCCGCTCTCGGAACTCATCCGGGTGGACCAGACCGTCAGGGAAAAGGCGATCTATCACAAGAATCAGAAGCCGGTCGTCTATGTCATTGCGGATGTCGGTGGAACGGGACCGGACAAGGGCGAGAGCCCGGTCTACGGCGTGATGGGGATCGGCAAGAAACTGGATCACATGATGCTCCCGGAAGGGTATGTCTTGGCGCAGGAATATGCCGTGCAACCCTGGTCGGAGCAGCGGTTCGGGATGAAGTGGGACGGCGAGTGGCACATTACCTATGAAACGTTTCGTGATATGGGCATCGCGTTCGCGGTGGCGCTGGTGCTGATCTATTTGCTGATCGTGGCGCAGTTCCAATCTTTCCTGACCCCTGTCGTCATCATGGCGCCCATCCCGCTCACCTTGATCGGGATCCTTCCCGGCCATTGGCTCACCGGGTCCTATTTCACGGCCACCTCGATGATCGGATTTATCGCGCTCGCGGGCATCATCGTGCGGAACTCGATCCTATTGGTCGATTTCATCCAGCATCAGGAGGCCGAGGGGGTGGCGCTGCTTGAGGCGGTCATTCGCGCGGGAGCGATCCGAACCCGTCCCATTCTGCTGACGGCCGCGGCGCTGATGGTCGGCGCCTTTGTCATTATTCTCGATCCGATCTTTCAAGGGCTGGCCGTCTCGCTGTTGTTCGGCGTAGGGGCTTCGACCGTGCTCACGCTGATCGTCATTCCGGTGTTGTATTATCTGTGGATCGGTGGTCGCCGGAATGAGCCGGTCCGTCCCCTGCCGGCGCAGGAGACTGTGCCATCATCGACGCAGGTCGCGGGTGAGCCATTGGGGTGAGCCGGCGTGCGATTCATCCGTTCGGTCTGTCGCCTTCCGCCACGGATCATCCGGTCACCCTGGGGCAGACCTCCCCATATCAGCCCTCAATGGTGTTCCGGTTCGACGGCAATCCACCGGCCTCGTTGCAACTCGATTGGGTTGGGCGTTGAGTATGATCACAGGTGTCTTCCTTGCAAGTGCGATACACAATGGACGAGTGCGCCGGAATGGTGCGCCGGCGCGTCCCTGCTGAAAGGAGCTCAAGGTGAGGGTGTCATGGCCTGTGCGTTACGTGGTGCCGATTCTCTTGGCCCTTGGCGTGCCGGTGGCGCCAGGGTTTTCGGCTGAGCCGCCTCCGGCTCGTCCCGAGCTGCGGCTCAGCCTGCACGATGCGATTCAGGCGGCCATCGACAATAATGCCAATGTCCGTTTGCTGAAAGAACGGATCGTGGCGGCGCAAGCGGCGGCGAGCACAAGTTTGGGCGCCTTATTACCGAACGTATCCGGGTTCATGAGCGGGACCAATCAAACCGTTAATCTCGCCGCCTTCGGACTTCCGCCGGACAGGCTCTCCGGCTTAGGGCTGCAGAGACCCGTGACCGAACCGTTTGATGTGTACAACGCGCGGGCCAGCCTCGTTCAGAATATTTTCAGCCTCAGCTTGATTCAGCGCTGGCGGGCGGCCAAAACGGGCATCGATGTGGCAGGACTTGAGGCCGAGGTGACTAAGCGCGACGTGATGGCTACGGCCGGCCTCTTATACATGGAAGCCTCTCGTGCGGAAGCTGCGGTGAAGGCGCGGCTGGCGGATCTCGAACTCAGCGAACAGCTGTTGAAACTCGCTCAGGACAGAAAGAAGGCGGGCGTGGCCACGGGCCTCGATGTCACCCGCGAAGAAGTCCAGGTGGAAAATACCCGCCAGCGATTGCTGGTGGCGCAAAATGATCATGAGAGCGCGAAGTTGAATCTCATTCGCGCGCTGGGCATCGACTTCGATGTGACGGTGACGCTGACCGACACCCTCACGCTGGCGAAGATCGATCCCCAAACCCCCGAAACAGCCCTGTCCGTAGCGCGTGAAAATCGCGCCGAACTCAAGGCCCAGATCACCCGCCAAAAGCTCGCCTCCCTCAGTCTCAGTTCGGTGACTAGTGAACGTATCCCTTCGTTGTCCTTGAACGGCGACTATGGGTGGATCGGCCTGAAGCCGGACGAGGCCTTGGCGACACGATCCGTCGGCCTGATGCTCTCGGTTCCCATTTTCGACGGCGGACAACGAGAGGGTCGAATTTCCGAAACCCGCAGTCGTGTGAGACAGGAGTCGATCCGGATGAAAGATGTGTCGGATCAAGTGACGCTGGAAGTGCGAAACGCCCTGCTGACTCTTGATTCCTCCACGCAACAAGTCACCGTCGCCGAAAAGGGGATCGAGCTGGCCTTGAAGGAATTGACCTTTGCGCGGGACCGATTTGCCGCCGGTCTGTCCACCAATATCGAAGTCACCAACGCGCAGACCTCCGTGGCGCGCGCGCGCGACAACATGATCGAAGCACTGTTCCGGTTCAACGCCTCCCGCATCAACCTGGCGCGCGCGAAAGGAGAACTGGAGCAGATCTTTTAACATCGGTTCGATCCTGGTCTGATCCGGACACTCATGAAGATTCCTCGCCGCTACCTCTTCACAGCCGCCGCCGTCATCGCGCTGGCGGGTGGTCTGTTCCTATTGCTCGATCGGTTCGCCTGGAACCGGGGTTTGCCTGAGGGGTTGATCCAGGCCAATGGGCGGATTGAAGGCGATCATGTGACCGTGTCCAGTAAATTTCCGGGGCGCATCCAAGAATTATTGGTACGGGAGGGCGCAATGGTCGCGGCGAGGCAGGTCGTCATCCGTTTGGATGATCGCCAGACGAGCGCCCGAGCCGACCAGGCGAGACATGCGGCAGAGGCGCGGGAAGCGCAGGTGGAGGGCGCGCATCTGTCATTGGCCATTCTCAATCTTGACGTGCCGCTGGCGATCGAACGAGCCGAGGCCCAGGTGGCCAAGGCAAAGGACACCGTGGACAAGGCGCTGTCTGTCGAACGGGAGGCGCGCAGCGACGCACAGCGGTTCAGGGACTTGGCAGCCAAGGATGAGGCATCGATCCAGCAACGGGATCAAGCGGTCATGCGTTGGGAAGTGGCACGGAAAGATATCGCCTCGGCACGTTCCGCGCTGACTCAAGCCACGAAGGAACTCGCCCAGGCGGAACTGGGGTGGAAGCGGATTCAGGCTAAAGAATCGGAGGTGACGGCTTTGGAGCGGCAGCGCGACCAAGCCTATGCGGTTCTCGATGAAGCAGAGAGCACGCTGAAGGATTTGACCATCACGGCGCCGACGGCCGGAACCGTGACGACGAGAATGGTCGATGTGGGCGAGGTCGTTGCCGCGGGCACACCGCTGCTGGAACTGGTCGATCTTGACCATCTCTACCTCAAGGTGTATGTGCCGGAAGTGCAGATCGGCAAGCTTCGGCTCGGTTTGCCGGCCCGTATCCATACCGACGCGTTTCCACACCAGCCGTTCGAGGCCACGCTGCGCTACATCGCCTCCAAGGCCGAGTTCACCCCGAAGGAAGTCCAAACGCCGGATGAACGGGTCAAACTGATCTATGCGGTCAAACTCTACGTCACAGAAAATCCTGACCATCGGCTGACGCCGGGTCTGCCGGCTGATGCGATGATTCGCTGGAAAGAGGATGTCGCATGGACCAACCCGAAATTCTAACGCCGCCCCCTGCTCAGGTTGTCCGCGTCAGGGGTTTTGTCAAACAGTACAAACAGCATATCGCGGTCAGCGGTATCGATCTCGAGATTCATAAAGGCGAGATCTATGGCTTGATCGGCCCGGACGGGGCCGGCAAGAGCAGTCTGATGAAGGCCATCGCCGGCGTGCTGACGTATGAGAGCGGCACGGTCGAAGTGTTCGAGACGATGATCGATACGGAACGGGCCGCCGAGCGGGTGAAGCAGCGACTGGGCTTTCTTCCTCAAGGGCTTGGGCTCAACCTGTATCCGGATCTGTCGGTGGATGAAAATATCGATTTCTTTGCGCGGCTCCGGCTGGTGCCGGAGCATGAATTAGCTGAGCGGAAGGCACGGCTGCTCGCCATGACGAGGCTCGACAAGTTTCGCGCAAGAGCGATGAAAAATCTGTCCGGCGGAATGAAGCAAAAGCTCGGACTGATCTGCACGCTGATTCATGAGCCGGAACTGGCGATCCTCGATGAACCGACCACCGGCGTCGATCCCGTGTCGCGGCGGGACTTTTGGGCCATTCTCGCCGAACTTCTGCAGGAGCGGGGCATGACGGTTCTGGTTTCGACAGCCTATATGGATGAGGCCGAACGGTTTCATCGACTGTCCTTCCTGTCGAGCGGCAAGGTGCTGGCGTCGGGAACGCCGGCGGAAGTCCATGCGCTGGTCCCCGGCTCCATGGTGACTTTTGAAGCGACCCCTCAGCTGGAGGCGATCTCCCGTCTCAAGACAGGGTGCACGCAAGTCGAAGCGTTAGGTCCTGTCCTTCGTGTCTTCACGGAGGACACCAATCCTGTCTCCGCTGCCCAAGCGATCACTTCCTACCTCGGTGATATCGAGCCTCAGCAGCTCCATGTGGATAAGTTGGACCTGGAGGATGTGTTTGTCGCGTTGTTGCTGCGGGAGGCAGATCAACCGCCGCCCTCGCCCGAGCTGCCTACCGCCTCGGTCTCGTCGGTGAATCACGGTCTGGCCATCGAGGCCAAGGAGCTCATACGCGATTTCGGCACGTTTCGCGCGGTGGATCGCGTCAGTTTTCAAGTCAAGCCGGGAGAGATATTCGGACTCCTTGGAGCCAACGGGGCGGGCAAAACGACGGTCATCAAAATGTTGAACGGCATCCTGCCGCCGACGGGGGGAGAAGGCTGGGTGGCGGGGGAAGATATGAAGACCGCCGGCGGGGCGATTAAGGAGCGGATCGGCTATATGTCTCAGGCGTTCTCCCTGTATTTGGACCTGACCGTAGAAGAAAATATCCGGTTGTTTGCAGGGATCTATGGACTTGATCGGCGCGCGACGAACGAGCGGTTCGCGTGGATTGTGTCGATGGCAGGATTGCAGGGCTACGAATCGAGTCTGACCGTTCGTCTGCCGATGGGGGTTCGCCAGCGGTTGGCGCTCGGGTGCGCGCTCGTCCATCAACCGCGCGTTCTCTTTCTCGATGAACCGACCTCCGGGGTCGATCCGATCGGCCGCCGCCACTTTTGGGACATTCTGTCGCGCCTGGCCCGCGAGGAGGGTGTCGCGATTCTGATTACCACTCATTACATGAGTGAGGCGGAGCATGGCGATCACCTCGCGCTGATGTATGCGGGCCGAATTGTTGCCGAAGGATCTCCGGCGGCGATGAAGGCGCAGGTGGAACGCGAAGCGGGTCAACTCCTCGAAGTCGTGACGGACCAGCCGGGGCTCGCGCTCCGGCAATTGGAGCGGGCGGGGTTCGCCGGGATCGCCCTGTTTGGAGCACAGCTCCATCTGCTCTCGCGCGACCCCGCTCAGGACGAAGTGCGGATCAGGGAATCCCTCGCTTCCGAGGGGCTTCATGTTCTCGGCGCCGCGATCCGCCCCCTGAGTCTTGAGGACGTCTTCGTCCATCGTGTGATGGCCCTCGAGCGGCGGGATCGGGAGACGACCAAAGGAGCGGCGGCATGAATCTCCGCCGTGTTGCGGCGGTCGCCTCCAAAGAGTGGCGCGAAGTGACCCGCGACAGGATGTTTCTCCTCCTGGCGTTTGTCATGCCGGCGATCTGGATGTTCGTGTTCGGCTATGGCCTTGTCCTGGACGTGGAACACATTTCTTTCGTGGTGGTGGATCGGGATCACAGTCCACTCAGCCGGGATTACCTGTACCGCTTCTATCAGTCGCGCTATTTCGACTTTCAAGAAGCACTCGCGGGCGAAGGAGACGCCGATGTCTGGTTGCAAAGCGGCCGGGCACGGGCTGTGATTATTGTGCCGGAGAAGTTCCAGGAGCGTCTGTTGTCGGGTCAGCCGGCCGAGGTCCAGACCCTCATCGATGGCACGTTCCCCCTTCGAGCAGATATCACCAAGAGTTACGTGATCGCGATCAACAATGCCTTCAATCAAGAACTGCTGGTCGATTTCCTGGCGCGGACCCGAGGTCTTTCACGCGGCGAGGCGCAGCGGCGTACCAGCCCGCTCGGGATCGAAGTGCGGTACCTCTACAATGAAGAGGTCCGCAGCACCTGGTCGACCGTGCCGGCGCTCATCATGTTCTCGCTCATGGTGGGCTCTCCGCTGCTGACCGCGCTCGGCGTGGTTCGCGAGAAGGAAACCGGCTCGATTTACAACATCTACAGCGCTACGGTCACGCGCCTGGAGTTTCTGGTCGGCAAACTGATTCCCTACGTCATGATCTCCGCCGTGAATGTCGCGGTGTTGTGGCTGATGGCGGTGCTCCTCTTTGCGGTCCCGTTTAAGGGGAGCCTGTGGTTGTTCATAGCCTCGTCCATCTTGTTTGTCCTGACCAGCACCGGCATTGGGTTGGTCGTGTCGTTGCTGGTGAGCACGCAGCAGGCGGCCCTGATTATCACGGTGGTGGTGAGCACGGTGCCGACGATCCTCTTCTCCGGGCTGATTGTGCCGGTCTCGTCCCTCAGCCGGGCCTCGCAGTTCCAGGCGCATCTGTTCCCCGGCATGTACTATACCAACATCACCAGAGGCACGTTTCTGCAGAATGTCGGTCTCGCTGTGTTGTGGACGGATATCCTTGCTCTCGCCATCTACGCAGTCGTGCTTGGAACCATCGGGTATCACTTGTTCACGAAGAGGCCGCGCACATGAAACCGGCTGATCGTCTCGTCGTCTGGTGCCGACGTCTCACGGTGATGACGCGCAAAGAGCTCGTGCAGTTGCTTCGGGATATCCCGCTGATGGCCTTTCTTATCTACTCGTTCACGTTATCGGTGTACGTCACGGGAAACGGCATTCAGACGCAACTGAGGAACGCGGGTCTGCTGGTCTACGATGCTGATCGGAGCCTCTCATCGCGAGAATTGGTTTCCCGATTTCATCTGCCGTATTTTCGTTTCGACGGCGAGTTGATCCATGCGGACGAAGGATTCCGGCGGTTGGATCGCGGGCGATCCATGATGGTGTTGGACATTCCTGCCCGCTTCCATGAGGCCCTGGTCTCAGGAGAGCCGACTGCGGTGCAATTGCTCGTCGATACGACGAACGCGCCGCAAGGACTGTCGGCCGCCGGCTACGCCGCCCGCATTGTGGGACAGTTCGGACAGGAATCGGTCCTGGCAAGAAATGGCCTGGCCGCCTCCTCTTCGACGACGGTGCCGATGATTGTGAGCGACCATCGGGTCTGGTACAACCAAGACCAGAACGAAACCTGGTTCGAGTCCATCTCGCACCTGTTGCGGATGATCACGATTTTTGCTGTGTTGTTACCGGCGGCGGCGCTGGTGCGGGAGAAGGAGCGAGGCACCGTGGAACAACTGCTGGTGTCGCCGTTGACCCCGGTGCAAATCATGCTGCCGAAAGTCGTGGCGATGACGTTGATGATTCTGGGGGCGACCGCGGTCGCCTTGTTCGGAGTCATGCAGCCGGTATTCGGCGTGCCGATCAGAGGAAGCCTGTTCCTGCTGTTCTCCTTGACGGCACTCTTCATCGTGGCCACAGCCGGCATCGGGGTCTTTGCCTCGACCGTCACGAAAAATCAAGCGCAGGTTGGGATGATGACCTTGCTCGTGGTCGCCCCGATCCTCTTGTTATCGGGCATCTTCACGCCCATGGAGACGATGCCTGCTTGGGTACAGTATCTGATGGCGTTGTCTCCGCTCCGGTACTTCATCGAGATTGCCACCGGCATCCTATTGAAAGGGGTTGGATTCGACATGTTATGGAGTCAGGCCCTGTCGATGGGGGTGGTGGGCGCTTCTCTGTTCGGCTTTGGTTTGTGGCGGTTTCGGAGGCAGTTTCAGTGACAGGGCAAGCAATCACCGCCGTGACGGTACTCAGACCGATCATGTTCTGATCGCCGGGTTGTCCCTGGCTACAGACGACCATTCTGGATCGGAGTCGTTCAGGACATTCTTGCAGGCTTCCGAGTGCCCACCTCTGGTGAACCGCCGAATAAGACGCCGCATGGTGAATCCTTTCAGGCGGTTCGCACTCCTATAGTTCAGATAGGTGAGTGCTTGATGGACGCACCTCGCGCAGGGGAGCGGAGATAGATTTCGTCTGAGGAGGTAACTGATGAGCAATAGAACGTGCACGCTTGGTTGGCTTATGCTTGGGCTGTGGGTTGCCACACTGGCCCTGGCAGGGTGGTTCTTTGTGACGGGCTGGACGACGAAGGGGTCGGATGGCCGCACTGAAATACTCTTGGCCCCGATGGAACGCGACCAGATCCTCGCGGAGATGCGGCAGCTCCTGAAGGCGGTGGATGGTGTTGTCCGAGGTTTGGGCGAGGCACAGCCGAACCTCCAGCAAGCCGAAACGGCGGCGAGGGCCGTCGGGATGAACATGGCCGCGGACACGAATCCGGCCATCATGGCGAAGTTGCCGCTGCCCTTCAAGCAGATGGGCATGTCGATTCACAAAGACATGGACGCGCTTGCGGACGCGATCGTGCAGAAAGAGACGTCACAGCAGATACTTCAGCGGTTGTCGAGCATGACGGCGCGATGCACGACCTGCCATGACATTTACAGATTTGGAGTCGATCGGTAGCGGTCGACGATTCTCATGCATGCGAAGACATGCGGCGTCGATCGTGACGCGCCTGTCGTTCTCCACCCAGCGGAGCGACGGTACGCGCTAGAAAAAGTCTTCTCAATCGGCTGCTGAAAATCTATACTGCCAATCCATAGGGACCATTAGGGACCATTTGCGGATGATCGGATCCCTGCCTGCATATTGTTCGACAGGATCGTCTTCCTGGAAGGACGTTTTGTCACGCCCCGGCTGACCCGCGGCGGAGGATGGGTTCGATGCGAGGAGAGATCCAAGAGTAACGGGGGGTGTGCTGAGGTGTCGGCCGAACAGATGGTGCGCCAGGAAGGGTCGGATGAACCGCAGCGGGGGTTTGCCGCCATTCGCCGGTACGTGGAAATTGCGCTGCTCGCCGTGGTGAGCGGGTGGGCGTATTTTGCCAATCTCCATCTTTCGCTATTAGAAGGAAGCGAGGGGTTGTACGCCGGCATCGCCGGAGAAATGAGTCGTCGACGTGAATTTTTCGACCTGACCTATCACGATGTTCCCTACTTCAATAAGCCGCCGCTGTTCTTTTGGATGCTCAATCTCTCCACGTCGATCTGGGGTGACCATGAGGTGGCCTTGCGACTGCCAGGGTCGCTGGCCGCGGTGGGCACCATCGTTCTCACGTATGCGCTTGGGACAAGGTTGGTGTCGTCGACCGCGGGATTCTGGGCGGCATTGGTCGTGGCGACCAGCCACGTCTTTCTTTGGTACGGGCGTCGCGTGTTGTTCGATTCGACCCTGACGTTCCTCGTGACGCTCGCCCTCTTCGCGTGGGTTCAGGTTCAACTGCTCGGCCGGAGCTCACGCTGGTATCTGCTCGCCTTCGTGAGCATGGCGCTCGGCGCGATGCTGAAGGAGATGCATGGGTTTTTTCTTCCCCTGCTCGTCATGGCGCTCTATGCCTCCATTCAGCGTGATACGCGGATGCTGAAGGATCGATTCTTCTGGGCCGGCTTGGCGCTGGCTGTCGCGATGATGGGGGGATACGCGCAGATGCTGGGCCCCGGGTATCAGCACCATTTCCGACTCGGCAGCGCGATCCAGTCCGTGTGGAATTTCGAATGGGGCCGCGCCTCCGGTCCGGCCGCGGACGGGCACCCCCTGTATTGGTATCTGGGCATGATGTGGGCTGACTTTTTCCCCTGGTGCGCGGTGCTCCCGTCGGCGCTGCTATTGCTGTGGACACAACGACCGTTTCGATCTCATCCGACTGAATTGCTGCTGCTCGTCTGGGTGCTGGGGCTCTTCACGGCCTTCAGCCTGGCCACTCTCAAGCGTGAGCCGTATCTCACGACGATCGTGCCGGGCATCGGCTTGATGATCGGATATTTGTATCACCGAGCTTTTTCCTCCATCGAGTCCGCTGGCCCGATGCCTGCTCTGCTCAGAATCCTGCTGGGGGTGCTGGCGGTGACCTTTGCCGCCGGCATGTTCTTTGGAGCCGCTCCGCTTCGCCGCCGGTGGCTGGTGTCGTCTGACGTGGTGTCTCCGACGTTCATCGTGATGATGGTGTCCTTGTCCAGCCTGCTCTTGTATGCCGTGGTCAGATCACGATTGCGCCTCGCGCTCGGCACCGTCGGCGCCCTTGCCATCGCCTATGTCCTGCTGGTGGTGAACTATGTGTTCCCTGCGATCGACCAGGCCGCTTCCCCGCGGAAGGCCACGGAGGAAATCAAAACCCTGGCTCTGGAAACACAACCGGCCCTGTTCATGTATATTCCCGGCTGGCCGAAGAATGAGGACGCCCTGTATTATCTCACGCGGGACAATGTGGTGCCGGATTTGCCGAGTCAGGACGCGGTCGCTGAGGCGGTGCGCACCCACGGGGCCATCCGACTGATTACAGAAGAGCAACATGCGGCATCGCTGAAGGAACGAGCGGGGTTAGTCGTTGAGCCGCTGCGTGAGTTTCGGCAGCCGGGCCGTAAGCATTTGCTCCTGCTGTCTCTGCAAGGGCAATGAGGCACCGAGCGTTCAGCTCTGTTGCATTCTGCCCCAGGATCGATACGCCCCTCTGTAGCAGTCCTCCCCGATCCTGGCGTGGAGCCTCGTCTCAGACTCTCTTCCGCCGGTCGTGCTTGTACGGTTTTACCGCTCTCGGCATCGACGAAGGGGAGGGCTCCATCCTTGCATTTCCACAGGGGTTGTCCTTGAAAAACATGATCTTGGTGACAAGCACGTGGGCCTGTGCGATCCCGAATGGATCCGTGCAGGTTCGCCTGTTGAACGAAGGTGGAACATTGCTGCCGACGAGTAGCCTATTCGATGCCCTTGCGTTTCACAGGCGGAGCGAGCAGGTTTGGGAAACAAGGGCCCTGTCACGCAGACAACGTTCGTGAACGGCGCCGGTCTTCAGCTATGCTGGGAGCCGGGGCTGTCGATGGCGCTGCTGGGCGGTTTCCGGGTCGGAGTCGGCCTGTGGCGCTTCCGGAGGCAATTCCTATGATGATGCCCATGGCAATGTGGCTGATCCTGACGGTGTTCTCGACAATGGTCTACGCCGATGACACGTCCTCGCGGGAGCCGTTCGCAGAGCGGGCGGTTCTACGACCTGGGCAGGTCATCCAGGGTGATTATTTTGCCGTCGGTCCGCATGTGGAAATCTCCGGCATCGTCAATGGCGATGTCTATGTGGCCGGCGGAGACGTGCTGGTGGATGGCACGGTCAACGGGGATGTGATGGTGGCAGGGGGCAAAGTGATGCTGTCCGGCACCGTTTCTCAAGATGCCAGGATTGTCGGAGGGCAGGTGACCATTACGGGGATCATCGGCAGGAATGCCACTGTCGCGGGTGCGGATGTCCAGATGACACAGACCGCGAAGGTGCAGGAAAATCTACTCGCCGCTGCCGGCAACGTACAACTGGCGGGACATATCGGCCGGGATGCGAGGATCGGCGCCGCGCGGGTGACGTTATCGAGCGAGATCGAACGCGATCTCGCCGTGGCGGCTGAATCCGTGCGTCTCACCTCGAAGGCGATCGTGGGGGGCAAGCTCAGATACTGGAGCGAGACGGCCCCGTCGATCGATGAGGAGGCCACGGTCCGTGGAGCGATCCTGCGTCGGCCGCTGCCGGAAGGTTGGTCGCTGGAAAATGCCCGTCGCGGAATCTTCGGGATGTGGATCATGGCCGCCGTCGCGAGTTTTCTCTCCACGTTGATTTTAGGGCTGGTGTTGCTGCGGGTCTATCCCCTGTTCACCCTCAAGGTCACGGCCGCGATACGCGAACGCCCGGGAGCGTCCCTTGGCTGGGGCGCCGCCGCGTTGGTGGTGATTCCGCTCGTCGCCGTCAGTTTTCTCGTCACGCTGTTTGCACTGCCGATTGGAGTGATCCTGCTGGCGTTGTATGGGCCCATGGTCTATCTCGCAAGGGTCTATGCCGTGACCTGCGTGGGACAGTTCTTGTTCCGTCGATCGTCCGACTCTTCGTCGCTCGCTTGGCCCTTTGTGGCGGGGCTGGTTCTGTATTCGATGCTCTCGCTCATTCCGGTCGTCGGGGGACTGGTGACGTTGTTGGCGATTTTGTTCGGGCTGGGCGCGCTGCTGATGACCAAGAAAGAACTCATTGCTACATTGCGGGAACAAGAGCAGGTATAAGGTATCGAGCGGACCATCGGAGCCGGACTGTCCCTGCCTTGACGAACGATGCGGAGCAGGCACGGCCTCGCCTGTCGAATGATGGATGACCGAACGGAGCGGGCTTCGGTGACCTTGGTCCAAGACCGGCTTCTGCGTTGTCAGGGATCCTGGACCATGCCGGATATCGCACCGGTCGAGCAGGCGCTCAGAGGATCGTTCTGGACGCAGCATGGGGCGCTGGTGCTCGAAACGAGTGATATTCACGCATTTGATACAGGGGGAGCGGTCGTCTTGCAGCGCTTCCTGACGGAGGCGCGGCGGGGGGGTTGTGAGGTGACGATTCAAGGCCTTCGGTCTGAATATGCGCAGCTGCTGAGTTTGGTGGCCTCCAACTGGGGCGCCATTGCGACAGACCCGCCGGTCCGGCCCAACAGGGGCGTGCGTCTGGAGCTATGGATTCGGGACCGATTCGCCGACATGGTCCGGGCGTTGGCTTTTGTGGGAGAGAGTGTCGTCGCGAGTCTGCGTGTCTTCGTGGCGCCCTCCCAAGTGCGCTGGCGTACCTGTCTACAGAGCCTGCGGGTCGACGGGGTCAATGCCTTGCCGATTACCGGGCTGCTCACGTTTCTCATCGGGGTAGTGATTGCCTATCAAGGGGCCGAACAACTCCGGAAGTTCGGCACGAACATTTTTATCGTCGACCTGGTGGGCATTTCGTTGTTGCGTGAAATCGCTCCGCTGATCGTGGCGATTCTGGTCGCCGGTCGGTCGGGGTCGGCCTATGCCGCGCAAATCGGTACGATGAAGGTGACGGAGGAGCTGGATGCGGTCAAGACTTTCGGGCTGTCGCCGATCGATTTGCTGGTGCTCCCGAGGGTGGTGGCCCTGATCGTGGCGGTACCCCTCTTGACCGCCTATGCCGATGTCCTCGGGGTGTTCGGAGGCATGCTGATTGCCTCGAACCAATTGAACGTGAGTTTCACGGCATTTCTCTCGCGTTTCGATGAGGCGGTGGCGCTGCGCCATTTTCTGATCGGGATCGGCAAGGCGCCCTTCTTCGCCGCCATCATCGCGCTGGTCGGCTGTTATCAAGGGTTGCAAATCCGCGGCGGCGTGGACGACGTGGGACGGCAAACGACGATCAGTGTGGTGCAGAGTATCTTCCTCGTTATCATCTTCGATGCGATTTGCAGTATTCTGCTCAGCTGGTGGGACCTGTAACCAGGACGACTCATGCACACCTCCTGCGGCGTCCGATACTCTCGTCCGGCGGGGCGGTTCTCGTTCGGCTTCCTCAACGGACTGAACATACGCCTGCGTCGGTTTCACCTGCGAGAAGCCCCGGCGGACTTCGGTCTCGAACACCTCGCGATGGTCTTCATGAGTCCTCCGGGCGACCGGGATGCTGGAAATGATTTTCTCTGGCCTCAATCTAACCATGTGGAGTCGCTGGTGCCATGTCGCTGACCGTGCAAACTGAGACGCCGGTGATCGAAGTCAGCCATGTGTCGACGCGGTTCGGTCAGGCGGTCGTGCATGAAGACGTCAGTCTGATGGTCGTGCGCGGGGAGATCTTTGCCATCGCCGGCGGCAACGGCTCCGGAAAGTCCACCTTGCTGCGTGAAATCGTCGGTTTGCTTACTCCGACCTCGGGGGAAATCCGTCTCTTCGGCAGGGACAGCCGCGAACTCGAGGGTTCGGACGGGCAGCCCTTGCATCGTCGATTCGGGGTGATGTTCCAAGGCGGCGCGCTGTTCAGCTCCATGACATTGGCAGAAAATGTGGCGGTGCCCCTGCGCGAGCATACGCACCTCAACGCCCGAATCATCAGAGACATTGTGGCGCTCAAAATTGCCTTGGTCGGGTTGCCGCCGGACAGTGCGGTCAAATTTCCGAGCGAACTCAGCGGCGGCATGCGGCGGCGTGCGGCGCTTGCCCGTGCCATCGTCATGGATCCGGAGCTGTTGTTTCTCGACGAACCGACGGCGGGCCTGGATCCGATCATCGCGGACGGCTTCGATCAACTGCTGGTGCACTTGAAACGGCTGCTGGGGTTTACGGTGGTGATGGTGACGCATGATTTGGATACGCTCTGGCGGTTAGCCGACCGGGTGGCTCTGTTAGGCAGCGGGCGTGTCGTGGGACTCGGCACGATGGAGGAACTCGCGCATTGCGAGGATCCCCTCGTCCATGAGTATTTTAACGGGCCGCGCGGTCGCGCGGCCCGGTTGCAATATGCCGGAACGGTGATGCACCAGGACTGAGGAGCGACCCATGGAACCGAAGGTCAACTTTGCCGTAGTCGGGGCATTCCTCCTTGTGCTGGGGGCAACGGTGCTGGGCCTCATCTTCTGGCTCGGCAAGTCGGAGTACCGTGGGGAATACGATCGCTACTGGGTTTATACAAAGGAATCCGTCGCTGGTTTGAGCGTTGATTCGACCGTGAAGTATCGCGGTGTGGATGTGGGTCGGGTGAAGGAGGTCGTGCTCGACCCTGATAATCCGGAAGAGGTGCGAGTGAGAGTGGCTCTCGTGCGAGGGACCCCGGTAAAGACGGATACCGAGGCCGTGCTGGTGACCCAGGGACTCACGGGATTGGTGACGCTCAATCTGACGGGAGGAAGCCGCGAGGCCCCTATGTTGACGGCGCGCGCCGACCCACCCTATCCCGTGATCAAGAGCGTGCCCTCGCTGTTCGGGCGATTGGATAAAGTCCTGTCACAGGTCCTCTCGGAGCAGGGTCTCTCAAATCTGGTCGTCAATCTGAATGGGCTGGCCCGCAATGCCTCATCGGTATTGGACGACGAGACCCGCATGATGCTCAAGCAAATGGTCAAAGACCTGTCGGAGGTGACGAGAGCGCTTGCGGCCAGCAGCGGACAGGTTGATCGGGGAGTGCGAAGCGCGGCGCAGACGGCCGAGCAGTCGGCGTGGCTGACCGAGCACCTCGGGAAACAACTGCCGCTGTTGCTGGAGCGCGTCACGAAAAGTGCGGCGGGGCTGGAGCAGATGAGCGCAGAGTTGGCGCGCACGAGCCGGTCCGTCGGTGAGGTTGTCGGAGCGAGCAAGCCGGACCTCGAGCGGTTCTCCCGCCAGACCCTGGCGGACACGGGGTTGCTCATTACCGAGCTGCGACAACTTACCGCGACGTTGAATCGTGTGGCGCAGCAAATCGAACGACAACCGAATGTGCTGGTTCTGGGCCGTTCCGCTCAACCAAAGGGTCCAGGGGAATAGAGGACGCACTGTGGTGATCCGTGACGTGATGAGGTCGTTCGGCGTGATACTCCTGTGCTGTGCCGCTGCAGCGTGCGCACTTTCCCGTTCAACGGACGAGCCGGTCCATACCTATGTGCTCGGGCCGGCGGAATCGGCCTGGGACGGCGGAACGCCGGCCATGCCGCCGGGAGTCCACGGCGTATTGGTCGTCGGGCTGCCGCAGGCGGAAGCCGGGTTCGAGCAGCCGCGCATCGCCTACGTGCAGAGGCCCTACGAAGTGAACTATTACGCCACCAACCAATGGGCTGATACCCCGGCTCGCATGTTGGTTCCCCTGTTGATCCATTCACTCGAATCCACCGGGCTCTGGCGCGCGGTCGTGCCCATGCCGACAACGGTCCGAGGCGATTACCGGCTGGACACCTCCGGTCTGCTGCTGCAACAGGAATTTTTCCAACAGCCGAGCCGGACTCGTATTGTGCTGCGCGCGCAACTGATCGACTTGAATGATCAACGCCTGATGGGTGCACGAAGTTTTGACGCGCTCGAGCCGGCCCCAAGCGACGATGCCTACGGAGGGGTCCTCGCGGCGAATCGCGCGGCGGCACAGCTGCTTCACGCGGTGAAGGACTGGATACGCTCCTGCCTGAAGGGGACAGGGCAGTCGAACTGCTGAACACCGCGATCGGGCCCGCTCTTCACGGGAGAACCTCAGAGGACAGGTCCGGACCGATGCGGATGTCGTTCAAGACGGGATTCAGTTTCGGCCTCACCTCCGGCGTGATCACGACGGTAGGCCTCATGGTGGGGTTGCACGCCGGCACCCATTCGATGCCGGCCGTGCTGGGGGGGATTCTTACAATTGCGGTCGCCGATGCCATGTCCGATGCGTTGGGAATCCACGTCGCGGAAGAATCCAAGAACCATGGACATGCCAATGAGATTTGGGAGGCGACCATCGCGACGTTCCTGTCCAAGTGTGTGATCGCCGGGACCTTCACGATTCCGGTGCTGTTCCTGCCGTTGGATCTGGCCATCGTGGCCAGTCTGCTCTGGGGCTTGTCCCTGTTGGCGGTCCTGAGCTACCTCCTGGCACGCGCGCAACAGGTTCCTGCCTGGAAAGTCATCGGGGAACATGTTGTGATCGGACTCTGCGTGGTGGCCATCGCGCATTACCTCGGTGCGTGGGTGCAGGTGACATTCGGTTGAGAGACGAGACCGTGGGGAACGGAGGCACGGCTAGGATGTAGCGATATCATGAAACATGCCATTGCGATCAACGGCCTGTTGTTCAATACGCAACGCATGCTGGGAGCACCTCTCCGCAATCCCTATCGGCTGAATGGTCAGGCTGGTTATGGAGTCTAACCGGATGGAACACGATCAGGACCAGGACACCATGCAGTCCGATTACGCGCATTTGCTGACCCTGTGGACCTCCGGCGTTCGGGACTACCACACTATGCTCTCGGACTACCTGACGGCCAATTCGATCTTCGTCGCCGTGATCGGCCTATTGGTGTCGCGAGAATCGCAGGCCCTTCCCTATACCATTGTCATTGTGTTGCTCAGCCTGATCGGGATTCTCATGAGCGCGCAGATGGCCATCGTGCTTGGTCGGTTTTCCGGTCAGAATGCCCTATGGGAATGGCAGTTGCGCGGCATCGAAGTCCTGCCGGATTGGCGAAATCGGAAGCCCGTGAGCAGTCTCTTTCGGCTGCGCGAACGTCGTGAAGTAATTGTGGACGAGAGCAATGACCCGCCTGTCTTCGTGCCTCCCTGGGCGTTCCGACGACATCGTCAGTGGTGGGCGCATCGGGCGATCAGCTTTCCCTGGTTCTTCGGCACGGTCTATGGCCTCTTCCTGCTGTGGGGGCTGAGCCAGCTGGTGTGGCCGAGTTCGCGCTCATTTGTGTAGCATGTTCGTCCGGGGTGAAGGTCGGTGCAGGATCGAGGTGGAGCCGCCATCGCCGTGGGGCCGATGCCCATCGGTATTATCCAGAACACCGGTAGCCCGTGATGAAGGAACGGCATCCATCACAGAGATGTCACCCCGTTTCTGCCACTGCTTCCGTGCGGCTCACCGTCTCGATACCACACGAAAATGATAGATGGTTCACGTCTCCATGAAGATGCGTTCATGGAGAGGGAAAAGGCGGGCGGTCCTTGGTATGATCGCGCTAGCGGACCGGACGAGAGAGCGAGAGAATCCTACGGCGGGGGCCATTGTGTCGGCGCAGTCCGCTGCCTGCGAAGCGAGGAGCACCATGCGTATTCTAGTCATCGAAGACGACGCTGATCTGGCCCAGTTTCTCCGCAAGGGGCTGGAGGAGGAGCAGCATACGGTTGAGACGGTGGGCGACGGCGAGACGGGGCTGATCCTGGCGACGGATGAAAGTTATGACCTGTTGATCGTGGACGTGATGCTGCCGAAGCTCGATGGATTGACCCTCTGTCGGCATCTGCGGGCCAAGGGGAATCGGACTCCCATTCTCCTTTTGACCGCCCGGGATTCCGTGGAGGACAAGGTGGAGGGACTGGATACCGGCGCGGACGACTATTTAACGAAACCCTTCGCGTTCACGGAATTGGTGGCGCGGGCCAGGGCCCTGCTCAGGCGAGGGGGGCCGCATGTCGGCAACCGCCTGAAGGCGAAGGATCTGGAGATGGACCCGGCGTCGCGCCGGGTGTGGCGTGGCGGAAAGGAGATCGTCCTGACCAGCAAGGAGTTCGCGCTCTTAGAGTATCTGTTGAGGAACCGTGACATCGTCCTGACCAGGACGGCAATTCTGGAACGGGTGTGGGGCCTCAACTACGATCCGATGACGAATGTCGTGGATGTGTACATTCGCTCGTTGCGGGTCAAGATCGATCGAGATTTCAGTTCGCCGTTGATCGCCACCGTCCGTGGCGTGGGGTATAAGCTGGAGACAGGCGAGTGAGCAGCTTCCGCACACAGTTCCGACTCTACACGGTGGCGCTCATCGCCCTGTTGCTCGTCCTGTTCAATATGCTCGTCTATACCGGATTCCACAGTCTGTTGCAGCAGTACGTGGACGGCCGGTTGCTCGGGTTCGCGGATACGTTGGCGGAACTGATCGAGCAACGGCCGGAGTTGTTGAAGCGGCCGGATCACGAGATCGTCGTCCCGCGAGGCATGCAGGTGGCCGACGAGCGAATGAAGGAATTACGGGAGGTGTCGCATTCGGTCCATATTCTGGCGCTCGACGGGAGGGTCGTGTGGAAAGGGAGCGCGGTGGTGCCGAGGCCGGCGGTGGAGGGGGCCGTACTGGAACGAGGCAAACAGGGAGAGGTGGTCTATGAGACGATCGAGACGTCTTCCGGGGCGCCGGTTCGTCAGGTCTTCGTTCCGATCCGGCAGCAGGACGAGGTGCGGTATCTGCTCCAAGCCGAAGAGTCACTCGCATTCTTCCGGCGAACGCATCGAAGTCTCATGGGGCTGCTCATGCTGGGGTCCGTGGCCGTCCTCGCCGCCTCCTGGTCCGGCAGCGGATGGCTGGTCCGCAAGGTGCTCGATCCGGTCGGGGCCTTGAGCCGCACCGCCGAGAGTATCTCCGAATCCGCCCTGCGATCCCGGGTCAACCTGAATGCGCCGTTCGAAGAATTCGAACGGTTGGCTCTGGCCTTCAACGGGATGCTCGACCGCTTGCAGAAGGCGTCCGAGAGCCAACGCCGATTCACGGACCATGCCGCACATGAGATGAAGACGCCGTTGACGGTGATGCAAGGAAATCTGGAGGTGGCCTTGCAGCGAGCGCGATCGGCCGAAGAATATCGGGAGGCGCTCGTTTCCAACCTTGAACAGGTGCAACGCCTCATCGTCTTGACGAGATCGCTTCTGACCCTGGCCCGCTTTGCCGGCGAACAGCCGCCGGTGAAGTTGGTTCCCCTCCCGCTCGAGCCGTTGTTGCGAGAACTCATCGACGACCTGGCACCGGTGGCAGAGGACCGGCGGCTTCGGCTTGTGCTGGAGCACGAGCCGGTTCGTCCGGTGCTCGGCGATGCGGAGCGCTTGAATCAGGTGTTCATCAACCTGCTGGACAATGCCATGCGGTATACCGATCCCGGCGGCACCATCACGGTACGCCTGAGCGGTTCACACGATGAGGTGCGCGTCGCCGTTCGGGACACGGGCCAAGGGATCGCCGAGGAGCACCTGCCGCTTCTATTCGAGCGGTTCTACCGGACCGATCCGGCCCGCGCGAGGGATTCTGGCGGCCATGGTCTTGGCCTTCCCATCGTGAAGGAAATTGCCGAGGCTCACCATGGCTCCATCTCAGTGGAGAGTGAAGTCGGCAAGGGGTCGGTCTTCACTCTGACGTTACCCGCTGCGCGGGACTGACGGTCGCCGGCGTCTGTGCCGCTTCGTTCCGCCTACGGTGTCGGTCGCCCTGCCTGCCAATCCAACCGGCTCTCATATGAAAAAGTTTTCATGTCCGATTCATCGCTGATTCATGTTGCGCGGCTACAGTGTCATGGTGGGAGGGCGGGGTGATAAGGCTCCCGTCTCGGACCGATCTTGAATGGTGAACGAGATGAACAAACTGAAATCCATCGCGCCGATCACGCTGCTCATGTTCTTGGCCATTGCCGTGATGGGGGTCATGGTCTTCTGGGGTCTGTCCCTGCTGGATCTCTCCGAGTAAGGGGGCCTTCGTAGTCCGTCGTTCGTCTCTCGTCCGCAGTAAAGAGCTTCCGATGGTTCACTCATCGCGTGGTCTGAAATCGCGAATGGGTGTCGTTGCGATCAGCTCTACGTCCGTGGCCTACGCTCTTCCCCAACGAGATACGCTTCGCGAATCACACTTCACGGACGCTCGGAGGGATGACATTGTTGGTGCGGAGCACGGTTCTGTAGTTCGCCGCCACAACTCTGTCCCTTCGACGGAAGGAGGTCTTCATGCGACAGTTGTCGGACCCGGAAGGTCGGCGTTGGTCGATCGTGCTGGCGGGAGGGGAAGGCGTCCGCATGCAACCGGCGATCAGACGCTGGCTCGGCCGGACGATCCCCAAACAATATTGCCGGTTCATCGGGACGAGGTCTATGTTCCAGCACACGCTCGACCGCATGATGCGGGTCACGAATCCTGCGCGCACGGTCGTGGTGGTCGCGCGTGGACACCATGAGGCCTGGGGGCAGATCGGTGAGCGGGACCCAGGAATGGTGCTGGTGCAGCCACGCAATGCGGACACGGCGCCAGGGATTTTTCTCCCGCTGACTTACATCCGGGCCCGTGATCCTGAAGGCACGGTCGTGATCTCTCCCGCGGCTCATGTTGTGTTTCCTGAGGAGCGATTTCTCGGGGAAGTGTTGTATGCCGTCCGGGCGGCGGAGAAATTGACCACCAAGGTGGTGTTGCTTGCGGTCCGCCCGGAAGGTCCGGAATCAGACTATGGGTGGATCAGGCCGGATCATGAGCTGGCCTGTTTCGGCACCCGCTCGGTTCGAGCCGTCAAAATATTCTTAGAGAATCCGGAGCCGGCGTTGGCGCAGTTGGCCTATGCCTCAGGGGCCTTGTGGAATACCAGTCTGATGGTCGGGAAAGTGGACACGCTCTGGAACCTTGGTCGACGGATGCTGCCGACGATGATGGACTTCTTCGAACGACTCAGCAAGGTGATCGATACACCGAAAGAGCCGGAAGTGCTGCGGGCGATTTATGAGCGTATGCCGAACCTGAATTTTTCACGTGACCTCCTGGCGCGTGTGTCAGGCGAGACTGCGGTGATGGAGATGAAGGGTGTCGGGTGGAGCGACTGTGGGAGTCCTGCGCGGGTCATGGAGATCCTTACGCGTCTGGGCAGAGGGCCCAGGCCGCTGATCGAACATTTGAGGGCCGCGGCAGCCGAAGAGGGGTCGCCACGGCAGGCAGGCGCGCTGGTGGTGCGTGATGAAGAGGATGAAGAGGATGAATCTTGGGTGATGTAGATCGGCATCGTCCGGGCCGATGCCCCGTCGGCACCTGAACCGATGACGTTGCAGAGGGGTGTATCGCCTCACCGTGTAGGGCGTCTCTGCGGCAAATGGCAACAGTCGCTCGGTGAAGGGCGGTTCCTGTGCTGAGCGAAGGCCGGAGAATGTTTGTGAGTCTCGCAGTCGTGAGCAGATGAGAGACTGGCATTCGTCTTGCTCGTTCAATCCGGTATCAGTTGATCACTGCCGGTATCTTGTTACACCGACGCCCACAATGATCGCCGGCTCTTGGCTCGACGTGGCGGCTCTCGATCGATCGAGGGCCCGGCCGCACGCGCGGGATCAGCCGTCCAACCGTCCTACAGGAGCGCGTTATGACTACTCCATTGGCGACCAGGATCCTGTTCGCGACCGATTTTTCGGATGATGCCGCCCGTGCGCAAGAGTATGCCATGTATCTGGCCACCGCGTGGGATGCCAAGGTGGATGTGCTGCACGTCATCGAGGCACCCCACTGGTTGAATGCCGATGCCGCGACTATCGCCGTCGTGGAGCAGGCGCGAATGACCGCTATGCAGCGGTTGGAGCAGGTGTACGACCAGATGGTACGCAGCGGCATCTCGGCCACGATTCGGCTGGCGTGGGGGAATCCGACGGAGCAGGTCGGCCTCGCGGCGAGGAACAATGCGGCGGATCTGGTGGTGATGGGTCTGCAGGGGCGCACGAATTTGCTCTACGGGTTGATCGGCAGCACGGTGGAACGGGTGATCAGGGACGGGCCCTGTCCGATTCTCGCCGTATCGGGGATTCGAGACGAGGTGGGAAAGCCGAGGGATGCAAATCCCCATGTTCCGCTGCGGAATATTCTGGTGCCGGTTGATTTTTCGAGCCCATCGCTGGATGCGACGGAATATGCCATTCAGTTGGCGCATGGTCTTGAGGCCAAGCTCACACTGATGCACGTGCTGGAGCCTCTCTGCTACGACTTGGATTGCGGGCTTGGCATGATCGAAGAGGAAGCGGGTAAACGAGACCATTGGACCCGGCAGTTGACGGACCTGAAGGATCTCGTGACCTCATTCGGGCTGTCGGCGGATTTTGTGATTTCAGGGGGACTGCCCTCCGATGCGATTTTGGCCGGAGCCTTGCGGCATCGGTCCGATTTGATCGTGATGGGGACGCATGGCCGCCGCGGTGTTTCCCAACGACGATTCGGAAGCGTTGCGGAAGCGGTGTTGCGACGGGCGACCAGTCCAGTCTTGACCGTGAAGACACCGAAATTCGCGCCGGGCCATCGACGGATGGTGCCGCACACGATGGGAGCCATGGAAATCACAGGAGCAGGGCAATGAATCCTCGCGACACGTATATTACCGAAGTCGATTTGAGTCGCCTCAGGGATGTGCTGAAGGCGCGCGTCAACACCAACGCTTGGGACCGGGATCATCTGGAGAATGTGGAGAAGGAGCTCGATCGCGCCCATGTGGTGGATCCATCTGCAATCCCCCATGATGTGGTCACGA
>CABVRW010000048.1 GCA_902500785.1 uncultured Nitrospira sp.
CGTTGGGATGCATGTACCATTCACGCAGCATGAGGACGAGCTGATCCTTGGCAAATCGCGAATCGACCAACGCGATCGGCAGACAGTGAAACGCGAGATCCCAGGCCGCGTACCAGGGATATTCCCATTTGTCGGGCATGGAAATGACGTCGGCATTGTAGAGATGGGTCCAGTCGGCGTTTCTGCCGTGCAATCGTTCATGCGGAGGTTCCGGTCCCGCCGGATCGCCCTTGAGCCAGCGATCGACGTCATAATGATAGAACTGCTTGCTCCACAGCAATCCGGCAAAGGCTTGCCGCTGCACCGATCGCGCATCCTCGGAAAGGTCCGGAGGAGCCAGGGCGGCATAAAACTCATCCGCCTCCTTGAGGCGAGTGGCAAAGACCGCATCAAACGCCTGCGGATCAAGAGCGTCCTGGGCGGACCCGTTCGTGAACCGTACTCGAATCGTCACCGGCCGGCCGGGGAGCGCGGAGACCACATAGTGCGCCGCCGCCTTGGATCCGATCCGGTCAGGATTGACCGCCCCCTGGTCGCCTTGCACGACGTAGTCATTGATTCCGTCTTTCACATATCGCGCACCATCCACGTCGCCATAGAGCCGCCGCGTATTGGTTTCATTTTCAGTGAACAACAGGTCCGGTCCCCCCTCGCAGAGCAGCCGTCGCGGGCCATAATGCTCGTGGTCGAACTCAAGCACACTGACCGCCGACGTCGATTCGCCTTTCCGCATCCGCGGGCGGCGCACATCAAGCCCCCATGACCAGGTGTTGCGGAACCAGATGGTCGGCAGCACCGTCAACGGCGCCGGATCCGGGCCGCGATTGACGACCTGGATCCGCATGAGCAAATCCTCCGGCGAGGCCTTGGCATATTCGACCCCCACATCGAAGTATCGGTCGTCGTCGAAGACTCCCGTGTCGAGCAACTCGAATTCCGGGTCGGTCCGGCCACGGCGGCGGTTTTCTTCAAGGAGCTGCGCGTAAGGAAACGTCGCCTGCGGATACTTGTAGAGAAATTTCATGTAGGAATGCGTGGGCGTGGAGTCGAGGTAGAAATAGTATTCCTTGGGGTCCTCTCCGTGATTTCCTTCATTTCCCGTGAGACCGAACATCCGTTCTTTGAGCATCGGATCCCGCCCGTTCCAGAGGGCCAGCGCAAGGCACACGAGTTGGTGCCGGTCACAGATTCCGGCCAATCCGTCTTCATTCCAGCGGTAGGCTTTCGAGCGAGCATGGTCGTGGGAAACCGTTTCCCAAGCCGTTCCGTGAGGGCTATAGTCCTCACGGACCGTCCCCCACGCCCGCTCGCTGATATACGGTCCCCAGCGCTTCCAGTGTTTACGGCGCAGATCGTCGTCATCCAAGCGCTGTTGTTCGGCCGACGACGAACGTACAGCCTTCCCTTCCGGCGATGTCGACATAGCACAGGGTCTCCCATCCTGGACGCGGCAGGCGCCAGCATGCGCCCGACCCGAAAAAGATTCAACTGAGATTCGAGACCGCCGGGCGAAGAACAACGCAGCTTCCGCGATACGCAACCGGAGCCGGATAGGCACACGGATCCGTACAAGGTCCAGCGAGACAATATGAAAGGGAATTGGGACGAGGAAAGAAGGGGAAAGAACGCTCAGCGAGAGGGCACAGGCCCTAGCTCCAGACCACACTCTCTTGGTTCATGAGGTAGTCAATGACCTCGATGCTGTCCCGCAACTGGAGTTGCGCCTGCTCCGACATCGGCAATATCGCCCCGAGCAGCTTGCCGGATTCCACCTCCGCGAGGTTGGGAATCCCATCGGTACACCGCTTTTCCAGATCGAATCGAAAGCTGGCCACGTGTTACCTCCAATCCCTTGTCGGTGGTAGTGCAGCAATTCTTGAGCCACACCGGAGAAGCTTGCATCCTCTGCGTACAATGAAGCATAGCACAGGGACTCACTCGGCCGGGCGAACGGGCTAACCTCTTAATTTGTTGCCGCTTTGCTGTAGGAATTCAGTGTGATTCGACCAGAGGGGGTAACGCCCCGAGGTAGGAAAATTCACCGATTTTGACCAAGGCGGTATCGGCGCGAAGCCTGAAATCATCCCTCGCAGTGTCAACGAATCGAGGATCCACCGTCAAATCCGAATCAGGCTTCAACTCGGGAGCCGGCTGGTTGGGGGTTCCGGACCGGAGATAGTTGGATCCTGAGTTTTGCATGGCATTGTAGGATAAAAGCACCCGGCTGGATGGCGCCACAACAAACCCATAGGCATTGAGGCTGACAATGTTTCCCGAGGCTTCGTTTTGCGACGTGCCGAGAAAGGCCGCGCCGCCGCCGTTTTTCACGAAGGTATTGCCGATCAATGTCGCGCGTGATTGGTCATTGACGATCACGGCCTCGAATAGACTCCTGGTAATAACATTCCGTTCGAGTCGCACCGTGGATTTGCCTGCGACACTGACCCCATGATCATTGTCATGAATGAAATTGCCTCGCAGGACCGCCTGCGAATTGGCGAATTGGACGCCGGTGGTTTCACTGCCGCCGATGATGCATTCCTCGATCCGCACATCCTCCACCTGCTGCGTGAACAACATCCCTTTGACCCGCACATGGTGGAGCACAATGCCACGGCCGTTGAACATCCCCATCGCGTGCCCACCATGTTCATTGATCGTGATGCCGGAGATCTCGATGTTGGTCGCTCCATAGGGCCACTTCCCGACATGGAACACCCCGACCTTTTCACGACCCAAGATCGTCACCTGATCCATACCTGCTCCGATCAGGCGGACGTTTTCCTTGCTGTGAATGGTCACATCCTCGGCGTAGGCGCCGGGCCTGATGAGAACGGTGTCACCCTGCTTGGCGGCATCCACCGCCTCCTGAATGGAGCGGTATTGGCCTGAGCCGTCTAATGCGACGACCAGGGGCTGACGTTCGGCGTTCACCGGCGCCTCTGCCCGGGCAACAGACAGGGTCATCGCACCGACCGTTAGGCCCGCCAACACCATCGTGAGAATCCTATGTTTCATACAAATGGTCATACCGCCGGGCATGGCGAGAAGTCAATCGAGCGTTGTTGCGAGGACAGGTCCCCCATGGTATCTTCCCGCCCTATGATCCTCGTGGGCCTCACCGGCGGAGTCGCCACCGGCAAGAGCACGGTGGCGAAGATGTTCGAGCGATGCGGGGCCCTCATCATCGATGCCGATGCATTGGCCCATCATGTGATGAAGCCGGGCAAGCCGGCCTGGCGCGCCATCGTGAAGACCTTCGGGAAGACCGTCCTCAACCCCGATCGCACCCTCAATCGCCAGGCACTCGGCGCCATCGTCTTCCGAAACCGAGCCAAACTGCGGCGCCTGGAACAGATCATTCACCCTCGCGTCGCGCGGCACCAGCTCGCACTGACCAGGCAAGCCGCACGGAAGGATCCGAACGCCGTCGTCATCTACGACGTTCCGCTCCTCTTCGAAGCCGGCATCGACAAGCGCGTGGACAAAGTCCTCGTCGTGACCGCCGATAGGGAAACCCAAATTGCCCGCCTTAAGAAACGCAATGGATTCACGCGTGCCGAGGCCATCAGGCGCATCCGCAGTCAAATGCCCATCAAGCAGAAAGCCGCAGCCGCGGACTACCTCCTCGACGGCACCACAGCCCGCCCGCGCCTGCTGACGCTGGTGAAACGGCTCTACCGTGAGCTACGCACCCTCGCCTAGATCTCCGCTTTTCCCTCTCGGCGTCGGTGTGTTAGCATCCGCCCATGCATAACCTTGTCATTATCGGCTCCGGTCCTGCCGGCCTCACGGCCGCCATCTATGCCGCACGGGCCAATCTCTCTCCGTTGCTCATCGAAGGCTGGCAGTCCGGCGGGCAGCTGACGACTACGACCGAGGTCGAAAACTATCCCGGATTTTCCAAGGGCATTATGGGCCCGGAACTCATGAAGGAAATGCGCGCCCAGGCGGAACGGTTCGGCACGGTATTCTTGACCGGCGATGTCTCAGCGGTGGACCTCACGCAGCGGCCGTTTCAACTGACCATCGACGGAGAACAGACCGTAACGGCCGCGGCCCTGATTGTGGCCACCGGCGCATCGGCCATTCACCTCGGCGTGCCGAATGAAGCTCGGCTGATCGGACACGGCGTCTCGACCTGCGCCACGTGCGACGGATATTTTTTCCGCGGCAAGGACCTCCTCGTGGTAGGCGGCGGCGACAGCGCGCTGGAAGAGGCCAACTTCCTGACGAAATTCGCACGCGCCGTGACCGTCGTTCACCGACGCGACAAGCTGCGGGCCTCGAAAATCATGCAGGACCGCGCTATGAACAATGAAAAAATTTCGTTCGCGTGGAATTCCGTCGTCGAAGACATCCTCGGACAAGACGTGGTGACCGGCGCCCGGCTCAAAAACCTCGTGACCGGCGCCTCATCGGAAGTGAGGTGCGACGGCGTCTTTGTCGCCATCGGCCATCGTCCCAATACCGATCTGTTCAAAGGCCAACTCAACATGGATGACAAGGGCTACGTGCTCACCGCGCAGGGAACCGCCACCAGCGTGGCAGGCGTCTTTGCCGCCGGCGATGTTCAGGATACGCAGTACCGCCAAGCCGTCACCGCCGCCGGATCCGGCTGCATGGCTGCCATCGACGCGGAGCGTTTTCTGGAATCAGCGTCTCATCATCTCTAACGCCGACGCAGGATACTCAAAATGGTCGTCCGACGCAGTAGGCGAAACAGAAACCGGAAGCGTCTCTTCAGGGGTACGTTGAGGATGGTGTCGAGCCGAGAACGAAGCGGGCGGCCATTTTCGGCGTCCTGGTAGTACATGCACTGCGCCATCGTCCATTACCACGAACTCGCCCTCAAAGGCCGCAACCGCGATTTCTTCGAGCAACGGCTCGTCCGCAATCTCCGCTTGGCGCTGAAAGATCTGAAGATTCGGCGGGTCGAGTCGTTGCAAGGACGTATCCGCGTTACGATTCCCGACCAGGTGTCGCTCGATCTGGTGACCGAGCGCATACGCCGCACCTGCGGGGTGTCGAACTTTCTGCTGACCGAATCCGTGCCGTTGAACCTCACCACCCCGGATCTGACGACAGTGAAGCAGGTCGCGGAGCGGCAGCTGTCCGAACAGACTTTCGGCTCATTCCGAGTGACGGCCAAACGCGCGGATAAACGCCTCCCGCTCACCTCGATGGATGTCGAGCGCGAAGTCGGCGGCTATCTCCACGAGGCCATGGGAAAGGCCGTGAAGCTGAAACAGCCTGACCTCACCCTCTACATCGAACTGCTCACCCATGAGGTCCATATCGCGGCAAAGAAGATCCCAGGACCGGGCGGCATGCCGATGGGGACCAGTGGTAAAGTCGCCTGCCTGATTTCCGGCGGCATCGACTCTCCCGTCGCGGCCTACCGCATGATGAAACGCGGCTGCAAAGCGGTATTCGTACATTTCTCGGGACGCCCGTTGGTCAGTCGCGCCTCAGAGGAAAAGGTCCAAGAGTTGGTCCAACTGCTGACGGCCTATCAATACCATTCTCAGCTCTTCATTGTGCCGTTCGGCGAGATTCAACGCGACATCGTCGCCAATGCCCCGGCGCCTTTTCGCGTCGTGTTGTACCGACGAATCATGGTCCGCATTGCGGAAGAACTGGCTCGGCGTGAAGGCTGCTGGGCCCTGGTCACCGGCGATAGCCTCGGGCAGGTCGCCTCGCAAACGCCAGAGAATCTCTCGGTGGTGGAGGCGGCGGCGGAACTCCCGCTCCTGCGCCCGCTGATTGGAATGGACAAGATCGAAATCACGGAGCAGGCACAACAGCTCGGAAGCTTTTCCACGTCGATTGAGCCGGATCAAGATTGCTGCAAACTCTTCGTGCCGCTCCATCCGAGCACCAGAACCAAGCTGAACGATATCCTGCGCATCGAACGGGGGCTAGAGATCAGCGCGTTCGTCAAGCAAGGGGTGGACAAGGCCGAGCTCTCGACGTTCACCTTTCCTTCATAATCAGATCGAGCGCTTTTTCCCGCACCAGTCGAAAGTGGGCAGTGAGTTCCCGCTCCATGGCTACCGCTACCAACCAATCCGGGACGATGGTCTTTACCTCCACCAACAAATCGAACTCCGCTCGCGTCTGGGTTCCGTCACCGGCCGGTTCCAGCTTCCACTCCCGATGATAGCGCGTGAAATCACCTCCCTTGAGGTCCGTGACGAGACCCCCTCCGGGCAACACCTGCGATTCACAGAGTAGTCGTTGCTCGCCGGGCAGCAGCGCATGTGAAATATAGATGTCCGTGAGCACGCGCCCGTCCAGCTGTTCGACCTGCGCCACTCGCATCTGCGTTTCAAATAATTCAGGCCATTTTCGGTACTCAGCGAGGATCGAATGGATCAGAGCGGGACCGCCGGGGAACAACAGCGTGGCCGTCGCCCGCACCCCGCCGTCCGGATCAGGCCGCACAACGAGGTCCCGGAGCGAATGGGCTGAACCAACCTCTCCTGCCGCCGCAATGTTGGCCGGATCGGTACCGAGGACAGTCAGGCTGCTCGACACCAACGAAAGCAGTACCATGACGAGTCGTAGCCTGTGCATCACAATATACGAGTGGGGCTCGAGCACCCTACGGCGTCGTGTTCCTGACCCGATTGCAGCGCCCGGACAGCAGTACTAATAGGCATGAGTGGCTCCACGTCCTCTATCCGTGACAACGAATAGACGATCGGCATCGATCGTCGGCCCTTGGGCATATGCGAAGTATACTGATTGACCGCCTGTAGTGCGAGTGGAAGGTCAGTGGCAGGAATCAGCGAACACGATGTCTCGATGACGAGACCGAGGCGGACGACAGGCGCCTGAATCGCTACGTTGCGGTGGGGCGAAAGACCAGCACGACTCCGGACGGGTTTCCGCGCTCATCATGAATCATGGCCGCACTGTCGCTGATCCGGTGCTCGTGCCCGTGGCGACTGATGAGCAAGAACGGTCGCGCGCCAAGATCCGATGCGTTCCCCTTGCGCCAGACGTGCAGGGCCGGATTCAGCACGGGACTTCGGCTCTCCGCGTCCAACACAACCATCACCTCCTGAATCGCCTTTCCAAGGGCATCACGCTGCTCCCACCCGGTCAATCCTTCAGCCGCCGGATTGAGCATGGTCACTCTTCCTTGCTGATCGACCGTCACGACGGCATCTTCCATCGACTGAACCACCGCATCCAACCACCGCCCGCGCTGTTCGGCAATGCGCGACACGCGATGCCGAAAAAGCGCCAGCTCCAACGCCGCGCGCAAATCGCTGCTCACAAAAGGCTTGATCAAATAGGCGAGCGGCAGCGTTTCTCTCGCTCGCGCTAGGGTCTCCTCATCCGAAAAGGCCGTGAGGTAAATCACGGGCGTACCATATTGGGATTGGATGGTCCGTGCCGTATCAATCCCATCCATTGGCCCCTTCAGCTTGATATCCATCAGGACCAAATCAGGCCGGTGTTCCTCGGCCAGACGCACCGCCTCACTCCCTGACGACACCACCCCCACCACGAAATAGCCGAGCGCACGCAACTGACGTCTGATGTCTTCCGCCACGACCACTTCATCATCGACGATGAGAATTTTTGCCTGCGCCATGGTGCAACCAGCGAGCACAAAAGCGAAAAATTGTCGTGCCGTTCATACCAGGCATCGTGCGAGTTCACTGCACACGTGTCCGTACGGCACTCGATACCCCACGGTGACGCAACTAGCATGCCACCTACCCTTCCCTGTACTAGCCTCATGTTATGCCACGCCGGGTTCTTGCCGCGCCTACACCGACGGTGGTTTTTGAACAGTCTTTGGACAGAATGGACGGAACCGCAGCTGAACAGCAAACCAGCCGTTCCACAGAAGGTTCGCTGCGGAAACCACCGCTGTGGTAGCATGGCGGCTTTTACCGGAGCTGATCCAACATGTCTTGCCTGACTCGTGCGATTCTCACTCTGCTGCTCGGCTGCGCACTCGCCTGGGGGTTTCTTCCCGATGAGGGACTGGCTCAATCTCCGCCTGACTCCTCCGCGACGACCGAGCACTCCTGCAGTTTCGGCATGGCGAAGGGCGATCCGACACATCAGTGCCAAGTGCCGATCCCGGCCGGCTGCGTCATCGCCCAGTTCCCGGGGACCAACAAACCGTGGACGACCATCTCCAAGGCAGGCCGCACGTTTTGCACATTCGACCAGAAAGGCACGGACTGGAAAACCCGCATCACCGGCCAATGTACCCGCTGTGACTCCAGTCATTGCACCGGGCAATTCATGGTGCGTTTCGAGTGCACGAAACCGTAATGTCCGCGTCCCTCACAGCCGCCATCAAGCAGGTCGCCCACGACTTCGGATTCGACAGCGTCGGCATCAGCGTCCTGCCGGCACGACCAGACACAATCGCGAAGCCGGATCACCCCGCGTCGCCCGGCGACCTCCTCTCTCGACTAGAAGAATGGCTCAGGCGCGGCTTTCACGCCACCATGGCCTGGATGACCCGTGATCCCGAGCGGCGAGCCGACCCCAGGCGGGTCCTGCCTGGCTGCCGATCGATTATTTCCGTGGGCATGAACTATTACACGGATCATCGGGCCGACGAACGTCCGGGAAATGGGCGCATTGCCCGCTATGCCTGGGGCCTCGACTACCACAAGATCCTCGGCGACCGGCTGACCGGACTCACCGAGCGCATCGGCACCCTGGCCCCGGACAGCCGCAACCGGGCGTACGTCGACACGGGACCGGTCATGGAGAAGGCCTGGGCTCAGCAGGCCGGACTCGGCTGGATCGGGAAACATTCCAACCTCGTCTCGGGGGAATTCGGATCCTGGCTGCTCCTGGGAGAAATCTTGACGACCCTGGAATTGGAGCCGGATGACGCGGGAACCGATCTCTGCGGGAGTTGCACGCTTTGCATCCAGGCTTGCCCGACGGGTGCCATTACCGAGCCCTATGTCGTCGATGCCGGACGCTGCATTTCCTATCTGACCATCGAACTTCGCGGCGACGAACCCGCACTACCGGATGATCTCCGGCGAGGATTGGGTAACCGGATTTTCGGCTGCGACGATTGCCTGGACATCTGCCCCTACAACTTCCAAGCCAGACCAACCAGCGAATCCGGCTTCCAGCCCTCCGCACTCACTCGCGCTCCCTCGCTTGCGACCCTGGCGAAGATGGACGAGCAGACGTTCGCCGCGGCGTTCACGCACAGTCCCGTCCGCCGCGCAAAATATCCGGGCTTTCAACGCAACCTATCCTGGGCACTGGCCAACGAAGCCCAGTCCGCCGCTGTCCGCACCACCGGCCCCTCGCCGGTCGCCGATCCTCGCTAAGCCACGCCCACTGTTTCTCTCCGATCGATAGTGGTAGGCTACGGTTCCATGTCCTCACTCGTCCGAGGACTCACCTCAGCCGGTTGCGAGGCCATGCACGCACCCACCCTCCTGATCGTCGAAGATGAAGAACGGATGCGACGGCTCTTCGAGCTGGTGTTGAAACCTGTCGGCTATCGGCTGGTCCTGACTCGCTCCGGCGACGAAGCGATCCGCATGCTCCAGGAGCACGACTCCATCGACATGATCATCACGGATCTCCAATTGGGAGCCCTGTCGGGCATGGACGTGCTGGAGGCCGCTCATCAACAGCTGCCCGATGTGCCGGTCCTCATTGTCACCGGCTATGGCACCGTCAAGTCGGCCGTTGAGGCCATGCACAAAGGCGCCTACGATTACATCTCCAAGCCCGTCGATAATGAAGAGCTGAAGATCGTCATTGCCCGCGCGCTGCAAGTCCGTCAACTCGCCCGGGACAACCGAATCCTGCGGGCAGGGCTGCATGAACAATTCGGCTTCGACCGGATTGTCAGCGTCTCCAAAGAAATGGAACTCGTCAAGCGGCTCGCTCAAGAGGTGGCGCAAACCGATGCCACCGTGCTCATCACGGGCGAAAGCGGAACGGGCAAGGATCTCCTCGCGCGCGCCATTCACCTCGTCAGTCCGCGCGCCCAAGGCCCGATGGTGGCCCTGAACTGCGCCGGCATTCCCGAACACCTCCTGGAATCCGAATTGTTCGGTTATGAGAAGGGCGCGTTTACCGACGCGAAGAAGTCCAAACCGGGACGTTTTCAACTGGCCGATCGAGGGACGTTGTTTCTGGACGAGATCGGCGAATTGAGTTTGACGGCCCAAGCCAAACTCTTACGCGTCCTCGAACAGCATGAAGTCGAACCGCTGGGCGGTGTGCGCAGCGTCGTCGTCGATCTCCGCGTGATCGCCGCCACCAACCAGGAATTGCCCGACCTCATCAAGGCCGGACGTTTTCGCCTGGACCTCTACTATCGCCTGAACGTGTACCAGCTCAGAATGCCGCCCCTGCGCGAACGACCGGAAGATATCGAACCGATTCTGAATCAGTTCCTGGACCAGGCTCGTCGGGAACGTGGCAGCCGCATCAAAGGGATCACCGCAGATGCGCTCGCGATGCTCATGCACTATCCCTGGCCGGGCAACGTGCGGGAACTTCACAATGTCGTGGAGTGGCTGACCATTACCTGCAAGCAGGGCGAGATCACCCCGGAGCATCTCCCGGACTCACTGAAGACCGCGCCGCCGCACAAGGGGGATCTCCCGGCCGGGACGCCTTCGCTCCTCGCGCTGGGACTCTCGGTGGAGGAAGTCGAAAAGGCGATGCTCCAAGAAGCGCTGCACAAGGCCGGGGGCAACGTGTCGGAAGCGAGCCGGCTGCTCAAAATCACACGCAACACCCTGCGTTATCGGATGGCCAAACATAACCTGTCGCTGCCGTCAGGCTGATGCGCTCCGCACGACGATCCGGCGGACTCCAGAGGAAATTTTTCGTCGCGTTGCTGATCGTCGGCATCGTGCCCGGCATGGTCGCGCTCTGGGCGACCTACCACTCCAGCACTGCCACCCTCAAGCAGGCCATCGGAGAGGGGTTTCAGGAGATCGCGCGCTCCACCTCGATCCGATTAGCCGCCGCGGTCGACCATGAAATCGATCGCGCGATCCGGCTGGCCCTCGTCTCCCAGCACGTCCGTCAACCGGTCATCCTCGCCAATCAGCGCGCACGATCCACGCCCAATCCGGCACCGCCTGGCCCCTCAGTGGCTCATCCGGCACAGAGCCCGCCCGCGGCCGACCAGGCCATCGTACGCTACCTCAATGAATGGGCCCATGAATCCCGGCACTACGTGCGTGTCACCATCGCCGACCGTCAGGGACAGGTCGTCGCCTCGACCGATCCGCTGCTGCCGCCACAACAGGCGGACCAAACCTGGTGGCGCGAAGCCCTGCACGCGCCCCCCGGCACCGCCTACGTGAGCAACGTGCTCCTTGATCCCCTGGCGAACGACATGGTCGTTCACGTGGCCGTCCCGATTCTCGACGACAACCACCGCGCCACCATCGGCGGCGTCGGACTGGTGATTCGCCGCAACCTTCTCACACAAATGATCCTCCCGATCCATATCGGGAACACCGGGCATGCCATGCTACTCGACACCCAGGGCACGCCGCTGATCTGCCCGGTACTGCCTCCCACCGCACACTTGATCCCAACGACGTTGATGGACCGGCTGACATTGGATCGTCCCCTGTGGCTGGTGGCGGAGGACGACGCGCATGGAGGCCGAAATGCGATCGTCGGGGCTGCGCCGGTCCGTTTTGGTCATCACCTGACGCCGGCCAGCCTCGAAGGCAACCGGTGGTACGCCTTCATCCGGCAGGCGCCGGAAGAAACCTACGCCCCCATCTATTCCCTGCTGCTGACCGTGGGAGTGATTGGGTTCGGACTGGTGATTGTGCTGTCCGCCGTTGGATTCCTGGTCGGCTACCGCATCGTGAAACCGCTCGTGGCGCTCCAGCGCGAAGCGGAAGGACTTCGCCTCAATCTGACCTTGCCGCCGAACAGCCGCCCGAACGTTCCGCTCGCCCCAACGCTCTCATCCGATTATCACACCGGTGATGAAATTGAAGACCTGGCCACGAGTTTCGCCACCATGCGCGAGGTACTGGAAGAAAATCTCCGCACGATTCGGTCTCAACAACATGAGCTGATCCGGCAGGAAAAGCTGGCCTCAGTGGGACAACTGCTCGCCGCCCTCGCCCATGATCTGCGCAATCCTCTCGGCGTCATCCGAAGCTCCGCCCAAGTGGTGCTGGAGGGCCCGCAGGAAGAACCGATCCGCCAGGAAATGGCCCGCTATATTATCGACGAGGTCGACAAACTGTCGCAGCGTCTCCACGACTTTCTTCGCTATGCCAGACAGAAACCGCCGGAGTTCACGGTCGGTGATGCGGAAGGCGTGGTGCGTGCCGCAGTAAGACAATGGGACGCACAGGGAGGACATGCGCGCATTACAGTCGAGCACCGGTTCGGGCGCGAGCTACCTCCGATTCGGGTCGACCCGGAACAGGTCAAGGAGGCCTTGATGAACCTGCTGATCAATGCGCGCGAAGCGATGCCGGAAGGAGGAACCCTGACGCTGACCACCCGGATCGGGACCGGAGGCGACGTGGAAATCGAAGTGGCAGATACCGGAAGCGGCATCGCCCCCGACCACCTCGCGCGAATCTTTGAACCCTTCTTCACGACCAAGGACTATGGAACCGGCCTGGGTCTCACCAATGTCAAACGGCTCATCGAAGATAACGGCGGAACTCTGATGGTCAACAGCAGTCTGGGGAAGGGAACAACCTGCACGCTGCGCTTTCGCCGCGCGGCGAGCTAACCGCCGGCCGTTGAGGACCATTGCTTAACCGCGCAGGATCACTCAACGCTCATTCGGAGGAGGCTCAAGAAAGCCATCCAACGAGGCGGTAGCGAGTGACGTGCCTCAACGTACCCGCAGAGGCACGTTGAGGATCTGAACGATGCGAGAACAATGCTGGCGGTTTTTTTCAGCCTCCTGCTAGACTCGTTTGGTCATGCGGGAGAACCGTTCTTGCAACACCACCCCGGTGGTGGCGAGATGCTTGGTGCGAATGGTTTTCTGTACCGCATCGATCCGAGCTGAAAAGTTGGGATGGGTCTTAAACAGCGCGCGGTCGTCGCCCTTGAGATCCCGCAGCCGCATCAGTAACCCCACATAGGCCTCTGCGTCGTATCCGACCCGCGCGGCGAAGACGTCCCCGACCATATCGGCATCGGTTTCTTTCTCCTGATCGAGCCCTTCATCGAGCAGCTTCTTGACGGCGCCGTCGATCACGCCCTTGAACGCGGCCGGATTACTCGTCGCATAGGACAGGCCCGCTTCGGTCACGCCGGCCAGGCGCTTGCTCCGTTGAATGACATCGAGAATATGCTTTTCGCTCACATGCGCAATTTCGTGCCCCAATACCGCGGCAAGTTCCGCTTCGTTCCTGATCTGCCTCAGCAGGCCTCGGGTCACAAAAATATAGCCGGCCGGCACGGCGAAGGCGTTGATCGACTCGTGATCCAGAATCGCGACTCGGTACGGGATATCGGGTCGGTCGGACGTATCGGCCACCGCTCTCCCCACCAGGTTCACATACCGCACCAACTCGGGCTGATCCACGACACCGCCGTATCGCGCCACGACTTGCAAGGCCATCGCCTGCCCGATCGACGACTCTTCCTCGTACCCGATGGGAAGCAGGCTGCCGACGACATTCCCTGCCCCGTGGATCGCACCGGCTAACCGGGGATTACCGGACTGTCGCGCAACATCCTCGGCGGCACGCTGCACCTCCGCACAACCTGCGACCGTCAGCGACAGCGCGATCAGAGCCGTCCACATGCCATGGTTATTTCGCATATTCGCCGAGCCCCCCTTCCCGCAAAAACTCTTCGACTTCCTGGTCTGGAATTTGATAGGCGGTCATACGATCCACCACCTCCCGGTCCCGCGCGGACACGCCGGTGCGGTTGGCGTATCCCTCGGACGCCTTGTCCAGGCCTCTGGCGCCGGCAGATGCCGTGGTCGCCGACGCATCTCCACCCCGCATACTCTGACCGAGCCTGGCCAAGGTGTCATTGCCGCCGGATGGTTTTGATGTCGAGGTCTTGCCGGCGAAAATCCATCCTCGCGCTCCGGCTGAGGTCTTGACTTCCATCCAACTGCCATCGCGGCCGACGATCTCCAGCGACTCGCCGAACTTCACGTTTCCGACCACCGCATCCAGCGAGGTTTTTCCCGCGCGAATCTGCGCGGTCTTGGCTTGGACGTACACGGTTTCGGCCCAGCCATCCGCCCCCCACACGCACACACTGATCCACAAGACGATGAGCAGAACCCCGAGCGATCGTGGGTGTGTCACAACTTCCTCCCCTTCGGCACGGCCACTTATTTTGATGTCATGTCATAGACGCCGTCCCACTCCGCAGGTGGGGGCGTCTGTCGATAGTTGTTGGAGCGTTCCAAATACACCCGTGACGGTCCGTCCGACGGATCCAGGGCCACCGCTTCCGAAAATCTGGCGCAGGCCGTCGAAAAATTGCGCATCTTATACGCCGACAATCCTTCCAGATAAATCTGAACCACGTGTCGCTTTTGATCGTCCAACTGTCCCATGCGGGCCAGGAGTTCGTAGACGACGACCGGCTCCTGTTTCCCTTTCACTCGTAACAGATCGATCTCCCGCACTTCAACGTCGTTCTTGGCCAGTTCGGCCGTCCGCTGTCCGATCAGGATCAGCGTGTCATAGAATTTGTTGGCCCCCTCGAGACGCGACGCCAAGTTCACACTGTCCCCGGTCACCGTGTATTCCATCCGCTCGTCGGAGCCCATGTTGCCGACAATGCAGGGGCCGGAATTGAGGCCGATCCTGGCGCCGATCTCCGGGAGCCCCTCCCGCTTCCAGATCTCCCGGAGCCGGGCCAATTCGACCTGGCAGTCCAACGCGGCGTAACAGGCCAGCGACGCGTGCTTCGGGTCGTCTAACGGTGCGCCGAAGAGCGCCATGATCCCATCACCCAGATATTTGTTCACATTACCTCGGTGGGTGGTCTTGATGATGGTCGTCATCGCCGATAGGTAGCGGTTGAGCAACGCCACGAGATCCTCGGGAGACATCTTTTCCGAGATCGTGGTGAAGCCGGCAATGTCGGAGAAGAAGATCGTGATTTCCTTTTTCTCTCCACCGAGCTTGATGGCCTCGGGATTCCGCATGATTTCTTCGACCACCTCGGTCGACATGTACTTGTCGAACGCCGCCCGCATGAGACGACGCTGCTTCCCTTCGGTCACATACTCGACGGTCGCGGCCGTGCCGAACGTCAACGCCAAGGCCGCTTCGGGAAACACCAGTTCGAGCCAGCGTTCGTGTCCGGCAAACGCATGCACGACCACTCCATAGTAGGCCACCGCCAGTCCAAGCGTGACACCGAACTTGACCGAGTAGGAACGGAACAACATGAAGGTCCCGGCCGAGGCCAAGCAGAGCAGGAGCAGAGTCGACAGCGAGAACCAGGTCGGGGCCGCCTGTAGCCCCTGTCCGTGCAACACATTGTCCAGCGCCGCCATGTGAATGAGCACACCGGGCGTCGCGGCGGAGAACGGCGTGACACGCAGGTCGTACAACCCCGCAGCCGTGCCGGCGATAAACACGACCTTGTCTCTGAACAGCGTCGGATCAAGCGACGGCCGTTCGCCTTTCTCCTGTTGCGTAAACGCCTGCAAGACCCGTCCGATCGAATATTTCTTCGCATGGTAGGTCTGCTCCAACGATCCATGCCATTCGATCAACAGACTCCCGTCGGCACCCAGCGGGATCGTGCGCGGACCGATCTGCATGCGTCCGTCACGGATCGAAAGCCGGTCGGCACCGAGCAGATATTGCGCAACAGCCAGCGAGAGATGCGGCACGAGGTCGCCGTTCACCTGCCCCAGCAGCGGTATCCGCCTCGTCGGGCCGTCCGCATCGGCGGACAGGTTGACGACGCCCAGCCCGCGCGCCTGCTGCGCCAGCACCGGGATCGGCAGTTTCACTCCCGCATGCGTCTCCGCCACCGGCTGCCTCGCGTCAGACGGCTCGGCCGTGACCGTCGCGCGAGGCCGCACCTCCGGCGGAATCGCGGCGGGCTCGGCCTGGAACAACATCGGCAAAAACACGTTGCCGGCTGTCTTCAGGTCATCGGCAAACGATTGGTCGAATTCTTCGGCATTGTCATCCGCCTCGAAGAACATCACGTCGAACACGACGGCCTTGACCCCCGCCTGCTTCAGGTACCGCACGACGTATCCAAACCGATCGCGAGGCCATGGCCAACGCCCGAACGCGTCGAGACTCGATTCATCGATCGCGAGTAACAGCAGGTTGGAATCAGCCTGGGCAGGATCCGCATAGCGCCGAACGAGATGATCGAGCGCCTTGAGTTCCACCACCTCGAACCATCGGGTGGTGCTCAGTCCCGCCACGAAGACACACACCGCTATGCCCACCGCGGCTGCGGACAGAATCTTTTTCTGAGATAGAGTGGCTCTCATGAAGACGAGTGCAAGACCAGCGGAGCACTGCCCATTCGACTATGGTACGTGAGAATGAAGAGGAGGGAAAGGGGGCGGCAGAGAGGTGCTTGAGCCGATCCCAAGAACTTGTGGCCCGGGCAGATTACGTTCCACGCACGAGGGCACAAATGGGACAACCTCACGGCTGGGGTCCGAGGTCACCGCCTCATCGTAGCTCCACAATCGTGACCCCATCGCCCCCTTCCGCGCGATCACCGGGTCGAAATGCCACGACATAGGGGGACGCCTTCAAATAGTCACGCAAGACCGCCCGCAGTCGGCCGGTCCCATGCCCGTGAATGATACGCACGAACGGACTCCCGCCGAGGATGGCACGATCGAGCCCGGCCACTACGATGTCCAACGCATCGTCCGCTGCTTGGCCGCGCACATCCAAGCTCTCTTGAATATCCTCGGGTGCCAACGTCTGGTTGGTCCGCCTGGACGACACTGCCGTTGTCTTACGGGACTCCTGTCGACTTGGCTGCTGCGTCCCTCCGCGCCCCACCAGACTCGCCACATTGGCCAGGATTTCGCCTTCCCCGACTTTCAGGCGCACTCGTTTTTTCCCTTGCGGACTTTCAAGCAGGGTGCCCGTCATACCCAACCCGACGACCTCCACCGCATCGCCGACCGACAGCTGATCCACCGGAATCGCCGCCTGCTGTTCCGCGACCCCGCGCCTGACTTCCTGCTCCAATTCGACGAGTCGAACTTTGGTTTCTTTAGCCTTGAGCACCTTTTGATCACGCTTCAGGTCGTCGAGCGTCGCTTGGACCGCCGCCCTGGCACGCTGAAATTCCTGAGAAAGCTTTCGCTTGAACCCTTGTCGCTCGTCCCGCTCTGATTCCTGCAAGAAGGTGAGCAGTTCCTGGGCCTCTCGCGCGGCCTGTTGAGCGGTTTGTTTGGCGAGTGTCGCGGCAGCAAGGTCTTCGCTCATGCGCCGCTGCTTGTCCTGCAAGTCATTCAGCAGAGTCTCCAGCAGCCGATTGTCTCCTTGCAGGCGAGCACGGGCATCGTGCAGCAGCGACTGATCCATCCCGAGACGCCCGGCAATTTCGATAGCCGCCGACCCTCCCGGCTGTCCGAGAATCAGACGATAGGTCGGGGAAAGGGTTTCGAGGTTGAACTCCACGCTCGCATTGGCAAAGCCCGGCGTCTCTTGCGCCAAGCCCTTCAAGAGGCTGTAGTGCGTGGTGGCCACCACTTTCACGCCGGCTTCCGCCAGCCGGCACAGCAACGCGCTCGCCAACGCCGCGCCCTCGGCCGGATCTGTCGACGTGACCGGCTCGTCCAACAGCACCAATGCTCGCCCAGGATGCATGGGCGCGGACGCGTCGCCTGTATCCGTTCCCTCGGACACCTCCTTCAGCAACTGCACCATCTGCGTGATATGCGCCGAAAAACTCGACAGGTCCCGCGCCAGATCCTGCGCATCGCCGATATCGGCATAGACCGACGGAAAGATGGCCATCTCCGACTCGGGCCCACAGGGGAGATGGAGGCCACAGCGCACCATCAAGGCAAACAACCCCAGCAACTTCAAGGTGACGGTTTTTCCGCCGGTATTGGGGCCGGAAATAATGAGGATCCGCACCGTTTCGTCGAACACCAGGTCATTCGGCACCACCTGTTCTTTGGTCAGAACCAGAAACGGATGCCGGGCACGATTGAGCAAGATGCGCCCCTGATCATTGAGCAGCGGCGGAACGGCCTGCAACCGCTGGCTCAACCCGGCCTTCGCCGAGATGGCATCCAGTTCACCGAGCAGCGCTACGCTCCCGGCAAGTGCCGGCTCATGAGGCGCCACCAGGGCCGACAGTTCTCGCAGGATCCGCCGCACCTCACGCTCGACATCCAAATCCACCACTTTGATGGCGTTATTGAGGTCCACGAGCTCGCGAGGCTCCAGGAACACGGTCGCACCACTCGACGACACGTCATGCACGATGCCGGGAATCCGTCCCTGCATTTCCGCTTTGATCGGGACCACGTAACGCCCTTCCCGTTGCGCAAAATACTGTTCTTGCAGCACCTCCTCGTACCGGCGCGAGTGCAGAATCTGGTCGAGGCGATGCCGCATTTGCTGCTTGAGGTCGTTGGCGCGCTGCATCAGCCTGTGCAATTCGGGGCTGGCCGACTCCCGCATCGACCCGTCGGGATCGATGGCGGCCTTCAAGGCGATGGTCAGCCGCCGATACTCATCCGGCGGTCCAAGCTCCGCCGCCATGGCGCTCACCGTCGGCGCATCAGCCTGATGACGCAGGAGATACCGCTGTACGTCGGCGATCACGTCCAACACCAGTGCGATATCCCGCAACTCGTGCAGCTCAAGACAGGCCCCTTTGGCCACTCGCCCCAACCACTCCACCACGTTGGGAAATCGAAGTGCTGGAAAGGAATCGACCCCGGCCTGCAAGCGCATCATGTCGGATGTTTCCTGCTGGCGTCTCTGAGCCTGCGGCAGATGGTCCTCCAGTACCAGCGATCGACAGCGCTCCGCCCCGATCGCAGACTGGGCATAGGACGCCAACAGGTCCAACAACTTGGCCCACTCCAGCACCTTGCACGCCTCGGACTGTAACGATTCAGATTGCATCACGCCTCAACGGTCGGTTGATGTTCAAAAAAGCAGACTCTACCCGACCACCCGAGCCTGGGCAAGGCAATCCAAGATCACTGGATTGACGACCGGCCAGTATCACACACCCACACCAATTCCCGTTTTTTGTATGCTTGACACACGGAAAGTCGGTCAGTACTATCGCCCGAGACCGACTCAATTCAACCCGTTTAATTCTTGAGGATTTAGCCCCATGACCACACGCATCGGCATCAATGGATTTGGACGTATCGGCCGCAACGTTCTTCGTGCCTCCCTGGGAGATCCCAGCCTGGAATTCGTCGCCATCAACGATCTCACCGATGCGAAAACATTGGCCTATTTGCTCAAGTATGACTCGGTCCATGGCACGCTCCAGGCTTCGGTCGAGGCCAAAGACGACCAATTGATTATCGACGGGCGAGCGATCAAGGTCTTGGCCGTTCGAGATCCAAAGGAACTTCCCTGGAAGGCGCTCGGCGTTGATATCGTGGTGGAATCAACCGGACACTTTACCGACCGCGAGGGAGCAGGAAAACATCTTTCCGCCGGGGCAAAAACCGTCATCATTTCGGCCCCTGCGAAAGACCCCGATGCCACGGTGGTCCTCGGCGTCAATGAACAGGTCTACGACCATAAGACTCACCAGATCGTCTCCAACGCTTCCTGTACGACCAATTGTCTGGCTCCCGTCGCGAAAGTCTTGCTGGAAAATTTCGGGATCAAGCACGGCGTCATGACCACGATCCACTCCTACACGAACGATCAACAGCTACTCGACCTCCCGCACAAGGATCTCCGCCGCGCGCGGGCGGCGGGCATGTCCATGATTCCGACCAGCACCGGTGCGGCGAAGGCGCTCCACTTGGTCATCCCACAGTTGAAGGGGAAATTGGACGGACTGGCGATTCGAGTTCCTACCCCCAATGTCTCGCTGGTGGACCTGACGGTCGAAACCGAAAAGGATTGTGATGTGGCCGGAGTCAACGCCGCGTTCAAGAAAGCCGCCGAAGGCCCCATGAAAAATGTGCTGGCCTATTCGGAGGCGCCCATCGTCTCGATCGATCTCAAGGACGATCCACACTCCGCGATCGTCGATGCCCCGCTGACCGCCGTCATCGACAAACGACTCGTCAAAGTCACGGCGTGGTACGACAATGAGTGGGGATACTCTTGCCGCGTACGAGACCTGATCAAATACATCGTCGCCAAGGCATCGTGAACCGGTTTCTCCACAGCGCGCTTTTCTGACGTGCGTCCCGAGTCGGCCCTGCAACCGGCCGGTGCGGGACAGACCAGAGAAGGAGTGAAGGTCTGCCATGAATATTCGCAAACGAATCATCGAGGATGTTCAGCTACGAGGAAAACGCGTCATCATTCGCGCCGACTACAACGTCCCGCTCGACGATTCATTGCAGATTACCGACGACACCAGAATTCGATCGACGCTTCCCACCATCAATCGGGCCGTTGACGAGGGCGCAAAGGTCATCCTATGCTCCCACCTCGGCCGGCCGAAAGGGAAATTCGATCCGAAATTCAGCCTGGCTCCCGTTGCGAAACGCCTCCAGCGCTTGCTCGGCAAGGAAGTGATTTTTGCACCGGACTGCATCGGGACGGCCGTCGAAGGGCTTGTCGCCAAGATGCAACCTGGCGACGTCATGCTGCTGGAAAATCTCCGCTTCCATCCGGGAGAAGAGAAGAACGACGACGGGTTCTCCAAGGCCCTGGCCTCCCTCGCCGATGTGTACATCAATGACGCTTTCGGCGCTGCTCACCGAGCCCATGCCTCCACCGTCGGCATTACGAAATATATTCCTGAAGCAGCTGCCGGCTACCTGCTCAAAAAGGAAATCGAATATCTTGAAGGGGCCGTGGAAAACCCGGTCCGTCCGTTTGTCGCCATTCTCGGCGGAGCCAAAGTGTCCGGCAAGATCGGCGTGATTGAGAATCTCGGCAAGAAAGTGGATAAGGTCATCATCGGCGGCGGCATGGCCTTTACCTTCCTGAAAGCCATGGGGCTGGAGATCGGCCAATCACTCGTCGAAAACGACATGCTCGATTTCGCCAAAGGCGTGCAAGACCACGCCTTTGCCAGCGGAGTCAAATTTTACCTTCCGGTGGACTGCGTCGTGGCGGCCAGCCGGGAACCCGGAGCCGAGACGAAAATCGTGCCGGTTCAGGAAATTCCCAAAGGTTGGTACGGGCTGGATATCGGCCCCGCCTCCGTCAAACTGTTCTCCGAGGCGGTGCAGGATGCCAAAACCATTCTGTGGAACGGCCCCATGGGCATGTTTGAAGTCGATGCCTTTGCCAGAGGTACTCTCGCCATGGCTCATTCCGTCGCCAATGCATACGCGCTGACCATTGTCGGCGGCGGCGAAACCGCCCTTGCCATCCATCGGGCAGGAGAATCCGAAAGTATCTCGTTCATTTCAACCGGTGGCGGCGCCGCGCTGGAATTACTCGAGGGAAAGACGCTCCCGGGACTTGCCGCCCTTCCCAATCGCACACCGTAGCCACATCGTCAGCCGCTTCATTCCTGCAGAGAGGGTCCGTGAGAACTCGCTTCATCGTCGGCAACTGGAAAATGAACAAAACCGCCTCTGAGGCCGTGGCGTTCGTCCGAGAACTCACCAGACAGGTCACGGACTGTAGCGGCATCCAGGTCGGCCTCACGCCGCCATTCACCGCACTGCATGCAGTACGCGAGACACTCGGTCCTGCCTCCACCTTTCTCCTTGGCGCCCAAAATCTCTACTGGGAAGACACAGGGGCGTTTACCGGTGAAATTTCCGGCGCGATGCTGAAAGACCTCGGCTGTCAGTTTGTTCTCGTCGGACATTCGGAGCGGCGACAGCAGTTCGGAGACCAAGATGCATGGACGCATAAGAAAGTTCTGGCAGCGATCCGGCAGGGCCTGCAACCGATTCTCTGTGTGGGAGAAACACTCCAGGATCGCGATTCCGGACAGACCGACGTCGTCATCCAACGACAACTTCGCGCAGGGCTTGCGGGAATCGGTACGCCGGCACTGGAAGCGGTCACGATCGCCTACGAACCTGTGTGGGCTATTGGAACCGGACGGGCCGCGTCGACGGAGCAGGCCGTGCCCGTCCATCGCATGATCCGCCGCACCATCAGCGAACTGGGTGGTTCAGATACAGGCCGTCGGGTTCGCATTTTGTATGGAGGCAGCGTGACGCAGAAAAACATTGCCGACTTTTTGGTGTCCGAAGAAATCGACGGCGCACTCGTGGGTGGGGCTTGTTTAGAGCCGACCTCTTTTGCTACACTCATCCAGGTCGCCATCGGGTCACATCCCACCACGGCCTAACACTCAATCATGTACACCTTACTCGTCATCGTTCACGTCATTGTTTGTTTGCTCATGATTGGAGCGATTCTTCTCCAATCCGGCAAAGGGGCTGAGATTGGTGCGGCGTTCGGCGGCTCCAGCCAGACCGTGTTCGGTAGCCGAGGTCCTGCCAATTTTCTGAGCAAGTTCACCGTCATCACGGCATTCGTGTTCATGTTCACCTCCTTGACGCTGGCCATCCTCGCGAAAGAACGAAACTTCGCTTCCACGGTAATCGACTTGAACAAGACACCTGCTGCAACCACGCCGACCTCATCAACGCCGGCTCAGACGACGACGCCACCTGCCGCAGAATCTCATTCTGCCGGCGAAGGTTCCCACTAAGTTTCCTCGGTTCATATCTACTAGCCTATTGCGGGGAGAGTTGGATCCAAGCCAAATCGGAGTGCGGCATAGCCGCGCTCTGTCGAGGGTTCGAGTGGTACCGAGATGGTCTGGTTGCGAGCGAGAGGGAAGAGGGCCTAGACCGGAGTGAGCCATTGCCGGTGAGCGGAATCAGTCCCACCCACCACGTCAAAGAACGCCTTTTGTAAGGCCTGAGTGACCGGGCCCGGCTTTCCGGTACCGATTCGCCGTTGATCGATTTCAGTCACTGGCGTGAGTTCCGCCGCCGTTCCAGTCACAAATACTTCCTCAGCCACGTACATTTCATCACGCGTGAATCGCTCTTCGACCACAGAAAGATTCCGTTCTTTCGCCAGTTGCATGATCGAGTTGCGCGTAATGCCCTCCAGAATGGAGGTCAAGGGAGTCGTCTTCAAGACACCGCGTCGCACGATGAACACATTTTCTCCTGTACCTTCAGCCACGTAGCCTTCAGGGTCAAGCATAATGGCCTCGTCATAGCCGTCGGCCTTCACTTCGCGTTTAGCGAGAATCGAATTCACGTAATAGCCTGAAATTTTCCCTCGCGTCATGGAGACGTTCACATGGTGACGCGTAAAGGACGACACTCTGGCTCGAATCCCCTTGGATAAGGCCTCATCGCCCAGATAGGTCCCCCATTTCCACGCCGCGATACTCACCTTGATCGGATTCTCAGCCGGATAGAGCCCCATGGCCCCGTATCCGATGTATACCAGCGGACGAATGTAACACGCCTCCAGTCGATTGACTCGGACTGTCTCGACAATCGCGTCGGTTATATGCTTCCGATCGAAGGGCATTTCGATCAATCCGATATGCGCGGACTCGAAGAGGCGATCCACATGTTCGAGAAGTCTGAAAATAGCCGACCCACTCTTTCCCTTGTAGCAGCGAATACCCTCGAATGCTGCCAATCCATAGTGGAGCGAGTGCGTCAGCACATGGACCTGAGCATCCGCCCAGGCGACGAATGTGCCATCCATCCATATTTTTTCACTGGGTTGTAACATGCGCGGGATAATAGCAGCGCCTCGCGATGACCGTCAAGACAACAGCCGCACGCATGCGACGCTGCAGCATGATCGGAGAAGCTCACCAGTCTCGTTCCTTCTCCAGCACCTTCGTCCCGCCGAACCTCTTCGCAACCGCACTTATTCTTGACACCCTCTCCGCCGCTATGATAAACACCCACGTTCGGCTGACGAGGAGAAAGACGCACATGTACGCTATTATCGAGACAGGCGGAAAACAGTATCGAGTGGAAACGGGAACGGTACTCCAGGTGGAGTCTCTCCCGGGTGATGTCGGGCATTCCGTGCACATCGACAAGGTGAAGTTGCTGCACGGCGACGGTGGACTGGTCGTCGGCCAGCCGGTGGTAGCCGGTGCGACGGTCACAGCGGAAATCATTCGCCAGGGACGCACCAGATCTATTACGGTCTTCAAGAAGCAACGTCGAAAGAATTATCGCCGAACCAGGGGCCACCGACAGGGCTTTACGCAGCTCCGGGTCACCGGAATCGAAACGAAGTAACGACTCGAAGGGGAGTTTGCCATGGCAACAAACAAAGGTGGCGGTTCGACAAGGAACGGCCGTGACAGTAACCCACAATACCTCGGCGTCAAAGCTTACGGCGGAGAGACGATCAAGGCAGGCTCCATCATCGTGCGCCAGCGGGGCACGAAGTTTTTCCCTGGCTTCAACGTCGGCCTCGGCCGGGATCATACCCTCTATGCCTATGTGGCCGGAGTCGTGAAGTTCGAAGGTGGCCGCGGCCGGCAGAAGGTCAGCGTCTATCCCGTCACAGCGAAGGCCTGATCTCTCCTCAGTCACTACCTTTGTTCCTACGGAACAGGTGCCCTTCGTTCATCCAGCGGCCCCCATGAGCCGGCGAATACGCTATACTGCAATTTCTGAGTAACCACGCCGACTTGGGGGATCGCTGCGATGTCTACATTTGTCGATCAAGTGCAAATCCTCGTGAAGGCCGGCCACGGCGGCAACGGCGCCTGCAGCTTTCGACGGGAAAAATTCGTCCCCCGAGGCGGCCCTGATGGCGGAGACGGTGGCAACGGCGGCAGCGTCGTGGTCGAAGCCACCACTCGCCTCAGCACGCTCCTGGACCTTCGGTACCAGAAACATTACGAGGCCGAAAAGGGTGAGACCGGGGGCGGCAGCAACTGCCACGGACGCCGTGGCGCCGATGTGCGCATTCCCGTCCCCGTCGGCACCATGGTATTCGACGACAACACCCAGGAACTTCTCGCTGATCTCACGATGGATGGTGAGCACTGCATCATCGCCAAGGGCGGCCTGGGAGGCCGCGGCAACACGCAATTCGCCACATCGACCAACCGCGTTCCGACTCAATTTGAGCCAGGCACTCCCGGCGAGGAACGCCTACTCCGACTCGATCTCAAACTCCTCGCCGATGTCGGATTGGTCGGCTATCCGAACGCAGGAAAGTCCACCTTGATCGCTGCGGTGTCCGCAGCTCGCCCGAAAATCGCCGACTACCCCTTCACCACTCTTACGCCGAACCTGGGCGTCGTGCGATGGAACGCCGAGCAGACCTTCGTCATCGCCGACATCCCGGGATTGATCGCCGGGGCGCACGAAGGCAAGGGGCTGGGCTTTCAGTTTCTCCGTCACATCGAGCGAACGAGTCTCTTAATCCATGTGATCGACATCTCGGAATGGGCGACCGAGGACCCGGTCGTGGGCTTTGAGGTCATGCGCCGCGAACTCACGGCCTACGATGAGGCGCTGGCCGAGCGGCCCTTTGCCGTCGTGGGCACAAAACTCGACGTCAAAGGCGAGGGCGAACGGCTCGAACGTCTGCGGAAATACTGTCAGCGACGCAAGATTCCTTTTTTCGCGATTTCGGCAGCCACCCGAGAAGGACTGGACGAGTGTATACGCTACATGGGCCAGCAAGTGGAGCTGCTCCGGATAACCCCGTGCGAGACGAACTCCTAAGACAGGCCAAACGCGTCGTCATCAAGATCGGGAGCAGCCTGGTCGCCTCGCGTGAAACCGGCCTGAGCAACGAACGCATCGAGCGGCTCGCCCGCGAAATCGCCGAGGTGCGAGCTCAGGGGCGCGAAGTGCTGGTCGTGTCATCGGGCGCGGTCGTTTCCGGCATCAAGAAACTCGGGTTGCGCGAATACCCAAAGAGCCTGCCGGTCAAGCAAGCCGCAGCCGCCGTCGGCCAAAGCCACCTCATGTGGGCCTACGAGAAAGCCTTTGAGCGGCTCACGCTTCATGTTGCGCAAGTCCTCCTCACCCATCAAGACCTCGCCGATCGTCGACGGTTTCTCAACGCCCGGCACACCCTCACCACCCTGATCAAGTTCGGGGTGATTCCGATCATCAACGAAAACGATACGGTCGCGGTCGAAGAACTCCGCGTGGGAGACAACGATACCCTGGCGGCTCAAGTCGCGCACCTTGTCGATGCCGACCTACTGGTCATCCTCTCGGACGTAGACGGGCTCTTTACCGCCGACCCCCGCAGGGATCCAGCCGCTTCATTAATTCCGCTGATTCAGGAAATTACTGCAGACATCGAACAACGGGCCGGCATGCCTTCCACCTTTGAGGGCACGGGCGGCATGGCCACCAAAGTACGCGCCGCCAAGAAGGTGGGGGAGTACGGCGTGGCAACCTTGATCTTGAACGGAACACAGGCACGATTACTCCCGGATGTCCTCGTCGGAGCACCCGGAGGCAGCCTATTCCTTGCCCGCGAACGACGAATGACCAGCCGGAAGCACTGGATTGCGTTTACCTTGCGCCCTCGCGGCCATGTGCAATTGGATCAAGGCGCCGTCGAGGCGCTGGTGCGGAACGGCAAAAGCCTCTTAGCATCGGGTATCCTCGATATTACCGGCCAATTCGAAGCCGGCGATCCCGTGACCTGCGCCGGTCCTGACGGGAAGGAATGCGCCAAAGGCCTGGTCAACTTCTCTTCCACGATCTTGAGCCGCATCAAAGGGCTCAAGACCGTCGATATCCAGAAAATCCCTGGTCTCCAGGAGTATGAAGAGGTCATTCACCGCGACAATTTGGTGATCCTCTAGCCAATTCACGAAACATGTCCATGGCTCGTGGGAGGATCCACGAGCATCCGAGACCCACACCGATTCGCCGTATACCATCGGCCGTTTGCATGGAGCCCGCTACGCATGCGCCTGGGACTCTTGGGAGGAAGTTTTAATCCGATCCATCGGTGCCATCTCTCGATCGCCCAGGCCGCCCGGCAACTCCTACAGTTGGACCGCGTCCTTTTCATTCCAACCGGTGATCCCCCGCATAAGCGACCCGGCTCGCTGGCCACGGCAGTACACCGACACCGAATGGTCCAACTCGCCGTTCAGGACATTCCCGGATTCGCCATCACGGACATTGAACTCCGCCGTTCCGGCAAATCCTATTCAATCGACACCGTCCGCGCGATTCAACAGGAATACGGGCCGGACACCACCCTGTCCTTCATCATCGGATTGGATGCATTTTTAGACCTGCCCTCCTGGAAGGAAGCCGACACCCTGCTCAAGATCTGTCATTTCGTCGTCATCTCAAGGCCATCCGTCGCCTTTCTCTCCGTCGCCTCCATGCCCCTCCTGCATGATGTTTCGAAAAATACCTTGATCGCGCTGGATACTGCGTCACAAGAACGAGCCGACGTGGCGCTCACAAACGGCGGAACAGTGACATTCCTGCGAGTCCCCCCCTGCGACATCTCTGCCTCGGAGATCAGAAACAGGGTGCACGAAGGCGGCTCTCTGGCAAATCTGTTGCCCCCCCTGGTCGAATCCTATATACTTCGCGAGGGGTTATACAGGGAGGACGGTGAGCGCATCTGACACAAAGGCTAAGGCTCTCGCGGTGGCTAGCGCCATCCTGGACAAGAAGGCCACCGATGTCCTCATCCTGCACATCGCCAAACTGACCTCTGTGGCCGACTACCTGGTCATCGGTTCCGGGGAATCGGAGCGACAAGCGCGGGCAATGGCGGACCATGTCGGCGACGTGCTTAAAGCCCAAGGGCATCCGCCACTCAGCATAGAGGGCGCCTCGTCAGCCAAGTGGGTCGTCATGGACTTTGGTGACGTCATCGTCCACATCTTCCAGAAGGATATTCGCGAACACTACGCCCTCGAACGACTGTGGGGCGACGCAGGACAGGTTCGATTGCCGGAAGAGCGGCCCGTGAAAGCCGTTCCCCCGACACGCACCACAGCCCGTCCGGCGCGCACCCGGAAACGGGTCTAGCATGTTTCGGCTCCTCTCCACCATCTTCCTCGTCAGCGTCGGCATCTTTCTCTACAGCTATTTTCGTGAACTGAACCCCGGCACCATTACGGTTCGGACAGGACCGGACGCTCTATTCGAGCTGAGTCCCGTGTCATTGGTCTTGTTCTCGATGGCTCTGGGCGCCACACTGGTGGCCCTCATCGTCACGGTCAAAGAGACTTCCCATGTATTCATGAATTGGCGTACGAATCGCCTCGTCCGTCGCAAAGAAAAGGTCGACGCCCTCCATCGGGACGGGACCCACGCCTTCATGTCCAAGCGGACCGCCGATGCCGTGAGTCTCTTTGAACGCGCCCTGGTGATCGATCCCAATCGGACGGATTCGTTGCTCTGGCTCGGGAACATTTACCGTTCTGAAAGCAACTTCACGGAGGCGATCCGCCTTCACCAGCAAGCCCATCGCATCGAAGAACACAACGCGGAAGTCCTGCTCGAACTGGCCAAAGATCTGGAAGGAGCCCGGCGATATGAAGACGCCCTCCAAACACTCCAGAACATCCTCCGCATCGAGCCGGACAACTTAATGGCCTTGATCCGCAAACGCGATCTACAGATCCGGTTGGAGAAATGGAGCGATGCTCTCGAGATCCAACACCGGCTGGTCAAGGCCAATTTAGCCGAAAGCGAACGCCGGGCCGAAGCGAATCTCCTTATCGGCTGTATGTATGAAGTCGGACGACAACTTCTGGAGCGCGGACACCCGGACAAGGCCCGCCGTTACTTCCGGGGTGCGATCAAAAAAGATCGGACGTTCCTGCCTGCCTACATCGGTCTCGGGGAGATTCTTGTCCGTGAGGGGAAAACGAAAAACGCGGTCGAAATCCTCAAGAAAATCTATGCCAAGACCCGTAGCGTCATCATCCTTCACCGCTTGGAAGAACTCTTTCTCGAGCTTGGAGAGCCCGACGAAATCATCCGTGTCTACCAGGAGGCCCTCCAGCAAGACCCCCACAATGCCGTGATCCGGTTCTATCTCGGGAAACTCTACTATCGACTCGAAATGGTCGATGAAGCGTACGACGTGCTCTCGACCCTGGACGGTACGCACGAGCAGCTCGTCGACTACCACAAGATCATGGCCAACCTATACCTGCGCAAGCAGCACATGGACGAGGCCGTGGCGGAACTGAAAAAAGCCCTGGGCTTCAAGAAACGGGTCGTAGTGCCCTACCAATGCACCCACTGCCACCATGAGTTGGCCGAATGGTCCGGCCGCTGCCGACGATGCGGCCGCTGGAACACCTACGTCGCCCTCCCCTGGCGTGACGCGAACCAATCCGATGCCGATCCAAACGGCCAGGCCTCGCGAATCCCGTCCGT
>CABVRW010000049.1 GCA_902500785.1 uncultured Nitrospira sp.
AGTATCCTGTCAGACTCTTACCTTCTCAGGAGCAGATATGCAGGTCATGATCAATGGCAAGGCCGAGGAGATCGCGGGCGGCAGCGTCCTGGATCTCTTGAAAGCCAAGAGTATCGAACCCCAAATGGTCGCGGTGGAAGTCAATGACACCATGCTTGAACGAACGCACCTCGAGACCACGAAGCTGAAAGACGGCGATCATGTGGAATTTCTCTTCTACATGGGCGGTGGCCGGTGACCATCAAGGCCTATACGGACATTACAGAATTAATCGGTCGTACCCCGCTGGTCCGCCTCAACCGCCTGAGCAAGCCGGGCGGGGCCACGATTTACGCGAAGGTGGAGTCATTCAATCCAGGCGGCAGCATCAAGGATCGTATCTGCCTGAACATGATCGACGAGGCCGAGCGCCTGGGCAAACTGAAGCCCGGCGGAACCATTGTCGAGCCGACCAGCGGCAACACCGGCATCGGCTTGGCGCTGGTGGCGGCGGTACGCGGCTATAAACTGATTCTCGTCATGCCCGAAAGCATGAGCATGGAGCGCGCCAGCCTGCTGTCGTCCTATGGGGCGCAACTGGTGCTGACAGCCGCGTGGGAAGGGATGAAGGGCTCGATCAAAGAAGCGGAGAGCATCGTCGCGCAGAATCCGTCGTACTATATGCCCGACCAGTTCTCCAACCCGGCCAATCCGGCCATGCACCGGAAAACGACCGGCCCGGAAATTTTGGAGGCGCTCGACGGACGAGTCGATGCCTTCGTCGCGGCAGTCGGCACCGGCGGCACCATCACCGGATGCGGTGAAGTGATCCGGGAACGGAATCCGGCCGCCAAGATCGTGGCGGTCGAACCGGCCGGGTCGCCCGTGTTATCAGGAGGAGACCCGGGGCCTCACAAGATCCAGGGCATCGGCGCCGGCTTCGTCCCCAAGGTACTGAACCGGACGCTGCTCGATCGGGTGGTCACCGTCACTGATGATGAAGCCTATCAAACGGCGAAACTGCTCGCGAAGAAAGAAGGCCTCCTGGTCGGCATCTCGGCCGGCGCCAACGTCTTTGCCGCGCAAAAGATCGCTGAAGAATTGGGCCCGGGCAAAAACGTCGTTACCATTCTCTGCGACACCGGCGAGCGCTACATCAGCATCGAAAAGTATTTCAACATTTGATAACGTGCCCGGTCACTTTTAGGGGGAGGAGGCTCAAAAGCTTCAACCATCAAGGCCGCAGCGAATGAATGTTCGAGGCGTACCCTTGCGGTACGTTGAGGGCGTCAACGATGCGAGAACGCCGCTGGTGACGGTTTTCAGGCTCCGTCGGACATGGAATTTACAGAGACACAAATCAACCGCTACAGCCGGCACATCCTCCTGCCTGAAGTCGGAGGGAAGGGCCAGAAGAAAATCGTGCAGGCGAAGGTCCTCATCGTCGGCGCGGGAGGACTCGGCTCGCCTGCCGCGCTGTACCTGGCTGCCGCCGGGATCGGCACGATCGGACTCATCGACAGCGATGTCGTGGATCTGAGTAACTTGCAGCGTCAGGTCATTCACCAGACGCCCGACGTGGGCCGCCCCAAGGTCGTCTCCGGCAAAGAAAAGATTCAGGCGCTCAATCCCGACGTGCAGGTGGTGATGTATGAAGAGCGGCTCACGGCCGGCAATGCCCTCAAAATCGTGGGCGGCTACGATGTGGTCATCGACGGCGTCGATAATTTCCCGACGAAGTTTCTCATCAACGATGCCTGTTTCTTCGCCGGCAAGCCGTTGGTGCATGGAGGCATCCTTCGGTTCGACGGCCGTGTCACCACCATTATCCCGAAGAAATCCGCCTGTTATCGCTGCGTCTTTAAGAAACCACCACCCGAAGGACTCGTCGCCTCCTGTCAGGAAGCGGGTGTCATCGGCGTGCTGGCCGGCATCATCGGAACGATTCAGGCTACCGAGGCGCTCAAGCTGATTCTCGGCATCGGCCGCCCATTGACCGATCGCCTGCTGGATTTCGATGCGCGACGCACCCAGTTCAGAGAGATCCGCATCAAGCGGAATCCCGATTGTCCGCTCTGCGGCGAACGGCCCACGATTACGGAGCTGATTGAAGACGGCGACGTCGGGCCGACCTGTGCGCTTCCCGGGTCAACGTAACTTGTAGCGAAGGTGTCTCCATGTCGAAAATGAAAGCGCTCGTCTGTCGGGAATGTGGAAAGGAATATCCACCCAAAGCCATCCACGTCTGTGAGATGTGCTTCGGCCCGCTTGAAGTGAAATACAACTACGAAGAGATCAAGGGCACGATCTCCCGGAAGAAGATCGAACAGGGTCCCAACAGCATGTGGCGATATATCGACCTGCTCCCGGTCGAAAGCACCGCGATCATCGGTCCGCATGCCGGACTGACGCCCTTGGTGCGGGCAAAAAATCTCGGCGCGTTTCTCGGCATCGACGAGTTGTATATCAAGAACGATACGGTCAACCATCCGACGCTCTCGTTTAAGGATCGGGTGGTGTCTGTCGCGCTGACGCGCGCGCGCGAACTCGGCTTTGAAACGGTGGCCTGCGCCTCGACCGGCAACCTGGCCAATTCCGTCGCAGCCCATGCCGCGGCGGCGGGCATGAAGTGTTATGTGTTCATCCCGGCCGACCTCGAAGCGGCGAAGGTGCTCGGCAACCTGATCTACAAACCGAATGTGGTCGAGGTCGAAGGCAACTACGATGATGTGAACCGGCTTTGCAGCGAAATCGCGGGGGAGCATGGCTGGGCCTTCGTGAACATCAACATTCGTCCCTACTACGCCGAGGGGTCGAAGACACTCGCGTTCGAAACCGTCGAACAACTCGGCTGGCGCACGCCGGACCAAGCCGTGATTCCCATGGCCTCGGGTTCCTTGCTGACCAAGATTTGGAAGGGCTTGCACGAAATGCACGCCCTCGGGCTGGTCGATTCCGTCCGCACCAAGATCAATGGCGCGCAGGCCGAAGGCTGTTCCCCGATCGCCACTGCCTTTAAAGCGGGCCGGGACTTTTTCAAACCGGTCAAGCCGAAGACGATCGCCAAGTCCCTCGCCATCGGCAACCCGGCAGACGGCTACTACGCCTTGAAAGCCACGGCTGAGAGCAAGGGCGCGATGGATGCGGTGACGGACGAGGAAGTCGTCGAAGGCATCAAGCTGCTGGCCCAGACCGAAGGCATTTTTGCCGAGACCGCCGGCGGCGTGACCATCGGTGTGCTGCGCAAGCTGGTGAAGCAAGGGCTCATCAAGAAGAGCGACCTGACGGTCGCCTATATCACCGGGAACGGGCTCAAGACACAGGAAGCGGTGGTGGATGCCGTGGGGCGTCCGTTCCGCATCCAGCCCAGTTTGGTGAACTTCCAAAAAACATTCAAAATGGGAAAGAACAGTGGTGGTGACTCATGATTAAGGTTCGTATTCCGACGCCCCTGCGTCCGTTGACCAAGGGCCAGGGCGAGGTTGAATCCGCGGCAGCCAACATTGTGGACATGATCGGATCGCTCGACGCGACCTATCCGGGACTGAAGAACCGCCTCTGCGACGAAAAAGGCGACTTGCGCCGGTTCGTCAACATCTACGTCAATGAGGAAGACATCCGTTTTCTAAACGGGAAAGACACCTCATTGAAAGACGGCGACGAAGTGTCGATCGTTCCAGCGATTGCCGGAGGATAGCCATGACCAGCTTACGGTTTCATATTCGGTTTCCCGAGAACAAGATCAAGGAACCGATCATTTATCAGATCGGCCACGAGTTCAAGGTGGTGACCAACGTGCGCCGGGCCGATGTGCGCGAGACGACCGGATGGATGGATCTCGAACTGACCGGCGAGACAGAGGAAATCGAACGCGCCATCGACGGAATCCGCACCAAGGGCTGCGTTGTCGATCCCATCGAATTGAACGTGGTGGAGTAACGGCGGTACGGAGGACACCCCTCTCACGCCGAACGGACCCAAATGGATTTTACGGAACAACAGATACAGCGATATAGCCGGCACATCATCCTCAACGAGGTCGGCGGCAAGGGACAAGTCAAATTGTCCAAGGCCAAGGTCCTCCTCATCGGGGCCGGCGGCCTTGGTTCGCCCGCAGCTCTCTATCTGGCCGCGGCGGGTGTCGGCACCATCGGCTTGGTGGACGGAGACGTCGTGGACCTCTCCAACCTTCAGCGGCAGATCCTCCATACCACCGCGACCATCGGGGTGCCCAAGGTGGAATCGGGGAAAAGAATGTTGTCGGCCATCAACCCCGACATCACCATCAAGACCTATCAGATGAATGTCGATACGGAGAACATTCTCGGCCTCGTGTCCGACTATGACATCGTGCTGGACGGTTCCGACAATTTCACGACGAGATTCCTGGTCAACGACGCCTGCTTCTTCGCCAAGAAAACGCTCATCTCAGCCAGTATGTTCCGTTTCGAAGGGCAGCTCACGACCATCAAGCCGCATGTCGGACAACCCTGCTATCGGTGCCTCTATCCGGAACCGCCGCCGGCCGGATTGGTCCCGAACTGTCAGGAGGCGGGGGTCCTGGGAGTCCTGGCGGGAACCATGGGCATTCTGCAAGCTTCGGAAGCCATCAAAGAAATTCTCGGCATCGGCGAAACGCTGGCAGACAAGCTGGTGATCTACGACGCGCTGGAGATGAAATTCAGGAAGGTCTCCCGCCCGAAAGATCCACGTTGCCCCCTGTGCAGCGCCACTCCGACGATCAAAGATCTGGGCGGAGACTACAGCGTCGCCTGTACCATCTGATATGCCCGATCTGTCGATTCCACAACACATCCTGGATCAGATCGTCTCCCACGCGCGCGAGTTGGCCCCGTTCGAATGCTGCGGGCTGCTCGCCGGCGTCAACAAGACCGTCACGCACCTCTACCGCATCACCAATATCGTGGCCGTCGAAGGCGCGGAAAAACTCTCGACCTTCGATGACGACAAGGTCGCCCATCTCGAACGGCTTTCGCCTGAGGAACGGGCGGAAATCGCCTTCGTCATGGACATGCAGGACTTTTCCGCCGCCAAGAAGGATATCCGCAAGAACGGGCTCGACCTGCAGGTAGTCTACCATTCCCATCCCAAAGACCCCGCCAGACCTTCGCACACGGACATCAAGATCGCCACCGACTACGAGGAGATTTGGCAACGCATCAATCTCCCGATCCCGGCCTACCTCCTTGTGTCGCTCATGCACTCCCCCGCTGCCGACATCCGCACCTATTGGATTACCGGCGGCGCGGTTCGTCCCGCCGACGTGCACATCGTCTAGAGCCTTCCTCGCGCCGATAAATCCACTGTCCGCCTCTACCAATCGATCGGCAACGATGCCATAATCCGGCTTTGACCTCTCATCGAAGGGAGCATTCGATGCGATTTATACTGGTGCTGATCGCCCTCATCCTCTGCCTCACCGGGGTCACGAACCCTGGAAACACTTCCGCCGCCGAAAAAAGCTACTATAGTCCGATCATCAATGTGGACGTCGAGAACAGCCGCATTTTGATCTCGACCCTGGGCGCGGTGTTTTGGGTGGACGTTCCCGAAGCAGCCCGTCCTCACATGGAGAAACTGCCGCAATCCGGGCTCGTGGACATAGTGGTGGAAACGCGTGAAGGCATGCCGCCGTTGCTGAAAACCTGGAAGGTCAAATCCGGCGAATCGACCTGTCTGCACTTCGACGGAAAAGTCTGCAAATAACGGGGTACGAGGCTGGAGGGACGTCCGTCATGGCGAGCTACCCGACAGCCATCGACCAGTGGTCGATTCTCGTTGGTGCAACCGAGACAGACACCGTCACACCTTGCCTCGTGGTTGGACCGAAACTCCTGGCCTCCTTCCGCTGCTTGGCCATCTTTTATGGCATTTTCCAAACATGGTCGGCCACCATATTGTGGAAGCGTGTCGATAGCTTTTTCGATAACGCGATGAGCGGCTGGAGATCAGGAAACTATTGGGGCATGAGCTGATTTGTCCTGCAAGCCTGCAGAGTGTCTACCGATCCGCCGCTGCCGCGCCATATCCAGCGCGGCACGTTTCCCGAAGCACGCACTGCGGTTATTCCGAACTCCCCAACATATCGTCCACGAGCGGACGATTGATATCCGTACACCCAATACAGATGCTATCGAACAACGATTCGTGGTCGGACACGAAGTTGCGCTGATCGACCAGATTTTCAGCAAAGACCTGCTCGTAGCACACGTCGCACAACATCATTAACCCGCGTGACACGGACACTGTTTTTCGGCCTGTACTCCCTGCCATAACAGACTCCCTTTTCTATCTATGCTCCGGTGCGCGCACCCGCGCTACACCGATCCCTTTTGCCTCGCGATCCAGAAATCTTCCGGTTCCAGATCAACTCCACACACAGTGCACTCATAAATCGACTGCCCCTCCGGCAACCGGATTTCAGTTCGATCAATTCGGCCACGACACACATGATAAAATCGCCCTCGGGCGTCCTCATTGTCGAGCGGATCACTCTCGTAGATCAACACCATGTTATTCTCATCGCTCCTTCGAATATAGTCATGAACCCTCGCTCGTCGCTCCCGTCAGCACGCCGCCCTGATTCTCTTGTCGTCAGCACTGCTCTCCAACCCTATGCGGCTTGCGGCCCACGATTCACGGGATCGGCATCGTGCAGCCGATCATTCATTCCACGCATATTTCCCGCAGAACGTTCAACATAGTCGTCCATCGAGGCCGCAGCGAACAAAGCGGCGAAATCGTACCCTAGTGTCGTACGGTGAGCCGCTGAGATTCACGACGCGCAATACAGCGCGTCACGTGTGTGAACGCCGTCGAAATCGTGAGGCGGCAGTGTCTTGCGAGAACGCCGCTGGCGGACTTTTTCAACGGCCTTTTAGATCTTAAACTGGGCCTCATAGAGCCCGGCGTATACCCCACCCCGCTTCATGAGTGCCGCGTGATCCCCTTCCTCGACGATCGTCCCGCGCTCCACCACGATGATGCGGTCCACGTCATGGAGCGTGGCTAGACGGTGCGCAATGATGAAGGTCGTTCGCCCCTTGGTCAGATCGTTCAGGGCCTCGCGAATCTTCACCTCGGTTTCCGTATCGATATTGGAGGTGGCCTCATCGAAGATCACGATCGGCGGATCCTTCAAGAGCACCCGGGCAATCGACACCCGCTGCTTCTGGCCCACCGAGAGTTTGACGCCCCGCTCGCCGATCCAGCTATCATACCCGTCCGGGAGGCGGCTGATAAAGTCATGGGCGCGAGCCGCCCTCGCGGCCGCCTCAACCCGCTCATGGCCGGCCGACAGGTCGCTATATACGATGTTTTGGCGCACGGTGCCGTTGAAGAGAAAGGGCTCTTGCTGCACGAGTCCGATCTGCCCTCTCAAAAACGCCAGCGGCAGATCCCGCACATCATGACCGTCCACGAGCACCGCGCCGCTGCGCACGTCGTAAAACCGCATCAGCAATTTCAGCAGCGACGTTTTTCCCGCCCCGCTCGGCCCCACCAGGGCGATCCGTTCGCCCGGCCTGACCGTGAGATTCACATCGGATAAGACCGTGCCGTCTTGCCGGTATCCGAACCCCACATGCCGATATTCCACGGCGCCTCGCAGACGTTCCACGGGCTGCTTCGCACCGGGCCGGTCTTCGACGTCGGTCTTGCTATCGAGAATTTCAAACACGCGCTCACTGGCCGCCAACGCATGCTGCAACATGTGGTTCAACGAATGGATTTCGTTGATCGGGGTATAGAACAATCCCAGGTAGGAGAGGAACATGACCAGCTGGCCGACCGTCAATTGACCGTCCAGCACTTCCCCCGCGCCGTACCACAAGATCAACACGGTCCCGGTACTGCCCACGAACACCATGCCCGGCCAGTACCAAGACCACAAAAACATGGCTCGCAGGCTATTCTGGCTATAGGTCTGGCTCAAGGTTTCGAACCGTGTTCGTTCATGCTCGTGCTGATTGAAACCGATGGTTTCCTTGATGCCCGACAAGGCATCCTGCAAGTAGGCATTGAGGTCGGCCACGCTCTTACGGAGTTCGGCATAGTATCCGTGTACCCGCCGCGTGAACCAGGCCGCACAGACGATCAGGATCGGAATGGGCAGGAGCGACAGCAGTGCCAGCTTCCAGTTCAGAAAGAACATCATGATCGTAATGCCGACCAGGGTGAGAGAGGCCGTCAGCAACCCTTCGAGCCCATCGACAAAGATTCGCTCGACATGTTCGGTGTCGCTGGTCACCCGGGTCATGATTTCGCCGGTCGAGCGGTTCTCGAAATAACTCAACGACAGGCGTTGCAGCGCTCCGAACACCTGCATGCGAAGGGCGTGCACGGCCTTCTGTTCAAGCAGATTGTTGAACCGCACCCGCATCGAACTCATCAGGTTCCTGAGCACGTAGGAGGCCAAGAGCGCTCCCAAGACCCAGGGCAACAACTCGGGACGCTTGGACTGGATGACATCGTCGATGACGATCTTGACGAGATAGGGCGGAACCAGTTCCAGCGCCGTGGCGAGGCCGGCGCACACGAACGTCACCACCGCAAGCATCCGGAACGGCTTGAGGTACGAGAGGACGCGTAGAAGTGAGCTCACAACGACTCGACGATCCGGGACGGATCAGATGACACTGGCCGGTTCCTTCTGCCAATACTTCTGAAATTCATCCATCTGGGTGAGCGTGGAGAAGTCGCTCATACGGTCGAGGAACAACTTGCCGATGAGGTGGTCCAGTTCGTGCTGAATACACACGGCATACAACCCGCTGGCTTCAAAATCGAACGGTTTCGCATCCCGGTCCAGCCCGGTGACCCGTACCGTCGAGGGTCGCGTCACTTTACCCCGCAACCCGTCGACGCTCAGACAGCCTTCCCACCCTTCAACCTGCTCCGGTCCATAAAACTGGATGGTCGGATTGATGAGCACCGTCTTGGGAAAACCGCCTTCACCGGGACAATCCATCACGACGAGTTGCTGCGACCGTCCCACCTGCGGAGCGGCCAAGCCGATCCCCGGTTCGTCGTACATGGTTTCGAACATGTCGTCGATGAGTTGCTGAAACGCCGCCTTTTTAATATCAGCCGCGGTCAGAGGCAGAGCCTTCTGTCGGAGAATCGGATTGCCGAGTTTGCTGATTGCCAATATCGCCATCCTGCACCCTTTGTATCTAGATCAATATCCACTGCACAACCCATTCAGGCCACAAACCGATCCCACAAATACCTACCATGGCGTTTCGATATACCGCAACCGGCGCGTCCGGTGATTATCCGGCCCGCTTGCGATTCTTGGGCTCAGGCAGTTCAAATGTCTCTCTCGACTGATTCCACCATTCAATCCATTCCTGTGCCCATGCCTGGCGATCCTGTTTGCTGGACGCATCCCAATCGTGAAACTCGCTCTCGTGCCGCGTCAACATCCACAGCGACTGGATGGCGGACAAGGCCACGAAGCGTTCGTCATCCGCCAGCAAATCGAGAAGCGGTTGAATCACCTCTTTCCGGCGAACGTACCGCGATTCAAAGGCCGCGGCCTTGCGAATCGACGCATTGGGATCCTTCGCCATCACCTCAATGGCCGGCGGAGCTTGCTGCGGATCAAGGCGCACGGCGACCCGAAGCGCATGCTCGCGAATACGAGGAAGTTCAGTGTCCAGTTTCGCCGTTTCCAGCAATGCCGGCGCAGCGCCCGGTGACTTGAGCATCGACAGGGTCTCAATGGCATTGTACCGAACGCGCGGACCGGGCATCGTCAAGGCCTTGGTCAACACCGACAGGACCGGCTCACCCAGATGCACGAATTCACCCATCGCCCAAAACTCCTGCTTCCCCTCTAACAATGGTAACAGCGCCTCGGCCCGCTGCAATTCTTCCGGAGTCAGAGCCTTGGTATTCGGCGCTACCGACACATCCGGCACCGGCTCGGACTTGGGGGGCGCCTCATACGGCATCTGAACCGGCCAGGCCACCGGAGCCGACCACGCAAGATCCAGCGTGACTCCCATCGAGCCGAGGAATACCAAACCCCCGATCAACAATCGACATCCCATGTGCTGCCTCACTCCCATCATGATGACATACCTCTTCCCAGTCTAACCATTAATGTGGGGCGTCGGTTCCTCTTTCGTTTCGACCCGCTGCGCACGCGCCGTGCGGCGATGCACGACTTCGTACAGCACCGGGAGCACGACGAGGATCAGCACCGCCGCCGTGAGCATACCGCCCACCACCACCCGGGCGAGCGGTTGTTGCGCCTGGGATCCGATCCCCGTGGCCAAAGCCGCCGGGAGCAATCCAATCGCCGCGGCCAGCGTGGCCATGAGGATGGGGCGCATCTGCACATCCGCGCCCTTCAGGACGGCTTCGCGCAAGTCAAGCCCATGCCGCCGGTAATCTTCAATACGTGAGATTAACAGGACTCCCCCGAGAATCGCTACACCCAGCGTTGAAATCACCCCCACCGCCGCAGAGATGCTGAAATGGGTCCCGGTGAAGACGAGCGAGAAAATGCCCCCGATCAACGCGAACGGGACGGTCACCAACACCAGCAGAGCGTTCGTCAGCGAATTGAACGTGGTGTAGAGGAGAAACAAAATGATCACCAAACTCACCGGCACAATCATCGTCAGCCGTTTCTGTTCCGCCGTGAGTTGATCATACTGCCCCGCCCATTCGAGTCGATAGCGCTCCGGAAGCGACACCGCCTGGGCCATCCTGGTCTGGGCTTCCTTCACCGTACTTTCGAGGTCGCGATCGCGGACACTGAATTTGATCGGAATATATCGTTCGTTGTTTTCCCGATAAATAATGAACGCGCCGGTTTGGGTCTTGATCGTCGCCACCTGTTTCAAGGGAACCCGCGCGCCGTCCGGCGTATTGACCAGAATATTGCCGATGGTCTCGGCATCTCGTCGAAATTCGGGCAGAAAGCGGACGACCAGATCGAACAGACGCTCGCCTTCGAACACCTGGGTCACCGCCTGACCACCGACCGCGGCCTGCACCACGGCATTGACGTCCGACACGCGCAGTCCGTAACGGGCGCTGGCCTCCCGATCTACCTGAATCAAGAGATTGGGTTGCCCCACCAACCGGAAGATTCCCAAATCCTTGACCCCCCGGATACCCTTCATCACCGACTCAACTTCGACCGCCTTCGCCTCCATGGTCTTGAGATCATTGCCGAACAACTTGATCGAATTCTCGCCCTTCACGCCCGACATGGCTTCTTCCACGTTGTCCTGAATCACCTGGGAAAAGTTGAAGACGATCCCGGGGATCACCTTCAACCGCGCTTCGATCTCCTCCACCAAATGATCCTTGGTGAACCCGGGCCGCCAATCCTTCTGCGGTTTGAGGTTGGCCAGAAACTCAGCGTTGAAAAAGCTGGTGGGGTCGGTCCCATCGTCGGGCCTCCCGAGCTGAGAGACGATCGTGACCACCTCGGGCGATTGCCGGAACATCTGCCGGATTTCTCCGGTCAGGCGGGCGGCCTCGTCGTAGGAAATGTCGACCGGCATGGTCGCGCGGACCCAGAGATTGCCTTCCTCCAAGGCCGGCATGAATTCTCCGCCGATGAATTGGAGGGCCCCGAAGGCGACCACCAACAGCAGCAACGACGCCCCGATCACTTTCACGTTGTGGTGTAAGGCCCAGTGCAGGACGGCGAGGTACGTCCGGCGAATCGCGCGGACGAATCGCGTGTCCTCTTCGGTGACCACACCCGTGAGCAGCAAGGAACAGAGCACCGGCGCCAACGTAAAGGCCATGAGGAGCGCGCCGAACAAGGCAAATCCATAGGTGATGGACATCGGCGCGAAAATCTTTCCCGGTACGCCCGTCATCGTGAACAGCGGGATGAAGGCCACGACAATGATCGCCGTGGAGAAGAAAATCGGCTGCCCGACCTGCCGAGCCGCGCGCACGATGTGTTGCGGCACCGTCAGGCCCAAACGGCGATCATGGCCGAGATGGAAAAAGATACTCTCCACCATCACCAGCGTTGCGTCGACGATGATGCCGAAATCGATGGAGCCGAGTGAAATGAGGTTGGCCGACTGCCCGATCATCACCATCATCGTAAACGTAAACAGCAGGGACATCGGAATGGTCAGCGCCACGATGAGTGCCGCGCGAAAATGACCGAGGAAGACGAACAAAATCACAAAGACGAGAACCATGCCGCTGATCAAAATATCGGTCACGGTTTCGACCGTGGTGTGGATCAAGGCCGTCCGGTCGTAGAAGGTCTTGACCTTCACCCCTTCCGGCAATTTCCACTTATTCAGTTCATCGACCTTTTCCCGCACCCGCTCCAGTACAGACAGCGCCTTGTACCCGCGCTGCAATAAAATCACTCCCTCCACCACGTCATCGTTGTCGTCGATTCCGACCTTGCCCAGCCGCACGCGATGCCCCACCGACACCGTCCCCAGCGTCTTGACGAAAATAGGAGTGCCTTCCTTTTCGGCCACCATCACATTCTCGATATCCGCCAGGCCGTTGATCAACCCGAGGCCGCGGATATTGTAGTTCTGCGCGCCCACGGTGAGGTAGTTGCCGCCGACGTTGGCGTTGCTGTTGGTCAAGGCCTCCATGACCTGCGCGAGGCTGACCTGATAACTGATCAACTTCCCGGGATCGATATCGACGTGATACTCCTGAGTCGTGCCGCCGAACGCCGTCACATCGATGATGCCCGGAACCCGCCGGAACTCCCGCCGCACTTGCCAATCCTGGATCGTCTTGAGATCGGTCAGGCTCGTTTTCCCGTCGCCGGCCAGTTCATAGCGGTAGATCTCCGCAATCGCCCACCAGGGCGACAAGGCCGGCTGCACATTTTGGGGAAGGCTGACGGTGGCCAGGCGATTGATGACTTCCTGGCGGTCGAAGAAATATTGCGTCCCGAAGTCAAAATAGATCTTGACGTCGCTCAACCCGAAAATCGACAGGGAACGGATGTCGGTGAGACCCGGCATGCCGTTTAAGGCCACCTCGATGGGAATCGTAATTTGTCGTTCGATCTCCTCCGCGGACCAGCCGGGAAACTGGGTGATCACCTCCACCATCGGAGGCGACGGATCCGGGTAGGCCACGATGTCGAGCTGCTGGAAGGCATAGAGCCCCCCGAAGAGAAGGCTGAATCCGAGGGCGCAGATCAGAAACCGCTGGACGAGCGAGAGTTCGACGATTCGAACGATCATAGGGCGAGGCACTCCTGCCGACGGCGGATGCCCATGATCATCGGCCGGATCATCACTTCGCCTCTTGTCCCTTCACCAGCACCGCACCTTTGATCACGATGCGCTGACCGGACGTGAGGCCTTCCAGGATGCGGACTTGTCCGCTGGAGACGTTGGAAACCACCACTTCGCGCTTTTCGTAGTGATCGGGCGCGTCCACCAGATAGACGAAGTATTTGCCGTCGATCTCGACGACCGCTTCCTTGGGAATCGTCAAGAACGGAGTGGCGTCGCCTATGTCGAGCCTCAGCCGTGCGAACATTTCCGGTTTCAGTCGCTGATCCCGATTGTCGACCCAGGCTCGAACTTTAATGGTGCGAGTGTTTGGATCGACGACATCTCCGATCGACGCCACAACGGAGGCAAAGTCGGTTCCCGGATAGGCCTCCACATTGATCCGTCCCACTTGGCTGACTTTGACCAAGGCCAGGTCCCGCTCATAGACATCGGCAACCACTTGCAATCGATCCAGGTCGGCGACCGTGAACAACACCTGGCCGGCGTCGCTGCCGACGGACTGTCCCGGAGTCACGGCCCGCTCGACCACCGTTCCGGTTAAAGGACTCTTCATCTCAAACCGTGAGGTGATCCGCTGCTGGGCGAGGGGTTTCTCTAATTCCTGAGCGGGAATGCGCAAGGACAACAACCGTTCCTTGGCCCGCCGGAATTCGGCGCGCGCCTTGATCAGGTCGTTCTCGGCCTGCTTGAGATCTTTCAAGGCCAACGCCTTAGTGGCATACAATTCCTTCGCGAGTTCCTGCGCCCGGGTGGAATATTCCAGTTCCGAAGCTTCTTTTACAAACTCAGAATAGGCGGCGGTAATATCGGAACTGTCGATCACCAACAGCGTGGCTCCCGCCTCCACACGGTCACCCAGCTTGGCGCGCACCTCCACCACCCGGCCCTGCAGCGGTGAGGAAATCTTGGAATACCGGTCTTCTCCATACGCCACCTTTCCGACCAGCACCAGCTCGGGTTGGATCGGCTTGAAATCCACCACGGCCGTTTCAATTTGAGCAGTGGACTGCGGAGCAGAATGGATCGCAACAGGGTCGGAGGACGCGGGCGGCTTCGACGCGGCTGGTTCCTGCGTTTGACTGCAGGCGTACAGCGAGAGCGCAACAGCCAACATCCTCCCAGGCATCGCCCTGGAAATCATGACCTAATCTCCTGGCCGACCGAACTTTCCAATTGGAACAAATTGCGCTGATAGGAGAAGAGGGCTTCGATGAAATTCTGCTGAATGGTACGGGACGTCCGGGCGGCATCGAGGAGATCTAGAATGGTCGCCCCTCCTCGTTCATAGGCCCGCTCGACGATGGTGAAGGTGGAGCGGGCATCGTCCAGCACGCCGGCCAGGTAGGCCTCCACCAGCCGGCGACTCTGAAGCAGATTGCGGTAGGCCACATCGACCTGGTTTTCGACTTGGTTGACCGTGCGATCCAATTCAGCCTGGGCCGATTGCACGCCGACTTCAGCCTGGACGATCCCGCCCTGGTTGCGGTTGAACAGCGGCAAGGGCACGCCGAGGCTCAAGATCCCCATCTGCTGGTTGTCGGGGCCGCGCGGACCTTGCACCGAGTACCCCGCGCCGATCGTCACATCCGGAACCCGAAAGGCCTTGGCTAATTTCAAATCCGACTCGCGCTGCATCAGCGCCGCCCGCCGGCTCTTGATATCCGGACGAACTTCCAGGGCGACCGATCTGAGCCTCCCCATATCGGGATCCACCCGGCGGTAATCCATTTCCGTCGTCAACTCCAGTTTCGACGCAGGAGAGAGCCGAAGGAGCTGACGGAGATCCGCCCTCGCCGACTCACCTTCCTGAATCGCTTCGATCACTTGCGCGTGGAAATCGACCACTTGAAGCCGAATCCGGATCAGATCGACCTCGGCGATGTAGCCCTTCTTGAAACGGATCGTGTTGACATCCAAAATACGCGCGAACCGATCGCGGTTTTCTTCCGCCAACGCCAGCCGGCGCTGCGCCATCAGCACGCGATAGTAGGCATCCTTAATCGTAAAACCCAACTGCCGGACGGCATCTTCAAAATCCGCCTCCGTCGACTGCACGCCAAACCCGGCGCTTTCGATGCGGTACCCGCGCTTACCGGCCAGTTCAAATAACTGCTGCACCTGCATCATGAGGCCGCCGGTTTTCGCCAGCGTATTGCCTTGCGTAAACGACGCGACGCTCCCGATCTGCGCCACCGGATTCGGAAACAGCCGCGCCGTAATCTGCTGCCCCTTGCTGGACTCGATGCCATACTTGGCAATGAGCACATCCAGGTTCTGTTTCAGGAACAGGGCCATCGCCTCGGACAGGTTCAGGCGAACCACCGGCGGAGCGAACGGTTCGGTCCGGACCGGCTCAGAGGCCTCCGCCGATCCTCCACCGATCAGGAGGAGACCCAGCAGGCCGATCACCAGCCAGGCACGGCAGGCTTGGGACAATGTGCGCAGCCCTGCGCTGAGACCGTCTCTATAATGGAACATGTCGTCGTACATCGTGCAGGAAGATCGATCAAACGAGGATAGTGAGCGCATTATACCGATTATTCAGTGCGTTTGAAACAAACCCGATGGGTTCAGGTCACTGCATTTTCAGTTCCGTCCACGCCCGGTCGTAGAGTCGTATCCCTCTCCCGACATCCTGCATCCATTCCAGTCGGTCGAGTTGATCGGGCGGCGGATAGACCGCGGGATTGTCTCTGGTCGATGCGGCGACCAATTCCCGAGCGGGCCGGGAAGTGGATGCAAAACGCAACCGCTCCGAGGTGCGCGCCGCGACGTCCGGCTCCATCAAATAGTTGATAAAGCGCATCGCCAACTGTTTGTGCGGCGCCGTCCGGAGCACCACCAGACAGTCGGCCCACAGGGTCGCCCCCTCCTTCGGCACCACATACCGAATGGAGGGCCGCTCGGCCATGGCGCGGGCCACGGGTCCCCCCCATCCATGCGCTAACACGACCTCGCCCGAGGCCAACAACTGATCGTAATGATCGCTCGTGTAGGTCTTCACCAAGGGCTTCTGCCGCAGCAATCGTTCCTTCGCCGCCTCGATCACCTGCGGATCCGTGCTGTTCATCGACTGCCCCATGGAACGCAACACGGCGCCGAAGACTTCCCGCTGGTCGTTCAACATACTGATGCGGCCTTTATACCGCGGGTCCCATAAAATGGCCCAACTGTCCGGCGGCGTCGGGATCACCGCGGAATCGTATCCGATTCCCACCGTCCCCCAGAGATACGGCACCGAATAGCGTCCTTCCGGATCGAACGGGAGGGCCTGCAGGTGTGGCTCCAAGAGGGCCGCATGAGGCAACTCCTGACGGTCCAATTCGCTGAGGAGTCCCTGCTGGATCATGATGGCCACCATAAAGTCCGACGGCACGGCCACATCATACCCCGTGGCCCCGCTTTGCAGTTTCGCCAGCAACTCTTCGTTACTGCTGAACGTATCGACCACCACCTTCACCCGTTCCCGCCGTTCGAACTCCTGGATAATCTCCGGCCCCACATAGTCGGACCAGGTGAAGTAATGCAGGACCGGTCGGGACTCGGCTGAGTTCCCCTCCGGATTCGGCTCACAAGCCGACAGCCCTCCTATCAGCGCGAGCAAGCAGAACAGCCAGAGCCCAATCCGTTGAAGGCCAGTCCCCATTCAGACCTCGCGACGTTGCACATGAAGCGAGAGGGCGACACAGGTCATCGAGATAAGCAGCAGCAACGCGGACAGGGCGTTGATCTCAGGAGTCACACCGGATTTGATCATCGAATAGACCTTCAGCGGCAAGGTCGTCCCACCGGGACCGGCGGTGAAGAACGTCACCAGAAAATCATCGAGCGAGACGGTGAAGGCCACGAGCACGGCGCCCCAGATCGCCGGGCGCAGCAACGGCAAAGTGACATGCCGGAAGACCTGCCAGGAATCCGCCCCCAAATCAGCCGCGGCTTCGCGCAAGGCCGGGTCGAGTTTGCGCAAACGCGTGCGGATCATGATGGTTACCAGCGGCACATTGAACACGATGTGCCCGAGCATCACGGTGAGGATCCCGAGCGGCAGCTTGAGCATCACGAAGAAGAGCATCAGCGCCACGCCCATCATCACTTCCGGAATGACCAGCGGCAGCACCAGCCCGCCTTCGATCATCTGCTGTCGCCGGTGGGGCATCTGTTCCATACCAAGTGCCAGCAGTCCGCCCAGACACGTGGCCCCCAGGGTGGACACCAGGGCAATGAGCAGACTGTTCGCCGTGGCGGCGAGCAGCGCCTCGTCGTGCAGGAGCGCCGCATACCACTTGAGGGTCGTCCCTCGCCAGGCCATCGACAGATGGGCGGCGTTGAATGAATAGACCACCAGCACAAGAATCGGTCCGTAGAGAAACACCATGACTAGAATGCTGACGACGCTGAGACCGGCCCATCCCCTCTTCATCGCCCCTCCAACGTCTCGGCTGTTCGACCCGCGTGGCGGTAATACAGGACGACCGCCGCCATGACGATCGCCATCAGGACGAAAGAGACCGCCGATCCCAACGGCCAATCACGCACGACCAGATACTCGTGCTGAATGAGATTTCCGATCATCATGCTGCGCGCCCCACCCAGCAGGTCCGGTGTAATGAACGCGCCGATCGAGGGGATGAACACCAGGACACAGCCGCCGACGATGCCCGGCATCGTGAGCGGAACCACCACCCGCGTGAAGACCGACCAACGCGATGCGTAGAGATCCCAGGCGGCCTCCACCAAGAGAGGATCCAGACGTTCCACGGCGACATAGAGCGGGAGGACCATGAAGGGAAGGTAGCCATACACCAGTCCGATCACGACGGCGGTCGGCGTATACAGCAATTCCAGCGGAGCGTCCACGACCCCGAGACCCATCAAGAAGCGATTGGCAAGACCGTCCTGGCGCAGCAGAATCATCCAGGCGTAGGTGCGCACGAGAAAGTTGGTCCAGAAGGGCAACATCACCAGGAGCAACAGCACCGGCTGCCACCGGGCCGGACTCCTGGCGATCACATAGGCGAGCGGAAAACCCAGCACGAAGCAGATCGCCGTGGTGAGACTCGCGTACCACAGCGACTGTCCCAGGATCTTGCCGTACAGCGGATGCAAGAGATCCAAATAATTCGCCGCCGTGAACTCCCACACAATGCCGCCATAGGTGCCGCGGGAGGCAAAGCTGATCGCGAACACCAAGCCGAGCGGCGCCAGAAAGAGCAGACCCATCCACAGCAAACCAGGAGCGGCCAGCCAACAGGAGCGGCACGACGACCGGCCAGGCGCATGGGGAGACGCCCTATCGTGATCCGGCATAGTCACTCGAAGAACAACCGTCCATCAGGCAAAGACCAATGGAGAAACACCGGGTCTCCCGCCGTGAACGACGGCAGCGATGCGTCTGAGGTCATCCTGGTTTCCCACACGCGTTCGGGACCGACTCGAACTAAATACTTGGTGTCACTCCCGGCGAACAACACCTTCTCAATCCGGCCGGAGAGCACCGGACCGGACGTCATCGGCCGTTCACGCGCCATCCGGAGCTGCTCCGGCCGAAGCGAGAGAGTGGCCGGACGACCGGCCTGCTCAGAAGTCAGGGTCCGCACCGTGAGCGGCGGCTGGTCGGCATCGATCGGTTGAAACAGGCGGTCCTCCCCGATCGGCCCGCCCATCCGGCCCGGCAATTCATTCGAGACGCCGAGAAATCGCGAGACGAACAGATTACAAGGCCGTTCGTATACTTCGCGTGGGCTGCCGACTTGCCACATGCGCCCCTGATGCATCACCGCGATTCGATCCGACATCATCATCGCTTCTTCCTGATGATGCGTCACACACACGCAGGTCAGACCCGCCTGCTGCTGGATGGACTTCAACTCCACCTGCATGGCTTGCCGCAGTTGCTGATCCAGCGCCGCCAACGGTTCATCGAGCAACACCACCGCCGGCTTGTTCACCAACGCCCGCGCCAACGCCACTCGCTGTTGTTCGCCGCCCGACAATTGAGCCGGCCGCCGCGCCTCCTTGCCGAACAACTTGACCATCGTCAACGCCTGGCGCACCTGCGCCTCGATGAGCGCGGAGGCAACCCGCCGCATCTTCAAGCCGAAGGCTACATTTTCGAAGACGGTGAGATGCGGAAACAACGCGTAGGATTGAAACACCAGATTCACCGGCCGGCGATTCGGCGGTACCCCGAGCATCGACTGTCCGTCGATGAGCAGATCACCTTCGTCCGGATCTTCAAACCCGGCCAACATGCGCAGCACGGAGGTTTTTCCCGCACCGCTGGGACCGAGAATGGAAAAGAATTCGCCGCGGCGCACCTGGAAGCTCACCTGATCCACGGCCAGGACCGCACCGTGGCGACGCACAATTCCACGCACATCGATCGTCGAAGGTGTCGGAAGAAGAGACTGGTCGAAAGCGATGAACGGAGGAGTAGAAGACGTGGCCATCGAAGGCTGGATTCAGACCGCCGCGCGGAGCGCCACGGCTCAATGCTCCAAATCGACTTTCGAACTGACATCGCGCAAGTGCTTGCGCACCCGCACCCGATGTTCATGTTTCCGCAAGAGCTCACGGCGAATCACGTCACGATCCTCCGCAACAATCCGCACGAGCCGATCATTGTCTTCGGCATGGTTGCGCACGAGCTCGGACAAGCGCTGCACCTGTCGCTCCAGCCGTTCCAGCCGCCAGACCATTTCCATCATCGGATTGGCGGCCTCGATATCGGGTTTGACGACCGCGCGACGGGCATTCTGTTTCTTCATGTCCGCTCCTCCACAAGTTCCACATTGAGCCCGATCGGCTGCCGGGGCGCAGGTTGAATCGTAGTATCATCCGAGATCGAGTTGAAGTCAATCATTCTGCATCCTTTCTATTCATCGGTCGTCCTGCTACAATCCGATCATCGATGCCTACTATGCCTAAGATCTTCACCATGGTGCTGGCCGGCGGAAAAGGCGAACGCTTGCATCCCCTCACGGATCAGCGCGCGAAACCAGCCGTTCCGTTCGGCGGGAAATATCGCATCATCGACTTCACGCTCAGCAATTGCCTGAACTCCGGGCTGCGTCAGATCGCCGTGCTGATCCAATACAAATCCCATTCTCTCGACCGGCATATCCGCACCGGATGGAATATCATGAACCTGGAGCTGGGCGAATACATCGCCTCGGTTCCTCCGCAGCAACGCATCAGCGAAGAGTGGTATCGCGGCACCGCCGATGCCGTGTTTCAGAATCTGTTCCTGCTGGACAATGATCTTCCTGAGTTCCTCCTGATTCTGGCCGGGGATCACATCTATAAGATGAACTATGCCGACATGTACAACCTGCTGATCGAGAAGCAGGCGGATGCGATAGTCGGCGCGATCGAAACACCGCTGGCCGATGCCAACCGATTCGGCGTCATCGCAGTGGATGAAGACCGGCGAATTTTGAGTTTCGATGAGAAGCCGGAGAAGCCCTCACACATTCCGGGTGATCCGTCGCAAGCCTTCGTCTCGATGGGCATCTACCTGTTTCGGACGGAAGTCGTGCGCGAGCAGCTCATCCGCGACGCCAAAGAGGGCACGAAACACGATTTCGGGAAAAACATCATTCCCCGCATGATCAAAGAAAACCGGGTCTACGCCTTCAAGTTTCAAGATGAAAACAAAAAGGCCGTGAAATACTGGCGCGACATCGGGACGCTCGACGCCTACTGGGAAGCGAACATGGATCTGGTCGCGGTCGATCCGCTGTTCAATTTGTACGACGAGAAGTGGCCCATCCGCACCTACCAAGGACAGTTCCCGCCGGCCAAGTTCGTCTTTGCCCAGGATTTTCAGGGTGGCCGTATGGGAGTCGCGCTGGACTCCGTCGTATGCGGCGGCTGCATCATTTCCGGCGGGCGCGTGCAGAACTCGGTCCTCTCGCCGAACGTGCGCGTGCACGACCATGCCGATGTGCGGGAGTCCGTCCTGATGGAAAACGTGGTCATCGGCGAACATGCCCGCATTCGACGCGCGATCATCGACAAAGACGTCATCATCCCGCCCAAAACCGTGATCGGCTTCGACCCGGTCGCCGATCGTCAACGTTTCAAAGTCACCGATTCCGGATTGGTGGTCATCTCAAAGGGAATGAAACTGCATGCCGCCGTCGATCCATCCGGTTGATCTGGTCGCCACTCTCCGCCAAAGAAATCTCACTCCTGCGATTATCTTTCTTACCTCGAGACGGGCCTGCGACGAAGCGATGCAATCGTTTGAGCGCAGCCAGGTCGTTCTGCCGAAGCCCCAACAGGAACAGATCGCCCGTGTCTTGACGCAGGTCACCGAACAGTTTCCGAGCATCGCGGAACACCCGCTGATCGATACCGTCCAACGGATCGGGGTGGCGGCGCATCACGCGGGACACCTCCCGTCCTGGAAGATCGCCGTTGAAGAACTCATGCGCACGGGTTCTCTGGATGCCGTCTTTGCCACCACGACCCTCGCCGCTGGCGTCGACTTTCCTGCCCGCACCGTGGTCGTGACACAATCCAGTATTCGCAAGGCACGCGACTTTACCGACTTGACCGCCAGCGAGATTCAGCAACTGGCCGGCCGCGCCGGCCGCCGCGGCAAGGACCTAGTCGGATTTGCGGTCATCACCCCGTCACCCTATATCGACCTCACCGTTCTGACCAAAGGGCTCACGGGGCAGCCCGAGGCGATTCACAGCCAATTCGTCATCAGTTATCCGATGGTGTTGAACCTGCTCAAAGCGCATCCACGCGAACAGATTCAGTCCATTCTCGCCAAAAGCTTCGCGCAGTTTCAGTTGAACCAGCGCACGGCCGTGCTTGAAACCAAACTCGACGGGCTACGCGCCGAGATGGAGCCCTTCGGTCCGCGGGTGTGCTCGGACTGGATCACACAGTGGCAGGTGTTCGACCAGGCGCGGAAGCGGAAAAAGCCGCGCGGCCCGTCGGCCAGGCAGGAATCGCCCGATGTCGCCGCGCGCCTGCATTTCCTCACCCCGGGACGTGTCGTGGGGCTGGTTCGAGGACGAGGCATCATCCTGCGCCAATACCGAAGCAAGGGCCAGCACGCCCCGATGGTCACCTTGCTGCGAGAGGGTGGTTCCCTCAACGAATGCCCCGCGTCCATCGTGACCCAGGTCTTCGATCGCACGTTTGACTGCGAAGAAACCTCGGCCTATCCCTGGTGCACCCCGCACACGTTGGAGCAGCTGACGCATCACCTGATGGAGCTCCCGCCGCGGCTGCCGATTCTGCCGATTCTGACCCATCAGCATGAGGACATCCCGCTCGATAGTTCCATTATTCAAACCCTCGGCGACTTTGCCTGCCCCTCCTGCCCCTCACGCCAAGCCTGCCAACGCGATTTCCCACGGGCGTCGCGGGTTCGCCAGGAAATCCAACGGCACATGAAATCGATTCAAGCGCTTCAGACCAGTTTGTGGCATCGGTTTCAGGAACGCATCGACGTCTTGGAGCGCTTCGGCTATCTCAACGCCACGGCGCAGCTCACCGCCGACGGCGAATGGGCGCGATTGATTCGCATCGACCACTCCCTGTTGATTACGGAACTGATCCGAGCCGAGGCCTTCGGCGCCATCGATCCGCCACTGCTCGCCGCCGTCATGGCCAGTATCGCCCATGACGATGATCGCCCCGGCTCGTTTCCACGCGGGAGTACCGGCCTGGTCACACTCTTGTTCCAGGTCCGCAAGCTGGCGGAAAGTCTCGCGCCGCATGAAGATCCGCCGATGCTCCGAGCCGATGTCGCCGCCCTGACCGAACGCTGGGTCGCGGACCAGACGCTGACCTGGATCGGTCTCGCGCGCTTGACCACCATGGCTGAGGGCGACATGTTTCGGCTGTTCGCGCGCACGATCGAGTTTCTCTCTCAGCTCAAAACCCTGAAACACACCCACCCCTCCCTCGCGGAATCGGCCGATCGAGCGATCGATGCCATGCGGCGAGGTGTGCTGGAGGAACTACCATGAACTCGTCGTGTACGAGGCCGACGGATCAACACACCCTCTGGATTTCGTTCTTGCGCGTCACGCTTTACCCTTCACGCACCATGGAATTTCGATGACGACCAAGGAACTCGAACAGGTGCTGCTCCAACAACCGGTCTCGCTGCTGCATCGACTCGCGCGTGGACGCATCAGCCGGCACTTTCGGTCGGGCAAACGCAAGCTCGTCGACCTACTCATTCAGGCCTCCGTTGAGAATCGCCCCGGACTGGAGTCCGACCTGGCGGCCCTGATCGAGGAACAGTCGCACCGCCATCAGACTGCGCCCCCCGTCGAGACAGGCGCTAAACCGAAGACCCATCCGAGACCGGCGGCCTCACCGGCTGCGCCGCGCCCGCATAAAGCCGAAGAGCACGGCCACCACGAACCACCCGTCTCGCTGCATGAATGGTTGTCGGGAATCGGCGTGCCGCAGGCACAGCCGTTTGTCCCGGACGCCTGGCAAGTAGACGCGCTGGCGCGGCTGGCCGAAACCGACGTCGTCGTCAGCGTGCCCACCGGCAGCGGAAAAACGTATGTCGCCATCGAAGCGACGAGGCGCGCGATGCAGGACAATCGCACGGTGATTTACACATCACCGCTGAAAGCCCTCTCCAACACGAAATTTACCGAGTTTTCGCGCTTGTTCGGTCCCGGCCAGGTCGGGATTCTCACCGGCGACCGCCGCGAGCATGCCCAGGCGCCCCTGCTCATCATGACCACGGAAATTTTGCGCAATCTGCTCTACGACGCGGCGGGAGGAGAAATCGATGTTCGATTGGACACCTTGGGACTAGTGATCATGGATGAATCACAATACCTCGCGGATCCGGAGCGCGGGGTGGTGTGGGAAGAAACCTTGATCTTCTGTCCGTCGCAGGCCCGTTTGCTGTTATTGTCCGCCTCGATCGGCAACCCGCAAGATATTGCGGATTGGCTGACCGCTATCCGCCCGACCCCCTGCGCGCTGATCCGCCATACCAAGCGATCGGTCCCGCTCCGTGCCGGTTACCTGCACCCGAACGAAAAGCTGACTCCGCTCTTTCGGACTGCAGGCATCCCCTACGGCCAACCCCATCTCCTCCATCCGGAAGCGAAACGGCTGTTCACAGAATACGAAGAGGATACCGGCCCCTCGCGATCCCGCTGACTCTGACAAGGGCGGTGGAGGCAACGCCGTGACACGACGTTGGAGAATCGTGACCTGGTGAGCGCCAACGCAAGCGCCCTCCTGCGCAGCGTTTGCCTCCGGTTGTCGAACGACGGCTAGAACGAGTAGGTCAGCCCGATGGTGGGTCCATGCCGGATCGTTTGAAACAGGGTCAGCGGCGCCGTTGCCGTGGATCCATCCGCGCCGTAAATCTTCCAGGTATCGGCAGCCACCACTCGATTCCACCAGACTCGGTACCCTCCGGTGAGATAGAGCCGGTCCCATATCTTGACGCGAAGGCCGACATCCGTGTTGGTCCCGATGCCGAATCCGGTCATTCGAAAACTTGGGTCTTGCGCGAGCGCGGAGATCCCGGTTCTCAAATGGTGCACATCTTCGTTGTTCAGGTACGACAACAACATCGCCACGTTGGCATTGATGCTCACGCGCTTATCGACCTTATACTCCAGCTCGCCCCCGAATCTTCCTGCCACCAACGTCATGGTATTGGTAATCGCAGGTTGATTGCGAAACGTGACCGTCCCGGGTGTCGCACACCCATAGGCCGGATCGGCTGGCGCAGGTGTCGTGCATTCCGCTTGCGTGACTCCGGTCGCGACATGTTTCTCCCGCCAATACTGAAATCCGCCGAACACTCCGAGCCAGCCTTTGTTGTCCCGAAAGGTATGGACCGTCGCCCCCAGATCTCCGCTGAGGTACCACAGGTTGTCCCCACCGATGTCGCTGTAGGTTCTGGAAAAGCGGTGTTCCCCACTCACGGTCGCACCTTGAGAGGCTGCCCCCTGCGCGCTGAGAAAATCGTCGTCCGTGAGCCGACCTCCTCCGATGGACCCGTAACCGAACGTGCCGCGAAAAAACAGGTTGTTCTTCAACTGCACCCGCCCGGTAATTTCGGTGACGTTGGTGCCGGTATCTTTATATTTGAGTCTGGAACTGGGATTTCCCAGATTGGCATCTAAGCCGGAGGCGTTGTGCCTCCACACCGTTTCGCCCTGGCTGAACCACTCGGACACCCCGACGTCGACTCGCTGAACGGAGGAAGACCGGGCGGGAGCCACTTCGGCCGCAACCGATGGTGCGACGTGACCCGCAAGGCACCAGCACAACAGGCAGAGCAGGCATCGCAATGCGATCATAGTTTGGAACTCCTTTTTTCCACCCCGTTCGCTCATCGATGTTCCGCAGCACCATGCGACTACGTATCTGATCAGAAAGCGCGCCAAGAGATACCTTACCTGCAGACCTCGGTCAACAAGTTTCTGAGCGCTGCGGTGACCGTGACAAGAACGTCGTTGCGCAGGGACTCAAACCTTCGGGTCGATCCTTAAGTAGGTGATGGGAGAGGCGTCGCCGTAATGAGTTGCGCGTTTGTGCATCGAGGTGCCGGATCCATACAGTCCGCGAAATTAGAGGGAGCCGTTCTACCGGTCACTCGCGAGGGAGTGTACCGGCACGGGAAGAAATTTTTACTTGCCTATTCGCCAAGCTTTCGTTAGGGTCTGGTCGGATCTTCGTCCCTGTCCGGAATCTCACCGAATTCTGCTGAGTGATTCCAGGCAAACAACTAAGCGTAACACCCAACTTGTTTGCGGTGGCACGCCTGTTGCTCACCAACAGGCGATTGCATTGTTCGTTCAAAAAAACACCTAAGGGAGTACCCGCCATGATCGACCTGCCTTCACCACTCATGATCAGTCCACCCCGCAGCGTGAACAGACGTGCTGCGGGACATATCATACGGCTGATGCTGCTACTTTGGGTGGTTGGTAGCGTTGCGGAAGGATCACTGGCGGTCGCGCAGAATATACAGTTTACGCCTGGCGCCGTGTCGATCAGCGTTCCTCAAGGAGGCACCGGGAGCAGCACTCTGACGCTGAAGAAATCCGATACGGCCCAACATACCTACTTCATCAGCGCCAACCAATCGTGGATTTGGCTGAATCCCCCTTACGGCAGCACTCAGACTATTTCCACCGAAACCGACGTGCTCACGGTGACGGTGAATACCGCCTCCATGGGACTGTCCCCTGGTACCTATTCAGGTACCATTTATATCGGACAGTCTGGGCCTGGTGTCTCAACGACTTGGCGCATTCCGGTGACCGCCACCGTCACGGCGAGCGGCACCACGCCGCCCCCCTCGGCGACCCCGCCGCCCCCGCCCTCCGCCACACCTCCGCCCCCGTCCACCACCCCGCCGCCCCCGCCGTCCGCGACGCCCCCTCCGGCGTCCCCGCCGCCCCCGCCCCCGAGCGGCTCCTTGACCCCCTTGCTCCAGGCCTTCCCGTCTGCGCTCTCACTCACTGCGCCCAAAGGGAGCACGGCCTCCGGTATCTTCAATCTGCAAAAATCCGGCTCGCAGCAGAGCACCTATAGCATCAGCGCCAACCAGGCCTGGACGAATCTCACTCCGCCCTACGGCAGCACCCAGACCATCACCAGTGAAATTGACCCGATCACCGTCTCGGTCAATACCGCGTCCCTGAACGTGGGCACCTACTCCGGGGTGGTCTATATCGTGGAGAGTGGTCCCGGCGGGTCGCAAACCCTGCGCATCCCCGTGGCCCTGACCGTCACGGCGAGCGGCACCACGCCGCCGCCGGCCCCGCCACCCATTGGAGGGACCACACCGCCACCGCCGCCGCCGTCTGGAACGGGAACCGGCACAGTGACGGTCATCTGGAATGCCAACAATGAAGCTGACCTCAAGGGCTATCGAGTCTATGTCGGCACAGCATCGGGTGTCCGCTCTCAGGCATTCGACGTCGGGAATGTCACTTCGACCCGCCTGACGTTGCCACTGGGGTCCACATATTGGTTTTCCGTGACCGCGTACGACGTGAGCGGCAATGAAAGTTCACCGTCCGGAGAGATCAGCAAGAGTCTCTTCTGAGAAATATGTCTGCTCGATAGGCTTGACCCTTCTTCCTTCAAGCCTGTATAACGGGCGCTGCTCCTTTGAGCCTGCTCCGTAGGGACGTCTCTTCGGGCAGGCTCAAAAAATGTGATCTGCGCCCGTAGCTCAATGGATAGAGCATCTGACTACGGATCAGAAGGCTACAGGTTCAAGTCCTGTCGGGCGCACCACGATCCACCCCTCCTAGAGATCGCACTTCACCTTATCCACCGACATTCCTGGGTTCAGATTTTCCTCGAGAGGGTTTCAGTAATCCCACGTTGCCGACTTGCACGTACCGTTCAACGAGAGGGGCTCTTTTTCAAATCGTACGCCGCCCAACTAGGGCCTTGCCTAGTGGAAGATGCGCCACATCCTGGTAAGGTGCACTCAGGCGTGGAGAGTAGCGATGGCCCTGTGGCCGACGATCCCGCTTCATATCAGAACAATCCAACATTACAGCCAGTCTCAAGGAGGTCAGCACATGCATACAGAAGATTATTCCAACTGGTCAGCATTTATGGCAGGCGCATTGATCGGCGCCGGCGTGGCATTACTCTTAGCGCCTCAGTCGGGCACCGAACTCCGGTCCACGTTGCGCGACTATGCCTCAAAGGCAAAAGATGAACTCGATGAAGCGACTGAGCAGGGACGCGCAGTCTGGGATAATGCAGTTGAGCGTGGGCAAGAGTATGTCGACGGTGGAAAGCAGACCTTACGAAAGGCCGGCCGAGCCGCACGGGAGTTCGCCGAGGAGACCGCGCAGACCGCAGAAAAGACCATGGATGAGGCGGTTTCGAGACGCACCTAAACATCCGACGTCTTCGGCGCCGATCGCTCACAGAGAGCACGTGAACGAAATTTTGAAGGAGCAGAAATTATGACGGCACACCTGACACGTTTGGTTTTCGCTGTGGCCATGCTCTCTATTGTCGGCTGCCAGTCCGCCACCGGGAAGACCGCCGGTCAAATCATCGATGACGCCTCCATTACGGCTGCGGTGCAATCCAAACTGTCCACTGATCGCCTGTCGAATTTCAGCCGTATCGACGTGGATACGGAACGCGGGGTCGTGACGCTCAACGGAGTCGTGACATCTCCCGATCAGAAGATTCGAGTGGCGGAAATGGCTCGTGAGGTTACGGGCGTCAGAACGGTAAACAACAATCTGCAAATCCAGCAGCCGTAGGGCTCTGATCTATACCATCCAGGGGGGTTCGCTACTGACGTCGTTCTGCACGGAACCCGGGCATAGAGAGCGCGTCAAGTAGCGAGACCCCGCATGGGAGATGTCGGGGAGACTCATGATGACACATCGTCCGAGATCCATCATGCTAGCGTTATTGCCCATCGCTCTGCTGGGTGGCGCATGCAGCCATACCATTCCCCAAGCAGCAACCAAGCCGGTTCCGCCTCCACTCACTAGCGCCGTTCCTTCCTTTCCAGCGATGATCAAGGAACAGCCCAAGGCGCCTCCCTCGCACGTGCCACTACAGATCAAGACCGACCTTACCCCGGTCCAAACCGCGATTCGAGAGGGGATCCCCGAACGCTTCACAGAAGCGGGACATACGCTGGAGAAAGATTTCCGGTGGACCTTTGTTCGCAATGGGCAACCCCAAGTCCGGATACAGGATGGCCTCGTCGCGGTACATGCCGAGTATAAAGGGGATATCGAAACGCGAGGCGGGGCAAGCACCTGTCGACTCGATCCCGTCTATTCCACATTGGATGCGACAGGCAAATTAGTGTTGCTGCAGGACCGCGAATCCGTTGCATTCAGTTTTGAGCCCGCCCAGGTCACAGTCGGCCTGAAGCCGGAAAGCGATGCGCGGTGCAATATGTTCAACATCCCGGTGAAAGATCAGCTCTCCGAACTGTTCTCCATCTCTGAAGTGAAAACCGCCTTGGCAGAGTCCGTTCAGCCGGAAACATTCAACCTTCCTTTTCAGCGCTTATGGGATGATCTGGGCGGTCCTCTGTCGGTTCCCGTTTCTGCGCTCAACACCCGGGCCTGTTTGTATGGAAATCCACGAGAAGTAAAGAACCCCGCCCTTCCGGGCGGGGCTTTCTAGAAGAGGTCTAATTGGTC
>CABVRW010000050.1 GCA_902500785.1 uncultured Nitrospira sp.
GCCGAGAGCCTGTTGTGATCGGCCATCAGGTCCCGGTCGGATACATGCCGACCGCCTGGTACCATCGCGTGAGCGCCGCGATGCGCGCGGCCTGCTCGCTGGGCATTTGCAACGGACGGCCGCGGCCATCCAGCATGAGGCCGACCACGCCACCCTGCACGGTTCGCGTGAGCGGCTGCCCTGGACCGTTCCCAAGATCGACCTGTTTGGCCGGTTGCAGTGTCACGGTGGCTTGCTGCTCGCGCGTCAAGGCGAAGAGCGTGAGGTCGCCGAACGCCAGCAGGCCCTTCTCGATTCGTCCGTCAGGCAGCGCGACTTCATAATCGGCGCAGCGCTCTCCGTTTTTTCCTTGGCCGATCGGAGCAATACAGGTGCCGAGATAGACCATGCAATCGCGCACGAACACATCGGTGGCGGCTTGTTCATTGACGGTGGACAGGACACCCAGATGCGGCATCATAAAAATACTATCGACCGACAGCGTCGTGACGCCGAGCGGTTCGTAGGCATCGACCATCATCAGCATGGACTGGATGCGGCGTGGCGCATGCGACAAGATGCCGCCGCTCCCCACGATCAGATCGAGTGTCAACATGTCGATCAGGGTCTTGCCGGACGTGCGTTGGTCAAATACATCGGAAATGGTGCGCTCCTGTTGGACGCCCTTGAGCCCCGTCGCCAGCGATTTGTGGTGAAGGAGCGCCAGCCGCAAGGCCTCGCGGGCGATGGCATGCTCGATTTGCAGTTCGTCGAGCGATTGCGGAATCGTCGTGGGCCGCACCATCTTGTTTTTGATGCGGTTCCGCAGGGTTTGTTCATCGATGGTGAAGGGCACCCAGCGCATGATGTTGTCGAGGCCGGCTTCCGCCAACACATTCGAAATGCTGTAGGACATGCCGAGGTTGGCGCTGACCGTGCGGTTGAAGAGGCCGTTGAAGACCGAGAACACGTCGGTCGTGGCGCCGCCGATATCGACGCCGATCAGGTTGATCCCTTCGCGCTTGGCGATCGTTTCCATGATGACGCCGACTGCCGCCGGGGTCGGCATGATGGGCGCACCGGCCATCTCGATCAGTTTCTTGTAGCCGGGAGCCTGCTGCATGACATGTTCGAGAAACAGATCGTGGATCTTGTTGCGGGCCGGCGCGAGGTTCTCACGCTCCAGTACCGGTCGGATGTTCTCGGCGAATTCGAGGGCTGTCTTCTCGCCTAAAATGGTGTTGACTTGCGGCTGAGCGTCTTTGTTGCCCGCGTACACGAGCGGCAGCTGGTAGGTGCTGCCGAAGCGCGGCCGCGGTTCGGCGGCCGCGATGTACTCGGCCATTTCGACGACGTGGGTGACCGCGCCGCCGTCGGTTCCGCCGGACATCAGGATCATGTCCGGCCGCATGGTTCGAATCCGTTCGATTTTTTCGTAGGGCAGTCGTCCGTCGTTGGACGCCAGGACATCGATCACGATAGCCCCCGCGCCGAGCGCGGCGCGTTGGGCGCTCTCCCCAGTCATGTTCTGTACCACTCCCGTGACCATCATCTGCAATCCACCGCCGGCGCTGCTGGTGGACACATACATATCGACGCCCCGCATGGGATCGCCTAGCGCAGCGTGGTTCGGAGTCAGGATGCGGTCGCCGTCGAGGATCGTTCGACCGGAGAGTTCCTCGATTTCGGCAATGGCGTTCAACACACCGCGGGTGACGTCTTCGAATGGAGCCTCGACTGTCGTCGGCGCTTCTCCGCGGTAGGTTTGACGATACTCATCCCCGACCTTCTCGATCAGAATGGCTTTGGTGGTGGTGCTCCCGCAATCCGTGGCGACGATGACGTTGAGGGAATGAGCCGACGTCGGTGCCGCGGGTGAGTGAAGATGTTCCGTCATCGAGTCGGCGCTCCTTGGGGAGGCGCGGATTTTGCCTCGATGAATGCGGTCAGGCGGTGAAGAGAGTCGCGCCGTTCCAAGAGGCGAGCGATCTGCGCGAGTTCGGGGCCGGTGACAACACATTCGATCACGGGCGCGAGGAAGTGCAGTGCTTGACTCCCGAGAAAATTCATGGGGCCCATCGACTCGAGAAACAGGGTGGCCGGTGCCGCCATGCGGCGCGCCACGATGGCGTCGGCAACCCGTTGGAGCAGGGCCAGATCTTCGACGGTGAAGGCGGGGTGTTCAGGACGAACCGCAAACGCGTGCCGGAGACCGGCTCGAAGATCCTGTGCGCGACGGGATAAAAAACCAGCGGAGAAGGCAGACATAAGTGCTTGTGAGATCAGCCTAAACGGTTCGTTTCGGCATTATAAGAAGGGGCACCGGGAGAGTCAAACGATCGGCGGGACCGGATTACCGTTCCTTCTTCTCTTCCGATCCGTCGAGCACCGCTGGCGAGCAGTTGAGTGCGGCGAAGGGGTTGAGCGGGTTGACCCCATTCGGGCAACGGGCGGCGGGGGGAGCTGCAGGTGCGGACGAGTCAGCGTGACCTTCGAGTGATGGGACCTGTCCCGTGGCGCTAGGTCGGCGGGAATGCTGGGGAGCCGTGGATGACGGGGCGACATCAGGGGGAATGTCCGGTCGCGCCGGTGGCGTGGGCTCGACCGGCGGGGTGAATCCACCCGGAGGAGAGGGGGCGGCCGTCTCGATTACGGCGCAGCCACGTTTCCCCTTCGGTTGGTCCGTCAAGATGCTGCCGCCGTTCGCCCCTTCGCAACGGTAGACCTTCGCGGTGGCCGCGCTCGGCGGGAGCAGTGCGAAGAAGAGGGTCAGCAGCAGGACGTGAACCCACGGCATCGTGTATTCCTCGGTGCGGGACCCTGGTCCGGTGAGGACTGAGGGCCAGGCGACGCAGTTCCCTGAGACTATAGGCGTGGGAAAATGGAGAGTCAATGTCGCCGAAATGAACGCGGAGGTCGGATATCAGCCGGGTGGGTACCCCATCCACTTCTTCAACAAGCCCAGGAGTCCAAGCTCCGAGGGGGCTTGTCGATCCGGATACTCCACCCACAACTCTTGCGATCCCAAGTACAGGCCGTCTCGGTAACTTTGTTGGCTGCGCAATTGCGTGTACCCCTGTTGCTGGAGAATCGCGATCAACTGCTGCAGCGCATCCGTTGTGCTCGGAGCGTCCGGGGTCACGATGCGCGTCGTTTCGTATCGCAACGTCGCCTGGTATCCCGAGGATGTTTGCTCGAACTCTACGGGACGATTGAAGCCTCGTTCCCTGGCATCGAAACCGGCGAGTTGATATTTCTCTCCAGCCGGGTCGGACATAGGAATGTTAGAGCGCGCGATAGACGGCTAAGAGGTCGCTCAACGCGATGGTCTTATTCTTGAGAATGACCCGCTCCGCTCCCAGCACGTCCAGTGCGGCGACTTTTTCGGTTCCACCCATCAGACATTTCGAACCCAGCGCGAGGACGCGTTCACATTCTTTCTCCACTTTGCCCTTGACCACCGGATTCACCTTCAAGATGTCCATCATTTTGGCTCGGGTCTCGCTCAGGTGTTTTTGCAGCTCTGCTTCCGGATATTCTTTGCGCGCGGCATCATCTTCACAGCGGTCGATGTACTGCGTCAAAAAGACATAGAGCCGCACGAAGGTTTCGGCGATCTCAATGTGGGTCGGGGTCAGCGTATTCTCTGCCATTGTTGCCTCCATTCACGGTTGAGCCGGACGTCTCGGTTCATGGTCGTCAATCTGCAGTCGGCGCGGCGTCACAATCGAACTTTAATGTCAGTGCCTTCAACCGTGACTTCGTACGCGGTCACTTTAGCCGAGGGGTTGTTGACGCAGCTGCCGGTCTTTACGTTGAACTGCCAGTTGTGCCAAGGGCAGGACACCACGTCCCCTTCCACATCTCCTTCCCCCAACGGCCCCCCACGGTGGACACAGGTATTGTCGATGGCATAGAAGGTCCCGTCCACGTTGAACACCGCGATGGCCTTGCCGTTCACTTCCGCCACCATGCCGGCTCCCGGCTTTACGTCGGCGGTTCCTGCGATTCTGATCAACTCGCCCATACTTCCTCCCTGAGTGCGTACATCTTCCTTGTTCGGTGTCCGGTCAGTGGCCGGTGGCCGGACGTTTGATTTTTTCGAGCAGACTTTCGATCCGACTTTTCGCGGCCCCTGCCCCGCCTGTTTGCAGCGCCGCGGCCAGCTTCGCGGCGATGTCGCGAAAGGCCTGGGCTTGCGGTGAATCCGGCTTGGCGACCACGATCGGGTTTCCCGAATCTCCGCCGGCTCGAATGGCCGGATCGATAGGCACCCGTCCGAGGAAAGGAACGCCCAGTTTCTCCGCCGCGCGCTCGCCGCCGCCATGAGAGAAAATCTCAGTACGCTCGCCGCAATGGCCGCAGAGGAAAAAGCTCATGTTCTCGACAATGCCGAGCAAGGGAACGTTCACCTTTTGGAACATCATCATGCCTTTGCGAACATCGTGCAGCGCCACCTCTTGCGGGGTCGTGACCGTGACCGCGCCCGACAACGACACCAATTGGGTCAGGGTCAGTTGCGCGTCGCCGGTTCCCGGCGGCAGGTCGATCAACAGATAATCCAACTCTCCCCACAACACATCGCGAAAGAGTTGTTGAATCGCCGTGTGGACCATGGGACCGCGCCAGACGACGGCGGTATCTTCCGGCACGAAAAACCCCATGGAAATCAGCTTGACCCCGTGGCTCTCCGCCGGGGCGATTTTGCCGTCTTTCTGCTCGGGTGTTTTCTCCACCCCCATCATCATCGGGATATTGGGGCCGTAAATATCGGCATCCAGCAATCCGACCTTCGCTCCGGTGAGCGCGAGGGCGACTGCCAGATTGACCGACACCGTTGATTTGCCGACGCCGCCCTTGCCGCTGCTGACGGCGACGACGTGTTTCACTCCAGGAATGATATTGGGCTTGGCGGCCGCCTCTTCGTGCGGCGGCGCGCCATCGGGTTGCTCTGCCATGGTGATGCCTCCTCTACCTCGCGCGTCCGACTGGATTTTGCGAGCTTCATTGCATATTAAGCTATCGCGCCGACGAAAAGAAATGGGCCAGTAGACGCAGGGCGTGGCTGGGTAGAAGAGGACTCGATGGAATGCGGAAAGAAATCCGAGGAATGCTCAATGTGCACTGCTCAATGGTCAATTGAACATGGATCATCGAGACTGGAACAGTTGCGGCAGACGAACGATGTGGACGGGTCACGTGGCTAGTCGGCTAAGGTGCGTTCCCGGTGCAGATTGTAGGTCAGCCCCAAGAGCGACAACGAGTAGATCAACCACTTCGACGGATCGAAGTTATACCACTTCGATCCGTTCCGATAGTCGTGGGAGTAGGTATGGTGATAGTTGTGGTAGCCCTCGCCGAAGCTGATAAACGAAATGAGCCAACTGTCGCGGCTGCTGTCCTGCGTGCCGTGTGGCTGGGCGCCGATCATATGGCAGAGGGAGTTGATCGTAAACGTTGAGTTTAGAACCAGCACGGTGCGCAGCACGCCGGCGAGCAAGAAACAACCCAGGCCGCTGGTGAACCCACCGTTCACGTATCCGATCGCGAACGGCAGCGCAAACCCCGACGCCACGATCCACCAGTAATACCGGTGTTGCCACAGAATCATCGGATCGGTGCGAAGTTTCGCTGCGAAGCGGTCTTCACGATACGGAGTGTCGACGAACAGCCAGCCGACATGGCTGTGCCAGAAGCCCTTCGTGGCATTGTAGGGATCGACCTCTTCGTCGGTGTGGGCATGATGGCGGATGTGATCGGCGCACCACATGAGGGCTGAGTTCTGCACGGCCCATCCTCCCATCACCAGCAGACAGACTTTCACCCAGGGATGGCTCTCGAAGCTGCGATGGGTGATCATGCGGTGGTATCCCACCGTGATTCCCATGCCGGTCACGATATACAGGATGGCAAGCAGGACCCAATCGAGGACGGTGTAATCATAGTAGCACGCGAAGAGTGGGACCCCGACGAAGGTCAGCAGGGTGATTGCGGTGAACAGGGCCACGGTGCCCCAGCAGACGGATTGTGCGGACGAGTCGGCCATCGTACTCCTTCGGATCCTGTGCGCAACTCATCGCCACAGTGCACCGCCATGCGAATGGTGTTGGTCAAGGCAAGCGGCGCATGCTACCGGAGCCACCGCTGTATTTTCAAGAGGAGAAACGCGAAAGACGACGGGGGAAGGCTTGATCCAGCTGGATACAGGTGCACTTCCGTCCTGGGAAATGCGTGATATCGGTAACCCGAGTCTCGGTCGATCGCTAAACCCCTCGGCGTCGTTCGCGTGGTGGTCGATGATGAGTACCGCGGATGACTGGCACGGCCTGCACCGTCGCTATGCGCGTGAAACCGGTTTGGGTAAAGTCCCCGGGTTCTGTTCACCTTCACCGTCATCGCCATCCCAGGCGTGAGATGGAGTACCTTCCTTTCACCCGCATCCTCGCGTGGTGCAGGCTGATCCGACCGCATAGGCCAGGCCGCTCCGCTCTTTCTCCAACGGTATCGCATCCTCCGAGATACTCAAAAACTTTTCCGGAACGGTGCCGAAGACGGTGAACGGAAACGCTTCGACTTTGATTTCCACCGTCTGCCATTTTCTTGCAAATTCGATGTCCTGGTTTTTGAAGCGGGCTCAACCTCTACGGGATGGTCCTGGGACAGGACGATGCGTAGAAGTTCCGCCGGAGTCACTCCCCCGCCGACCGGATGTACCGCCAGCCATGGTCATTCAGCATGATTTCGATGGATAGCCTAGCCCTCAATAAAGACTCCCGACCCCTTTTATCTGCCCTGCATCCGGAAAGCTTCCTGCCGCGCTTCGCCTGCGCTCGCACTTCGGCCTGATTGGCGACAGCGCGAGGCTGAAGGTACCAAGGAATTGCGTGTGTTGGCTTTCTCGAACATCGGCGGAGAGATTCGACAGCAGGACGCCCAATTGGGTCGTGACCTCACCCTTGACCGCTTCGATGCGTTCTTTGGACAACAACACCGACGGATTCCGCCCCGCGCTTCGATCGATCGGTTCAAATTCTTAAATGAAGACGTGCGGTGTATACTGCAGAAAAGATCCCTTCATGGTTCAGGAGGAACCGATGCCCCTCGACCCCGCCCGACTCGAACCCCGTATCCGTGCCATCGGTGAAGATCTGGCCCGGCGTTCCAGCGGACAGGCTCCCGGCCTGTTCGATTCCCGCTGGTGGTCGCAGGCGGCCATCAACCTGGCGATGAAAGATCCCGCGTTCAAGGCGCAACTGTTTCGTTTTATCGATGTGCTGCCGTCGCTACGGGACGATGCGCGGGTCGTTCGGCTGGCCGAGGAATACTTCGGCGATATGAGCGCGCAGCTCTTCGGCGCCCAATGGGGACTCAAGGCGCTCGCCGTCACCAAACTCGGAGCGGCGCTCAGCGGAAAGGCCATTCGGCATCAGGTGGAACAGATGGCGACCAGCTTCATTGCCGGCGCATCCATCGAGCAGGCAATTCCGACCCTCCGCCAGTTATGGGATGAGGGCCGGGCGTTTTCGGTGGACCTGCTGGGTGAGGCCAGTGTGAGCGAGCGCGAGGCGGACGAGTACCGGGATCGGTGCCTGGCGGCGTTGCGCAGTCTCGGCGACGCCTGCCCTGGGTGGCCATCCATGCCCTTGCTCGAACGGGATCACCTCGGTTCTCTCCCCCGCGTGCAGTTGTCGATCAAGATTTCAGCCCTCTACTCGCAACTCGATCCCATCGATCCCGAAGCCAGCTACCGTGCGGTGGCGGCCCGCCTGCGACCGCTCTTGAATCTCGCCGGCACACTCCCCGCGTCGGTCATTTTTGATATGGAACAGGCGGACACGAAGGCGTTGATCCTCTCCATCTTCATGCGTCTGTTTATGGAAGAGCCCTATCGGACGTTTCCTCATGCGGGAATTGCGCTGCAGGCCTATCGAACCGATACCCAAGAAGACGTGCAACGGCTGTTGGCATGGACCAGGGATCGACAGGTGCCGATCACCATCAGGTTGGTGAAAGGCGCCTACTGGGATTCCGACGCGATTCGATATCGCCAGCGTGGCTGGCCGATGCCGTTGTTCGAGCAGAAGGCGCAGACGGATGTGAATTATGAGGCCCTGATCCGCTTGCTGCTGGAGCACAGCGATGTGATCAGGCCGGCGTTCGGCACCCACAACCTTCGCAGCCTGGCCGTGGTCGAGGCGGTGGCGGAGGCACTCATGCTGCCGCCTGCCGCCTGGGAATACCAGATGATTTTTGGCATGGCGGAGCCCTTTCAACTAGCGATAAGGGGCCGCGGGCGACGTCTTCGGCTCTATGCCCCGGTCGGAGCATTGCTTCCCGGCATGGCGTACCTCGTGCGACGTTTGTTGGAAAACACCTCGAACGAATCGTTTCTGCGAAAGGAATATGTGGAGTCGCAGCCGCTGCAGATGTTACTGGCTCCACCGGAGGACATCCCCAAGGCGCCACCCGCTTCTGCGGAACGGAATCATGAGGCCGCTTCACCTGTCGGCCCGCGTCCCTTCGTCAACGAGCCGGTGGCGGATTTTTCACGCGCCCATGTTCGTCTCGCCATGGCCGAGGCCCTTGACCTTGTGCGCACACAATTGGGGACGCGGCTTGACCTGTCGAAGCTGAACTCGCATCTCCCGACAGGGTCGGATCTGCGCTCGATGAATCCCAGCCAACCGGATCAATTGGTTGCCGTGCTTCAGAGTTATCAGCCTGTCGATGTCGCGTCTCTCATGAAGGTGGCCGAATCCCATGCGGCTGTATGGAAAGGTCGAGCGATTGCGGATCGTGTCGCCGTGATGCGCACGGCTGCTGCGCTGATGCGGGAGCAGCGGTGGGAGCTGGCGGCGTGGGAAGTGTTCGAGGAAGGCAAACCTTGGCGCGAGGCCGATGCCGATGTGGCTGAGGCCATCGATTTTCTGGAGTATTATGCCGGTGAAATGGAGCAGCTTGAGTCCCCGCCTCGCCTGGGATCGTACCCGGGTGAGTTGAACGAGTTGTTCTGGAGTCCGCGCGGGATCACGGTCGTCATCGCGCCCTGGAATTTTCCGCTCGCCATTCCGACCGGGATGGTCTCAGCGGCCTTGGTGGCCGGCAATCCGGTGCTGTTCAAGCCGTCGGAACGCGCCTCGATCATGGGCTATCGGCTTGCCGAGATCATGAGACAAGCCGGTGTGCCGACGGGTGTCTTGCAATACGTGCCGGGCGGCCCCGACGTGGGGCGCGAGTTAGTGACTCAGGCATCGGTCGCGACGATTGCATTTACCGGATCGAGGGATGTGGGATTGGGCATGGTGCAGGCTGCCGCGGTGCCACAACCGGGACAGCGGTTCGTCAAGCGAGTCATCGCGGAAATGGGCGGGAAAAATGCGATCATCGTCGATGACACGGCCGATCTTGACGAAGCCGTGACCGGGGTGATTCAGTCGTTTAGTAGCTATGCGGGACAGAAATGTTCCGCCTGTTCCCGCCTGATCCTGCTGGATTCGATTCATGATGCGTTCACCCAACGTGTGGTCGATGCGGTGCTGAGTCTTCGCATCGGAGCGGCCGACGATCCTGCGACCCAGGTCGGTCCGGTTATCGATGCGCGTGCACAGAAGCGGATTCAGGAGTATCTGGAGATCGGGCGATGCGAAGGACGGATCGTGGTGGATCGATCGCGGGAAGGGGTTGGTTATGCGGTTGGCCCGGTGGTGATCGCAGGCATCGAGCCGTCCCACCGACTGGCACAGGAGGAGATTTTTGGGCCTGTGCTGGCCGTGATGCGGGCCTCGTCCTTTGAGCAGGCGATACAGATGGCCAACGATACCGCCTATGCGCTGACCGGCGGGTTGTACTCGCGCAGTCCCCGGCACATCGAGCAGGCGCGTCAGACCATGGATGTCGGTAATCTCTACATCAATCGTCCGATCACCGGCGCATTGGTCGGCCGGCAACCGTTCGGCGGTCACCGGTTATCGGGCATAGGGGCGAAGGCCGGTGGGGACGAGTACCTGAAGCAATTCATGGTCGCGCGTGTCGTCAGCGAACAGACCCTGCGGCGTGGGTTCGCTCCGACCCTGTAGGGCCTGCCCGGGGTTGACCGTGACTTCTTCCAGCTCTTCCGTAATAGCGGTGATATTGCCGCGGTCGTCTTTGAGTGAGGCCAATTCCTGCCGTTCGCTATACTTGACCAGTCCCACTCCTTTCGCGAACCAGGCCGTCATGACGTCGGTGCCGACCGCCGTCCGATCGACGGAGGAGAGGTGAATCTTGAGGGTCATCCGTGCTTCCACGCGCACCGCATCGGGGTAGGTGCCGGCGGGAACCGTGATCGATTCGTGACCGAACACCGTCGACACCCCTTCGACGTCTACATGTTCGTTGGTGCCGTCCCCATCGATATCGCTTCCGAAGTCGATATCAGTGCGGTTGAACTGTTGGAAGGATTGGGAGGCTTTCATCGGAAACCGGATGATCTGGTAAGGGACCAGCTGCCGCTCCAGAGGTGTCCCCGGCTCGGAGCCGTAATACACCACACCGGCCGCATCACGCCGATAAAAACTGTCGGAAGCGCCGTGGTTGCCGGGATTGGTATCATGGAAGACGGTGACGACGAGACCACCCTTCAGCGTACGAGTTCCGGTCACCGACGACACGTTGCTGAAGTATTTGTTCTCGATCGTCTGCAGCGGCCCTTCTGAGATCTGCCCGCGATACTGCCAGCGTGTGCCGACGGTGTCTGGAAAATAGTCGGCGGAATGGGCGATGGTCTGTCCCGATTCGGATGCCTGGGCCTGTCCATGACCCAATGCGATGCCCAGGGACCCGCAAACGCCCACTGCGATCAAGATCGAGCGCACCAAGTTCTGAACGATCACGGCTATCCTCCAGTCAAAAAAATCACGGTACCATACCCGATCCGCTGCAGCAAGCCGGCGCGTCCCTCCTTGCCTTCTCTCGACCCTCCTCTCATAATCGCTCGCCGTGATGTCCGAATTCCCTCCAGCCTCTCAAGACCGTCGCGCAGGCCGGACCGTACTGGTGACCGGCGGGTCCGGCGGAATCGGGCGGGCGCTCTGCCTGGCCTTTGCCCGCGCCGGGTATTGGGTGGCGGTACATTATGGCCGCCGCCGTTCCGCAGCCGAGGAGACGCTGGCGCTGCTCTCGGAGGTCGGTGCCCAAGGTGCCCTGTACCAGGCGGATATACGATCGAGCCATGAGGTGCAGGCGATGGTTGCTGCCATCGTGGCGCAGCGTGGCCGACTCGACGTGCTGCTCTGCAATGCCGGGATCGCGGATGCACATCTTGTGGTGAGCTGCCCGGAAGAAGCCTGGCAGCGGATCATGGACACGAACTTGAGCGGGACCTATCGGTGCATGACGGCTGCGGCGGCCTCGATGCTGACTCAGGGCACCGGATCCATCGTCGTGATCGGATCCTACGCCGGATTGCACGGAGTGCATGGACAAGGCGCGTATGCGGCATCCAAGGCCGGACTCATGGGCCTGGTGAAGTCAGCCGCGCGTGAATGGGGACCGCACAATATCCGTGTGAATGTGGTCTGTCCAGGCTGGCAGCCGACGGGCATGACGAGCGAATCGTTTCCTACAGGAGAGCGTCTCCGCGACCATGTGCTGGAGCGTGTGTCGAACCTGGATGATGTCAGCGGGACGATTTGCCGGCTGGCTGAGCGCGCCGACATGTCGGGGCAAGTCTGGAATCTGGATAGTCGTATTCTCTAACAGGATGCTGAAAAAGAACGCCAGCGCCGTTCTCTGGCGTCCGTTGTGAGCATCCTGCTGGGAATTGAGTCGTCGATTTAGAGTACGAAACAACGCGTGTCACAGGTAGCAGATGGGAAGAACAGAGAATGGGTAACGGAGTGTTTGTGACAGGGACGGATACCGGCGTTGGGAAGACGGTCGTATCCGCTGCGCTGGTCCGGAGGCTGACGCAGATGGGCTGTTCAGTCGGCGTGATGAAGCCGGTCGAGACCGGAGTGTGTCCCGGCCAGGCGAACGAGAGCGACGCAGATCGGCTCATGGCTGCGGCGGGAGTGGACGATGGACTCGATGTAGTGTCTCCCTACCGATTCCCTGCGGCGCTCGCTCCCCTGGCCGCTGCATCGGCGCAAGGACGCGTGATCGAGATACAGGAGATAGTGCGAGGGTTCGAACGACTTGTGGCTCGATACGCCTGTGTTGTCGTCGAGGGAGCCGGTGGCCTGCTCGTCCCGATGGGGAAGGATTGGGATCTGCGTGATTTGATCGACCGGCTCGGGCTTCCGGTGGTGGTGGTTGGTCGGGCCCGGCTCGGCGGGATCAATCATGCGCTGCTGACGCTGGAAGGCCTTCGACGCCGCCGACTTGCGGTTGCGGCTGTGGTGTTGAATGAGACCCTGTTGCCCTCGACCTCCGCGCACCAGGATCAGTGCGCGTCAACGGCCGCGCTGTTGCGCGAGCGGGCAGGCGTTCCGGTGCTGGGACCGTTGCATTACCAGCCCCACCTCGATCGCGATTGGTCCGGCGCCATCGACCGGCTGGCGTCCAGCGATCCGATCAGAGAGCTTGTCGATCGGGCGTGGACAGGCCCTGCTGGAATTTCCGGATCGCCATGCCGAGGTCCGGAGCGTTGAGTATTGCGGAGATGACCGCCACACCATCCGCCCCTATCGCGATGATCTTGCCGACGGAGTCCGCCGTAATGCCGCCGATCGCAAACATCGGCAGCATCGTCAGCGCGCGGGCAGCCCGTAATCCTTCCAGCCCGACGATCGGGTCGTGATCAGCCTTGGTCGACGTGCTGAAAATCGGTCCGAATCCCACGTAGTCCGGCTCCTCTGCGACGGCCTCGCGGACCTGGGCCGCGCTGTGCGTCGACAATCCGATGATCTTTCCAGGCCCCAACAATCGTCGGACGTATGTGATGGGAAGGTCTTCCTGTCCAAGGTGCACTCCATCCGCGTCCACCGCCATCGCTAAATCGCAACGATCGTTGATGATCAACAAAGCGCCCACATCGGTTGCAGCCTGGCGCAGCGCATGCGCCTGCGCATAGGCGTCTTTCATGGTGGCCTGCTTGTCCCGATATTGAAAGAGGCGGATACCATGGGCGGCGGCTTCGCGCAGGATGTCGGGCAGCGAGCGGTCCGGCCGGACGGTGGGGTCGAGCACGAGATACAACCCGTTGAGGAACGATTGTCGGCTGGCCTGAGACGTGGCGCGCTCCCGGGTATCGAGGATCAGTTAGGAGGACTGGCCGGCAAGAAAGCGATCGAGAAACGTCGTCGAGACATGTCCCTTTTGGAAATCGGGATCATTGAATATCCGCCGGTGGAGCGGGATCGTCGTCTTGATGCCTTCGATGACAAATTCATTGAGCGCGCGGCGCATTCGGGCCATGGCTTCCTGGCGATCGCGGCCGTGCGTAATCAACTTGGCGATCAAGGAGTCGTAGTAGGGCACGACGACCGCGTTCGGTTCCATCGCGGAATCGACACGCACGCCGAAGCCTCCCGGCGCCGAGTACTTGGTGATCTGGCCGGGACAGGGGGTAAATTTTTCGGGGTCTTCGGCATTGATCCGGCACTCGAAGCTATGCCCGTTCAGTTTAATGTCCGTCTGTTTGAACGAGAGGGGCATGCCCGAAGCGATCCGGATCTGTTCCTTGACCAGATCGATGCCGGTGACCATTTCCGTGATGGGGTGTTCCACTTGAATCCTGGTATTCACTTCCATGAAGAAGAAGTTGCGATCCTTGTCGAGAAGAAACTCCACCGTGCCGAGGTTGGAGTAGCGAATCGCTTTCACGGCTTCGATGGCCACTCGGCCGATTTCGCGCCGCAGGCGTTCATCAATGGCCGGCGAAGGGGTTTCCTCCACCAGTTTTTGATGGCGGCGTTGGATGGAACAATCACGCTCGCCGAGGTGGACCACATGCCCTCGATTGTCCGCTACAATTTGCACTTCGATATGACGGGGTTCAAGGAAGTAGCGTTCGAGATATACGCCGTCGTGTCCGAAGGTGGACTTCGCCTCCGCTTGCGCCGCTTGAAACGCCCGCGCCAACTCCTCCGGTTTGTTCACCACGCGCATGCCCCGTCCGCCGCCTCCGGCCGAGGCTTTGATGATCACGGGGAAGCCGATGGTCTTGGCGGCTTCTTGCGCATCCTGTTCGCTCCGAAGTTCCCCGGGACTGCCGGGGGTCACCGGGAGGCCTTTCTTGGCCACTACTTCCCGCGCCTTGGATTTGTCCCCCATCAAGGCGATGTTTTCCGACGTCGGGCCGATGAATTTGACGCCTATGGATTCGCAGACTTCCGCAAAGTGCGCGTTCTCAGAAAGAAACCCGTAACCGGGATGAATGGCATCGGCACCGGTCACCTCGGCTGCGCTTAGTACATTGGGGATATTGCGGTAACTGAGGGCGGCTTCCGGTGGGCCGACACAGACGTGTTCGTCCGCTGCGCGCACGTGCAAGCTTGCGGTATCGGCCTCGGAGTGGATCGCCACGGTCTTGATGCCGAGCTCTTTGCAGGCACGGATCACCCGAAGGGCGATTTCTCCACGATTGGCCACCAACACTTTCTTAAACACTAGATACTCCGGCGCAGGCCATAGGGTCGGTTCGCCTGTTCCTCATGGTGTGTGCGGCACCGGTCGAGACCGGGCCTGCTCTCTGATTCGGCACGTGTCACTCGCATAGGGATGACAATACATGCGGGACGTCTTCCCGCGTGGTCCCGCCACGAACCCTCAGGAGCTCGACGGCTAGGGCGAGGCGTTGGGGTCTATCAAGAAGAGAGGTTGTCCATATTCGACTGGCTTGGTGCTCTCCGACAGTATTTTAGTGATTCGTCCGTCGGTCTCGGACTCGATTTCGTTCATGAGCTTCATGGCTTCGACGATACAGAGAACCTGGCCCTTCCTCACATAATCCCCCTCCTCCACATACGGATCGGCATCGGGCGAGGGCGAGCGATAGAAGGTGCCGACGATGGGAGAGGTAATCGTGACCTGGCCGTCGGTGTCTGCCGGTGGACGAGTTTGTGCCGTCGGCGTCGCGCCGGTTGCGGTCGACTGGTTATTGACGGTTTCCACTGCCTGGGCTGCCGCCGTCCGGACCACCGGTTCATGACGAATACGGATCCGCATCCCGCTGCGCTCGATTTCCAATTCCGTCAGATGGTTGCGCTTCAGCAGGTCAGCCAATTGTTGAATCTGAGCGGCCTGGTCAGGAGACAAGAGTGTCTCCGAGGCCGTCGATCGAGGAGCATACGCGCTCGGCAGGACGATCGGCTTACCCGTATCTCGGCCTTTGCCGGTCTTCTTGCGTGATGAGTTCAACGCACGCGCTCCACAAATTCTCGTGTTCTCGTATCGATGCGAATGATTTCCCCGATTTCCAAGTAGAGCGGGACCTTGATCGTGGCGCCAGTCTCGACGATGACCGGCTTGTTGCCGCCGGAAGCCGTATCACCGCGTACCCCCGGTTCACCATCGACCACTTTGAGTTCGATGAAGTTGGGCAGCAGAACCGTAATCGGCCGATGCTCGTAAATGAGAATCTTTGCGATCATGTCTTCCTTGAGCAGATCGGCGTTGCTTCCCAACTGGCTCTTCTCATAGGTCGACTGCTCATAGGTCTCTGTATCCATGAACGTATAGGAGTCGTTGGTGGCATACAGGAACTGCATGTCGCATTCTTCGATCTGAGGTGTTTCGAACTTTTCTCCGGAACGAAAGGTCCTATCCAGGACGTTGCCGGAGAGATAACTCTTCAGCTTCGTTCGGACGAATGCTCCGCCCTTGCCGGGTTTGACGTGCTGGAATTCCACAATGTAAAAGGGTTGGCCTTCCACCATGAGCGGGCTACCGTTCCGAAACTCTGCGGTCGAAATCACAACAACTCTCCTTGGTACGACAAGTTCAACGGCGTGAGGCCGAGGGTTTTTTCTTTGCGGTTGCGCGCGGGCGCGGGTGTCTGTCGAGATGTGCGGTCAATGCTTCCAGCGCCAGCAGATAGCCGGTGGAGCCGAAGCCGGATATCTGTCCCAGGGCGACGCCGGCGATGAAGGAGTGATGACGAAACTCCTCCCGCTGATAGATGTTCGACAGATGCACCTCAACCGTCGGCACGGCGATGGCGGTGATGGCGTCGCGAATCGCGATGCTGGTATGCGTATACGCGGCCGGATTGATAATGATCCCGTCGAAATGACCCTTGGCATTCTGAATCCAAGTTACCAATTCCCCTTCTACATTCGTCTGTTTAGTCTGTACTGCAATCCCCAGTTCCCCCGCACGACGAACAATCGACTTATCGATGTCAGTCAACGACGCCTGTCCGTAGACAGAAGGTTCGCGTGTCCCCAGAAGATTGAGATTGGGACCATGAAGCACAAGCAGCCGCAGCATGTGTCAGTCGCGCGCCTCGGTTATCAGTAGGCTGCAATGGATAGGGATAGCAGCAGCGGCGGCATTCTAACAGGCTGTCAGGAGTGGGTCAAACGTTGTTCCGAGGGACAGCATGACGGACGGTTCGATCGGTCGGGTCGGTCTGATGGAGGTCAGTTGAGGCGTTGTGCCTGAACGGTCCGCAGCCAGGCTTCGAGTCGCGCGATCGCGACTGCATGTTTCACGGCGGGCGATTCGGCGGTCGTCTGAAGTGATGGATCAGGAGTCGGTTCGAATGACGCCGGGACGGCGTCCGGCGCCGACTCCGAAGTGGTGGCCCTAGGAGGTGTAGTTTTTGCTTCGTCGGTCTTGGATTCGGCGGCGACGCGTTTCTTGTTGATCCTGGTCTCCGGAAGATCGTCGGGAGCGCCGGTGATGCTTCGTTTGATCGAGGACGCCTCTTCATCGAACGGGTTGGCGTTCAGAATGGCTGTGCAGGACAACAGGGCCAACTCGGCTTTTCCTTCGGTCTGGTACAGTTTGGCGAGAATACGGTGTGCCCGGAGATTATCTGGTCGTTGTTTGACGACTTCTTCGAGAATGACCTTCGCCTTCACGGGCTGTCCCAGTTGATCGTATACCCGTCCCAACGCAGCCATCGCGGTGACAAAACCCGGGTAAGCCTTGAGGCCGTCTTCGAGCACGGCTGCGGCTTCCTGCCACATGCCCACCTTGATGTATTCGTCTGCAAGGGGAAGGAATTCTTTTGAGCGCGGGTCCTTGGCCACGGCGGTGGCCAGACGGTCGATTTGAGCGGCGATGGAGGGATCAATTCGCGGTGATGAAGCCACGCCCCTACTCCTTGCGAGGTGTCCGTGTTCGTGGTCGTGTCGTCTGCGACCGGCGGCCAGTCTGCAATGCCAGGATCCGGTCCAGAATGTGGTCAGCAACGTCGCGCTTCGGTAACAGCGGGAGTTCCGTGACGTCGCCGTCACGATTCAGCAGGACCACGCGGTTGGTATCCGACCCGAACCCTGAGCCTGCGGCCGTGACGTCATTGGCAACCAGTAGATCCACGCCCTTAGCTTGCAGCTTTTCCCGCGCATGGGCAAGCAGATCCTCAGTTTCCGCCGCAAACCCCACCACTACCTGTCTCGTGCGGCGCGCGCCCAATTCGCTCAAAATATCGTCGGTCGGCTCAAGCTTCAGGTTGGTTACGGGGTGCTGTTGTTTCTTGAGCTTCTGAGCTGACGGCTGTGCGGGACGAAAGTCTGCCACGGCGGCCGCCATGATCACGGTATCGCTCCAGGCAAACCGGGTCATGATCGCCTTGCGCATCTCTTCGGCCGTCGTGACGGCACAGAACTCAATGCCCGCGGGTGGTCTCAGTGCTGTTGGGCCGGAAACCAATAAAACCTCCGCGCCTCGTGCCTGCGCCGCTTGGGCCAGGGCATAGCCCATTTTCCCAGACGATCGATTGGAAATGAAACGCACTGGATCGATGGCTTCCTGAGTGGGACCGGCTGAGATCAGGAGGCGGCGACCGGTCCAATCCCGACGTGGACGAACCGCCGCCTGGAGAGCCGACAGGATTCGCTGTTCATCGGCCAAACGCCCCTGTCCGAGGCGGCCTGACGCGAGGGACCCTTCCTCCGGTTCCACAATCACGGCCCCGCGCCGGCGCAGCGTGGCGACGTGTTCCACGACGGTCTGGTGTCGCCACATGTCACCGTCCATGGCCGGCGCGAAAATCACCGGACACTGGGTGGTGAGGAGCATCGTCGAGAGGAGGTCGTCGGCGAGCCCGAGGGCGGCCTTCGCCAGACAGTTGGCCGTGGCCGGCGCAATCAGGATGGCCTGTGCCTGCTCCGGCAACGAGAGATGCAGCATTTCTTGATGGGCTTCGAAGAGGTCGGTCGCCACATGGGAGCCGGACAACACTTCAAAGGTCAGCGGGGTGACGAACCGGCAGGCTCCCGCCGTCATGACGACGTTCACCGTTGCGTCTTCGCGACGAAGGAGGCGCAACAGCCCGACGGCCTTATAGGCGGCAATACTCCCCGTGACGGCGAGCACAAGGCGGACACCGGTGAGTGAGGGGCCGGTGGTCTGCACGAAGCAGGACTACTCCTCGCCCTCCGGAGCCGCGGCGGGCTTGACGGTATCATCGACGTAGACGCTCAGCTCTTTCTTGATTTCCTTCGCGTCTTCTCCGGTCATCATAGCCAGGCGTTCCGTCTCACCTTCCTTCACACGTTTGGATTCCTTGATCGCGTCGCGGGCTTCCTGTCCGATCAGGAACTTCACCTTGTGCCGCAGGACTTCATCGAGGGCGATGCTGGTTTCTTTGGTGAACTTGGATGGTCCGGCCATGCGCGCCCCTTGAACCAGCTGTTTGGCCCGTTGTGCCGCGACGATCACCAACCGGTGACGGGAATCGAACTCGCCGCTGGCGTATTCCGGTAACAGCGTCAACATTTCACCCATGATGCATGTGCTCCTTTGATGCGGGTGCGGGGGAGGAATTCCCCTGCTTTCCCTCTTTGTCGAGAATGAACTTTTCTTCCAACCAGGTCATGTTCAGGCGTTTGGTCTTGATCCGTTCCGCCAGAAAAATGCTTTCGAGTTCTTTCAAGGATTGCTTCAGATCGTCGTTCCGGACGATATAGTAGTATTCCCGGTAGCTCCAGACTTCTTCTTTAGCCTTGTGCAGGCGGCGTTGAATCTCGTCCGGCGAGTCTCCAGCCCGGTTCTGGAGCCTTGTCCGCAGTGTATCGAACGACGGGGGCAGAATGAAAATATACACGGCATCTTCAAATTTCTTTTTGACCGACCGTGCGCCCTGGACATCGATTTCGAGCAGCACGTCGATGCCCTGTTCCATTTTCTCTGTCAGCACCTTGCGTGGAGTGCCGTACAAATTACCATAGACGTGCGCCCATTCGACGAATTCATTCCGATCGATCATCTGCCGGAATGAGGGCTCATCGAGAAAATAGTAATCCTGCCCTTCCACCTCGCCAGGCCGCGGTTTGCGGGTGGTGTAGGAGATGGAATGCCACAACCCAGGGACATTCGCGGTGATCTGTTTGCACAACGTCGTTTTTCCGCTCCCCGAGGGAGCGGAAATAATAAACAGGATGCCTCTCCGAACTTGAGCCGGTTTGTCGTTGGATGGAACGGGCGCGGTGCTCATAGCTTTTTCGCTGTCGGCACAGGGCCGAACCTATTCCACATTTTGAACTTGTTCGCGCAATTTTTCCAGTTCGGCTTTCATGCGCACGACCAAGGCGGCAATGACGGCGTCATTCGCTTTGGAACCGATGGTGTTCACTTCTCGTCCCATTTCCTGCAACAGGAACTCCAAGGTCTTGCCCACCGACTCCTTACTTTGGAGCGTTTCTTCGAACTGTAGCATATGTGACTCAAGTCTGACCAATTCTTCTGAGATGTCCGACCGGTCGGCGAACACAGCCAGCTCCTGCTGGAGTCGGGCCGGATCCGGCAATTCGGCTTGCAAGAGAGCCTCAATTCGGCCTTTCATACGTTCAAAGGCGCTTTTAGCCAGGGCTGGAGCCTTCTCCGCGATAGCGGTTTTCGCCTCTCGGATCGCCTCCAAATGGAGGGTGAGATCTTCGACCAGCGCGTCCCCTTCCCGTCGGCGCATCTTTTCGAGGTCTGTCAACGCTCCTCCCAGCGCGCGTAACACGGTTGTAGTCAATTTCCCGGCGTCGACCGGCTCATCGGAAACGGACAAGATGTCGCGAAATCCCGCGAGCACGGAAATGTCCAAGGCGCCCCGTAATTTGAGAGCTTTTTGCAGCTTGGTGAGGGCCGAATGATACTGTTTGGCCAACGCCTGATCAATCTGAACCGTCTTGGAACTGCCACCGGCGGAATGCACGGAGACCGACACATCGACTCGCCCTCGGAGGCAGCGTTGCTGGACGGCTTTTCGAACTGGGTCCTCCAAGTGGGTCAGAGACCTGGGCATCCTGACGGCCACTTCAAGGAATCGGTGGTTGACCGAACGGATCTCCACCGTGACCACGGCTTTCTGCGATACGCCGTCTTTCTTGCCATACCCCGTCATGCTCCGGATCATCGTGCGGTTTTTCCCTTCCAACGGCAATCGGTATAGAGCGGACAATGCCGACATTTCGGCGTGCGTGCGAGGCAGATATATCGTCCATGCAGAAGGAGCCGCTGCGATCCTTCCGTCCACTGATCTGCCGGCAGCAACTGTTGGAGATCCAGTTCGATCTTTTCCGGATCTGTGTGGCGGGTCAGGTCAAGTCGCCAAGCTACTCGTTTGACATGGGTGTCGACTACCACGGCCGGCTTCTCAAACGCGTTCCCGAGCAGGACATTGGCGGTCTTGCGCCCGACTCCCGGCAAGGTGGTGAGCGCCTCCATCGTATCCGGAACTTCCTCATGGAACCGCTCGGTCACGATCTTCGCGCATTGGATGAGGTTCTTGGCTTTCGTTTTGAAGAACCCGGTCGACCGAATGAGGGCTTCCAACTCCGCGGAGTCGGCCGCTGCGTAATCCCGGGGCCGGCGGTATCGACGAAAGAGATTCGGAGTGACCTGGTTGACCCGTTGATCGGTACATTGCGCCGAAAGGATCGTGGCGACCAACAATTCCCAAGGAGTGCGGTGGTCGAGTTCAACGTTCATCGCCGGCGCGGTTGCACGTAAGGCCTTCAGCATCCGCTCGAGACGACGCGTGTCGGTCAGGCGAGACGAGTGATGAATGGCGGCTGTCTTCATGAGGCGTCGATGCTGGCGGCCAATTGTGCAGTGGTCAGGAGTGAGAAGCAAGTGCCAGATCCTGTGGCGGCTGGTCCGGATCTCCCGCTGCAGCCGAGGGGGGCGGGAGCGCAGGTAACAGAGTTTCGAGATGCGCGATCAAGGGGCGCAGCGTGTCTCGGTTCAGTGCCGAAATGCCGATGGCATGGTACCGCTCGCACAGGACCAGCACCTCGTGAGCGGAGAGACGATCAGACTTGTTGAGGACCATCACGCGCGGAATCGTGTCCATCCCGAGCGATTGCAAGACGGTTTCGACGGCCGTGATTTGCTGATCGATATTGGGGGCCGAGGCATCCACCACGTGGAGGAGCATATCGGCATCCCGCAATTCGTCCAGTGTGGTGCGAAAAGCTCCGACCAGATCTTTCGGGAGATCTCGGATGAATCCCACCGTATCGGTCACGATGACTTCGCGGTCATGGGGGAAGCGAAGTCGGCGGCTCGTCGTATCGAGCGTTTCGAAGAGGCGATCCTGGGCCGGGATCTGGCTATGGGTCAGCGTATTTAGCAGCGTCGACTTGCCCGCATTGGTGTAGCCGACGATGGAGAGGATCGGAAGCCCCTGGCGCACACGTCGGGATCGCCGCTGATCCTGATGGCGGGCCACATCGTCGATCTCGCGCTCCAGATGCGCGATTCGGTCCCGGATGCGACGGCGATCGGTTTCCAGTTTGGTTTCACCCGGACCGCGCGAACCGATTCCGCCTCCAAGACGCGATAGCGAGGTGCCGTGTCCAGACAGTCGCGGCAGGAGGTAACGCAGCTGAGCTAACTCCACTTGCACCTTGCCTTCACGGGTATGGGCTCGCCGGGCGAAAATATCCAGAATGAGCTGGGTACGATCGATCACTTTGATGTCGGTGATCTCGGAGATGGCACGGGCTTGCGCCGCGGCCAGGTCCTGGTCGAAGATCACGAGGTCGGCGCCCTTTTGGAGCGCGCGCATGACGACTTCCTTCAGCTTGCCCTTTCCGAGCAAGTAACGCTCGTACCCCTCATGGGTGCGTTGCGCCACGCGGTCCAACACGCGGACACCGGCTGATCCGGCAAGTTCGTTCAATTCCTCAAGATGCTCCTCCTGCTCCGCGTGACTCTTGGAAGAGGCGCTGACAAGAATGGCGGATTCGGTTCCGCCGCCGACGTCATGGCGGGTATCCGATCGCTGTAAATCGCTTTCGAGCGAATGGAGGAAGCCGTCCAGTTGGAGGTCCAGATCATGGAACGGGACTGGTTTGAGAATGCGGCAAATTTCTCCCTGCTGATTGGGTGGGAGTAGATGGGCGAGATGCAGGAGGCTGGGCTCGCCCGCCTCGTCCACACTCAAGACCCCGATCAGATCTAATCGCAAAAGTGCCAGATGGGTCAAATCGTCCTGGCTCAGTGGGTCATCGTGGAGATGGGTGCGAATCAGCCGGAGGCCTCGCAGGGAATGTGATCCGACTCTGAATTTAGCCAGGGATTCAAATGTTGGTGCGCAACCAACACCCACCAACACCTGTTCGATGACGCCACGCCTGGTGATCAGGAGCCCGATGGGCCTGCGAATCTCTCGTGTGAGCTGGCAGGTTGTCCGCGCCAGCTCGGCCGTGAGGAGGGCCGACGAAGGCACCCGTCGTCGATACAACCGCTCCAATGCCGCGAGGTGACTGGGTTTCAGACCGCTGACGTGTCCGTGAATCGTTGCGATGGTCGTGCTCCTTGGTCAGGGACCGTTACGGCCTGCGACGGACCGCATCGTCGGCAGATGATGAAGAAGCTAGCGAACAATTGGGCATCGCCTCGCATGCGAGGGACGCCACCTTGCCCTGAACGAGGGCCCGTTGCCCTGCTGCTGCGATCATGGCGGCATTGTCGGTGCAATAGGAGAGAGCTGGGAGACCCAACTCAATCCCCTCCACCGCTGCCCGCTCTGCTAACCGGGCTCGCAACCGGGAGTTAGCCGAGACTCCTCCGACGACCGCGAGGGCTGAGGCGCCGACCTGTTGAACGGCGGCAAAGGCCTGACGAACAAGGACGTCCACAATCGCTTCCTGGTAACCGGCTGCGAGGTCGTCTCGCTGCTCGGTAATTGACTGACGATCCATGCGCTGCAGGTGGTAGAGCAAGGCCGTCTTGAGCCCACTGAAACTGAAATCCAATTGCCCGGTTCTCACGCGTGCTCGAGGGAATCGCACAGCCGTCGGACGGCCTTTACGAGCCGCCGCGTCGATGAGTGGTCCGCCAGGATAGCCGAGGCCGAGCATTTGTGCGCCTTTGTCGAATGCCTCGCCGGCCGCATCGTCGATCGTTCTTCCCATGAGGTGGAAGCCGCCCGCTTCGTTCGCGTGGAAGAGATGCGTGTGTCCGCCCGAGGCGATCAACACCACGCAGGCTCGAGGGAATGACGGGCGGTCGATCCACGCGGAGGCGATATGTCCTTCCAGGTGACTCACGCCGACCAGCGGAATACCGAGCGCATAGGCTAGGGACTTGGCATAACTGATTCCCACGAGCAGGGCGCCGGCCAAGCCAGGGCCTTGGGTGACGGCGATGGCTCTCAGATCCTGCCAGCCGAGTTCTGCCACGTCCAAGGCTTTATGTGCGACCTGATCCACATTTTGAATATGAGCACGCGACGCCAATTCCGGAACCACCCCGCCGAATCGTTCATGCACGGTTTGTTGGGAGGAAATGACATTGGCGAGCACGTGTCCCTCCTGGTCGAGTACGGCGGCGGCCGTTTCATCGCAGGAGGTTTCGATCCCGAGGATCGGGCCAATGGTCGTCGTTGCTACTGGGGTCTTCATGCGGGAAACAGACGGCATGGTGATGCAAATTCAGACTGGTCGAGCGGAAGATCCGAGTTCCGGGAGTCGTGATCACGTGCGGCAGAGGGGTGCTCTGAACGCTGCTGTTTGGAAGACAATGGGTTCAACAACTGGTTCCGTCGAAGAATGCGACAACCCCCGGATCCGGTTGAGGACCGCGGGGGTTGTCGGGTGGTCTCAGGACCTCAAGTATGTTCGATCCTAAAGAAACACGGGTCGCTTGGGCTACACGCCCGCCATGGCTTCCTGTTCAATAAAAGCCGGTGCGCCGTCGCGCAACACGACTTTGATCTTCCTGTTTTCTTTGAACCGGCCCTTGATGAGCTCTTCGGACAATGGATCACCGATCGCCCGTTGAATGATGCGTCGCATCGGACGCGCTCCGTAGAGCGGTTCGTACCCTTCCTTGATGAGCCACTGCTTGACTTCATCTTCCACCTCGATCGTGACACTCTTCTCGATGAGACGAAGATTCAGTTCGTGCAGCAGGATATCCAAGATATGGATCAAGTGCTCCTTCTCAAGGGAATGGAAGATCACAATTTCATCGATCCGGTTCAAGAATTCCGGACTGAACGAACGTTTGAGTTCGCCCATCACTTCTTCTTTCCGGCGAAGGAGCTGGCCAACCTTTTCGTCATTTTGGAATCCGAGTGAGACACCCTTCTGGATCAACTTAGTGCCGATGTTGGACGTCATGATGACGACGGTATTCTTGAAATCGACTTTCCTTCCAAGACTGTCCGTCAGGACACCATCGTCGAGCACCTGGAGCAAGACGTTGAACACGTCGGGATGTGCCTTTTCGATTTCGTCGAACAACACCACTGAATAAGGCCGACGGCGCACCTTTTCTGTCAGCTGGCCACCCTCTTCATACCCGACATATCCGGGAGGCGCTCCGAACAAACGCGAACTGGTGAACTTTTCCTGATACTCAGACATATCGATACGAATGAGGGCGTCTTCGCTGTTGAAGAGAAATTCAGCAAGCGTGCGCGCCAACTCCGTTTTTCCGACACCGGTCGGTCCGAGGAAAATGAAGGAACCGATTGGTTTCTTCGCTTCCTTAAGACCCGCTCTGGATCGACGAATGGCACGAGCCACTGCCGAAATGGCTTCATTCTGTCCGATGACACGCTTGTGAAGAAACTCCTCCATTCGGAGTAACTTGTTGGATTCCTCTTCCTCCAACTTGAAGAGCGGAATGCCGGTCATCTTCGACACGACATAGGCGACTTCTTCTTTGCCGATGGTCGGCTTGTGCTTCTCTTGATTCTTCTTCCATTCGCGCTTGGATTCATCAAGCAATTTTCGCAAGCGCTCTTCTTCTTCGCGATGACGGACGGCTTCCTCGAAGTTTTGCATCGAGATCGCCAGCTCTTTGTCGCGCGAGATTTTTTTCAGTTCCTGTTCCAGGGCTTTGAGCTCCGACGGAAGGGCATAGGTTTGCAACTTCGCACGGGAGCCCGTTTCGTCGATGAGATCGATCGCCTTATCCGGCAGGAACCGGTCGGTAATATAACGGTCCGCCAACTTGACGGCTTCCACGATGGCGTCTTCCGTAATCTCCACGCCGTGGTGCTCTTCATAGCGATCCCGCAGGCCTTGGATGATGAGGACTGTTTCATCGGTGCTGGGTGGCTGTACATGGATCGGCTGAAAACGACGCTTGAGAGCGCCGTCCTTCTCGATGTGCTTACGATACTCGTCCAGGGTGGTGGCTCCGATACATTGAATCTCTCCCCGGGACAACGCCGGCTTGAGCATATTCGACGCATCGATGGACCCTTCGGCCGCTCCGGCGCCGACCAGCGTATGCAGCTCGTCGATGAAGATAATGATATTGCCCGCCTGCACGATCTCCTTCATCACGACCTTCAATCGCTCCTCGAACTGTCCGCGGTATTTCGTGCCGGCCACGAGCGAGCCTAGATCAAGCGCGATGACGCGACGGGACAACAAATTGTCCGGGACTTCCGACGCGACGATACGTTGTGCAAGCCCTTCGACAATGGCGGTTTTTCCGACGCCCGATTCGCCGATGAGCACCGGATTATTCTTGGAGCGACGGCTGAGAATCTGGAGCACGCGCTCAATTTCGTCGGCCCGCCCGATCACGGGATCCAACTGCCCTTCTTGGGCGAGTTGAGTCAAATCGCGGCCGAATTCATCGAGTGCCGGCGTGTTGCTCTTGCGATCACGCTCGCGCGGCGCAGACTTTCTCAAGAAGGTCACGGTGAGTTGTCTGGCTGTGAGGAGATTGGCGCCCAGACTCCGAAGAATTTTTCCGCCGATGCCTTCTTCTTCCCGAAGAAGACCCAGCAACAGATGTTCGCTGCCGATGTGGTTATGACCGAGCAACCGGGCTTCTTCCACCCCATACTCGATGACTTTTTTGACCCGCGGGCTGAAGGGAATTTCCCCGAAGGTCATCGTCGTGCCGCCGCCCGGAAGATTTCGCTCGATTTCGAGCCGAATCTGCTCGGTGGAGAGGCCCATTTTTTTGAGGATCATCAGCGCAATCCCATCCGTCTCGCGAAGGATAGCCAACACCAGGTGTTCGGTCCCCAGGTAATCGTTCTGATGGCGCTCGGCTTCTTCACGTGCCAGGATGATGATCTTGCGACCCTTGTCCGTGAACCGTTCGAACATCCCGCCTCCTTATGGTGATGGGGTCTGTAAGAGAAGCCTTAGCTGAGTGATTCAATGCAGGTCAAAGGCTCGAAAATACTGATGATGTGATTCTAACTAGCGCAATATGGGGTGTCAAGGTATTGAGCGAATCACGAGAGACGCGCTGCGACTGTTCAACTATCGGTGCGCGCGTCCGAGCCATGTTCATCCCGGTGGTGTCTTGTTTGACACTAAAAGAAGCATCCCGATACAATCCCGCACCTTTCAACCGGCTTCTCATTTCTTCGCGACGCGGGCTCAGGTATGAAAAGCAAAAGCATCGGCATCCTCACGAAACCAAAATTTCCGGAAGTGAAGACCACCGTGCAAGCCGTGGTCACCTGGCTGCGTTCTCGGAACATCGACGTGCTCTTGGATACGACCGCGACGACGCTGCTCGGCGAACCGGGTGGGTTTCAAAAAACTCAACTTGCCAGCAAGGCCGATGTCCTGCTGGTGTTGGGCGGCGACGGAACGATGCTCAATGCTGCGCGGCTGGCCGGCGAGCGGGGCATTCCGATTCTCGGTGTGAACATGGGCGGTCTCGGATTCTTGACCGAAGTCGTCTTGGAGAATTTGTATCCGTCGCTGGAGCGGATGTTCGCGAACGACTTTGTCCTCGATGAGCGACTCATGCTCAAGACGCATGTCCATCGACATGGCGAAACGGTGGCGCGCGGGGTGGTTTTGAACGACGTGGTCATCAGCAAAGGCACCCTCGCCAGGATGATCGAACTCAAGATCGCCATTCAAGGGCAATTCGTGACGAATCTTCGTGGCGACGGCCTGATTGTCAGCACCCCGACCGGATCGACCGCCTACTCCCTCTCGGCGGGAGGGCCAATTATCAACCCGGCCGTGGCGTCATTGATCCTGACTCCGGTCTGTCCACACACGTTGACGCATCGACCATTGATCGTGCCGGCCACGGCGGAAATCGAAGTCGTTCTGACCAGCAAGGATGATGGGGCGATGGCCACCCTTGACGGCCAGGTCGGGGTCGCGTTGACGCAGGGGGACACCGTTGAGATCCAGACCTCAGAGCATCTGACCAGACTGATCCGTTTTCCAGAGAGTAGTTACTACGAGGTGCTGCGGGAGAAGCTGAAATGGGGCGATAGCTGACGCGAAGGGGGCGCGGCTAGCCGCGCCCCTGGCAACCCGGTCATTTTCTCTCGATGTGGGTCAGCATGTCGGCGTTCGATGCAAATTTAAACTCCCCGATGGCGTCGGGAGAGGCGGCATGAGCCTTCTCCACTCCTTCCAATACTTTGAGCCCTTCGAGATCCACCGGGCGACTCTTTCGTTCGTGGAGAACCGTCTGAAGTTTGGCGATGATCCCATCAATCGTTCCCTGTGACCGAGGCGCGTAACTCGTCAAGTACCGTGTGATGACTTCAGCACACCAGTCCCCGTCTCGCTTGGCAATCCCAACCAGCCCTTCGCTGGCTTTACGGGCCCAGCCGGCGAGAAACACGCCCTCAACCACCTGCCCTAATTTTTCATCATAGGCTTGGAAGAGCGAATCATCCGGATCGTTTGCGGTCTTGTTCGGATTCGTGACATAGACGCCGTTCTTGTAAGGGAGACCCACGGTTTCATCGACCCGGTCTCCTACGGCAAACACGACGCTGTCCACCGGGAACTCGTAATACTGCTTCAGGCCGACCGCGGCGGTGTCCTCCCCTTTTGGCGCCAGCTTATTGTCTTCCATTTCGAGCGCGCGCACGCGATTGTTGCCGTCGACCAGCACCCGTTTCGGCGAGGCCAGAAAGCGAAAGCCCATTTGTGAAGGGCTGCCTGTCGGTTCACACTTGGTAAATTCAGCCGTCATCCCGGCCAGGATTTCGTCGGCATTCTGTCCGACTTCGGCCAGCCGCTCTTTGATACGGGCAAACTCTTTGGCAATGCCTTCCTGATCCATGTTGGAGCAGACGGCGCGAATCTCTTTCGGATTGTATTTGCGTTCCAGGGGACCTCGTCGGGCGATGGCGGTGACGCGCTCCACTTTCTTATAACGAATCAACCAATGCGCAATGTCGACCATCACGTCGCCGACGCCGATGATGGCGACATGTTTTCCCATATCGAACGGACGATCGCCGAAGCCCGGCAGGCGATTGAAGTGGTACACCACGTCTTTGGCATGAAAGACGCCCTTGGCTGAATCGCCTTCGACACCGATGGCTTTCGTGCCCTGCGCACCGATCGAGAAGGCGATGGCGCTCGCACCCAATCCGCGCAGATCTTCGACCGTGAGGTCTTTTCCCTGCCCGACTGAGACATTGCCGAAGTAATGGACATTGGGCTGTTCGAGCATCTCCCAATATTGCTTCTTCAACCCGCCGCGTAACTTGAGCTTGCTGGGGAAAATACCATACTCGGCCAATCCGCCGAACTTGATGTCGCGATTGAGAATGATGACCTGGTGACCCGCATCCGCCATTTTCTTGGCCAAGGCCATTCCCGCCGGGCCTGCGCCCACGACGATGACGACATGCCCGCTTGTCTCGGAACCGGTTGCACTCATTAGCTACCCTTCAATCTATATCAAGAGTGAATCGTTACTGAACGTAGACCGGCAGCCGGTCAAAGATTCAAAAATTTTGCGCACGTTAGCATAGGGGTCCTCGAACTGTCAAAA
>CABVRW010000051.1 GCA_902500785.1 uncultured Nitrospira sp.
CCGGCGTGAAGCCGGTCCGGACTGGTTCCCACGGACCACGGGCGCCGATGCCGCCGTCTTCCGCCTTCGTGATGCGGATCAAGCATTCCTTCGGCACCGTGTTGACCGCGTGGTGATCGATTTCGAATCCCCACTTGAACTTCATTGCGTTCGCCTGCTTACCCGGCAATGAGTCGGTTTGATGCATCGGCATGAGCCAGCTCCTGGTAAACGACTGTTGTGCGCCGTACCGGAAGTTGGATTGATAGCCGGTGTCCACCGCGATCGCGCGTCCGTCTGGCCGCGTCTCGTGACCTTTGACCGACTTCGCCGTGGCCACATACGGAGCATGTTTCGCCATCGTCACATGGTAGGGGTACGACGGGTTGTACTTGGCACGAATCATCAACCGCGCCACCTTGTAAAATGGATCCGACGGTTTCCACCCGCGATAGGGCCGGTCCACCGGATTGCCGTCCACATAACAGTAGTCGCCGTCGTTGATGCCGCGGTCTTTCGCCGCTTGCGGGTTGATGTGGATCTGGTGCTCGCCGACACCCGGTGTCCGTTTGTCCATGCGGTACGGATCGCCGAAGTTCGACTCATAAATCTGCACCCAGTCGTTCACCGACCATTGGCTGTGCACCCGATGCCGGGTCTTGGGCGTGACACAGTAGAACTGGTAGCCCTTTTCCCACAACGGATTGGAATGCTGCTTGATTTCCGCCCACGGCAGCTTGATGTTGCGCACCGTCTTGTCGTCGTGGTGCTGTGCCGTAATGGGAATCCCATAGTCGTCCGGCCGAACATACGGGTTAGTCGTCATCAGCGCATTCGGCATATACGGAGTGCACTCCGGGCCTTCCCGGTGTGAAATGAAGTTTTCCCCGTATTCGATGGCTTCCGGCTCAATCCGGTAGGTCTCCAAGCGACCGGATCGCGTCCAGTGCGGCTTGGACTCGTTGGTCTCTTCCCAGAGTGGATGCCGCGGATAGGTCCGGCACATGACCATCCAGCCCTTTTCCGACTTCAACATGACGTCGGCGCTGTATCCGAAAAACGTGCTCGAGGCATCAAGAATCCGTTGGACATAAATATCCACACGATTTTGATAGACAAATTTATACGTATCCGCCATCCGCTGCTCACCGGTCATTTCCTTCAGTTTCACGGCCACCCCTGCGAAGGAATCGAGATCGTTTCTGGTGTCGTACAGCGGACGGATACCGCCCTTCCAGATCTGGACCCACGGATTGGACACCGTGGCGGTCATTTCGGGATACGTGAATTCCATCCAGGAATTCACGGCGAACGCCACGTCGGCGTGGTTCACGTCCGAGGTCATCTCGATGTCTTGCGTGACCAGCATCTCGATGTTCGGATCGACGTTTTTCACCATGTCATAGTGGTGCTTGGCGTTGTTGAGAATGTTCACGTTCACCACCCAGCGAATTTTGCTGGGGCTCGGCATGTGGGTCTTACCGGTGAACACCTTGCGTCCGTACTTCGGCGTATTGACGATCAACGCATTGTCGCCGTGATTCCAATAGCCCGGCTCTTCGCCGTAGTAGTACTTGCGATACTTGATTTCCTTGCCGTGCACGTCTTCCCGGAGATTCAGATTCCAGGGATCTTCTCCCAGATAGACACTGGCGCCGGCGCCGGACCAGGGCGCTGCCTGCCAAATGCCGACCTTATAGTTGCCGGACCAGGTATGGCAGCCGGTCCCAAACTTGCCGATATTGCCGGTCAGCATCAAGACCAATGCCGCCGCACGTCCCATCGAGGTCATATGGAAATAGTGACAGACGCCCTCTCCATTGTGGATCGCCGCCGGCTTCACCGTTCCACAGTCTCGTGCCCATCGAACAATGAGGTCCTTCGGCGCCCGATTGACCTGATGCACCGTATCCAAGTCATAATCTTGCAGGTGAATCGTATACATTTGATAAATCGGCATGACATCGACTTCACGCCCGTTGAGCAACTTGACCCGATAGGTGCCCGTTAAAGCCGGATCAATGCCGCTCTGAGCCAGATGCATCCCCACCTGCTCGCGATGCAACGGCACCGCTTTCCCCTTGGCCAGGTCCCAGACCATCATGCCTCCGAGACGCCGCACCTGCTCTTGACTCAATCCCTGCACTCGTCCCGAGTACGACTTGGTGAAATCCGGCACCTGATAGTCTTTCAGGACGTCATGCGGATCCAGGTACTGCAGCGTATCCGTCCGCACCAACAGGGGCATATCCGTGAAGCCCTTGATGAAATCGATGTCCTGGAAATTTTCATCCAGAATGATTTTGGAGGCACCGAGAAACAGCGCGCCATCCGTCTCGGGACGCACGGGAATCCAGTAGTCCGCACGGCTCGCGGTCGGATTGTACTCAGGAGTGATCACGACAAGGCGCGCGCCGCGCTCCATGCTTTCCAATTTCCAGTGCGCTTCCGGCATCTTGTTCTCGACGAAATTCTTCCCCCAGCTGGTGTTCAGCTTGGTGAAGCGCATATCCGACAAATCGACGTCGCAGTTTTGGGTGCCGTTCCACCAAGGCTGTGACGGATCTTGGTCGCCGTGCCACGTGTAGTTGTTCCAGTAGCGGCCCCCCTGGGCTTGATCAGGACTGACCTTCCGGATCCAGCTATCCAACAACGGCAGCACGCAGTTGTTGAACCGGGTATTGGCATGTTTCCCCATCATCCCGAGGATCGGCATGCCGGCACGGTGCTTGAACGTCCGCACGCCCGCACCCTTCATCATCTCGATCATTTCCGGCGCATACCCCTGCTCCCGAAGACGCCGCGCTCCGGCTTCACCGCTATAACGGGTTCCGATGACGACCAACCCCTTCGCGACATAGGTGAAGGCGGTATCCCAGGACACGCGAACCATGTCATCGAGGAAGCGACTATCGAATTTATACTTACGCTTGACATCGGACGTCAGCTCGGGGGAGCCGTCGTCCATCCATTGCTTCCACCCCTTCCGCATCAGGGGGCCCTTGAGACGATACGGACCGTACACGCGACGGTGGAAGGTGAAGCCCTTCAAGCACATGCGCGGGTTGTGCGCAAACGTTCCGCGGTTGCCGTACAGGTCTTCATACGTTTGATGGTCATAGTTCTGCTCGACGCGCATGACCACGCCGTTTCGGACGAACGCCCGAATGCGGCAGGCATGAGTGTCGTTCGGTGAGCAACACCACGTGAAGGACGAATCATAGCGATATTGATCATGATACACACGTTCCCACGATCGGTCCGGATACTCCCCCAAGGGATTGTCGACCTCGATGACGGGCTGTAGCGCGGTCAATGCCAACGCCTTATCGGCAATGGCGGCTACCGCCACCGTCCCCGCCGAGACCTTTAGGAACTGCCTGCGGGATAACTGCATCACGAATACCTCCTCATAAGAAGACAGGACACCCGACCGGCACCACATTCATGACGCCGGATATGATTTCAGCAACGACCGGGGCAGGACGATGTGCACCCCTCCTTCCAGGCGCATGATTCTTCCGCCGCATCAGTGGCCGGTCAGACAGTAATGCAACGGCGCGCAAGTCCCTGCGCATAGAACGATGCTCCCTCGCTAGAAATGTAGGAGAATAAAAAATCACGACGACCCCATGTGCACCTCACATGCCACGAGAATCGTTTTTCCGATAAGGTCTATGTCGTTGAAATATCGAGCGGTAGAAATTGGTCACGACAACATGTCGTGGGAGTGACGATCTGCCCACGAAACGGTGTGGTGGATTATCACGGTTCCACCACGATTTATCGTGGGGCGCTCTGGTGCATGGAACGATCAAGAGAAGAGGGAGGATCGAGACGGAGGGATCTACCGACGGGAAGGACGACGAATGGCTAATTTCTGCATGCGACTGCGAAGTGTGCTCGGCGCCATCCCTAATCGTTCTGCGGCTCCGCCGGGCCCTTCAATCCGCCAATCGAGCAGAGTGAGCGTTTGCAGAATATAGTGCCGCTCCTCCTCCTGCAGCGTTCGTCGAGGGTTCGATTCCGTCGAGACGCGGAGGTTCACCATCGCGGGATCGATGCGCAAGAGGCGCTCATCGCAGAGAATCAGTCCCCGCTCCACGAGATTTTCCAGCTCCCGCACGTTGCCGGGCCAGGCATAGTGCACGAGCCGCTCCATCGAGGACGGCTCGAAATCATCACACTGACGCTTCAGCCGCTGGGCATGAAATCGAAGGAAATGCCGGGCCAAAATCGGAATATCTTCGGGACGGTCTCTCAAGGGAGGCATATGGATGGGAAACACATTCAACCGATAGAACAGATCGCTGCGAAACCGACCCTGCAGAATGGCCCCCTGGAGATCCGCGTTCGTGGCGGCAATCACCCGGACATCGACGGGGAGGGACTTCGTCCCGCCGACCCGGTCCACCAAACCGTCCTGGAGGACACGCAAGAGCTTCGACTGCGCCTCGAGCGGCATTTCACCGATCTCATCCAGAAACAACGTGCCGCCGTCGGCAAGTTCGAAGCGTCCGATACGTTGCTGATCGGCTCCGGTAAAGGCCCCGCGTTCATGGCCGAACAGCTCGCTTTCGATCAGCCCGGCCGGCAAGGCGGCGCAGTTCAATCGCACGAAGGCCCGCTCACGCCGCGCACTCCATTCATGGATCGCCCGGGCCAGCACTTCTTTGCCCGTGCCGGTTTCGCCGGTAATCGTCACGGTCGCCGTGGTCGGCGCCGCCTGCCTCGCGAGCGTCAGCACGTCCTCGAACGCCTGGCTCCGTCCCACGACAATGCCGTAGTGCTCCGTCGATTTCAGCTCCTCGGACAAATACACATTTTCTCTCGCCAGCTGCTCCCGCAGGTGATTGATTTCCTCATAGGCGTTCACCTGCGCGATGGCATACCCGATCTGGGTGGCGACTTGTTGCAAAAATTCCACGTCGTCAGGATCGGGAGGGCCGGCCTCGATGCTGCCGATATTCAACGATCCCAGACAGGTCTTTTGCACCACCATGGGAAGGTTGATCATCCGCCCCAGGCCCTCCTGGAGGTAATATTCATCTTCCAGGAACAGCTGCTCCCGCTGGATGTGAGGCCGCACGTGCACTCGACGATGATCGTAGACCCAACCCACGGCGCTGCGCGCGCGAGGAATCATGGAATCGCTCCGCAGCACGACTTTCGGCAGGTTCGTTTCGACCGCGTAAAAACGAAACGCGTCCGACTGCAAATCGTACACGGTGATGCCGGCCCGTTCCCACCGCACCACTTTCGTCAACTGATCCGTGATGGCGCGAAACAGACTCTGCCGATTACGCTGAGAATTGAGGACGTTGGTGACGGACAACAGAGTGCGATAGTTGAGCGCAACATTCTGCACGGCGTGTTTCCCCCACTGCCAAGACAGGGGCCGTCTGCGAACGGCTCAGTGATGGTACGCGCTGGAGCAAGACCCGGTCAGGAATGGTGAGGGACCCACTGAATCGGAGTCAGGCCTCAATGGTCGATGTTGCTTGAAGCGCTGTCGGCATCATAGGTTGGACCGATTCCGTATTCCAGTCGGTTTCCCGATCTTCATCAAAAAATAATCTGCGTCGCGCCGGCAGCGCCTGCCATGCTGCGGTACCGTCGCTAGCGGCGGCCGATGCCAGACGCCCGCCTGCCCTCGTCCGTTTCAACACCAAACCGTTGCCGCGAAAGGCTGCGCCCTGCTTCAGGGCCCAACGATCCGGAACCGGGGCCGATCGATGGGGTGAGAGGGCGCGTCGTCGATCCCAAATCGGGACTTCTTGGTGGAACGAACGAACTCGGCATGCGATCGCGTCGCTCACGCGTTCGGTCGAGATTCGGCGAGATGCGTTCTTCGGCGAGCCTGTTCGCATGCTCCATCCTGGGAACGATCCTCTCACCCTGGCCCTCTTGATCGAGCCAGGACTCGATCGCGGCCCCGCGATCACTGACCCCCAAATTCTTCGCCATCACCTCGTTCGCCATCGTTTCCGCCGTGGGTAATTCATCGGCATAGACGTCGGTTTCATATTCCGCCGTGGAGGGCGTGGCGAGAGAGGTCCAGACGGATTGCCCGGACTCGGTGATATTGATACTCGTCACGGTCGACAGGCCCGGCCTGATCGGATGCTCCCGGAGTTCGTCCTCCGGTAATGCAATACGCACCGGAACCCGCTCGACGATGTGGATGAAGTTCCCGGTCGAATTATCCGGAGGCAGCAGCGCAAAGGCACTGCCGCTACCCGGCACCAACCCCTCGACGGTGCCATGGAAGGTTTGCTTGGATCCGTAGAGACTCACGTTCACCAACGCCTGCTGTCCGGGTCGCACATGTTGGAGTTCGGTTTCGCGCAGGTTCGCTTCGACCCACAAATGATCCAGCGGCACGATCGTCATCAGCAAGGCGCCAGGCTGGACACGATCCCCGACTTGCGCCTTGCGTTTGGCGACGTACCCGGATATCGGCGCGCGGATTTGTTGCCGCGCATACTCCAGGTGCGCCTCGATCAACTGATGTTTAGCCAAATCGACGGCCGGATGTTCCGTGACGGTGGTACCCCCGATTTGCGCATCGAGCGAGTCCAGCTCCGCTTGCGTTTCCCGCACTTCCGCTTCCAGACTCGAGATCTTGTCCGCCGTATTCTGCAAGATTTGTTTGGAAATCGCCCCGCTCGGAGACGCTCGTTGATACCGGTCCATGTCGTGCTCGGCCAACTCCAATCGCGCCGTACGCGATCGCAGTTTTTCCGCGAGTTGTTTCCGATTGATAAACAGCGAGGCGATGCGCCGGACTTCCTCGCCTAACCGACCACGGGCCCTTCCCAAGGCGGCATAGGCCTGATGCTCGTCCAACCGAATCATCAGATCTCCCCGATTGACGAACTGCGTCTCCTCGGCCAACACCTGGGTGATGATGCCCGAGGCTTGCGCCGCGACCGGAACCAGATTGCCCGTCACATAGGCATTATCGGTCCGTATCCAAAAGCGATCATGGGTATACCAGTACACCAGATATCCGACGGTGGCGACCAGCACCAACAGAGCCACGATCAGCAACCGGCGATTCCGTTGCGCGCGAATGGCCTTCGGATGGATGCGATAGGACGCCGGCGATGGAGACCCGCCGGGGGATTGTGGAGACATATCTGCAGTGGTCGTACTCATAGATTTAGCTCGGGTTGTGTTTCGGTCGTTGTTCAATATCGGGATTGTGATAACCGCCGCCCAGCGATTCGATCAAATCGACGGCCGCAACCAGTTGGTCGCTTTCTAAAGCCCTCAGCGCATATTCCTGCTCCAAGACCGGATACCGATGCCGGAGCACCTCCCGATCATCATCAAGACCATTCACCAGTCGTATCTTCGCCAAGCGCCAGTCGTCACCCAAGGAAGCCACGAGTCGTTTGTGCGAGGCCATGATCTCATTGGTCGTCTGCCAGGCGCTCAGACTGTCGGCCACTTCCCGCATCGCGTCCAGCAAGGTGTCATTGTAGAGTTCCACTGCCGCATCGTATTCCGCCCGTTGCGCGCCCAGTTCGCCTCGCAGCCTACCACCTTCGAACCACGGCATACGCAAACCAGGCGCTAATCCGTAGCTGAAGCTTTGGCCGCTGAACAGGAAGTTGGCCAGCTTGTCGGTCCCCTTCGCCAAGGTCAGCGCATTGAATCCCACGAATCCAGTCAAATCGATCGTGGGATAGAACTGGGTGGTCGCGACCCTGACCAATCGCGAGGCCGCATGGGCGCGATAGAGCGCTGCGGCAAGATCGGGCCGATGCACGAGCAATCCTATGGACAAATGATCCGGGGCTGCAATCTGAGTAGGCACGATCACTTTCGGCTTGGCAAACAGATGGGCTGCCTCGTCGGGCCCCTTGCCGGCCAACCGCGCGAGCAAATGGCGCTGCACATCCAGTTGATCGCGAATTGCCGCCTGGCGCTTGAAGGCGGTCTCATAATCGGCCACCGCAATTTTGACCGGCTGGTCATTATCAAGTCCCAGACGGAATCGAGTTTCCGCAAGCGTTTTGAGATCGCGGCGGATGCCGACAATGGTTTTGACGATGGTACGTTGCTGCTGTAGAGCCTGTCCCCGGAAATAGGCACGAGCAATGCCGGTGGTCAACCGGAGGCGCACTTCGGCGGTTTCCGCCTCTTCGGCGGCCGCATGCCCCAAGGATGCTTCCAGCATGGCTCGGTTTTTACCCCAAAAATCGAATTCATACCGGAAGCTTAACGGGTTGATGATGCCGTACATGATCTTGATGCCCGCGACCTCCGGATTCAGGGCCGCAAACACGCCATGTTGCGAAATACGCTCGTAGGTCAGCGAGGCGTCGGCTTCGAGAAACGGCAACAGCCGCGCGCCTTCCACCTTCACGAGCGAGGTGGCCTGCCGCAACCGCGCGGACGCATGCTTCAATCCGGGGTTATCCTTGAGCGCCTGCTCGATCAACCCATTCAGTTCCGGATTGCCGAACTGTTCCCACCAGCGGTCTTCAGGCCAGTTCTGAAGGCGGCTCGTCACTTCGGCCAATGTTTCCGTCATCTCCGGCGGTTCGAGATATAGCGCCGGCGGATCGCCTTTCGGAATCCAGGCACAGCTGCCGAAGAACAGCGCGCAGCCGACCCCGAGGCCGATCGGCAACCGGCGGATAATCGTTGAACAGGGTCTCATGGTATCTCCTCAATCAGTGCTTCGGCGCGCCGTTGCCGCAAGTCCTCGGCGGGAGTCGGCGCGAGGGGCAGGTGCGTGGGTCGAGCGAACCACACGAGAATGCCCAATCCGACGAACATAAAACTCGCGACCAAAAACGCATCGTTGAGGCCCAAGATCGCCGCCTCTTGTCTGATCAAAAGTCCGAGCTTGGCCTGAACTTCCGGCGGGGACAGACCCGCCGCACTCAGTTTCGACGTCAACTGTGCCATTGGATCGAAGGAAATCGACTGCCGTCCTCCAAAGTGATCGGCTAAATGCAGTTGATGGAAGTGGATACGACGGAACAGCACGATACCCTGGAAGGTGATCCCGAACGCACCGGCGGCGACGCGTAACAGGTTGGCCACCTCCGCCGCCCGCATGACCAAGGGGCCTGACAAGCCATGCAAGGTCAACACGGTCACGGGCGTAAAGAAGGATCCCAAGAACACGCCTTCCACCGCCATCGGCCAGAACAGTTCTTCATAGGAATGGGGATCGTCGTACAGACCCAGCCAATAGAAGGTCCATGCGAATCCCAGACTGTTCAGACAAATCAACCACCGCGCATCGACGTACTTGCAGAGGATGTGCATGACCGCAATGGCAGGCGCGCCCAGCAAGATCAGCGGCAACAGGGCCAGCCCGGCCAACTTGGACGAATATCCGAGAATCAGTTGGATCTGCACGATCAACAGGGACAAGAGCCCTTGGATCGAGAAGAACCCGAGTGTCAGGCAGATAAGGCCGATGACGAAATTGCGATGTTTAAAGAGTCGAAGATCCAGCGTCGGATGGCGCTCTGCGAGTTCCCAGATGATGAAGCAGGGACATGCAATCACCAAGACCACCGCAATAGCCTGAAGGAATGGGGAATCCAGCCAATCGAAATCGTTGCCCATGTTGAGCAACGTCTGCAGTCCCAGCAGCAAGACAGCCAGGAGCACGAATCCGACCACATCGAAGCGCGCATACCGGCGATGAAAGCCCCGTCCGTACAATAACGCGCCCAGTGTGCCGACAATCACCAGCGTCAGCACAAAATCCAGATAGAAGAGGAAGCGCCACCCGAGTATGTAGGCGATGTACCCGCCCACCGGCATCCCGATGGTGAACGGCGTAATGCTGAACAGTCCCCAGACGGTCAAGGCGACCGCCTTCAATCGCTTCGGGTATTCATTGAGCAGCATGGATTGAGCGATCGGCAACGTGATGCCACCGGCGATACCCTGCACGATACGAGCGGGGACGAACTGGGCGAGCGTTTGACTGTCGCCGCACAAATAGGACGCCACGCTGTACACTCCGAATGCCCCCATCAAAAGACGGTAGTCGCCGATCCGGCCAGACAGGTATCGCGCGAGGGGAAACCCCAGGGCCAACCCGACCATGAAGTCGGTTTGCGCCCAGGTGAGAAAACTGGGCAGCACTCCGCCCAGGTCTCCCGACACGTGCGGCAAAAGGGCGATATAAGAACCGGCATTGAACAGCACGACGATGTGGGACAAACCGAGTACGGCGTTGAAGAGCACGAACCGCCATCCATGCAACCGCCTGAGATACACCGCCGCCATCGTCGACTTCGTACTCCTTAAAACGAGGGAGAATAATCCGGTTGTTTAGTCTGAGGGTTCGGTTGCCCAACCGATACTGCTGCCGGGACAGCCTGCGCCGCGGGGGCAACGACACGATGCGCCCCATAAATCGCCAACCCGGTAAACAGCATCCCTCCGATCAAATTCCCCAGCGTCACCGGAATCTGATTCCACAACCACCAGGTGGAGAGGCTGATATTGCCTCCCAGCATCATGCCGACCGGAATCAGAAACATGTTCACGACCGCATGCTCGAAGCCCTGGGAAAAGAACAGCAACGTCGGGCCCCAGATGGCAAGGATTTTCCCGGAGAACGAGGTCGACATGTATGCCGCAACGACCGCCAGACTGACCATCCAGTTACAGAGCATCCCTTTGGTGAAGACCGCGAGGAGACCAGCAGAACCATGCGACGCATAATAATTGGTCTTCGCCTCGGCAATCGCAATAAGTTTGGTACCGACCGCATTGATATGGGCATCTCCTGCGGTGGTCAGGGCGATCGCGAACAATCCCGCATAGAAAATGCTGCCGAGGAGATTGCCTAAAAATACCCAGCTCAAGTTGGCCGCCACATGCCGGAGACCGGAATTCTTCTGACCATCGACCACCGCGACGGGGAGAAGCGCAAAACTTCCCGTGATGATCTCCGCACCGAGCAAAATCGACAGCGCCAGGCCGAACGGGAACAGCAAACTGCCGATGATCCAATAGCCCGTTTCAACCGCGACGGTGACCGCCATACTCGTTCCGATACCCAGATAGGCGCCGGCCAACATGCCACGCAGTATGAGCTGTCGTGCCGGCAAGCTCAGTTTCAACGCACCGCCGGCCAGCATACTGTCCACCACGCCGTATGGCTTCACATAGTCCATCGCATCCTCCTTGTGAACCGTTCGGGGCACGCTTGCGATCCGCCGTCCTGCGGTATGAGGTCACGCCTACCCCCCTTGAGCAAACCACGTGCCTCACGAATCCTCGCGTGTTTCCTCACCATGAACTGCGGGAGAGGACTCCGTGCACCCCGCCCCCCAGTGTCCTGCCGGATCGACCGACTCTCTTACCGCTTTCTAAATTACGGGCGAGATCGCACAGGCGCACGGTGCGATATCGCTCACCACACAACAAATGATCAGGATCCTCTTGTTAGGAAAAGGACCGTCGCGGCTAGATCGGCTAGCGAATCGTCTGCCTCGGGTGGCTGTTATGCAGCTCAGGCAATGAGGTTGCACATGGACCGCCGTGAAGACTACGATTGTCTCCGGAGACCGACAGCCCTCGTGAGTAACCTGCTCAACAATTTGCCTATTGCCCGCAAGCTGTTTCTTGCATCGGTGATTCCCGCGCTGACCGTCCTGATCCTCAGCATCTTGACCTACCGGAGCGTCACGGCTTTCTCCGACGACGAAGGCCAGTTGAACGACATCTATTTTTCCCAGCGGTTGGCCTCGGAATACCTACGGCTCATCGTGGACCTTGAAACAGGATTCCGAGGCTTTGTGCTGACAAGCCAAGAACATTATTTGTTCCCCTATCGAACCGCCCAAGATCATGTCGCGAACATCGGTCGGACTCTGGAAGCGCAGGTCTCCTCGTATGACGATCAGCGCGCGCTGATCACCTCCGTCCAACATCTCGTCAAGCAGTTCGTCGATGAAAAAGAAGCGCTGATCGGAGCCGTGAAGGCCGAACATACGAATGAGGCGCGGCTCTATATCGAGGAGGGTAAAGGGCGGACGCTGATGTTGAAAATTCGGGAGGAAATGGGACGGTTCGAGCATCTCGCCCAAGCGGCCTTGAATTCAAAAGTCGCCAAAATCTCGCAGGATCGCGACGACATGCTGCTGACCATCCTGGGAGGCGGCCTCTTCGCCTTGATCTGCATGGTCGGCACATTGCACCTCATCGCCCACTCCATTACGACGCCGCTTGAGCGGCTGGCCGCGGCGGTCATGGCCGCCGACACCCACCCGGTTCCCCACGTGCCGGTGATGACCAGGACGGATGAAATCGGCAATCTGTCGCGTGTCATGCACGCGATGAGTTCGGCCATCCATTCACACATCGCGGCGGTACAGCAGTCGGAAGCCAACCTCCGCCAGCTCAACCAGGACCTGGCCGGCTCAGAATCCAAGTACCGCAGTATCGTCGATCACGCGCCGTTCGGCATCTTTACCACACGCGGCATGACTCTCGTATTCAGCAATCGGTACAACAGCCTCCTGGCAGGACTCAACCCGAGTGAAGAGAAAGACCCTGATGCGGTCCGCCGCGCCATCCACCCGGAAGATCGCGAACGAGTCATCGTGGAATTTGCGCAGGCCGTGGAGGAAGGAGAGTCGTATGAAACGGTCTTCCGGTTTCTTCACGCGGACGGGACCGTCCGAAAAGTATTGAGCCGGCGCATTCCGATTCGTGATCATTCCGGAGACGTCGTCATGTATCAGGGATTCAACGTGGACATCACCGCCCTTGATCTCATGCAAACGCGACTGCGCCGGGCCGAGCGGCTCGCCACGCTGGGGCAAGTTGCGGCAGGCATTGCGCACGAAATCAGAAACCCGCTCGTCGGCATCGGCTCGACCACGTCGCTCCTGCTCGAGGATACCGATCCAAGCGATGCGCGCCGCCCCGACCTTGAGGTCATCCTGCAGGAGACCAAACGCCTCGACCGAATCGTCAACCAAATCATCGACTACGCCCGCCCCCGTGAGATCGCGGCCTTCACCTTCGACATGGCACAATTGGTGCACGAGGTCACGAAGGTGCTCGACGAGCCGCTCACAGGCAAACAGGTGACGATCCAGGTCTCGGCACCGGACGCCCCCTACACCATTCAGGCCGATCGCGATCAACTCAAACAGGTCCTGCTCAACGTCATGCAGAACGCCATTGAAGCCAGTCCGTCCGGAGCCACCATTGCTGTCACCCTGACCCAGCAGGCTCGCGGTGTGGAGCCCGGACTGGAAATCTCCGTCGCGGATCGGGGATCCGGGATCAGTCCCGCCAATCTCCCGCATGTCTTTGAACCATTTTTCACCAGCGGCAAACCGCGAGGCACCGGCTTGGGACTCGCCATCTGCCGGAACATTCTCGATGCGCACGGCGGTGACATTGCGCTGGACAGCGAATCGGAGCGCGGCACTATCGTGCGAGTGTGGGCGCCCTTACGACAACAGCCGCTCCGGATACAAGAAAAGGAACAGCATGCAGGCCACGATCTACGTCACAGATGACGAACCAGCCATTCGCTCCGCCATCGTGAAACGCCTGTCGCGACGTCACCACGCCGTAACCGGCTTCGAATCCGGCGAGGACTTGATCCGAGCCGTCACGCAACATGCGCCCGACCTTATCCTGCTGGACCTGAAGATGCCCGGCATGGGAGGCGTGGACACGCTCCGGCAGCTCCGCCCGATCGCCCCCCAGACGCTGATCATCATGTTGACGGCCTATGGCACGGTGGAAGATGCGGTGGAGGCGATGCGGCTGGGCGCCTACGATTTCCTGATCAAATCGGTCGACCTCTCCGGGGTCGACCCGGTCGTTGATCGCGCGCTTGAATTTCTCACCCTGCGCCACCGGGTGGAATTTTCGCTCGAGGATCAGAACAGCCCCTATGCGATTTCCAACATCGACGCCCGCAGTCCGGCGATGCAACTCCTCCTGAGCCAAGTCCGCGACGTGGCACAGAATGCTAAATCGACGGTGCTGCTCCAAGGAGAAACGGGCACCGGTAAGGAGTTCCTTGCGCGTGTCATCCACTGCAACAGTCCGCGGGTATCCGGCCCCTTTGTCGCCGTGAACTGTACGGCCATTCCCAAAGAGCTCTTCGAAAGCGAGCTGTTCGGACACGAGCGGGGCGCCTTTACCGGCGCCCATCAGCGAAAACGCGGCCTCCTGGAAAAGGCCGAGGGCGGCACGTTGTTTCTCGACGAAATCGGCGACCTGGACCCGGCCATGCAAGCGAAGCTGCTCCGCGTGCTGCAAGAACGCACGTTCCGGCGCGTGGGCGGTACGGAAGACCTGTCGGTGGACTTCCGCTTGATGACCGCCACCAATCGCGACCTCAAGAAGGACACCGCGCGCGGAACCTTCCGTGAAGATCTCTTCTTTCGTCTCAACGTGGTCACCTTCGAACTTCCGCCCCTACGCGCGCGCGCGGAAGATATCCTGCCGCTCTCGATGCAAACCCTGTTGCGCTTCGGCAAAGAGTTCGGCAAAGAAGTCGTCGATATCGAGCCCGATGCCCAACAGCTCCTGCAACGATACAGTTATCCCGGCAACATTCGCGAACTCCAGAACATCATCGAACGCGCCATGATTCTCTGCCATGAGAAAACCTTGACCGCCGGCTGCCTCCCGCGCGAATTGCACGAAGAAGCGCCCCACATCGCCGTGGCCATGGCGCAAGGAGAGCACCCGACGCTTCGCATTGAAATGGTGCTGGGCCAACAGACCCTGGCTGATATCGAGTCGGCTCTGATCGAAGAAGTCGTGCGTCTCTCGGATCACAACAAGACTCTGGCCGCCAAACACCTAGGCTTGACGCGGTTTGCCTTGGATCGACGGCTCAAGAAGCAAATGGAACAGGACTAAGCGTCCGTGCGACGCGCATGAATACCGGGGTTGCACCGGGCCGGACGGGGGCGGATAATCAGAACATGATTCAGGCGTACGATGGCCGGCACTCATAATCGCTGGATCCTTCCGGTCGTGCTGGGATTGACAGGCGGGCTCTTTGCGCTTGACCTATTCATGCCGCTCGGGGTGGCCATCGGAGCCCTCTACGCCGGAATCGTGCTGCTGGCCTCCTTTTCGCCTCATCCGCAACTCCCGCTGCTCATCGCCGCCGGTGCCACAGGACTCCACATCGTGGGGGCTGTGATCGGGCCTCGCCTGAGCAGCATCCCCAGATGGGTAGAAGTCACCAATGCCGCCCTCGGCTTGGTCATCATCTGGATGTCGGCCGGATTGCTACGACAGCGGCATCTCGCGGAGATTCGGCTGCGCCAGGCCAAGGACGAATTAGAAGAGCGCGTCGCCGTCCGCACTAGAGAACTGGCCGACGTGAACCAATCCCTGCTACATGAAATCTCCGAACACGTCGAGACCGAGCAGTCGTTGCGCGCCAGTGAGCATGACCTCGCCAACAGCCGGCAGGAGCTGCGAGATCTGACGGCTCGCCTCCTCACGGCCCAGGAGGAAGAACGCCGGCGCATCTCCAGAGACCTCCACGACGACATCAATCAGCGGCTGGCCATGCTGGTCGTTCAAGCCGAATCATTGGAGGCCAACCTTCCCCCCTCGGCAAGCGACTGCGGCAAGGAGCTTCGCTCGATCCAGGATCGGCTTACCGAGCTGTCGGACGACGTTCGACATTTGGCCTATCAGTTTCATCCGTCTATTCTGGACGATCTGGGCCTCACGGTCGCCTTGCAGCGCTTGCTCGATGATTGCACCACGCGCTCGAACCTCGAAGGCATGCTGGAGATCCATTCGATGCTCCCGACGATGCCTCAAGCCGTCTCCACCTGCCTCTACCGCATCGCCCAGGAAAGTCTGGCCAATGTCATGAAACATGCGCGCGCGACGCAGGTGATGGTGTCCCTGTCCACCACACCCGACGCCCTCATACTCACCGTGCAGGACGACGGAGTCGGCTTTGATACGCAACTCCTGGCCGACAGCCATCATGGGCTCGGACTGATCAGCATGGCGGAACGCGTACGCCTGATCCACGGTACGGTCACCATCGACTCAACCCCTCACCAGGGCACACGCCTCTCCTTCAGGGTGCCGCACAGAGAGGTTCCCGTATGACCACGCCCCCTCGTGTATTACTGGCCGACGACCATACACTGGTCCTGGAAGGATTCCGCCGGATCGTGGAACAACGGTGCGAGGTCGTTGGGGCGGTCGAAGACGGCCGCGCGCTGCTCGACGCCGCCGCGCGGCTGCGCCCCGATTTGGTTCTGCTGGATATCTCCATGCCGTTGTTGAACGGCGTCGATGCCGCCCGCCAATTGAAGAAATTGCTTCCCGATGTGAAGCTCGTCTTCGTCACGATGCATGCAGATCCAGCCTATGTGAGCGAAGCCTTCAAAGCCGGCGCCTCGGCCTACCTACTCAAACGCTCCGCGGCGAGAGAACTGGAGCAAGCCATCGACTCCGTTCTGAAGGGACAGTATTTCGTCACCTCCCTCCTGACCAAAGATCTCGTCACGTCCCTGTCTTCAGGACAGGCCGACCTGCTCGCGCAGCGGCAGGAACTGACCCCGCGCCAACGGGAAGTGCTGCAGCTCATTGCCGAGGGACGCACCATCAAGGAAATCGCCGCCCTGTTGAATATCTCTCCCAAGACCGTCGAGTTTCACAAGGCTCAGATCATCTTTCATCTCAATCTCCGCACTACCGCCGAACTGACCAAGTATGCGCTCGCGCACGGATTGACGTCGGCTTAGGTTCTCCGGAGCATGAGGCAGACAGCGGCTCATCGTTCGGTCGGCCACGCAATAATTCATATCCGACCTAGGACATCCCCTAGTTGTCAGTACCACCTCCATCCGATATCCTAGATCGCAATTGCTTCGATGCAGCCAGTGCATCCCCGTCTTTGCTGTGCCGGTACCGTCGAAGGAGGCCTGAGCAATGGACTTCACTGCCACGCAATGTCAGGTGTGCTGGCGAGTTCAGGACAAGGCGATGGATAGAAGCCCCTGCGCGGTGTGGTGGGATCTCCAGACATTCATTCAAACATACGATCTGACCCCGCATGATCTCAGCTTCACCGAAGGATATTGCCCCCAGTGCACCCAGTTGTATCGCCGTCTCACGCAAGATCATCTCCACGATTCCTAACGACTCCCTGCCATGTGGTGATCCGCCGCTGCTCCGTTCCTCAGAGGCCGCGACCGCGGAGCTATACAATATTCCAGAAGGAGGTTTCCATTTTATTCGCCGTGGGAACATTTAGTCCCTGTGAGCTGCGCGCAACTCACATACCTCCGACTAATCATTCGCCAGGTCAGCTCCGCCGAACGACACAGGACTGGGCTCGCCATATCGGGAGCCATTGGGAGACCCCTCCTACACCACACAGAGACTGTTCTCTCGCCGGAACCACTGACCTGGCGTCCCACGGTTCCCACCACACCCGACTTCACCACTAGGCTTGATCGACTTCACTCCTCGAAGATGATACGTTGTTTGAAGCAAGACAACGGACGCGATGCAGTGATGTGATGCCGAAGGGAGATAGGCCAAAGTCTTGTGGAGGGAGGAATCGCAACGATGAGATATGCAGGCCGAGGCGGGCGGGCTCAAGAGCCGCACCCGCTGACAGGGGTCGGGACCAGCCAGATTGTGAGGCGGTCAGTCGATGCGACATCCGTCCATCATCGGCTCAGGACAGGGAGTGACCGCCTTACCCCTATAATCGGACTCAACCCGACGATTGCCGCCTGCGCCCTATTCGTCATGGTCTGCGTCGTCTGTTCAGCTCCGAGCATCAGCCTGGCGGATGCCCCTTCAATCGCGCCGCCCCCGGCGTCGCCGGAACCGATCTATTCCCTGGACGCGGTGCTGAATCTTGCCCTGACGCGCAACCCCACGGTCGCGAGCGCGGAAGGGACCATCGACCAGAGTCGAGGGCAGCAGGTTGCCGCCAACACCTATCTCAACCCTTCGATCAACGCCAATAGCGGCCGTGGCAGGATGCGCGATCTGGGGCTATTCGATCCGTCGGTGCGAGAAAGTGTCACGGAATTTAACCTGACCGTCGGACAGCCGATCGAGTGGCCGTCGAAACGCGCGGCGCGACAGCGCGCCACCGAAGCAGGCGTCGCTGCCGCTTCGGCCGGGTTGGCGGAGACCCAATTGAATCTGGTGGCCGACGTCAAGGTCGCCTTTTATGACCTCCTCTTGGCTCAGCGTGCGCTGATCCTCGCGCAGCAGAATCTGGCCACAGTAGAGGATGTCGATAAGGCCGTCCGAGCCAGAGTGCGCTTGGGAGAGAGTCCACAGTTCGAAGCGATCCGGTCCGGGGTGGAGGTGCTGAAGGCCAATCAATCCCTGACCAGAGCAGCCAATCGAGTGCGCGTCAATCGCGTGATGCTCGACACGCTGACCGCCGGGTCGCTCGGGCCCTCGTACGCCATCGACGGCCAACTTCACCGTGTGGGGCCAGGATTCGGCATCGATATTTTGACCGAACGCGCGCTGACTCAACATCCGACGATCCTGCGATTGAGAAAATTCGTCGAGCAGGCCGATCATAGCTTGGAATTCGAACGGCAGGCTCGCGTGCCCAATATTACGATCGGAGGCAGTTATTGGCGGGAAATCGGTCGTGAAGCGTTTACCGGCGGAGTCTCATTCCCGACCCCTGTGTGGGATCGACGGCAAGGAGAAATTATATCGGCCTTCGGCAGCAAACGAAAAGGCGAGGCCGAATTTCTGCGTGCGCGAAACGAGCTCATCCGGAACGTGAGCCAACATTTCCAAGACGCGAAAACGACCGCCGATATGATCGAGGTCTATGAGAAGGGACTCCTGAAGCAGGCCGATGAGGCGCTACGGATCGCGAAGTTCAGTTTCCAGCAGGGTGCCTCCAGCCTCATCGAAGTCCTCGACGCCCAACGGGTGCAGCGTCAGATTCTGTTAGACTATGCTCAGGCCCAATTTGATCTCTCGATGTCGCTGGCGCTCCTGGAACGCGCCGTGGGAGGCACCATATAATGTTTCTGGTCCGACCGATCGTCTCACCGTCATTGTCGTTCTCGCAGAGGGCGCGTTTCATCGCCTCGGTGAAGGGTGTCCTCGGCATGATCATGCTGTTCATCCTGTTCGGCTGCGAGGGCCCCCCTCCGAATGCCACCGGAGCGAATCCGCCTTCACCGAACCCCGGCAAGGGCTTGGTCTATTTGACCGCCGAAGAGATCGAGACGGCAGGCCTCATCGTCCAACCCGTCGCGCGCGGGGAGTATCGTACTACCCGTGATTTTCCGGGCACCGTCGAACCGAACGAGCATGCCTTGGCCGAAATCACGACGCTGGTTCGCGGCCGGGTCATTGATGTGTATGCCGACCTGGGTCGTGAAGTGAAGTCGGGCACGCTCTTAGCCCTCTTATATAGCAGTGAACTGGGAATGGCACAGTCGGCCTACTTGAAGGCGACGGCTAAACTGAACGTCGCGGACCGGGCATTCCGGAGAGCCGAATTGCTGCTCAGAGAAAAGGTCATCGGACTGGCGGAATCCCAACGGCGGGAAGGGGAAATGCTCAGCCTTCGCGCCGAACGACAGGAAGCGCGGGATCGCCTGCTCCTCCTGGGCCTCACGGATGAGGATTTGCGAAATCTGGACCGGAAGCACACGATCCGTTCGCATGTGCCCGTCCTGGCTCCCTTCGACGGCCGGGTGATCGCCCGCAATCTGACCAAGGGTGAAGTCGTAGAAACCACCGAAAAACTGTTCGTGGTCGCCGACCTCTCGAACGTGTGGGTGACGGCCGTCATTCCCGAAAAGGATATCCCCTACATCCGTCCCGACCTCACCGGGCCGGGTCAGACGGTGGAGGTGCACGTCGCCGCCTATCCTGGGCAGGTGTTTCACGGGCGCATCACCTATGTCGGCGATGTCCTCGATCCGGCCACCCGCACCATGCGTTTACGTCTCGAACTGCCGAATCCCGAGCGCAAGCTCAAGCCCGCCATGTATGCCTCGGTTCGTGTCTATTCCGAACCGGAGCCCCATGTCCTGCTCATTCCCGAAGCCGCCGTTCAACGCGACCGCGACCGACAATTCGTCTTTGTCCAGCGTGAACCCACGCTCTTTGAAGCGCGCGATGTCAAGCTGGGCTCATCGAACGGCCAGGACATCAAAGTGCTCGATGGATTGCTGGAGGGAGAATCGATCGTGACGAACGGTAGTTTTGTGTTGAAGTCCGAGTTGCTCGGGGAACAAATCTAGCCTGATGCTCTCCTCTTTCCTGGCATTCGCTCTCCGTCAACGGGTCCTGGTCGTCGTATTGGCGTGCCTGCTCTCGGCCGGTGGGATCTATGCCTTCCGGACCATTGCCATCGACGCCTTCCCCGACGTCACCACAGTGCTGGTCCAGGTCGTCACCAAAGTTCCCGGCATGTCTCCGGCCGAGGTCGAACGTTTCGTCACCTTCCCCATGGAACTTCAGCTGATGGGCGCGCCGGGGCTGACGGATATCCGTTCCTTCTCCAAAGTCGGTCTGTCGATGATCACCGTCGTTTTCACGGATGACATCGACATCTATTTAGCCCGCCAAGTCGTGCTCGAACGCGTGCTGGAAGTCCAAGAGCTGTTGCCGACCGGCTCCGTGTCTCAACTCGTGCCCAACACGACCGGCTTGGGAGAAGTCTTCCAATTCTATTTGGAGGGGCCGCACGACAACGACAACGACTTCGTCATGACCGATCGGGACCTGATGGAGCGGCGGACACTGGAAGATTGGGTGATCCGGCCCCTGCTCAAGGGGCTGCCCGATGTCGTCGACGTGAATTCACTGGGCGGCTTCGTCAAACAGTACCAGGTGCTGGTCGAGCCAGGCTTGCTCAGGAAGTACGGCCTCGCGCTTCACGAAGTCTTCGATGCGGTCGCCAAAAACAACGCCAATGCCGGCGGAAATATTCTGGAGAAGGACGACGAAAAGTACGTGGTGCGCGGCGTGGGCTTGATCAAAGCTCTGGAGGACATCGAGCGGATCGTCGTCAAGGAAGTAGGCGGGACACCGGTCTACGTGCGGGACGTCGCGGAGGTCCGGATCGGCCACGCCGTCCGTCATGGAGCCGCCGTGGTGAACGGTAAACACGAGGTGATCACCGGTATTGTCCTCATGCTGCGCGGCGGCAATGCCCGGGAAGTGGTGCAAAACATCAAGACCAAAATCGATGAGATCCATGAGAAGCGCCTCCTCCCCGACGGGTTACGCATCGTCCCCTTCTACGACCGGATCGACCTGATTACGGCGGCGCTCGATACCGTCTACAAAGCGCTGCTGGAAGGCGTCGTCCTCGTGGTCGTAATTCTCTTTCTGTTCCTGGGTAACGTGCGGAGCGCCCTCATCGTGACGGCCACGTTGATTGTCACCCCGCTGGTCACCTTCATCATCATGGATCACATCGGACTGACGGCCAATCTCATGTCGCTTGGAGGGTTGGTGATCGCCATCGGCATGATGGTCGATGGCTCGGTCGTCGTGGTTGAGAATGTCTATCGGCACCTCGCCGAACACCAAGACGACCGATTCAATAAGACCGCAGTCATCCTGCACGCCGTCACCGAAGTCGGACAACCGGTGATCTTCGGCATTCTGATCATTATTCTCGTCTTCCTCCCCATTCTGACGCTCCAGGGGATGGAAGGAAAAATGTTTCAACCGCTGGCGAATACGATCATTATCGCCCTGGTCGTGTCCTTGGTGTTATCCCTGACCTTGTCTCCGGTCCTCTGCGCGCTGGCCATGAAGCGAGGAACCGAGGAGGACACCTTCCTCCTCCGCTGGGCCAAGCGGGCCTACCTTCCGACCTTGCAATGGGCCATGGGCCATCGCGTCGTAGTCCTGGCGATCGCGCTGGGACTTCTGGGCGCCAGTCTGTCGCTCTTTCCGTTTCTCGGAGGAGAGTTCATCCCGATCCTCAATGAAGGATCGATCTCGCCCCAGACCATCCGCTATCCGAGCATTTCGTTGCAGAAATCGATCGAGATTGAAAAAGAAATGCAGCGTGCCGTCATGGAGTTTCCCGAAGTGCGCCTGGTGGTATCCAAAATCGGGCGCTCGGAGATGGGAAACGATCCTCAGGAGCCGAATGCCAGCGACCCTGTGGTCAGTCTCCGTCCCATGAACGAATGGACCACCGCCACAACGAAATCGGCTCTCGACAATGCCATTCGCAAGCGCATCGAGAAAGTCCCTGGGGCGAATTTTTTATTCAGCCAGCCGATCCAACAACGCGTGGATGAACTGCTGTCCGGCGTCCGGTCTGAAGCGACGATTAAAATCCTGGGAGACGATTTGGCGGTATTGCGCAGCACCGCGGAAAAGATTCAAGGGATCTTGACCTCGGTCAGAGGCGTGGGCGATGTCCGAGTGGAGCAGCTCTTCGGACAGACATACCTCACGATCGACATCGACCGGGGCAAGATTTCGCGCTACGGCATCAATGTGGCCCACATTCAGGAAATCATCACGACGGCGATCGGACAGGAGGCGGCCACCCGAGTCTATGAGGGCAATAAGCGATTCGACCTGACGTTTCGGTACCCCGAACCCTATCGAAACAGCGTCGAAACGATCAAGAATATCCTCCTGACCACACCCACCGGCGCACTGATCCCGCTCGGCGACCTCGCCACGGTCGAGCTCCGCGAGGGACCGTCTCTGATCAGTCGTGAAGGCTTGCAGCGCCGAATCTATGTCGGGTTCAACACCCTGGACCGAGACATCGAAAGCGTCGTCGCCGAAGCGCAGGCCAAAATCGATCAACAAATCGATCTTCCGTCCGGCTATCACTTCGTCTGGGGCGGGTCGTTCGAAAACATGCAGCGCGCGATGGCGCGGTTAAAAATCATCGTGCCGATCACGATCGGTTTGATCTTCATTCTGCTGTTTGCTTCATTCAATTCCGTCCGCCATGCCGCTCTGATTATTATGAACCTGCCGTTCGCCATGATCGGTGGGATCGTCGCGCTGTGGCTCACGGGAGAATATTTGAGCGTGCCGGCGTCCGTGGGATTCATCAATTTATTCGGAGTCGCGGTCCTCAACGGAATCGTGCTGGTCTCCTATTTTAATAAATTGCGCAAGGACGGCCTTCAAAGCCATGAGGCCATCATCAAAGGGTGCACGCTTCGACTCAGACCGGTCCTCATGACGGCGTTGGTGGCTCTTCTCGGCCTCATCCCTCTCGCATTTGCCCATGGGATCGGATCGGAAGTGCAACGCCCCCTGGCCGTCGTGGTCATCGGAGGATTGGTCAGTTCCACACTCCTGACCCTGATCGTCCTACCGGTGCTCTATCAATGGCTGGATCGTCCCGATAAACCGCCTCCAAGTCGGGAGCCCATCGAGACCTGACCGCATGACTCCGCGCGGCGCCGGCGGCCGTCCCTAGTGACATACCGAGGGTTTTCTCCATTGGAGGATCGTGTAGTGTGCCGAGTGTGCCAATCTCTGATGTATTTCAACGACAACTCTTAACCTTGGCCAGTGCTTCGAGGCCTATGCCACACATCTGGATGCGTATAAAACTATGGCGTGGACGTTCCTGCTTGTAGCCGGACTGCTCGAAATCTGCTGGGCGATCGGGCTGAAATATTCCGAAGGATTCACCAGGTTCTGGCCGTCGACGGGTACCCTCCTGGCCATGGCGGCAAGCTTCGGCTTTCTCGCGCAGGCCTTGAAGACCATTCCCGTAGGCACCGGCTACGCGGTCTGGACCGGCATCGGAGCGGCGGGGACGGCGGTCCTCGGCATGGTCCTCTTCGCAGAATCTACTTCGACCATCAAAGTCTTCTCTCTGCTGTGCATCATACTCGGCATCATCGGCCTCAAAGCCAGCTCCTGAGGGCGAATCGACCCTCACGATCATTCGCAGATTTACTCGCACAATGTTGCCACTCATCACACCCAACCAACAGGATCCCTCGTTGCTCCGATTCCCGAACCGCAGCCACCACTGCGAAGCAGCTGGATGCTGGGCGAGTGGCTCCTGCTCCTCCCTCTTGGAACCGCCAGCCTGTTCTTTGTTTATGGCCATGAGTGGTTACGCGATCTCTCCAATCCCGTTCGATTGAGCACGATGACTGGAAGGCTCCTGTTCGTATGATCTTCTCGGCCTTTGCCGTGCTCCGCCATGCGGAACATCTTGCGGCCCGGCTGGGCGAACCGCTGGGAGCCGTGATCTTGACCTTGTCGGTGAACGGGATCGAAGTGATGATGATTGCCGCCTTCATGTAGACAGCCAACGGCAATGCATCCATGGCTCGAGACGCGATGTTTGCCGTGGTCATGATTGTCCTGAACGGCATGGTCGGACTCTCATTGCTGCTCGGCGGCTTGCGGTATCACGAACAGACGTACAATTTACAAGGGGCCAATGCCTTCCTTGCGGTCATTGTCCCGCTGGCGGTGTTGGGACTCGTGCTGCCGAGCTATACGATCTCCTCGCCTGGTCCGACCTTTTCTCCCCATCAATCCATCTTTCTCATCGTCATGTCCTTAGGATTGTACGAAGTGTTTCTCGCAATTCAAAATCTCCGCCCCCGCGACTATTTCGTGGCACCCCGAAGCCAGAGAACGCGTAAGACGGCCCTGCTACGTGATCCTGAATCCGCCCCCGAGACTCCCGTCTGGCGCCATACACTCCTGCTCATGGCATACCTGCTTCCGCTCGTCATCCTTTCCGAGCATGTCGCCACGCTGATCGGTTACACACTCCGCCTGTGGAATGCCCCCCACGCCTTAGGCGGCGTGCTGGTGGCGGCGCTCGTATGGCCCCTGAATCCTTGGGAGCGGTCCGTGCCACTCTGGCCAATCAGTTACAGCGCTCCGTGAATATCCTGCTGGGATCGGTGCTCGCGAGTATCAGCCTGACAATTCCGGCCGTCCTCGCGATCTGATTTTTCACCGAATCGACGATTATTCTGGGAATCGACACGGTCGACACCATCCTCCTGATTCTGACCTTCGTGGTCAGCGTGTTGACCTTTGCCGTCAGACGCACCAATGTCCTCCTCGAGGCTGTCCATCTGTTCCTATTTTTGGCTTTTCTGATGCTGATTTTTTGAAAATGAACGGTGCGGAGGCTCGGGCTGTTTGAATGTGACCCGGAGTCGATCGTCCCTCCCCATGTTCTCCGCGGCCCAGCTTGAATTCAAGCCAACGCTGCCTCTCTATGCCTCTTCGCGGTGCCCTGTCTGAGCCGGTACGGAGTTGATTTGCCTCGGCTTCGCCTCCTAAGATACGGACGAGATGGCTGCGATTCGCGGAACTGACCCCTGGCTCACCCCAGCACCATCGGAGTAGCGCCACTCACACACGTTACGGCTGTGAGTGGATCGTCGGAGTGGCTGAGGGAAACGAGCATGTCGGGAACCAAACACAAAATCTTCACGATTCTGCTGGTCGAAGACAATGCAGGAGACGTGGACCTATTCTTGCGCACCGTTGAGCATGAGCTCCCTCGCCATGAAGACGAGCAGGTCACGCTGGTCATCAACGCCACGGCGGAGGGCGCGCTGGAGCGCCTGCGACAACAACCGATCGATCTGATCATCGCCGACGTACAGTTGCCGGGCATGAGCGGAATTGAGCTCCTGCGGAGGGTGCAGGACCTGAATCGTCGCATCCCCGTCATCATGGTCAGTTGGGTCCATGCGACCGAGACCGTCATTGATGCCATGCGTCATGGAGCCTTTGACTACATCGTCAAGCCCTACGACACGATGGATCTCTCTGCCCGCATTCACCGGGCCATGCGCATGGCGGAGATTCTCCTGCAGGCCTCCCCCGACGAGCCTGCCGCCCCTCGTATTCCCTTCAAAAACTTGGTGGGCGTGAGCCCTCCGATCAGGAACGTCATGGCCATGATCGAAGCCATCGCCAGGGTCCCTTCCACCACGCTGATCATCGGAGAAACAGGCACAGGCAAAGAATTGATCGCCAAGGCGATTCACGAACGCAGCCTTGATAGCGACGGCCCGTTTCAAGTCGTGGATTGCACGACCTTTTCGGAAGGCACCGTGGAGAGCGAACTGTTCGGCCATGTGCGCGGGGCGTTCACCGGAGCCGTGGCCGATAGAACCGGCTTGATCGAATCCGGAAGCCACGGCACCGTCTTCCTCGATGAAATCGGTGACCTGCCCGCCAATCTGCAAGCTAAACTGTTGCGCGTATTGGAGGAGGGCGAAGTCCGTGCCGTCGGCAGCACGCAGCAACGAAAAGTGAACGTGCGCTTTATCGCCGCGACCAACCAGGACTTGGCGGAGAAGGTGAAACGTAACGAATTCAGAAAAGATCTCTTCTTTCGTCTCAATGTCATGGTGATTCGTGTACCGCCCCTGCGTGAACGGACGGAAGATATCCCCGTACTCGCGCGGCACTTCATCGCCCGCTATGCCAGGGAGTTTACCAAACGAGTAGAGGACCTCCATCCCTCTGCCGTCACGGAGCTAGTCGCCTACCCCTGGCCAGGAAATGTCCGGGAGCTACGGAACGTCATGGAGCGGGCTGTGATGCTGGCCAAGAGCGATCGCATTGGGGTCGCGGATGTGGCCGGCATGCTCGCGGTTCCGGACGAGCGGCAACGAGAAGCCCCCGAAGAAGACTATCTTCACCTGCCTTATGCGAAGGCCAAGGAACAGATTCTGGAAGCCTTCAACCGACGATATATTTCGACGAAATTGTCGATCCATCAAGGCAACGTGACCCATGCCGCCCAAGACGCCGGACTCCCGCGTTCCTACTTCCACGAGATCATGCGTCGATATACCAAAGACGAAAAATAGTGGTGTCATCTAATCATGACACCTGCCTCAATTAAAACCACGCAAGATATTGTTTTTACGTAATATTTATAACTTTTAGGTGCGCGTCTGCCTTTGCAGACACGATTTATCATTTACATTTCATGATGTTATGATGATGGTGCCCGATCATAGTCAGCAGTTCCTGACCCCACTCACGTCGTCGTCTTTTCCTTCTTATTTTCTCGCCGCCATAACATTCGCAACACATTGATTTGTATTAACTTATAACCATATTCCAAAAACAAAACGAAGCCACCTTTCCAGCCTCCTTCGGCACGTGAATTGTAATACCTCTATACCGCGAGCGAATGTCCGCTCGAAAATTTCGAATTGTGAGGGACGGATGTTTCCAATTCGACACGCGGAAAGGGGGTATATCAGACAAGATTGCATCCACGTGACTGTGAGTTGAGGTTGTACGAACAGGTGCATGAGGGACTCATGTGCCTCACAAGGAGGTAGCTATTATGCAGGTTTCCGTTTCACGGAGACAGTTTCTCAAAATCTCGGCGGGCACCGTCGCGGCCGTGGCCGTGGCGGACAAAGTCCTCGCGTTGACCGCGCTGCAGCCGGTCATCGAGGTTGGGAACCCGCTGGGTGAGTACCCGGATCGGTCCTGGGAGCGTGTGTATCACGACCAGTATCGGTACGACTCATCCTTCACCTGGTGTTGCTCACCGAACGACACCCACGGCTGTCGCATCCGGGCGTTCGTCCGGAACGGCGTCGTGATGCGCGTTGAGCAGAACTATGACCACCAAACATATGAAGACCTGTACGGCAACCGCGGAACGTTCGCCCATAATCCGCGCATGTGCTTGAAGGGCTTCACCTTCCATCGTCGCGTGTACGGCCCTTATCGCTTGAAGGGCCCGTTGATGCGGAAAGGCTGGAAGCAATGGATGGACGACGGCTCCCCTGAGCTGACGCCAGACGTAAAGCGCAAGTACAAATTCGACAGCCGCTTCCTCGACGACCTCAATCGCGTGTCGTGGGATACCGCCTTCACGTATGTGGCAAAAGCCGCCGTCGTGATCGCAACCCGCTACAGCGGTGAAGCCGGAGCGCGGCGTCTTCGGGAGCAGGGGTATGCGCCGGAAATGATCGAGATGATGAAGGGTGCGGGCGTGCGGACGTTCAAGCATCGTGCCGGTATGCCGGTGCTCGGCATCATCGGCAAGATGATGAACACCCGCTTCAACGGCGGATGTTTGCCGTTGCTGGACTCCTGGATCCGCAAAGTCGACGCCGATAAAGCCCAGGGTGGAAAGTATTATTCCAACTACACCTGGCACGGTGACCAAGATCCATCCCATCCGTTCTGGAATGGGACCCAGAACTGCGACATCGACCTCTCCGACATGCGTTTCTCCAAGCTGAACACAAGTTGGGGGAAAAACTTTGTCGAGAACAAGATGCCAGAAGCGCACTGGAAGCTCGAGTCGATCGAGCGCGGTGGACGGGTCGTCGTCATTACGCCGGAATACAACCCAACGGCCTACCGCGCAGACTACTGGATTCCTCTGCGGCCGGAGACCGACGGCGCGAACTTCCTCGGTGCCGCGAAGATCATCTTCGATGAGAATCTTCAGGACATCGACTACATTAAGGAATTTACCGACCTACCGTTACTCGTACGGACGGATACCCTCCAGTATTTGGATCCGCGCGATGTGATTGCAGATTACAAGTTCCCGGATTTCTCCAAGAGTTATTCGGGACGCATCCAATCCTTGAAACCTGAGCAAATTGAACGGCTCGGAGGCATGATGGTCTGGGACTTGGCGAAGGGGAAAGCGATTCCTCTGCACCGGGAACAGGTCGGCTTCCATTTCAAGGAGAGCGGCATTGATCCAGCGTTGACCGGTACCTTCCGAGTCAAGCTGCTCAATGGTCGCGAGATCGACGTGATGTCGATCTACCAGATGTATCAGGTCCACCTTCAGGACTACGATCTGGACACCACGCACCAAATCACCCGTGCGCCGAAGGACCTCATCGTCCGTTGGGCGCGTGATTCGGGCACGATCAAGCCGGCCGCGATGCATAACGGCGAAGGCGTCTGTCACT
>CABVRW010000052.1 GCA_902500785.1 uncultured Nitrospira sp.
CCCATCGCCCCGCATGGAACGCCATCGCGCTCGCCACCAAAAGCCTGTGCCACGTCTTCCACGACAAAGATGCCTTGTCGACGACACAACTCCAGTATCCGCGGCACATCCACGCCGATGCCCAGCAGATGGGTCGCTAATACACACAAGATACTCGAATCGGCCATCTTCGCAAGTTGAGCATAATCGAAATCCAACGACAACGGATCCACATCGCACAGCGCCACCGACAGCCGAGTGCGAACAACAGCGGACGGCACGGAAAAACACGTGTATCCTGGAACAACAACCTTTTCTCGTCCAGACAGGCCATGTAGTGCTTGGAGGATGAGGCTGAGAGCGGCTTTTCCGGATGATACAAACCAAACATGTTTCACACCAAAATGTTGGCGAAATTCAGCCTGTAGCCGGCCGATTGTCGTTTTCGAGGCCACGAGTCCCATCAGCCCCTGCAGGAGATCTCGCCATTCGATCGGTGCAGCCGATGGAGGAAGTGTTCGTTGAGCCTTCATGGCAGGTGCTTCACGATGTGTGGTCCGAGTAAATTTGCGACCGCCACAGGCAATGTCTGCCACAGACGAATTGCGAGAGCATATTTCGGATTCTGCGGATTGAGCTGCGGGACCGGGCGCCCATCTTTCATCCAATAGTGCCAGTAGAGCTGGTGTGGCTGGGCTCCCCATTGCGCCTTGAATCGATACGTTCCGCTGTCCTGACTCGAACGGCCAAAATCGAAGAGATGGAATCCCTGTTGGCAGGCATATTCCAACACAGTTCCGTAGAGCAACATATTGGGAGCGAGCTTGTTAAACCGTTTATCCGACGCAGCCCAAGGGACCTCCAGCGAAGACCGGAATCCGTACAGAAACCCTGCGGCGACTGGCGTTGCGCCGTGAGAAACGACACAAATACGCGCCTCTTTCGGAAACACCTCGAGAATCTTTGCAAAAAATGCCTTTGCGTATACGGGGGTCCCCAGATCCCGCATACAGCGAGAAAACACAGCGTAAAACTCCTCGAGACATTCGCCCCCCCCTACACGCGCCGTCATGCCTTCTTTCTGAGCCCGACGGACCTGACTTCGCAATTTCGAAGGAAACTCCTTGAGCAACTGTTCATACGAGCTCGGCAACGGAAGCCGCATAGACACTTTTCGCTCCGTGGCCACCCAGCTTATATCCATCAACGCTTGGTGGCGAAGTTCAATGTGGTCTGCGTTCAGCTCCTGAGCCTGCTCAATAGCGCGTGCTTCCAACAGACGACGTGCCTCACGGGAGCTCGCCACTAACCCACCATAGTTCACGAATGGCAAGGATATGAGAAACCGGCCAAACCCTCGGCTGGCGAGAAGAACCAGCGGCAGAATGCCCTGCACACTGCCATCTTGCCCCTGTGCGGCCAGATAGTAGGTTCGATGTCCAAATGCCTCCTGGATAACTCGGCGCCAGCCGGACTGATGATATCCTGTCGTGTCGGGAGACCTCAGCACATAGCTATCCCATGCCAAGATTTCGGCATCACTTCGGCCAAGAATTGAAGGCACTATGGAACTCATGATAGCGAGCCTACTGGCAGTGCTTCGACAGGACGGCCGCGTCGAGAACCGTCGCCAATTCCCCTGTCAATGATCGATACTCAAACCGATTCACACTTGTGGCATCGGGGGAAACAAGTTTTTGTCTTCCTGTTGCCAACTCGATCAGGAGCACTTTAATCTGCGCCACCTGATTGGGACTACTTATACCTAAGGCATGCCGAGTGACCAAATTGGCGGTTGCACCCTCCCCACCGATCAGCAATAGTGGGCGGCCGGTCGCAACATATTCATATATTTTCGCCGGCACCTGCAAAGGTGAGTCCGGCTGAAGCACCAATAACACGCTGGATCGTTGCATCTCCCTCAGACACAAGCTATGGGCAATCGGCGGCTCACGTCGTAGAAAACCGTGCTTCTCGAGATCCACTGCATATCGCTCACAATCCTGATCGGTTGTGTCCCATCCACCTACGAAGCGCAACCGGATCGACTCCGGCTTCAAATGGCCCTCCTGAAACAACTCCCACATTGCTTGGAGTAAGACGCGTGGGGTTCTCTTTCCATAGACCGTCCCGAAATGACAGAGCTCGTATCCTACGGACGTCTCGGAGACATAGAGTTGTTCGGCGGACACCTCCCCGGATGTCAGCACCTCTCGCTCGAACCCATTGGGGATCCAGGTACAGCGGTCTTGGAGCTCGTCATATTCTTTAACAAGTCGTTCTCGAAGCTCCTCGGTGTTCGCAACCACATGACTGGCGGCCTGACACATCTTCGCTTCAGTCATTTGTGATTTCCTGGTCAAGAACTCAGAACCGAATGAATAATACGGATTACAAGTCCACGGATCGCGATAATCCAACACCAGCGGCCGATTGAACTGCTTGGCAAGAGCGGCGCCGACCAAGAAACTTGTCCACGGCCCACCTGTCGCGACGACAACGTCTGGAATATCCTTCTCGCTTATACGCTGAAGTTGCCGCACTGCCTGAGCGAACCACCCACATTGCCGATCCGGAAATGCGAATGCCCAATCCAGGAACAAATCTTTCAACGTCGAGCGATGAACTCGAGATTGAAGCGGTGGAACAAGTGCGGAGCCGTTCAGCTCTTTCTCCCCTCCGTCGTGATGGACATTCTTTTCGCGGATCCTCCTGAGCGCTTCACGACACTGCAATAACTGCTGAAGCCGATCGGTATAAGGTACACGAGTCACCTTGACGGTCGTCGGCACGCGTTCACCGAGCTTCTCATCAACTTGGTGTGCCGGATACACACACTCTGGAGTCGTGGTGAGCACTTCCGGCAACCATCCATATTCTGGAAGATTTCGGCAGAAACCAAGAGGGCGCATCGCACCGCTCGCGGCAACCGGGGGAAAATAGTAGGCGACTATGAGTACTCGCTTCACAGGCTCACCGCCCGCTCCTTGAAGAGGCCACCTGCGTTGGGTACTCGTTAAGCAACCTGCCGAACACACAGTTGGTCACGGAGTACCTGGACGATGCGTTCGGAGGCATGGCCATCCCAGAATGGAGGCGACATCAGTGGAGAGCGGGGACTATCGAGAGCCTTCATGGCTTCACTGAAAATGCGTGATGGATCCGCTCCGATCACTCGGTTCGTCCCATGGGTGACAGTGATCGGACGTTCCGTATTTTCTCGGAGAGTCAGACAGGGAATTCCGAGCACCGTCGTTTCCTCCTGGATGCCACCGGAATCGGTCAAGACCAGGCACGACTTGGCAATGAGGGACATGAAGTCGAGGTACCCGATCGGGTCCATACAATGTATGCCCCGAGGTGGTGTTGGCGGAGGACCGAAGTACAGACCGGGACCAAAGCTTCCCATCGCTTCAAGAGCCTTTTTCGTGCGCGGATGAACAGGGAAAACGATCGGGATACGTTGAGATATTTTCAACAGCGTATCAATCAACCCTTTCAACACCTTAATATCATCTACGTTAGATGGACGATGAAGAGTCGCTACCGCGTATGGGGTATCGTTCAACTGCAGTCGGTTGACGATCGTGGAATTGGCCCACAGGCGACGAGATGCTTCAAGGGAATCAATCATTACATTCCCAACGAAAAATATCTTCTTCTCCGCCACCCCCTCGGCCAAAAGATTGCGTTTTCCGCTTTCCTCAGTCACAAAGAGATAGTCCGACACCGCGTCCGTGACAATGCGGTTGATCTCCTCCGGCATCGAGCGATCACCGCTTCGTAAACCGGCTTCTACATGGGCGACCGGCACATGTAACTTGACCGACGTCAATGCTGCAGCCATCGTGGAATTGACATCACCAACCACGACAACCACATCGGGCCGTTCACGCTCCACGATCGGTTCCAGCCGTTTCATTACCTCAGCAGTCTGGGCGGCATGAGTACCAGATCCCACGTCTAAGGAGACGTCCGGCAAGGGAATCTGCAAATCCTCAAAGAACTGCCCGGCCATCTTGACGTCATAATGTTGTCCTGTGTGAACCAGGAGGGGGATCAGATCAGAATGTTTGCGCATTTCCCGCATTAAAGGCGCAATTTTCATGAAGTTTGGTCTGGCCCCGACAATATTCAGAATTTTCATTGTGATTGCCCTTTTTGCACCGCGTCGGTTCTCATGCCCCTCGACCCTTCGTACGTCACACCAAAACTGGGACGGAACAAAGACTGCCTATTCTAAGAATAACTATTATGCGGCAAGACTGGGATCTTGTCGTAGGATTTCTGAAAGAATTTCAAACTCCGCGACATGGAACAGCCTGTTGGCACAATCTATCTCCCCTCGACGGTGGCGATCCAAATCCGCTAGTACCAGGGTAGTGTTATAGATGCCTCGCTCGCGAACGGCCTGGCTCCCCAAGATATCACGAAGGGGCTCATAGAGATCGTGCGCAAACCACTTCTTGCTGGCGGTGGGAAAACCCATCTTATCAACGCGTCCCCGTACGGACTCAGGAATCCGCCCTCTCATCCCTTCTCGAAGCACATATTTATTCCACGGTCCACGGACCTTCCAGTCATCAGAAAGGCCTGACACAAAGGAAACCAGTCGATAGTCTAGAAATGGAAGTCGCGCCTCGACCGAATGGGCCATGGAATTTCGATCTTCGATCCGCAAGTACAGAGGCAACGGGGAAGACACGACTGACTGATTCAATGACCTCGCCAATGTCGTAGAGGTTGGCGGAATATCTTCATTGATAAAATGCTTGATGAGGTCCTCGGAAAACCAGGGATTCCGGCGAAGACGTGCCGTCCGCCTGGCCTGCGCCCACTTGCGGTACGCCTCGAATTTATACAGCTCCCATGAGATACATCGAGCCGCGGCTTCCGTAAGGCGTCGGCGCGAATTCCCGCCATGAGCCTGGGTGTAGGCTGTTACAGCCTGCCAGGCTTCTCGCACTCGCCCTTGTCGAATCAGTGAGACCCAGTAATCCTGGAAGTAGCTTGAATAGCCCCCGATCGTCTCGTCCGCCCCCTGTCCATTTAATACAACACGCACTCCATGGGAGGCGGCTAGCCGCATAAGCTGATAGCCAACCACCGCCGTCATGGTATGCACCGGCTCGTCCTGAAACCAAAGAAGCTTGCTCAAGTCGGTCCACAAATCGGCTGGACTGGTTTCGAGCTGTCTGATTTGCGCGTGAGTTTGAGTCAATGTATCGGCAATATACTTCGATTCATCGAACTCCTTTGCCATATAACAGAAGGCTTGGAGGGATTCAGCCTCCCTTCCGAAGGAGCTGCCTTGCTGACGAGCCGCGGCACAAATGATCGCTGTGGAATCAAGCCCCCCGGACAGACAGACTCCCACGGGGACGTCGCTTCGCATCCGAAGTCGAACGGAATCTTCAAAGAGATCGGCAAACGTCGCCGCGGGGTCAGCGGATGTGCTCAGTGGTAACGTGTCGAGAGACCAAAAAGACCATTGATGCCACGTCCCATCCAACGCAACCTCGAACCCACTCCCTGGAGGGATCTGTTCGATCCCTTCGTAGAACGTCTGGATCTGGCTGTCCAGCCGCCCCTCCAGCAGGAACCTAGCTGCAGTCCGCCAATTGATGCCACCCAACTGGTAGCCAGATGCTCGTAGCGCTTTGATCTCTGAAGCGAACTGCATCACATCAGCACTGCGGCTGTAAAACAGCGGTTTGACTCCAAATCGATCACGTGAACCAAACAGCCGCTGATGCCGGCGATCATAGATCACAAACGCCCACATTCCGTTGAGTCTGGGTAAACACTCCCGACCCCACTCGCGATAAGCCGCGAGCAGCACCTCGCTGTCTCCACTCGACCGAAACTCGTACCCCAATTGCCGAAGTTCTGAGCGCAACTCGACATAGTTGAAGATTTCGCCGTTGAACACGAGCACGTATTGCCCATCCTCGCTCACCATGGGCTGATGACCCGCCTCAGACAAATCAAGAATTGAGAGACGACGAAATCCCATTCCAACAGCACCATCCATATAGATGCCGCCATCGTCGGGACCTCGATGAAGCAGACTCTTGGCCATCCGCTCGACCGCCATGCGCTCTATCGGTCGTCCATTCAGCCCTAGAGCAACTGCAATTCCGCACATAGAAACTCTCGCGTCCTTATTCTTTCCACCGAGCCTTCAGCGAACACCCATCACTTCGCCACAACCTGTCGAAAGTACTCTGTGGCCTTTCTGATTCCATCCTCAAGCTCAACTTTCGGTTCCCAATCCAAGAGGCTCTTAGCTCTCGTAATATCGGGTCGACGCACTTTCGGATCATCGGCTGGAAGCGGACGCTCTTCAATCACACTCTTAGAACCAGTCAATTTCAGGATTATCTCAGCAATTCCGCGAACCGTGAGTTCTCGAGGATTCCCGATATTAACCGGATCATGAATACTGTCCAGAATGGCGTCGGGCTTCTGCGTGAGGAACTTCGTACGATCGGTGCGTTCCGCAACCGATTTATCGGATTTCACCATCAACAACGCCACGATACCACGAACCAAATCATCGACATAGCAAAAGCTGCGCGTCTGAGAGCCATCTCCAAAAACCGTCAGTGGTTTCCCCTGGAGAGCCTGCACGATAAAATTCGAGACAACCCGACCATCTTTTGGTCTCATCCTGGGACCATAGGTATTGAAGATCCGAACGATTCGTGTATCGACCCCATGATACCGGTGATACGCCATCGTCATGGCCTCGGCAAATCGCTTTGCCTCATCATAAACGCCTCGCGCGCCAATAGGATTCACGTTTCCCCAGTACGTTTCAGGCTGAGGATTGAGCAATGGGTCTCCGTAGACTTCAGAAGTACTCGCTAACAGAAAGCGCGCCCCCTTGGCTTTCGCCAACCCTAACGCCTTGTGGGTCCCCAGCGCCCCCACTTTCAACGTAGCGATAGGCATTTCAAGATAATCTTGAGGACTGGCCGGAGACGCGAAGTGCATAACTGCATCCAATGGTCCATCTACATGCAAGTAATCACAGACATTGTATTTCACAAAACTGAATTTCGGATTTCCGATCAGGTGAGCAATGTTCTCTGCCCGTCCGGTGATCAAATTATCCAGCGCAATCACATCATGTCCCTGCCCAATCAAAAGATCAGACAAGTGACTACCCAGAAAACCTGCTCCACCCGTGATCAGAATTCGCATGAATCAATTCCTCCTTCGCATTCACTATTTTGCTGTTAGTCGAGTTCAAACTCTTTCTTCCAATCTGAATCGCCTTCAAGCGGCTTCTGGTCGGCCTTAAGCAACACGCAATTCTCAAGAACGAGCACATCCATTTCTGTCCGCATAAAGCAACGATAGGCATCCTCAGGAGTGCTCACAATTGGTTCCCCTCTCACATTGAAGGATGTGTTCACTAATACCGCGTGCCCGGTCTTCGCTTCAAAGGCCTTGAGCAAGGCGTAGTACCGGGGATTTGTGTCCTGGTGTACGGTTTGAACTCGTGCCGAGTAGTCAAGGTGGGTAACAGCAGGAATATCAGATCGTGGCACGTTCAACAGTTCGATTCCCCACAACCCATCTGGTGTCGAACTGACAGGGAGACGTCTTGCTTCTGCGACAGGGGCAACGAGCAGCATATAGGGGCTATCAGCATTCAGAACAAAATAATCGGATACGCGTTCGCGCAAGACTGATGGTGCAAAAGGTCGGAACGATTCTCGATACTTAATCTTGAGATTCATCACCGACTGCATGTCTCTATTGCGAGCATCTCCCAGGATGCTACGGCCACCCAATGCCCGAGGCCCAAATTCCATACGTCCCTGCAACCACCCCACAACCTTCCCCGCAGACAATTCTTCGGCCACACGGGTGTATAACTCATTCTCACCAAGCCTGACATAGGGGGCATTGGCCTTCTTCAGATACGCTTCAATTTCCTCGTTGGTATGAGAGGGGCCTAGATACGACCCTTTAATACCGTCTTTCCCCGGTGTCACTTTGCGCGGTTGTTGCTCATATTGATGCCAGGCAGTTAACGCAGCACCTAATGCGCCTCCCGCATCGCCTGCCGCAGGCTGTATCCAGATCCCCTTGAAGGGCCCCTCTCGAAGAATGCGTCCATTACCAACACAATTCAGAGCCACACCGCCGGCCATGCACATATAGTCGACTCCGGTCTCCCGATGCAGAGTGCGGGACAGACGCAGCATGACCTCCTCGGTCACTTCCTGGACAGAACGCGCCAGATCCATTTCACGCTGGGTCAGTTTAGATTCAGGCTTGCGAGGCGGCCCTCCAAAAACATCATCAAACTTGCCGCCTGTCATCGTCAGACCAGTGCAATAATTAAAGTACTCCATATTCAAACGAAACGTTCCATCTGGTTTCAGATCCAATAAATGCTCGTAAATCGCCTTCACATATTTTGGCTCGCCATAAGGAGCAAGACCCATCACCTTATACTCACCGGAGTTCACCTTGAAACCCGTGTAGTACGTGAAAGCGGAGTAGAGGAGTCCAATGGAGTGAGGAAAGGGAATCTCCCATAGGGGTGTCAGCGAATTCCCCTGTCCCAGCCATGCCGACGTAGTGGCCCACTCCCCCACCCCATCCATGCACAGAACCACTGCCTTCTCATAGGGAGAGGGGAAAAATGCAGAAGCCGCGTGCGATTCATGATGCTCTGAAAACAAAATTTGTGGCAGTAAGGCTGTCGTCATCGCCGGGGCATGAACGAGGAATTCTTTCTGAAGCAGACTCTTCAGGAGCAGTTTCTCTTTCAGCCACACCGGCATGGCGGCCACAAAGGACTGCACCCCTCGAGGTGCAAAAGCGAGATAGGTTTCCAACAACCGCTCAAACTTCACCAGCGGCTTGTCATAAAAAACGAGGTGTCGCACATCCTTGAGTTCAATCTGTCCTTCCTGAAGACAATATTCGATGGCTCTATGGGGAAACCCTGGATCATGTTTCTTTCTTGTGAAGCGCTCTTCCTGAGCGGCGGCAATAATTTCCCCATCGCGCACTAAGCAGGCAGCACTGTCGTGGTAGAAAGCAGAAATGCCCAGGATATTCATGAGTGTTCTCCGGCGGTGGAAGGCATTAGTCGATACGACAATCTAGCACCGTTTAGGCAATCTCGCAGCACACCATCAGAGGGGAGAGATATAGTTTCTGATAGATGGTCATGCCCATCAAATTTATTAGAGCACCTGGCATTCTTCAATCAAGCCAAGGTATCGATGGGCAATGACTTCCCAGTTATATTCACGACATGCCCACTCCTTCCCCTGCCTAGCCAGGGTCTCTCGCAAAGCAGAGTCTGAAGACAACCTCATCAATCCCGATGCCAGAGAGTCAGGATCTTCTGCGGGCACCAGGATACCCGTGGTGCCGTCCTGGACAATCTCTGGCACACCATCAACATTGGTCGCAATGACTGCTTTCCCGCAGGCCATCGCCTCCGCAATCACCAAGGGCATTCCCTCTGCTCGCGACGCCAGCACAAAAACCAGGCAGGACTTCATCAGACTAAGCACCTGTCGATGGGATTGATTGCCCAAGAATCGAATTTGACCTGATACCCCCTGCTCGCGGGATTGGCACATCAAGTTTTCACGTTCTGGGCCGTCGCCCGCGATGACAAGGTGCAACAACACACCTCGTTGTTTTGCTTCTCGTAATGCAGCGATAACGAGGTCGATCCCCTTTCGATGGATGAGATGCCCCGCCGTCAACAGGTAGTTGAGAGGCAGATCGGGACCGGCCTCCCCTGCTTCGACCACACCGATGACATCTAACGGTGCACCGTTTGGAAGTAGTCGACTACGTCTGAGATGAATACCATGCAGCACCGATTCAACTTTGACCAACAGTGTTCGCGAGACACCCACTACCAGATCAGCTTTCTCGAGTAAAAACCGCACCAATCGCTGTTCGCGTGGATCCCACAGCGACAAATCATGTGCATCGTTTCCCTGATAGGTGACAAAAAGAGTCCCTCCGACTATACGCTTCAATATTCCAAAATAGAACATGGCGGGCAGCGGATACTGAATCAGAATGGCGTCCAGCCGTTTCTTCCTAGCCAGCCAGATGAGTTGCACCATCGTGAGTGGAAACCAGAGACAACACATGGCCATGGCACGAACAGGATATTTCGAGGACACAGGGGAGCGGAGATACATGCCATAGACCGGGGTTTTATCCAAGCGTTCAATTTGGCGAAGCCGATTCTCACGATCGGCGACAAAAATAGTGATATTGTGGTCCTTCTTTTGAAATTCCTCCGTCAGCCGAGCGACTACGGTACTAATGCCGCCGGTTAAGGAAGGCCTCCAAGGAGTGACAAGCATGATATTCATAGTCGGAATCGCATCTACTGCTACAACCAAACGCCTTCCCTTTTGCGCGGCTACGTCAGGACGGACTCAACGGCGGTTGAGACTCACGACCCCTGACATAGGTCTTGACGAAGTCCATATACAATTCAAGGTGAAACGGCCATTGTCTGATGAGGCAACGAAGCCGTTGGCGGGCGGCTGCACTTGAACATTCCCGCCGTTCGAGATATGCCAGCTGTCGCTGCGTGGTGTACAGTTGCGCTTGGACTAGTTGGATGATCTCAGCCCCTTGCGACTGTTCGAGACCATACTCCGTCGAGACTAGTTCATATATCTTCACGAAATCAGCCAGCAGCCGACGCTGGCTGGACATGAGACTCCCCGCCCTCCACCGATAAAGGCCCAACGGCTCGGACAGATAACCAACTTCATAGCCATGCAGAACCACCCCAATCCAATGCAAATAATCCTGAGCGACCGGCAACCGCAGGTCGAATTTTCCTGCATGATCGAATGCCGTACGGCGCTCAACCACTGTCAATGTCTGGATATGAGAACGCTGCAGCACGTCTCGCACACATCGTCCCTGCGGAACAGGCCTGTTGGTCTCCTGATTAAAACGGGCATGTAGCACCTTGTCCTGTTCATCGATCACTGCGACCTCTGTATGGACAAACCCGCAAGCTGGATGTGCATCGAGATATTCGACCTGCCGGGACAACTTCTCGAGGCTCCACAGATCGTCGGCATCCAAATAGGCGATTAATTCTCCGCCGGCTCTCGAGAGCGCTGCATTCCGTGCCGCTGATGCCCCCTGATTGGGCTGATACACATACTGTACCGCCTTCCCGTAGCCTGCCACCAATGCTTGAGTGTCGTCCGTCGATCCATCATCCACCACGATGACTTCAAAATCTCGGTAGGTCTGCTTCAGCGCCGAGTCGATCGTTCGCCCAAGAAATCGTGCACAGTTGTAGGTCGGAATCACGACAGATACACGAGGCATGGGGGGATGTACCCAGGAAAAGCGACCTATGCTACCTTGCTCGACAGCCGCGGTCGCAACGCTGTCAGTGTTTTTTCCGTCGCCGTATCCCATGAAAACCACTCGGCGGCGAGCTTAATGGCACCAGTCCGGAGGCGTTCGCGTAGATCCGCATGGTCCATCACTTCGAGAAGGAGATCCGTCACGGCCTGATGATCCCTCGGTTCGCAGGTGAGAACGTTTTCTCTGTGGACAAATGCCTTATCCATCAGAGGCCCCCGTGTCACAATGATTGGAAGGCCGTGCGCAACCATTGATGCGAAGGAACTATTGTTTAATTGCACACCCTCAAGAAACGGCAAGACGCATACATCTGATGCATGCAGCAACAGCGAAGCTTCCTCCTCTTCAGACTTGAATGCGCCGGTCCACGTCGTCAGCCCATCAATGCGTAACTCCTTGGCAAGTGCCTGCATCTCTTCGAAATAGGACGCACCCCCGTCGACGTCTAACCCGACTTTCCCGCCAATGAACAAAAGTCGCGCTTCTGGTCGTTGCACGGAGACCGTCGCAAAGGCTCGCAGCAGTGTTTCAATACCTTTAATCGGATAGAGATATCCAAAAAACGTGACTACAAATTCAGCGGATGTCAGCCCCAATCGCTTCCGTCCGCGCTCGCGTGCCACACCCCCCGCATTTGACGCGATGAACAAGTTCGGCGGTGGAGGAATCAGTGCAACCTTCCCGCTGACAGGAGGCCATTCTTCCAGCAACATGGCACGGTGTCTCTCGCACAATGCTATTATGGCATCACTGTCGCGCAGCAATGTCCCAGAGCTATAGGCCACGTCGGTTGTGCCGGCCCATCGCACCATCAGTTTTCTGAACAAACGGGACAGGAGGCTCGTTTTCGAGGGGTCCGCCCCAACAAACGCGCTCTCATATCGAGTTACAAATGACACATTCTGGAACAGGCTCTTACAGAGCGTGGGCAAGAAGGTCACCATTGGATGAAAGTTGTACATGAGTCCGATATACATCAGGAATACGGCATCGGGCGCGCAACTTTTGAGAAACGACCGAATCCGAATCAACTCAAACCAACCCCATGTCTGCATGATCGAGTGCACACGAATCCGAGGATCGTTGGTACCAACGTTACTGATCGACGTGAGCACATGTACGTCAATCCCGTGCTCAGCCAATTTTCGGCATAGGTGGTACGTATTCGTGGCCTCTCCCGCATGCATCGGAGGATAGGCCGCTGAAATCACCAGAACTTTCATTTCATGCACGGTTGTTCTAGTACTGATCGTTGGTAAAGGTCATCTAGGTCGCATTCGCCGTAGCCGTCCGCTGTAACCAGGACTGGTAAATTTCCTCAAAGATTTGCGTCAAGGTTTTCGTGATACCCCAGCCGGGATACTGCGTCGTCATTTTCTGTAGATTGCTGATGTAGCAAATATGATCGCCCTCGCGATTCTTGTCGACATACTCATACTGCATTTTCTTTCCCGAGATAGCCTCAATCATGTCGAACGCTTCGAATATGGAGCAACTGTTCCCACGCCCGCCGCCCAGATTATATACCTCTCCGCTTCGTGGGTTCTCGATGAAGGCATGAATGAACCTCGCGACATCAAGAGAATGAATGTTGTCCCGGACCTGTTTTCCCTTATAGCCGAAGACGCTGTACTTCTTACCTTCCAAATTGCATTTGACGAGGTAGCTGAGAAATCCATGCAATTCCACGCCGGAATGATTCGGTCCGGTGAGGCAGCCTCCCCGCAAACAACATGTTTTCATGCCGAAATAGCGTCCGTATTCTTGCACCATGACGTCCGCCGCCACCTTGGAAGCACCGAAGAGAGAATGCTTCGACTGATCGATGCGCATGTTCTCCGTAATCCCGTCAAAATCGTGGGGTAAGGCATAATCCCACCGCTTGGCCTGCTCCACGAGGGGCAATTCATTCGGAGCGTCCCCATAAACCTTATTCGTAGACATGTGCACAAACACCGTCCCTGGCGTGTGCAACCTGGTCGCCTCAAGTAGATTCAGGGTCCCCACCGCATTCGTGTCGAAATCATCGAACGGAATCTTTGCCGCGAGATCATGCGAGGGTTGTGCGGCCGTATGCACAATGACATCGGGTCTGAGTTCATGAATGAGCACTAGTGCGCCCTTGCGATCCCGAATGTCGAGCTCATGATGCTGGAAATGCTTGAGGTCGGCCTGCAGTCTACGCTGATTCCAACGCGTGTCACCTTGCGGACCAAAAAATGCCGCCCGATTATTATTATCAACACCATGGATAGCCCATCCTTGTCCGTGAAAGTAGTGGCACACCTCAGAACCGATGAGCCCAGAAGAACCGGTGACAAGCAGTCGCTTCATGATGTGCTTACTCCCCTCCCTATTCGCTGTTCGCTGTCTCGGATGTTCATTGAGGGCGTACCTCAGCTGTCATGTCAGCACGAAAATGACCTGCGATAGCCTGTCCTACCAATTGGTGCCCCCGTTCATTCCAGTGCCCACCGTCGGCTGCATAGACATCTTCCCCGCGATGGTCGGCCTCAAGAATCACCGATGCGATGTCATCCCAATAGCTGATGCCATGACGAGCAGAGATATCACGAAACGCCTGGTCGTACGGCTCCGCCCGTGCACAGTTGAACGCCACGATCGAACGACTTGCGGCCTTCTCTCGCACCTTCCCCATCAATTCATCGGTCACTCCGACCGCACGGAGGAAGCCAGGATGCCTCAGACCCTGGGATTCAATCGCGACTTCGACCGAATCGCGAGTCCCAACTGCTCGCAGTCTATCAATACGGCTCACGATGAAATACAGAAACCGACTCCGCCGATTGACCCACTCGCGAACCTGAAGTGAGGATTCCTTCGGCGACAACAGCTGCACGCGTCCGTCCTTCCAATACGGCCTGACCCATCCATTGTTATTCAGAAAACTTAACCGCTCAAGCTCATTATCATTATTGATAAAGTCGTTCGCGCAATACTGCCAGAGAATGACATCGGGACGGATGATATCGATATACCGACCGAGTATGAGCAATTCTTGAAGAGTTCCGTAACCACCAGCCCCGTAAGCAAACACCTCGGCATCGAGTAGCTGAGCCAGCACGGCATGGTACGTGCGATCATCCGATACAGCCGTGGCATGAGTGAATGAGTCGCCCACCACCAGGAGTCTCAACTTTTTGGATTCTAGGTCGCCGAACTGGCGAAATCCGTATTGTTTCTGAGTACGACGGACAGAATATGGCCTACCTGCCTTGGTTTTCTCCACGAGCGTTTCTTGGTAGTACTCGGTCGCCCTCCAGCCAAGCTCCTCGTCCAAGGTAATCGGTCCGACTTTTCCTCCTGCGACACTTTCAAAAAAAGGTATTCCATCTCTCAGAAGATGAATGGATCGAATCGTCAGTTCACCGATAGCGAGCATTACCGCGGCACAGACCAGCATCACGATCCCCAACGCTCCAGCCATCGCAAACCGTTTTGCCATCGCGAAACCCATGGTTGGGTTATGCTGCGTGCGACGCGAGCAAATAGGGTTCCCAAAAAGCACGATCGTACCGTGGCCAGGCATGGCAGCCAAATGGTAACTGACCGTGATTCATGTCATAACAGAGGCGTGGGGCCACCTCGAAGGCGAAACGTAGACCAACCTCGACTGATGCCACCTTAAAATCGTGGACATAGTGTTGTGCACGATCGGACCAGAAATGGTCTTCATTCTTGGTCCCGTCAGGACGGAGATGCCAACGTGCCATCTCTAGACGAACGTTATTCAGACAGGATAGCCGTTTTGCAAACCGTCTCGGTAGGTTAAGCAGTCGGATATACGCTGGCATCCCAGCATACTTGTCCCGCCAATACTCTTCCGGGTCCATCCAATAAACGTCCGATCGGAATACCTTCAGGAAACTATCGATCCTGCGTAGTGACAGTCCGCCGTTTCCCACCCGTGCTTCCTTCACCCACGGACTGTCCGCACAGTGAATCCAGGGAGGACCAATATAGTCCAGCCCCATATCGCACCAAGCCATCAATTGATCAGAGAACACCAGCGCATCGAGATGATAGATCAGAATATATTCGTATTCACTGAAGGCGCGATAAAAATTTTCTGATAACAAAAGGCGTGTATTCGCGGCGACACTCCCGAAATACTCCTCTCCAAAACGCTTTAATCCACATCCCGGCAAGTCGATTCTCAGTGAGTTTGGCACCACAAGATACTTGTCGTACGCATGCAGATAATGCGTGAGGTGCTGAAAAGAGATCTGCTCGTCAGACGTGAGCTCACTCCGATTATGCATCGGCACGACGATAGCGACTCTCTTTCGATGCGCATTCATTTTTTCAACTCATCCATTTCAGAAATGGTCTATTGACCTTTCACAAACCGAACCGCCCACGGCGCACACACATTAATCGTCTTGAACCTAGGTACCGACATCGCACCTCGGACTGGGTAGTCCGGCCCTATAGCTTCTCTAATTGCCTGAGCACCTCTTCACCGACCAGCCTATGCCCTGCCTCATTGTAGTGGGCGTACCGCCGAAACGGAAACAGTGATAGCGGATCCGGATGCGCAGTAAACACGGTATGCATGTCCACCACGTGCAGATTGAGGCGTCGGGCGATGCCGAGCACCTGATCTCGGTCTTTGCTCGCCAATTCAGGAATGCGATATCGTTCCCATGTAGGCAGATAGATAAATACGACCCGTCCGTTCCATGACTCAGCCGTAGTCTGCGCTTCGGCGAGGATACGCTCAAACAACAGGAGGTCTTCCGACGCAGCTGGGGCACCACTGTGACGAAGATATTCTAACAATTCTGCCGGCAAACCCTGTTCAGTCGGACGTCGCTCATAGAATGACTGCACGGCCTGACGCAGATGCTGCAACTTCAAGATATTCTCAACCGATACCGGAGCCGTCGCCTTTGCCATCGCGGCATCAAGATAGTCCCTCAACGAGCGATCAATTTCAGGCTGCCGCTCAAATAAGTGTTGCAAAAATGACGATGACAGATACTTCATCAACAATGGAGAATTCTTCTCCCACCCATCAAGATCCCTGAGATCATTGCCTTCATAATAAAACCACAGCACCAGTTTTGGCTTGAGAATAGGCCCATATTCCTTGAGCGTAGCCAAACTTGTCAGCGGGCCATGACTATTCACTCCCAAATTCATCGTACTCGGATGTTGCGCCCGTATAACGGCCACGAATCCTTTGTCCGACGGGACACACACACCATGGGTATAGGAGTCACCCAGGGCCAGCAGTTCGACCGGTTTGTGCTCCCACATGCCATGCGGATTGTGAAAGCCATGCTCATCACTTTCGTAGACGACATACTCTCCGCTTTCGTTACAGAACACCGTGGTGGTCATGGCCATTCCAGCCACGGGCAAAAACTCCGCTTGTTTGCTGACCAACACGGACCGAATGCTCTCGCTGGAAGATGGCGCAAACAAGACCATTGGAAAAACATCCGGATATGCATGGATACCATGTGCTCGCATATCCAGAATCACTTCCAACCTCGAACGAGTATCGAATTTTTGGTGGATTTCATGCACCGTCTTCATTCGTTCAGCCGCAACCTGCACGTTTGCATCCTGAGGGAAGCTTAACCACGCTTGCGTTCCCAATGAAGTAATTCCTGTGCCGGAATAGGCGAGCAGCAACTCTGATGCATAGATGGCGACACACGTTGACATCCCGCAAATCACACTATTGATCCTGATGGGCACTGGCATTCGCACACCGAACGCCAACATCGCCGCAAGCCCTAGGAACACCAAATAACGAAGCGACATACCATGGCGCCAGACCAGGAAAGCGAACAGGACCACGCAGAGCGCAGCGCCCAACAAGAGCACGATATTGGCCAGATTTCCCAACCGACGTTCCATATTAACCATTCCTTAGTGCGATCCCGACGCTCAACGCACAATAAAAGAGTATGCGGCGATGACGTCGTTCTTCAACACCGCGAAACGGACCCCTCTCGATAGACTCCGCTATCGTTTCCCATGCTTCGCCAAAATCATCTCGATGGTCGAACGATAGGATCGCTCAAATTTTTCCGGTGTGTTATTGCTATGCGCCGACTCCCACGCTTTCCTGGCCCTGCGATGCAACTCTTCCTCGGACATCGCAGCAACCTGGCGCACCTGACGCATGATGGTTTCGATTGAAGCGTCCTCCAACAGAACACCAAAATTCTCAACATCAATAGAGGCTTCATAGGTCACGATAGGAATCACCCCTGCGGCCATGGTCTCTATCACAGCCGCTGCCCCGGCTTCGGAAGCGGAAGGAAAGATATGGGCGACGGATTCTTCCAGGACAATCCGAAACTCATCACTGGATTTCTCCAGCCAGCCCATACACTTGATATTTGGTGTGTGAAACAATTCTTTCCTGTATACGTTCACAAACTCCGGCTCATTGTGCACCGGCCCCACAATGGTCAATTGGCACTCCGGTATTTTCGCAAAAGCCTCCAGCACCAAGTCCAAGCCTTTGTGAATCATCCCCCGACTTCCAAACCAAAGAAATCGGTGGCGGGATACATCAAAATCTTTATTCTGGGGCCAAGACCACATCTTCTGAACCACCATGGGCAACCGAAATATCGGCTTATCCGCATAGGTGTATGTGTTCACCGTAAACTCATTCCCGCATGTCGTGAGGTAATCCGCGTACTCGACCCCTAAATGAGGCGTTTCCAATCGATTCGGCGGGACAGTGATGCCCCTCCGGCGCTGAAATGCCAACATTCGGCTCATTTCAGCCCAATTTTGGTAGACGATCTCTGCGGTATCACAGTGCAGAATCTTGACACAGCTAGACGGCAAATAAGGTTGCAGGCGCTGGAGGTTCATACGTGTATCCACCACCACATCATACGGCTTCCAGGGAACGAATTTCTGATTCTCACAGTGAATCACGTCTACGTCATAGCCCAGGTCGACAAAGGTTTGCGCCATGACAAGAGTCTTAAGAACCTGTGGGTGATGGGTGGGACCAGGCTGTCCTCGCCTCTTACAGAGCAGACCTTGATTGTCATAAGAAATCAAGGCATGCCCGTGTGGATTCCCCGCGGCATGCAAGGACACGACGCCGCCACGAAACTGAGGCCAGACACTGAGCCCCGCAGTGATTACTTCTCGACCCCACAGATACAGTTGGTACCGCTGCAGATATCGCCACAAACGTTTCAACACGTCGCCCTCTGCCATCCTTCAGGAATCGGCCAGCCAACTTGCCGCCACCCGTCAACAGCGGCGATCCATTGCTGGGAATCCAGAAAATGGGAATCAATATGATGCATCCCTCCTTGAGTCCAGAGCCTCCAGCTTGGGCCAAACAACGGACCATAGGCAGCAGAGCGTTCACGATAGGTTGACGGGGTCAGTTCCGTAATCTCAAACGCCCGTACCTTTGTCCCATAGACTGGAAAGCAATCTTGGGCAAGCCTGAGTATGCGATTGTCGACAACCACGACTCGTCCTGCCGGCCTCGCTATATGCGGGTTATCCTGAATGATCGGAGATCTGGGATGCTCCTGCCAGGGGCCTCGGAGATTCTCGGCATGATAAAGGCGAAGTGTATCGTGCGCCAAGGTTGGGTTGGTTTCACTGAATAGCCACCAACGGTCTGCAAACGAAAAGATAGAACTGTCATTGAAACGATGGCCACGCAATAAAATATCGGTGCACACCCACTCCGTCGGAAAAGATCTCGCTTCGTAAAGACGCACGCTTTCTGCCTGATGGGTTTCAGGAATCATATAGTATCGGCTCTGCCACTCGAAAACGTACGGATAAGACAGATGAAATGATTCCCGTAACACGATCTTCTGGTAGGTCCAGGCAAATCCATTTTTGCTCGTTGCCCAGGCAATCTCCCCACGATCGGCGTCAAAATTATATACTTCAAAAAACATATGCCACAGATCCCCTACGCGAAGCAGAAATGGATCCGCAACAAACAAAGCCCTCACATCTGAGACATCTTCCCTGGTGAGTACCGGATTGAATGCTCCTGACACGTGACGAAGTCTCAACGGTGATGCCCCAGTTACTATCCCTATTGACCATAACTGATGAATCGCTCCCTGTGGGCCCAGCAAGTGATCCCCAATACTCGAAGGACAGAGTTCGCGGATCTTTCGTTTGGCATACCACTTGAAAACCTGGCGCATCTCCGTTGCAGTCATACATAACCCGTCGCAGAATTCGTGGTGTACCACGCTATCGTCCGTCTCAGGCCTTCTTCTAGGGAAATCTCCGCTCGCCAGTTCAAATGCTGGTAGGCATGCAACGTATCGGCGCATCGCACGGGTTCCGACGGTCGATCCGGCAACACACCGAATCGCGGCCGCCCCTGATTGCCCATCAGCGTCACAATCTGCTCGACCACTGACCGAACTGTCCGGTTGATCCCCGTTCCCACATCAAAACAGCCCCCCTCAATTTTCGAAACTGCAGCAGCTGCTAGGAATGCCTCAATGAGATCATCAACAAATATCCAATCAACCTCCCAAAGACACGAAGACAGCATTGGGGATTCGCGCCTGAGTAGCGAAAGAATGACGGACGGAATGATTTTGCCTCGATCCTGGCCGGGGCCGAATGTCATGAACGGCGTAAGAACCACGGTCGGCGTTTGATAGAGCAGGTGGAACATTCGTGCATAGGCACTCGTCGTCCATTTTGCCGCCGCATAAGGAGAACTAGGAATTGGTGCGTGGCCGCCCGAGGCCGGTTCTGTGAGTGACCCGGTCAGCACAATACGCCCACAACCGGCCTCCGTGCCCGCCACAAGTATATTCAAAGCGCTCACCACAAGCCCTTCGAACGTGGGCAAGACAAGCTCGAGGTCCGGCTTAGCGCCGGCAGACCCTGCCAAATGGTACACCAGCGTCGGCTTCAAATCAGAGAGCAGTCTCCGTACGCTATGAATGGCCGAAAGATCGGTCTGCCACCAGATCGGCCCACCCCGCTCCGATGCCCGCTGCATGCGAGAGGTAGCGTGCACCTCGGCTCCCAACTCGATCAACCGCCGACACAGATGTGATCCGAGAAATCCACTTCCGCCCGTGACGAGGACTCTTTGGCCACGCCACATATCTAGATTTTGCATAACAGCAGTTAGGCTTATAGAGAGTGAGTTTGGACTTCCTTCGGCTTGTACTGCAACTCACCGTCTGCGGTTGGACCATCATCATAGAGGGCGACGATTTCGGCGGGGATCTGGGACAAGTCCGTGCCGCGCAGGTAGTCACGCATAGTCGTTCCAGTGCACTCTTCATCGGTTCGAGGCGCGCCACGACGAGCTGCAGCATCATCCACATTCACCACACGAAAATCGATGCTGAATCGTGTCTTGCCAGAGGTATTCGGCACACTGGAATGCAGCTGAGCCGCGGAAAACAGAATAATTCCGCCGGCAGGAACAATGATGCGGATTTGAGGGTCGAGCGCAATCGTTTCGACAGGCTTTGAAAGGGGTCGTGGGTCGACTTTCAGAAATTGAGAGACATGCCCGCCTCGATGTTGTTTGTTCCACTCATAGTAATTGTGATCCCTGGAATCATTTTTGACTGCCCGATTCCAATACGTGGGATGAAACGCCATCGCATTGTCCGAACGGAAGTCATAAATGGGAACCCACCAATTGATTTGACACGGGGGCGCTGAATACCAGGTATCCCGATGCGGATGCCAGGCATATGCAATCCCGGTCGTCAAGTAGTTATCGCTCGTCGAACTCCGCATTTTCGGGACATCAAAATAAGTTTTGTCAGGATCCGCTCCCATCTCCTCCAACAACGCCTTCAGGTGCTTCTTTGAATCCGGGTGATGAATAAAGTGCGGCTTTAGCTTGCCCAGCACTTCGGCATATTGCTCAACCGGCATCTGATATTGTGCTGTCTCCGGATCGAGAGGTGCAAAGGCCTCTTCGATCAGCTTGCGCGCATGGGCCACCAACGCCAGAGAATGCTCTCGAGGTGAATACGCTACCAACTGACCGTCGAATATCAGCTTTCTTCGCTCGTCATCGGTCAATTGGGTATCATAGTATATTGTATTATTCATTCGGCACCTCCTTTGGCGTCACACGCTTGATACTGCGCGTTCGCAACGAGCACGCGATACATTACTCGCGCACAAACACATGGAGATCTTTCAAGAATCATCTCACTGCATCTGGCATCAGAGGCACTTCTCATTCTTGGTTGCCCAGACTCTCGACAGCCTCACCAGCCAGACGCAACAAGCCCTGCCCTTTCAGCGCATCTGCAGCTAGCTTAATGGTTGAAAACGGCAACTGTGCCCGCTCGGATATTTGCAGCAAAGTGTGCGTCCCGTCGGAAAGATTCAAAACCCAGAGAAGAGCCATTTCCGCACTTCGCCCGGTGACATTGCCTCCGATGGCGCGGTAGAGGCCACGTTTGCCGAGCTGTGGCTCGCAGTAGGGGGCTGTGTTGACGTATCGGCTGTTCGATTCCAGCACCTCTATGACTGACTGAACCACTTGGAGGGATCGAGACAGCGATGTCGGTTTCACAAAATCAAGGTTGTCGGCAGAAGTATGATATTCAGGATATCGTCCATTCGCCCGGCGCATGAAACATCCGACAGGAAGATTAAACCCCGGGGAACCATACTGTCGCTCATCATAGCCGTAAGGGATAAATTCTGTGATCTCGAACGATTCTCCCGAATGTCGCAGAACATGGGCGAACGCCGCATCAATGCCAGCATTCCCTCCTCGGCTTTTCTTGTAGGTGAAGCCGCCCTCATCACCCACCCCCGTTATGACAAAACCATGCTTGATCTTGGATACGTGATCCTGATTAAGGGCCAGCCAAGTGATTGCTCCGATAGTCACCGGCAGGAAAAGGAACCGGTATGAATATCGACGTGAACGAGAGGGTAACGACTGAGCCAAAAATGTCGCAACCGCGATTCCTGACAGGTTGTCGTTACATAAGGAGGGATGACAGGCGTGACATGAAATAAGAACCTCTTCTGCAGTCTCTCCCGGCAAATAGTATTCGCCGTAGGTGAGGTGGCCATCCTGCAGGGACGAGTCAATCACGACATCATACTCCTCATCACGAAGACCCAGATATTGCCGGTGGCTCAGGCAGAACCCCCAGGATTCTTTGTAATAAGATGTTCTGTAAGGAATCCAATCCGGATGATCGGGCAGTGTGAAGAGATGCTCTTTGAGCTCGACTAGCGGCATTCGTGCCGTGATCGGAGTGCTGTAACTCACCACATGAAGGTTGGATTGCTTAAAATCAATAATCCGAACCCCCTGTCGATCAGCGACATACGCATCTCGGATATTCCACTCCCGCGGAACCTTCCAATCAAATACCTGAGTTCCGCTAGGCACTTCGGATATGGTTAAGGGAATATGCTGTTGAATGCGTCCCAAGGTGTCGCGAATGCCCTGACCGGTAATGCTTCTACAGATCGGATAGAGTTCAGCAATCAATCGATACATCTCGTTGCCACTACCGTCCGAAAGCGTTGTCTCAGGATCAGAACCGCTCACGTCCTCAAGCCTTTCAGGTCTGCACCGACCAACGTCCTCGACAGAAGACATGCCCTTCATCGATCACTCAAGGGCATATCCGAACTTCTGGAATCGGCACAACAAATTGTCCACCCCAATCACGGACATAGTTCATTTGCTTCATGATTTCTTCTTTGAGATTCCACGCAAGAATTAACACATAGTCAGGCTTCGTCACTTTGATGCGCTCAGGGTCATGAATCGGAATATGTACCCCGGGAAGCCAATGTCCTTGCTTGTATGTGCTCCGATCCACCAAATAGTCGATAAAGTCCAGGCGCACGCCGCAAAAATTGAGCAACGTACTGGCCTTCGCCGCGGCACCATATGCAACGACTGATTTCCCCTCACGTTTTGCCCGAATTAGGAAGTCCAAGAGCGCGCGTTTCGTCTCACGGGCCTTCTCCGAAAAGGAGAGATAGTGTGCGAGTGTCGTAAATCCCTGTGTTTCTTCTTTCTTTCTCAGTACCATCAACCGGTCTGTCACCGGCTTGGCGTGATGCTCCTCGTGAGAAGCATAGATTCGCAACGAGCCGCCATGCGTCGATATTTCATCCACGTCGAAAATGGTCAACCCATGTTTTCCGAACACCTGCATGACGGTGGTCAATGAAAAATAGGAGAAATGCTCGTGATAAATCGTATCGAACTGATTCAGCGCCATCAGATGCATCAGATGCGGAAACTCAATTGTGATCACCCCTCCAGGGGCCAAGAGTGTTTTGAGCCCTCCGACGAAATCGTTCAGGTCCGGCACGTGCGCCAACACGTTATTGCCGATGATCAAGTCAGGGCGTCGGTCTTCAGCCTCCAACTCCCTTGCAGTCTGGGTCCCGAAAAATTTCACACAAGACGGAATCCCATTCTTCACGGCCACTTCGGCTACGTTTTTTGCCGGTTCGACACCCAGCACGCGAATGCCTCGCTTTACAAAGTTCTGCAGCAGATACCCATCATTACTAGCTATCTCCACAACATAACTTTGAGAGCCCAGCGAGAATCGTTTTATAGCCATCTCTACATAATCTTTGGCATGCTGGAGAAATACGTCGGAAAATGAAGAAAAATATGCGTAATCGGAGAAGATGTGGTCCGGACTCTCAAATTCCTCCAACTGGACCAATAGACATTGCTCACAGACGAACGCTCGTAAAGGATAAAATGGCTCCATCTGGTTTAACTGATGAGCCTTTAGGTATGAATTGGCTAAAGGAGACATGCCTAAATCAAGGAAGACGTGCTGCAGGAGAGTTCCACAAAATCGACATCCGCCACGAGGCATGAGGTATTCTCCTTTGACTAGAAGCATTACAATACGAGTGCGCAGTAAACTGGCAGTAGCATTCCCTATATTGATTCAGGCGTATACCCAACGCCACGCCACACTACACCTGCCGCAGCCATCGTCGCTGGCTCAAATATTCCCCGACCATCAATCACAAGGGGATGGGTCATCAGCCTGACAAAATCGGCCGGCGAAATATCTCGATATTCCAACCATGCCGTCACAAGACAACAAGCATCGCTCATCCGCAGCGCGCTGCTCCAGTCTTCAGCAAAGGCAACCTCTCGGAACTCCGGTCGCTTCTTTGCTTGTGGCATAGCAATGGGATCATGGACGATCACATGAGCACCTTTTTTTTGAAGCTCTGCCACCAACGGTAACGCTGGCGACTCCCGCAAATCATCCGTCCCAGGCTTAAACGCCAAGCCAAGCACAGCCACATGCTTGCCAGCGAGGCTCAACTCTTTTTCCAACAAGGCGACCATGCGGAGCGGCTGATTGGCATTGATATCTAGCACGGCGTCCAAAATCCGTGTCTGCTCTCCCACTGTGCGACCAAAGCTACGCAGGGCCGCCACATCTTTGGGGAAACAACTGCCCCCAAAACCCAAACCGTGCCACAGATACTCGGTCACTCCTGCGGCTCCAGCGGTTTGGCCGTTGACGGGCGTGAGCCGCCTGTCGAGATGCACGCCCTTCCAAACCAGGCGCGCATCAACACCGGGAACTGCCGAGCACATGTTGCCAATTTCGTTCGAGAATGAAATCATCGTGGCGAGCAGAGAGTTAGAGACATATTTGATCATCTCGGCAGTGCGCGGGGTTGTCAGCAATTTAGGGCAGGTGAAATCCGCGTAGACTTTCAGAAACATCTCCGCTGTCTTAGCATCCGTGGCGCCAACCACGATACGATCCGGAACTCGAAAATCTTCGACCGCCCGACCTTCCCGCAAGAATTCAGGATTCATACACAAGCCCCAGCCATCCCCTACTTTCCTGCCCGACAAAGATTCGATCGCCTCCTTAACTGGGCCTTCCGTGGTTCCCGGCAAGACAGTACTCTTCACGGCCACAACATGATGGCCTTGTTTGTCAGCCAGGGCGGCCCCAATTTCCTTTGCGGCCGCCACGATCTGCGACATATCCATTCTTCCGTTGACCGTGGGTGTACCAACGCAGATTAGAGTCACATCAGAATCACGAACGGCGGTCTTTGCATCAGTGGTGGCAGACAACGTCCCCTTCTCACGCGCGAGGCGAAGAATGCTGTCTAACCCTATCTCGTGAATCGGCGGACGGCCGGCGTTAATTTCCTCTACGATCTCCGACCTGATATCGATACAAGTCACCCGGTGACCGCGCTCTGCCAAGCATGCCCCTGATACAAGCCCCACATACCCCGTACCCATCACTGAAATCTTCATGGTCACCCTATGGTTAGCCGACTAATTCGTCTTTAGCTAACTCTTCCAAGCTGACGAACTGCTTATACCAGCCCAGCATTCTCCCGAGACCGAACCTAAGATCAACGAGCGGCGCATACCCTAGAAGTGCTCGAGATTTTGCAAGATTCGGGCAACGGCGATTTGGATTGTCCGTCAGATAGTCAGCTTCCTCGCTGGGCTTATGAATAACTTGCCGCCTACTACCGGCCACCTCCAGCAACATGCGTGCAAGATCACGCATTGAGATTTCAGGCGACTCACTTCCTACATTGAACGGTTCGGCATGGTGCGACGATAACAGTGCCAAGAGATACCCCGTGAGCGCATCTGACACATAGCAGAATGTGCGAGTCGGATTCCCATCCGAGCGGAGGACGATGTCGCGATCCGCCAAGATATCGCGGCAAAAGTCAGGCAGCACACGACCATCAGCCAAACGCAATCCGGGACCGAAATTATTAAAGGGTCGGACAATTTTTGCGGGCACGCCATGTTGGTGATAGTACAAATAACAGAGGGTCTCACCTAAACGTTTCGATTCGTCATAACACGCGCGCGGGCCGATACAAGACACGTTGCCCCGATAGGTCTCGTTCGTTGGAATTTCATCGGCCGGAGGATCACCATAAATTTCGCTTGAGCTGAAATAAAGAATACTTTCACTCCGATAGCTCTTGGCAAGCTCAAGCATATTACGTAACCCTGAAATATTCGTCTCCAACGTTTCCAACGGATATTGACGATAGACCTTGGGACTGGCGATGGATGCACCATGAATAATGAAATCGAAACGATCACCCGCTGAGTCTGTCCAGGGCTTCGTAATGTCCTGTCGGACCACCTGCATGTCCGAACTTGCAGCGACCAATTCCGAAAGCCAGCGCGGACGGCCCCGGATATAATTGTCTGCTGCGACAACGGAGAGGCGGCCATTCTTTAGGGAGTTCCGATTAAGATAGGCAAAAAAATTTAGGAACCCGAATCCCAGAAATCCCGCTGCGCCGGTTACAAGGATGCGCTTTCCACGAAACGCCTCCAAACGATGGCCCAGCGTCTTCTCCATTCGCGCCCAGTCTTCATCCAACCATACTTGCGCTTGTGCGAACAAAGATGTATCAGCTGTCATTGAGTTCCTCTCCTTCCATCTAGTGAACGGTACGGTGGGAACTCCTCGGAATCATGCATGTCGAAATGAGTGCATCCTCACCACACCTTCCACGGAGCCTTGCCGGAGTTCCACAACTCTTCAAGATAGCTCTTCTCCTTTAAGGTATCCATGCAGGACCAGAACCCATAGTGTTTATAACCCATCATCTCACCTGCATAGGCTAATCGCTCCACAGGATCCCGCTCCCAAATTGTGTGATCACCATCGATATAGTCTAGCGCCTTGGCGCTCAGCACAAAAAATCCTCCGTTGATCCAGCCCTCCCCGGATTCTGGCTTTTCAAAAAACTCTGTTACTCGATCCCCATCAAAGCCGATACGACCAAACCGTGCAGGGGATCGAACCGAGGTCATTGTCGCAAGCTTCCCGTGGGAACGATGGAAGTCCAAGAGCTTATTAATGTTCAAATCCGCCACTCCATCTCCATACGTCAGCATGAATGTCTCGTCCGTCCCCAGCCATTTCTTCAACCGTTTCACACGCCCGCCGGTTTGAGTCGTCATTCCAGTGTCCGCTAGATGAACGGTCCATTTGGGCTGATTCCCATCGTGAATGGTTGTTTTCCCGGTAGACAGATCGACTGAGACATCATTGTTGATGGCAAAGAAATTGAGGAAATACTCCTTAATCATTTCTCCTTTATACCCTAACGCAATGATGAATTCGGTCACCCCATAGACAGCGTGGATCTGCATAATGTGCCAGAGGATCGGCTTGCCGCCAATTTCAACCATCGGCTTGGGACGAAGCACTGTTTCCTCGGACAGTCGAGTTCCTAAGCCCCCAGCTAAAATCACCGCTTTCATGTCCCCACCTCCAGCAAACGATCATTCACGCCATCACTGCCATCATGGATTTTTACGTCAGGAGTCCTCGTACAATGCCTGCCTTCGCATAGCCGCGCCCTTCGGCTGCTCGAGATCAAAACCTCGACCATATTTCCTGCGCCCACCTATCCCCAACTCATAGCGTCGATCCTGGAATCAAAGTTTTTTTCGACGCTGTACCGTCACCATCTACCCCGGTAAACTCGTTACAACGGACAAAGCCTTACCATATGCCTTAACCATACCATCTTCGGGGTGAAATACCTCTCCAAACAGCTTTTTGATCGACAAGGAGATGCTGCGCGAATCTCCGCCGTGTATCCATATCGTGCCCAGACACCTAGCTGATACAGGGAACCGGTTCAGAATACGTTCCAATGTTCTGAGCGCCGCACACCCATCAAAAAAAAATGAAGCCCAACGACGAGAATGACACCGTCAACTGTGCCGGAGAAGCTGCACGCTGCCTTGGCCAGATCAGCCTGCATAGTAGCCCTAAACATTCATGTACGCCCGACTTCCTATCCACACTCTACTCAATACAGTTTGATACGAACGGTCTTCGTTCCAGTTTTCGCAACCCAAGAGACGAGCACCTCCCCATTAGCTGGCACCTGGGACATAGCCGCTAGAGCGAAGTGTGCTCAGTTGACCACCGAAGCAAGGGCCTTAGGACTCCCTCCCATCGTCCCGTTACATCGCCTCGCGCTGTATCTCCGGTCCCTGGGTCTATGACTCGGAAACCAACAGCTCGCGGCACATCACAATGTTCATGCCAGGGGTCTTCCGAGAAGACCCCTCCCCCAACTACCATTGTTCCTTCTGACAAGAAATTGCCAGGAATCCAAGCCGTACTGATATATCGGCCAACTGGACGAGGACGTCTGTACCATACGGGGTCCCGGTCATTGACGATGAATGCCACCACATCTTCTTCCGTATTAAAACCGAATTGCGCAACAAGCTTCTGGCCAGGTTTCAGAACGTCATATTCGATTTCGACACGTATCGGTTTTCGTATATCGAATCGATCTGTCATGACCCCGGCCTCAGTCCGGACCC
>CABVRW010000053.1 GCA_902500785.1 uncultured Nitrospira sp.
ACTATCGCACCGTCGTATCGAACCGGATGCTGCATGACTTGCTCCCAGGATAGGTCCTTTTGAATTCGTGCCTCCAAATGCTCTGGGACGACGTGATACGTCGCGCAGGCCGACAGGAGCGTTAGGATGCCGGAGAGAGACGCCGGTAAGGCGAACAATTTTGTGATCTTCACCGTTGGCGCATTCATGTCGTGGCTCAACTGCCCGGAACCCGGGAACCTTCCCAAAAGCTAAAGGGGCGGGCGCCATAGTAATAATAACCATAGTAGGGACCATAATGAGGATAGAACGAGGTCCGTCTGGTTTGTTTATCCCACACGGTCATATCGCGGATGTTGATTATGGGTGTGGGATTTGCGGTTTCTGATTGAGCGGCCGACGGGTCACGAATCTGCCCGATCACCGTGATGCGGGTTCCGACCGGCAGAACAGCCGGGTCGATGAGTTTGCCGTGTGAATCGACGGCCAGGAATCTTCCGGAGGACTGGACTTTCTCTCCCGCTGGAACCAAGTCGTCGTTGAGTGGCAGTTGGAGCACTTCGATCCGGGTTTCATGCGGGTCACGAGTAGTCTTCACCACCTCGCCCCCCCATACTACCAATTGTCCCAAATGCCTCGTCGATTGGGTCTTGGCATCATCATAGCTCAGATTTTTGTTCACGACCGGCTGTAATTCGGGTGGAATGACGTTGTAGGTATTGCAACCCGCCGCACTGACGAGCTGAATGATCACCCCAATAATGAGAAGCTGTTTGCCGTTCGCCACGTCAGCACCTCCAATCTCTAATGGCATGGTGGAAAAATGTTCTGCTCTCGGCGGACCGTAACGCAGAATGGGTAAATCCAGTCTGCGGTGTGATTCTTCAGACCGAATCACTCATGTCACGCGTTACAGCCCACCAGCCTTCATACTCCTGAGCCCGTATATTCTATGAACCCGTGGGGCCGATCTTCAGGACACCCGATTCATTGATTTCTCCGCCCGGGCCGCTGGAATCCATTCGCACGGTATACCGATAGGACCCGGGTCGATTCAAGCACAGGCTGACAGTTTCATTCTCATCGATGGACGCGCGATTGGATTTGTACATGTTGGACAAGCCACCGAATCCATTGTTGCAACTGACGGCGGATTCGATTGGATCAAGAAATACGATCCGGACAGTCCCGGTTCTTCTGTTAATCCAGCGTACTTCATCGCCGACGGCTGCAGTCCGTTCCGTGGGCTCCACATGCTGTGCGATCTTGATGTCTTTCAGTTCACCCGTCCGCGTGACTTTCGGCACACTGGAACAAGCAGCAACGGTGCAAATGAGCCCGGCCACTATGAAAGATGTCATTAAACGCATGGTGTGTCTCCTTTGTGTTGGTTGATACTCGTCTTTCTCATTGAGAGTACCCCGCCGCAGTCGATCACGACCCTCGTGATACCCCTAGTTTAACCCGCAAACTTCGAAAAACCACATTCCCCTAATCGCGCCCCCAATCGCTTTTGACAGATGTGCCGCTCCCTAGGGATTCTCCGAGTTGGTCTTCGAGACAGGAACGATAATGCTAGGGTGAAGGTGATGACTTGATTGGTCACGGAGTTGATGACGGCGTGAGAATTTGTCCATTTGATTGCCATCTGTGTGATGAACCGGCTTGTCGCCGAGACGCCTGCAAAATAGTGGGGGAAGCCATGTTGTCGGTCTGTGAGGGATGTGGCGAACCCGTTGTGTGCGTGAACTGTGCGAGCCTGTGCGCCTGGTGTCTGCAAGATTCGCGGAGACAGTATCCTATCTATAAGACGATTCGTAAGAAGGTGTGATGATGCCTCGACCGCTCTGGAAAGGATCGATCAGTTTTGGACTTGTGAATATCCCCGTGGTCCTCTATTCGGCTGAAAATCGAAACAGCTTCGATTTGACGCTGTTGGACCGGCGCGACATGAAACCCGTCGGCTTCAAACGGTACAACAAAGCGACCGGGAAAGAGGTTTCGTGGGATCAGATCGTGAAGGGCTACGAGTACGAGAAGAGCCGATATGTCGTACTGACGGACGAGGATTTTCGCCGCGCGAATGTCGAGGCGACACAAACGATCGACATCGTGCGGTTCGTACGGGCTGAGGACATTTCACCGACGTCGTTCGAGACACCCTACTACCTGGCTCCGGACAAAAGAGGTGAGAAGGGCTATGCGCTGTTGCGTGAAACGTTGAAAAAAACCGGAAAGGTGGGGATTGCCACCGTTGTTGTTCGCACCCGGCAGTATGTTGCCGCGCTGATCCCATGGGACGAAATGATCGTCTTAAATACCTTGCGCTATGCCAACGAACTGAAGCCCGGCAAAGCTCTCCAGATAGCCGCCAAGAGCCTCAAGTCTTCCGGAGTGACCCCGCGCGAATTAGAGATGGCGACTAAACTGGTTGAGGAGCTGTCCGATACCTGGAAGCCCGCTCAGTACAAAGACACGTATCATGAGGATCTGATGCGTCTGATCAACAAACGCATTAAGGCCGGGAAAACCGAGGTCGTCACGGCGCCCGAAAAAGAGGACGGAGACGGGAAACCGGCGCAGGCCAAGGTCGTGGATCTCATGGCCCTCCTCAAGCGAAGCGTGCAGCAGTCCGGGAAATCAAAGGGGCGGACTCCGAAACAGGCCCGGCATCTCAGTCGCAAAACGGCCTGACTCGTCCGATGCAATCCGCGGCGTCCTCGCCACGATGACAACCGATGCGAATACGCTCATCGGCGAATCCTGCCCGATCCATACGTCCCACGCGCATCATACCGCTCTCAGCGCCGCCCTGTCTGGCCGTTGCCCAGTGATGATGGAGAGGTCCCGTCATAGGTGCTCCGCTCATCCTCCAGCGTGATCTGTCCATAGATGAGATAGCCGTTGTAGGCGCGGGCTGTTTCCCTGGACCATCCCATCGTCAGCATCATGAGCATCGCAGAGAAGGACAGTGCGATGAGCAGGGTCGGACTCCAACGATCCCGTTGTTTCGCCGCGTGCTGCCACCAGGGCAGCCGGTCGGCAAACGAACGCGAGAAGTAGCCCCAATTCAGCAGGCCGAAGAAGACCAGGCAGGCGATCGCGAAATATTTGTACGGCTGCATTTTGCCGAGAGGATTAATAACCTGGTCCGTCAGGACGTGGAAGCCGGGAATGTGCTGGAGGTGGTAGGGGAGGGAGAAGATCATTCCGGCAACCGTTACCACCACCAACGAAGCAGGCAACACCAGCCGGGCCGTCCCTTCTGCCCCCATCGTGGGGCGGAGACTACGCCAAATATAGACGGACCCCAGCACGATCAGCAGCGAGTAGATCAAGGCCACTAAATCGAAGAGCCAGGAGCGGGCACCGAGCATGAGCGTGTAGAACGCTTGCGGCTCCGTATGCCGGACTTTCAACAGGTATTGATAGCCGATCGCAGGCATGATCAGCAGCGCTCCGAACCCTATGGTGAAACAGACGGCACCGGCCCAGCGGTAGAATGTGCGATCCTCCTCCGTCCGGGACCGAATATGCACCACCGCGCACAAGGCAGCCAGTCCGAATCCGGTCCAGGTCAGATTGCCGACGATCCGGTGGGTATCCAGGTAGATCATGGTCGGATTGAGAAGTGTGGCCCAGGTGTCATCCGGAGGGCGCGGCGTCAGCATGTACGAGGCTACGATGTCGATCATGAGCATCGCGATCAGCGATGAGGCGGCAGCGGACCATCCGTACAGAAGATGCCATCGTTTGCGACCGGGTCGCTCGTTCGACCAATCCCACGAGTAATACCAGAGGTAGGCAAACACGGCTTCCGCGAGAAAGAACGACGCCTCAAGGAGCAGCGGCCAGAACATGATGTGGAAGAGGGTGCTCCAGAATTGCGGCCAGAATATGTTCAATACAAAGACGAGCGTGACGCCCAGAAACGACACCCCGGCCGTGGTGAAGATCAGCGTGAAGGCAATGAGACGAGCGAGCCGTTCGAAGCGCGGATTACGGGTCAGATAGCCGATGGTTTCCGTGGCCGCGCCGATCATCGACGAACCGACGATGAAGGTGGCGCACAGGGCATGGGTCAAGGCGGCCGCGGCGATAGCCAACCGGCCATAGAGCATCGGCAGATGAAGAGGTTCCAGATCCATCAGCGAAGGGCCTCCTTGAATTGCGCCCGTTGTCGCAGTTCGTCTCCGATGGAAATTTTGCCATTGACGGTGTCCGGTCGGCGTGACGTTTCTCGGATTGTTCCCATGGTGAGATAGAGGACAATCGCCAGCAACCCCATGCCCAAGGCCAAGGGGCGAACATAGGAGGCGGACAGGTCGGGCAGCGTCAGGGCTGATCGTCCGTATGCGAACAACGACCAGACCGTGAGTCCGACGAGCGCATAGAGAAACAGACGGCGAATGTCCGGATATCCCACCGACAACACCATGAGCACCGCCAAAACCGGGAATCCGATATCGCACCACTGGCTGTTCCGCACGGGCGTCCGCGTGGACTTCAGTAAGAGATAATTGCCAAGGAACAACAGCCCGATGAGAATGAACTGGGCATAGAGGAATGGACGATAGGGCCCATGCAGCAGGGTTTCATAGGCGCCAGGTGCCCCCCGACGAAGAAACAGCGCATATAGCAATCCGGTGAACGGTTGCAGCAGCAACCCGCCCAGCCCAATCCTCCAGCCGGTGCCGAAGAGGTGGCGATAGTACGATGGCGCGGAATCCGGTTCGGCGCCTCTCGCTCGCCAGGCCCCGTAGGCCGCGATGGTATATCCCGCGATCATGAAATTGCCGCCCATTCGATGCAGGGCGAGGGGGAGCCAGGTGGGATTCCATAGAGGGGCCCAGATTCCGCCCTGGTCCACCGGGGTCAGCATGTAGGATCCCATTCCGTCCAGCATGAGCACCCACAGCAGCATGAAGAAAGCGGCGAGGGCGCCCAAGGTCGTATGAAAGGTGAGGCTGTACCGTCGCAACGCATCCCAGAAGTGATAGTAGGGATAGAGTGCGAGCACTTGCAGAATGAAAGCCAGTATGCCGAAGAGAATCGGCACGCGAAAGCGATTCCACATCCACATGGTGGTCACCGGGAAGAGGCCGATCAACAATTCCACCATGATGACGGCGAGCACGGTGCTGACGCTGAACACCACCACGGTGAATCTGGTCAGGCTCAACGCTAGGTCGCGGTCGAACGGATTCGTGCGGCCTCTGAATTCGAGGAAAGGCGCCAGCAACATGAAACCGACGGACAGGGCCGCCAACAGGATATGCAGGAGGCTGAACAGGCCCACGACAAAACTGTTCCCGACGAGCGGGAAGTGAATCGCTTCGAGTTCTGTTCCAAAAACAGTCATCGTCCCTGTCGTCATTCACGGTTGAGCGGGTGGACTGTCGGGTCTCATCGACTGCACGAAGGAAGCGAGCACCATGCGTTCGTCGGCAGACAACTCCCCCAGAAACGAAGGCATCATGTCTTTGCCCTGCGTGATGATGTCGTAGATCTCTGTGCTCGACAGTGCTCGCACCCTTGAAGCCCGAAGATTGGCCGGCAGTTGTTTCAAGTACGGCGCGACCGGACCGGTTCCTTCGCCGCTTTCGCCATGGCAGGGCAGGCAATTGATGCGAAACAATTCCTTGGCACGGTCCGGCATCCGATGAGCGGCAAGGGCCTCGTGGGAGATCACGGTGCGGCTGTCCCGGGGAATGCTTCCCGATGGAGAATGCAACCGCGGAGCTTCCTGACTTTGATAGGATTGCTGCTCCTGCATGTCCTGAGAACAGCCTGCCACCGCGAGACAGCACAGCGCCAGCATAGTCACGACGTGGGCGGGGCTCTGGCTCTCGAGGAGCGGAAGGTCGGCGGAGACCGACCGGATATCCTGCGCGCCCGCCTCCTCCAGGATCTTTCGGACGGTCGCTTCCTGGTCGTCATGAATATCCCGCACCGATAGAGCCAGCCGTCCGTCGTCGATCCTGGCCTCACGATCGACAGTCAGGTCACGGGCCCGCCTGATCCTGACGATCATGGTGACAAACGTCACGACGACCGCCATCAACATCATGGTTTCATAAGAAATGATACCCACGACCGGAGCGGCGACGATCGGTTTTCCCCCCGTCACCAAGGGGTAGAGAACCGCGGTGCCGGCGGAAAAAAACAGGCCGATCCCGATGCCCACCAGTCCCGCTCCGATCGTGATTCCATAGGGCCAGAAGGGAGGGGTTGCCTGAGTCTTTGGAGCGGCCAGCGGGATGGGCGACAGCAGGGTGATCTGCTCCTGGAAAATGCCGGCCCCTTCCAACCGAAGGCGCGACGAATCAATGTCGGCATCCGGGGGGAAGAGCGCGAGCAGCCCGACCCTATTGTGATTCTCGACCATGGAGATGTCCTTCTTTCTCTTCCCAGATGGAAATGATCGGAACGAATTTGACGGCGAGCACGTAGAGGAGCACGGCGAGCGCAAAGGACCCGGCCATGATGGTCAGTTCCACCCAGGAGGGGAAATAATCGCTCCAGTTATAGCTGAGCCGCGGGTGAGACAGGGGTGGAATGAGAATCAGCATCCGCTCGATGTACATCCCGACATTGATGGAGAGACCGATCAGCATCATGCCGAGGGGCCAATGCCGGAACGCAGGAATCGTCAGCGTGAGCAGCGGCAGCACATAGATCAACGTGATCATGGTCCATTGCGGGACGGCAAAGGTGCCGCTCATGACCGAATGCAGGACGGCCATGTGGTCCGGCACCTTGCCGTACCACACCGTCAACTGGTCTGAGAAATAGAGATAAGCTAGGGTCAATGTCATCACGACCATAAGCTTTCCCAGTTTGTCGAAGTGTTCCAATCGTATGTAGGTCTCGAGCCGGTAGGTCCGGCGCACCACGTAGAGACCGATGGCCACCATGCCCAGCCCGGAATGCACGGCGCCGACCACAAAGTAGGGCGCAATGATCGATGTGTGCCAGCCCGGCACCAGGGACATGCCGAAATCATAGCCGACGATGGAATGCACCGAAATCATGACCATCACGATCAGTGGGGTAATGATGCGGATGGCGGTATTGAGCGCCTGCCATTGCTGCTGGGAACCCTGCCATCCAAGACTGAGCGCAGCATAGATTGGCCGGCGCCACCCGCCGATACGATCGCGGGCGAGGGCGAAATCCGGGATGAGCGGCAGATAGAGATAAATCGTGCTGGCGGTCGCATAGGTGAACACCGCCGTGGCATCCCACATCAACGGCGAACGGAAGTCGGGCCAGATTTCACGCTGGTTGGGATAGGGAATCAGGTAATACCAGCGCCAGGACCGGCCCAAGTGATAGAAGACGAACAGGGTGGCGATCACCACGGAGATGATCGTCATGAGTTCGGCAATTCGTGTGATCGGGCGGCGCCACTCGGCCTTGCTTAGGCGCAACACTCCGGAAATAAACGTCCCCGAGTGACTGACGCCGATCCAGTACACAAAGGACGCGATGTAGGCGCTCCAGAAAATGGGAGGATGGAGATTGGTCTGTCCCATTCCCGTTTCGATCTGGTAGATCCAGGCCCCGGCGCCCGCAGAGACGATGGCGGACAGGAACACCACCAGCAGGACATACCCGTGGCCTCCCGGGGCCAGCGGGGCCAGCAAGTCTCGATTAATAGCCGGCATGTTTTTCCAGCCGACTGATCCGTGATTCATTCGTCCAACCGTTTGAGATAGGTGATGGCCGGATGCGTGCCCAACGATTCCAGGAGGTGAAATCCTCTTCGGCTTTTCGACATCTGCGCAACCTGACTGTCAGGATCATTTCCATCACCGAACACGAGCGCTGTGCTCGGGCAAGACTGCACGCAGGCCGGCGTGATGTCTCCGTCTCGCACCGGCCGGCCTTCGCGTTCCGCCTGCTCCTTGCCTTGTCTGATGCGCTGAACGCAAAACGTGCACTTTTCCATGATCCCGTTTTGACGGACCGTCACATCTGGGTTGAGCTGCTCTTGCAAAGGCGGGTCCCAATGCGGATCGAACCAGTTAAACTGCCGGGCGGTGTAGGGACAGTTGTTGCCGCAGTACCGCACCCCGATGCAGCGGTTGTAGACCTGGGCGTTCAAGCCATCCGGCGTGTGATAGGAGGCATACACCGGGCAGACCGGCTCGCAGGGCGCATCCGCGCATTGCTGACACAACACGGGCATAAACTTCGCCTTGACGTCGGGATATTCGCCTTCCCAATACCGTTCGATGCGAATCCAGTTGATCGCACGGCCTTCCGCAGCCTCCTGCGCGCCGGAAATGCGAATGTTGTTTTCCGCATGGCAGGCGACGACGCAGGCTTCACAACCGGTGCAACGATCGAGATCGATGACCATTTGCCAGCGGTGCGGCCGCGCTTCAGTTGTCTTCTCTTGACCTGCGCTCATAAGACGTTCCTCCAGTGTGAACCGTTCCCAGAACAGTGGACTTTGCGGTTTCGCCGGCTCGTCACCCCTCAGCCCTGCGCGGTTTTTCAATCGAGAGCAAATCAGTCCCGGCCTTGGTACCGGGATGCTCCAGGAGTACCAGATCGCCGGGAACCGCAAGCGGTTCCAGGCGTATCCTTGTCGCGCCGAGCGCCAGCGCGCCTGAGGCCGCGTCGAATAGCGGGGCCAGAATCGACAGGGGATTGGCCCCCCTGTGACTCGCATAGCGACCATAGTCGATATGACCCTGACCGATCGGCATGGCAATGACGTCGGGCCTGATCCCCGGGTAATGCAGGGCCGGCGCGTCGATGGAGCCATGTGGGGAGTGCACGCGGACGATGTCGCCCTGGCGTATGTTGTACGATCGGGCCGTCGCCGGATTGATCTCTGCCCAGCTCCCCCATATCGCGCTTGTCAGCGTGTCCGGCAGTTCCTGCAGCCAAGGGAGATTGGCGCCTCGGCCCTGCCCGAGTGTGGGGGAAGGATAGGGATAGAAATGCAGGGGAAAGTCGGAAGTTTCTCCGTCGAACTGGGCCGGCTCATAGGCCGGAGCGGGGAAAGACGTGCGTAACTTCTGCATGGTGGTGGAATTAGACGGCCACCAGCCTCCTTTCTGAAGGTGCTGTACCCAGCGGGACGGTGAAGCAGGAGGCCGCGACTGCCCAGAGGTCGCCAGTCCATCCCAGCGTTTCCTGAGCAGCTCAGCGAAGGTGCGAGGTAGTTCGGTTTCCGGATGCAGACGACGAGTCAAGTCCAGAATCGTCTCTCCCAGGGCGCGGGTATTGTAGAGCGGAGTGACGACCGGCTGAATGAGGCTCGCACCTCTCCGCGGGGACGAGCCGTCCTGAACATGGTCTCCCCAGGTTTCCAGCCGGGAATGGTCGGGGAGGATGAGATCGGCCATCGCGGTCGACTCGTCAAGACAGCTACTGAAACTCGCGATGAAGGAAGCATTGGTGAAGAGTCGGCGGATCGGTATGGTCGATGGCAGCGTAAACAGCGGATTGCAGTCATAGAGCAACAGCAGCGGTCGTTGCCGGCCGACAGCGCTCGCTTGCGCCAGTTCATTGATCCGTCGCTCCGAAAGCCACTCCACGTCCGTCCGCTCGGGAAAGGGCGCGTCGGGATACCAGCGGACGCCACCCTCGCGATTGAGGTTTCCCGCCAAGGCGTTGAGACCGTTGATCGCGAGATGGGCGGCAAAGGCATTCGTGTGCGCGCAGGCTGCCCCGCCGCCTATTGCCAGAGGATGTTCGGCGTCGGCGAACGTCCGGGCCATGTCCTTGATCTGGTCCAGCGGAATGTCCGTCCCCGTCGCCACTTCCTGAAGGGGAATACTCCCGTAGAATCGTTCGAACGCCGCCCGCTCCTTTTGGGGCAGATCCGCTTTTCCCGCCGTCAACAGCAGCCGGCCGATGCCTAGCGCGAGCAGGCCCTCAGTGCCGGGCCTGATGGGAACCCATCGATCGGCATTGGCGCCGGTCAGGGACAGGCGTGGTTCAATTTGGACGAAGCGGCCGCGCCGAGTGGGCCGGCCTTGCCGCATATGGCCGAAGGCGATACCGAATGCGACGGGCGACACCCACTGCTCGAGCAGGGGGGCACCGAACGACAACAGATAGGTGGCCTGTGCCACATCGTACTGAGGAATGCCAGGGACACCGAGCCCTCGCTGCATCGCGGCTCTGAGCGACAATTCCGAGTCCGGATCATAGAAGAACAGCTTGCCGCCGACCGAGCGCACGAAAGTCGATAGGAGTTCCGCCAGTGTGCCCGATAACGGGCGACTGATCATGATCACCTGACCGTCTGCGCCGCGAAGTTTCTCAGCCAGCCGGCTGACCCCGTCGTCCCAAGAGGTGGCCGTCAAGGGTCCTTCCGAGCCGGCCGTGGTTCGAAGTACAGGTCCTTGAAGACGGTCTGGGTTGTATAAGCGTTGCAGCGCGGCCTGCCCCTGTGCGCAGAGTTTGCCCTGATTCAACGGGTGGTCCGGATTGCCTTCGATTTTCTTCGCTCGCCCCTCCATCACCCGCACGATAATTCCACAGCCGGCCTGGCATTCTCCGCAGGTCGAGGCATACCAGTCGGCAATACCGGGGACGATTTCATCGTCGGGCAGCACATAGGGGACCAGGTGACGAACTTCGGCGTCACAGCCGGGGAGTACCGTGCTCGCGGCAGTCAGTCCCAATGCTTTCATGAACGTCCGACGTTTCACATCCATTCGTTACGTGACTCCCTTGTGGGACCGACCAGTGAGATCAGTCTCATTTATGACAAGTCAGACAGTCCCGAGAGGCGCCACGCTGTTGGTGGCAGGAGACACACCATCCCATTTCAAGCGTGGCCGCACGGGGCGTACCACTCATGTGCTCCACCTGTCCGTGACAGGTCGTGCATTGCAGGCCGTGGGCGAGGTGCCGCTCATGCGTGAAATACACAAAGTCGGGAAGGCGTTGCAGTCGCACCCATGAGACAGGGCGTTGTTCATTCCAGTGATCGAGCAATGTCTGGATGCCGGCCTTCTTGGCGTCCATATTCTGATGGCATCCCAAGCAGAGCTTCAGACTCGGGACGCCGGCTGTCGGTGATTGATGCGCAGAGCGGTGGCAGAACACACAATCCAACTTCAGTTGGCCCGCGTGAAATTGATGACTGAACGGGATGGGTTGGCGATCCTGTGCGGCTGAATCTGCGCTGCCCTTGGAATAGAGCAGCCCCACGACCAGGGCGGCTGTGCCGGCCAACAAGAGGATGCCGAAGCTTTTCCACCCGGAACGATTCATGTGCCGGCGCCCGTGGAAGATATGGAAGATATGTATGAGCACAATGCCTGTAGTCCTTATGTAGCGTGAACCATGCGAGGCTCCCACTAGGGAACCCTCCTGGTATTGCGTCGGCCAAAGGATTACGACGCCTCTCGGCTAGGGGACCCACTAGCTCCCAGTCGCGCTCATGATCAGTACAGTGAAAGTCGATCGCCCTCGACCCACCCAGCAATACGGGGGAAGGAGCACCAGGTTATGGACGCTACTATGCCGACCAGCGAGGGACATGAGGGAACTCCGCAGAGGCAGACCAGTGCACTTGTTTCCTCCTTCGGTGACCGCATCGAACGCCTCATGGTGAACGCCTATGTCATTCCCACCGACACGCCGGAAAGCGACGGCACATTGCAATGGAAGCAGACGACCCTGGTGCTCGTGGAGCTTACGGCAGGAGGTCGTCAAGGGATCGGGTATACCTACGCAGATCTTTCGACCGCCCTGTTTATCAAACAGAACCTGGTCGAGATTGTCGTCGGACGAGATCCCATGCAGATCGCGGATTGTTGGGCGGCGATGCTGCGCAGCATTCGCAATCTGGGCCGGGCCGGCGTCGCCTCCATGGCGATGGCGGCAGTGGATCACGCTCTGTGGGATCTCAAGGCGCGATTACTCAATCTGCCATTGGTGACCTTGCTCGGTCCTGTTCGGATGGCCGTCCCGATTTATGGCAGCGGTGGATTTACGTCTTATTCGGTCGACCGGCTGCAGGAGCAACTCAGCGGTTGGGCGGCGCAGGGGATTCCCCGCGTCAAAATGAAGGTGGGCCGTCAACCGGAGCAGGACGTTCAACGGGTCAAGGCTGCGCGTCGCGCCATTGGGGACCGAACGGAACTGTTTGTTGATGCCAACGGAGCATACGATCGAAAGCTCGCGATGAAACTGGCCGAGGGGTTCGCCGACTCCGGCGTGGTCTGGCTGGAAGAACCGGTTTCATCCGACGATGTGGACGGTCTCCGGTTTCTTCGCGACCGGGTGCCGGCTCCGATTCAGGTGGCGGCGGGTGAATATGGCTACGATCTCTTCTATTTTCGCCGTCTGCTCGATGAACAGGCCGTGGATGTGCTGCAAGCGGATGCGAGTCGCTGCGCAGGCATTACGGGATTTCTCAAAGTAGCGGCGTTGTGCGAGTCTCAACCGATCGGACTGTCCGCCCATTGCGCTCCGTCGCTCCATGTCCATCCTGCCTGTGCGGCGATGCCGCTCCGGCATATCGAATATTTCCACGACCACGTGCGGATTGAACAGATATTGTTCGACGGAGCCCTTTCTCCGATTGAGGGCACCCTGCGTCCCGATCTGACACGACCGGGATTAGGATTGGAATTTAAACGGCAAGACGCCAGCCGTTACGAGGTCTGAGATGGACGAACCACTCATTCAGATCAGCTCGGACCGTCGCAGGCGATCAGACCCGAATGCAGATCTGAATGATCGCCTCCCGCCCAGCCATGCGATGCGGGAACGCATGTCCCGGCAGATCGATGCAGAGGGCTTGGCCTCCGCGTTGCGCGGGGCCATTGAGGGGGAGGTGCGGTTTGACGAAGGCAGTCGCGCCCTCTATGCCACGGACGCATCCAATTATCGCCAGGTGCCGATCGGGGTGGTCATTCCCCGTCACCAGGACGACGTGCTGCGCACGATGGCGATCGCTCGGACCTATCACGCTCCGCTGCTCGCGCGAGGCGGCGGCACGAGTTTGGCCGGGCAATGCTGTAATTACGCCGTCATTCTCGATTGCTCCAAGTATATGCACCACGTGCTCGAAATCGACGTGGCCGGCCGTCGGGCTCGCGTGCAACCGGGATTGGTGCTGGACGATCTTCGTCGTCAGGCCGAGCGGCACCACCTGACGTTCGGTCCCGACCCTTCGACTCACAACCACTGCACCTTGGGCGGGATGATCGGCAACAATTCCTGCGGCGTGCACTCCGTCATGGCCGGAGAAACCAGCGAGAATGTCGAGGAGTTGGACATCGCGACCTATGACGGCCTGCGCCTGCGGGTCGGTCGTACGTCGGATCAGCAGCTGAAAGAGATTCTGGCCGAGGGAGGACGCCGGTCGGACATCTATCGCCGGCTCCTGTCACTGCGGGATCGATATGGCGATGTCATCAGATCGCGGTTCCCAAAAATTCCTCGCCGGGTATCGGGATACAACCTTCCCGCGTTGTTACCTGAACAGGGCTTCGATGTGGCCAAGTCGCTGGTGGGATCGGAAAGCACCTGCGTGACGGTGCTTGAGGCGACCGTGCGCCTGGTTCCCAGCCCGAGAAAACGGTCTCTGTTGGTGCTCGGGTATCCGGATGTCTATTCGGCGGGCGACCACATACCGGAGATTCTCCGCTATAAGCCCATCGGCCTGGAAGGAATGGATGACCGCTTGGTGGACGATATGATCAAAATGAAAATCCATCCCCAGGACGTCAAACTGTTGCCCGAAGGGGGCGGGTGGCTGGTGGTGGAGTTCGGGGGCGACAGCAAGACCGAGGCTGACGCCCAGGCGCATCGGTGCATGGCAGGGCTCAAGGCGGGTGCGCAGCCTCCTTCCATGAAGCTGTTCGATCAGATGTCGGAGGAACAGACCATTTGGAATGTCCGTGAGTCGGGTCTGGGAGCGACCGCCCATGTTCCAGGAGAAAAGGTGACGTGGGAGGGTTGGGAGGATTCATCCGTACCGGTGGAGCAGCTGGGTGCCTATCTTCGCGCCCTGAGAGGGCTCTTCAAGAAGTACCAGTATGGCTGCGCGCTCTATGGTCATTTCGGCCAGGGATGCGTGCATACGAGGATCGATTTTGATCTCACTACCAAAGCCGGCATCAGCCGGTTCCGGTCGTTTCTCTTCGAGGCGGCGGAATTGGTGACAAGCTTCGGCGGTTCGCTGTCTGGGGAACATGGCGACGGACAATCGCGAGCCGAGTTGTTGCCGATCATGTTCGGGCCGGAGCTCGTCCAGGCGTTTGAAGAATTCAAAACGATCTGGGATCCGGAGGGGAATATGAACCCCGGGAAAATCGTGCGCCCGTTCAGGGTCGACGAAAACCTCCGGCTCGGCACTCATTATGCTCCCCCGGATCTCCCGACCTATTTCAAATACCCCCAGGATGATTACAGTTTTTCACAAGCCACGCTTCGATGTGTGGGGGTCGGAGAATGTCGTCGTGAGGAGGGAAAGACCATGTGCCCGAGTTATCGGGTCACACGGGAGGAACTCCACTCGACGCGCGGCCGGGCGAGACTGCTCTTTGAGATGCTGGAAGGCGAGCCCTTGAAACAGACGTGGCGAAATGGTCACATGAAGGAGGCGCTCGACCTGTGCCTGGCCTGTAAGGGGTGCAAAGGTGATTGCCCCGTCAATGTGGATATGGCGACGTATAAGGCAGAGTTCCTCGCGCATTTTTATCGAGGGCGTATTCGGCCGATGGCCGCCTATTCGATGGGCTTGATCCACCGATGGGCTAAGTTGGCGTCATGGGCACCCGGGATAGCCAATTTCATGACTCAGACACCGGGTCTCCGCGAGTTGGTCAAGGCGATCGGAGGTATTTCTCCTCAGCGGCAGATGCCGCCCTTCGCGCCTGTCACCTTCCTGGAGTGGCACCGTCGCCGCTCCGTGTCAGGTGAAGGACGGCCTCAGGTTCTGCTTTGGCCGGATACCTTCAATAATTATTTCTTTCCGGAGACTGCCAGAGCCGCGACGGACGTGCTTGAAGCCGCGGGATATCGAGTCCTCGTGCCTGAGAAGATCACCTGTTGCGGACGACCCTTGTATGATTTCGGCATGCTCCGGCAGGCCAGGAGACAATTGCAGGACATCTTGCGACAATTGTCTCCCGCGATCAGAGAGGGCATCCCCATCGTGGTGCTCGAACCCAGTTGTGCGGCTGTCTTCCGTGATGAGTTGTGCAACCTCTTGCCCCATGACGAGGATGCTGAACGGCTGGCCCGACAGACATTCACCTTTGCCGAATTTATTGATCGGTACCTGCCTCACTGGCAGATGCCTCAGGTGCGGCAACAGGTCGTGGTGCATGGGCATTGTCACCAAAAGGCCGTTATCGGCCTGACGGCCGAAGGGCGTATTCTCGAGCGGCTGGGAGCTGACTTTCAGATGCTCGATACCGGTTGTTGCGGCATGGCCGGATCCTTCGGCTTCAAGAAGGAACATTACGATCTCTCGATACAGGTGGCTGAACTGGCGCTGCTGCCGGCCGTGAGACAGGCCGCGAAAGACACTATCGTGATCTCGGACGGTTTCAGCTGTCGCCAGCAGATCGCACAGACCACGGATCGACGGGGCCTGCATCTGGCCGAACTCATGCACCTCGCCATGCAGGATGGGGGGCACAACACTCCGTCATCCGATTATCCTGAACAGGTCTATAGAAACCGTAACCGTCTGACAGAGGCAGGGTGAGGTCGAGGACCATCATGATAACGACAGGATTCAGAACGACGTGCGCCCTGTTGGGCGTGATGCTCATGGCAGGACTTCTGCCTGTGCGTACCGCTACGGCGGAATGGTATGTGGCTGGCCAGTTCGGTGCGAATCTTGCGGATCAACTCAGTGATATTCGAGGGACCGGTGGGCTCAGCGGATTCCGCGCCCCGGATTTCGATCTGCAGAATTCATTTCTGTATGGCGGTAAGGTCGGTCTGTTTCCGGGGAACGGCTGGTTCGGCCTGGAGCTCGATGTGTTCCATAGCACCCCGCACATCAAGAATCTCGACGATGTTCCAGGCATTCACATGCGTGTGACGAATGTTGGAGTGAACTTGCTGGCACGGTATCCAGGTGTGACATTCCAGCCCTATGCGGGCATCGGCGCCGGTGCGGCCATTGCGCGAATCGGTCATTCCGCCACCACCCGCGCCAATTCCGACGTGGCATCAGCCTTGAACCTCTTGGTGGGCATCCGAGCCTTCATCACGCCCTATGTGGCGGTCTTTAGCGAATACAAATACAGTCAGGCGACGTTTGAGTTCGATCAGGCCTTCGGGCCGACGAGCGGGTTCAATGGAGATTATGATGCGCACATTCTGGTCACGGGCCTCTCCTATCATTTTTAAAGGCCGGGCATGTTCGCGCCCCTTGTTCGTCGCAGTCCTGCTTTCGCTGTCCCTTCTCTGTAGTGCCTGCGCGCAAAGCGCGCATCAGTCCGGACGCGATTTGCTTGACCAAGTCCTTCCGGACCGCGTGCAACAACAGGTCGATGAGTCTATCTCCTTCGTGGACCTGAAGGCCGATCCCGCTGCCTATCAAGGCAAGACCATCATGGTGAGCGGCATCGTCCTCAAGAGTAAACGCGTGAAGGATCGTACGGAAATCGAAGTGTTGCAAATCCCAACTGGGTCCGGCGCCGTGCCGACGAAGGATCGCAGGCGATCCCAAGGGCGGTTTCTTGCGATCAAGAGCGGAGAATTTCTCGATCCGGCGGTGGTGGACGCGGGGACTCCCGTGACGGTGATCGGTGAGGTCGTTCCTGCCGTGACTCGAGCGATGGATGACGGCGAATACACCTATCCTGTTCTGGAAGTGAAGCACCTGGTGGACTGGGATGAGATCAATCCACAGATTCGCTCGGCTCCCTATGCCTATCCCTACGGACGATCCATGTACGCCTACCCCTATTCCTATTGGGGTCCGTATGGGGGATTGGGCGGCTGGTACGGCGGCTATCCGGGGTACGGGTATGGCTATCCCTTTTACGGACCTTTTTATGGCTTCGGAGGCGGGTCGTCCGTTCCTAGTGGGCCGCCGCCGGCATCCGCCCCGCCGCAGTTTAAAAAGTGACCTGACGTGTGTGTATCTCCTGGAGGAACCGGCCAGCTATGGGTCTCCGGCAATATTGGAACAAGCGGAATTTCAAAGAAACGCCCGAGCCTCGAGGCAAATCGATTCCGGCGACGGGACAGTTGCGGTTCGTGGTTCAGAAGCATGCCGCCAGCCGTCTCCATTACGACTTTCGACTGGAACTGGACGGCACGTTGAAGAGTTGGGCCATCCCTAAAGGGCCCAGCCTGGATCCTGGACAGAAGCGCCTGGCTGTGCATGTTGAGGACCATCCGCTGGACTATGCCGCCTTCGAAGGCATCATTCCCGCCAAGCAATACGGGGGTGGCACCGTCCTGCTCTGGGATCGAGGGTATTGGGAGGCGATCGGCGACCCCCTGTCGAGTTATCGCCGTGGACGGCTCAAGTTCGCCCTGTATGGAGAAAAGCTACGAGGCATCTGGAATCTGGTGCGCATGGGAGGACGGCAAGAGGCAGGGAAAGAAAACTGGCTGCTGATCAAGGAGAAGGATGAGCAGGCCCGGCAAGGTAAGACAAGCGACGTAACGGCCCTCCCGACGACCAGCGTGGCCAGCGGGAGGACCATCGAACAAATTGCCACTGGTAACCATGCGGTCTGGCGGTCGAATCGGGCGGCCGCTCCAACGCGCCAGGCGGTTTCGAAGCGAGGAGCTGTAACCGGAGCTCCTGCTTCCGGAGCCCGCAAGACGCGGCAGGAACAGTGGATCGCGCCGCAACTGGCGACGCTGGTGGAAATCTCTCCGGAAGGGGAGGAATGGCTGCATGAACTCAAGTATGACGGATATCGCATCCTCTGCCGGATCAAGGACAGGTCCGCCGTCCTATTCACCAGAAACGGCAACGTCTGGACCGACAAGCTCCCCCGAATCGCCGCTGCCGCAGCCCGCCTGCCCGTCAAGACCGCCTGGCTCGACGGCGAAGTCGTGGCACTGCTGCCGGATGGACGGGTCAGTTTTCAAACGTTGCAAAATGCATTCGATACCCATTCGGACAGCAATCTGGTCTATTTCGTATTCGATCTCCTCTATCTCGACGGCTATGATATACGCGCTGTTCCGCTGATTGACCGGAAACGTCTGTTGTCCGCTCTGCTCGAGAACCGTTCTGCGTCCTCGGTGATTCAATACAGCGACCACATCGACGGGCAGGGCCATGTCGCCTTTGCCGAAGCCTGCCGGAGCGGCATGGAAGGGTTGATCGCCAAGCGCGCCGATGCCGCCTATGTCCCCGGAAGAAACCGCAATTGGCTCAAGGTGAAGTGTGGACACCGGCAGGAATTCGTCATCGGAGGATTTACCGAACCGGCGGGATCACGAACCGCCTTCGGGGCCTTGCTCCTCGGGGTCTATGACAAGCAAGGCCGGCTTCGATTTGCCGGCCGCACAGGCACGGGGTTTTCCCAGCGCTCACTCAAGGAACTGTACGCACGACTGAAGAAACTGGAGCAGAAAATATCTCCATTTGTAAACGTCCCCGGTGATAGCGACCGCCTTGGCCTGCACTGGGTCCGTCCGAAGCTGGTCGCCGAAGTAGCCTTTGCCGAATGGACGAACGAAGGACTGCTGAGACAGGCCTCCTTTCAAGGGTTACGGGAGGATAAGGATGCCGCGTCAGTGGTCCATGAACGGCCGGATTCCACTGTGCCACAGGCAGACACCGGCAAGACGTCGGCTGCTCGATCAGCACGGCGACCTGCTCGATCCAGGACTGCTTCAGTCTCGACCACTCCTGTATCGAACGACTCGACGGAGGTCGGGGGCGTCAGGCTCAGTCATCCGGATCGCCTGTTGTTTCCGGAACAGGGCGTCACCAAGTTAGCGCTGGCGCGCTATTACGAGAGCATCAGTGACTGGATCCTGCCGCATGTGGAGGACCGGCCCCTGACCATCGTCCGTTGCCCAGAGGGACACAACAAAGCATGTTTCTACCAAAAACACGCGACCGATCACATACCCGAGGAAGTCGGACGGGTAAAGATTCCGGAAGCTCATGCGGCTGCTTGTTATATGGTGGCCGACTCGCTCGCGGCTTTGGTGGGATTGGTACAGATGGGGGTCTTGGAGCTGCATACCTGGGGAGCTAAGCGAGATAAGCTCGAGAGACCGGACCGCATGATCCTCGATCTCGATCCGGACCCTGCGGTGGAGTGGGCTGTGGTGATCGAAGGCGCCCAGCTGTTGCGCACGCTGCTGAGCGAACTGAACCTCGCTTCGTTCGTGAAAACCACCGGGGGGAAAGGCCTCCATGTCGTGGTGCCGTTGCAGCGCGTGCACACCTGGGAGGAGGTGAAGAGTTTTTCCAAGGCCGTGGCGAACCATCTGGCCCGGCAGGTTCCGGACCGTTTCCTGGCCACCATGTCCAAACAGAAGCGCAAGGGGAAGATCTACGTAGATTACTTGCGTAACGCCCGCGGCGCGACGGCCGTCGCCGCCTATTCCACGCGGGCCAGGCCTGGCGCACCGGTGTCGGTGCCGTTGGCCTGGGATGAATTATCCGTCGATAGACGATCCGATCACTTCACCCTCTCCAATCTGCAGGACCGGCTTGATCAACTGCGCAAGGATCCCTGGCAGGACTACGTCACGACGAAGCAACGAATCACTCGCACGATGGTCGCAAGTCTGACCTGATTCACGCTCCGGTCGCCAGGGTGCTTTCACCCCTCACCTGGGGGGACTGCTAGTGGAGCCCATCATACGGTCCTGATATCAGTGAGCATGACATTCGGTCGAACTCACTGACCCATCTCGAAAGGAGAGCCGTATGAGCGCCACAATGAGGACCATCCCTTCCGTGACAAGAAACACATACGCCGGCAGGTCTCACCAGTGCGATTCCGCCTGCTGCACTCGATGCGGCGGCTTACTGGTCGATGAGCGTTGCATGGATATCGGAGAGAGTCTCGGCGGCTACTGGTTCATGGCCATGCGGTGTATCCAATGCGGCGACCTCATTGATGAAGTGATTCTGCGGAATCGCTCTGCGCAGCTCCCAGCGAATCAAGAGATCGTGCGCGCGGCGTGAAGCTATCCAGCCGGGTACGCCGCTCTCAGCGAGGGGGAGAGGATATGGCACAGAGGATGGTTCCGCTCATGCGATCAGGAGCCCGGTGGTCCTGCGGACGAGCCGCCCGTATAAATCAGCGGCGGGGATTCCTGGCAAAGGTTCTACAATGGTTCGCGGGTCCTCATGAGACGGCCCCGTGGCCGGTCGTCGTATGCAATGTTCGGTTCAGGCAGGGAACGCCACGGTACTGAACAGGGCGTTTTCCGCTTGCCGGGAGTCCAGGCGAGTCTGCTGGACGACGATCGGGATACTCGACTCGACGACGCAGGCGTAATCCGTATCGATAGGAACAGGAGCCGGGTCTGCCAGATCATTGATGCGCAGATGTTTCGTCCGTCGAGCCGCCACTGTGACTCGATAGGGGCCGACCGGATCACGATCGGAAAAGAAGATGATGATGCGCACATCCGCATCCTGGTCTGACGTATTGAGCAGACACAGGGTTTCGTGGCTGAGCATTTGTGGATGAGGACCATGGCTTCCTGGCGGAATATAACCTTCGGCCAAAGCCCATCGTGTACGTCCAAGTGCCTCCATGACATCCTCCTCTGAATTCGTCCGGCTTCGCCGTCACACCACCTCGCGGATTTTATTATCCACAAATGTCTTCATCAGTGCCCACCGATCCTCGGTCCCTCGCGCCACGGCCTTCGCAAACTGCCACGCCTGCTCAGTCGTAATTTTTCCTGGAAGCGGCGGTTCGAAGGGATCGATTACGGCTTGGACGACGACCGGCCCTGGAATGGAAAACGCCTGCTCCAAGACGCTTCTCACCTGATGGGGATCCTCGACCGTCAATCCTGCCGCGCCGCACGATCGCGCAATGCCGGCAAAATCGATGGGCTGGAGTTCCACTCCATACTGGGGATTCCCTTCGAATGCCAGTTGCTCCCACTTGATCATGCCAAGCAGATTGTTTTTCATCACAATGATTTTGACGGGGAGGGCGTATTTCACCAGCGTGGCCAATTCTCCCATCAACATGGTGAAGCCACCATCCCCCGCGATACAGACGATCTGCCGGCCAGGGTAGGCGATGGCGGCTCCAAGACTATACGGAAGGCCGTTGCCCATCGACGCCAAGGTTCCGGAGGCTGAGAATTCCATGTCGCCCTTCATTCGAATATGACGAGCCGCCCACGTGGTGACCGTTCCGGTGTCGCAGCATATTACGGCATCGTCGGCAAGGAACTCATTCAAGGCGCGCACCACGACTTGGGGCTTGAGCGGCGAGTCCATTCTGGTGCCGCGCTCCTCCATCAGTTCGTTCCACCGCCTCATCTTGAGCTGTGCGGATTCCAGAAAGCTGCGGTCGGATTTCTTATCCAAGAGAGGGAGCAGCGCGCGCAGCACATCCCAGCACTGTCCCACCAATCCCACCTCCACCGGGTACCGCAGCCCGATTCGACCCGCATCGAGATCGATCTGGACGGCCTTGGCCTGGCCGGGTTTTGGATAGAATTCCAGATAGGGGAAGCTGCTGCCGGCGATGATGAGCGTGTCGCAGTCCTCGAGCACTTCCTGGGAGGGAGCCGTGCCCAGCAGGCCGATGCCGCCCGTGGTGAGGGGATGATCGTCCGGGACGACGCCTTTGCCCAATAGCGGCTTGATGATCGGGGCGCCGAGAAGTTCCGCGAGCGCAATAATTTCCGATTTAGCCCCCAGGCAGCCACGTCCGGCAAGGATCGCGATTTTTGATCCCGCCTGGATGACACGGGCGGCCTTCTGCAGCAGAGTCGGGGAGGGAAGGGGGAGCGGGTCGCTATAGAGGTCCCCGCTATGCAGCGGGATGTTGGTCTTGGAGCGATCGTCGTCCGCGCTCCAGTCTTGGATGTCTTTTGGAATGGTCAGATGTGCCACCGTCCGTCTCGATATCGCCGCTTTGATCGCGGCATCGACCACGTTGCCGGCATGGGCCGGTCCCATCACGCGCTCGCTGTAAACGGCCACATCCTTGAAGAGCGTATTCAAATCGACGTCCTGTTGGTAGTGCGTACCGATTAAATCGTGGAACGTGTGCCCGGTGATCGCCAACACCGGCTGCCCGTCGCATTTCGCGTCGTATAAGCCGTTCAGCAGATGGATGCCGCCGGGGCCGGAGGTCGCCAAGCACACCCCAAGCCGCCGAGTAAATTTGGCATATCCGCAAGCGGCGAAGGCGGCGGATTCTTCATGCCGCACGAGAATGAGTTTGATTGTGTCCTGTCGCGTGCGCAGCGCCTCATAGATCCCGTTGATCCCGTCTCCCGGCAGGCTGAACACGGTATCCACGCCCCAGTCAATCAACCGCTCTATGAGAATATCGGCGACGGTTTTCGACATAAGGCTCCCTTCATGGTCGAGCAGCGTGTGTCGGCTCTGCGGCGTTCCGGATAGCTTTGCGAAGAAGCAATTCCTGGATGAGAATTTTTAGACAGGCGGCGATGGGAATGGCGAGCAAGAGCCCATAGAAGCCGCCAAGCGCGCCGCCGATGAAGACGACGATCAGCACTGTGACGGCATTCATTTCCATCGATTGGCTCTGGACCCAAGGCGTGAGCAGCCAGCTTTCAATGAATTGCACGACCAGATAAGCCAGCGACGGCCAGACGACGACCGCCATGAGGTCGAACCCTCCCGTTGCCCCAGACAAGACATCCAGGTATTTCAGGAGCACGGCTAAGGGCCATCCGATCAATGAGGCATAGGGAATGATGGTGAGCACGCCGGTGATGAGCCCCAGCAAGAACCAATATCGTATGCCGGTGAGCGCCCAGCCGAGTGAATACAGGATGGCCGATCCCAGGGCGATCGCTAGGCGACCGCGGAAGAAACCGCTCACCGCTTGGTCCATTCGTCGCGAGATCTGTCCGACGCGCGCGCGATGGCGAACGGGTATATACCGTTTGAGTTCGGTGAGGGCCCCGTCGAACTGCCAGGCGAAGAAGAAGAAATAGATCGGGATCAGCGTCAGCGCCAGGAAGATGGCCGTCGTGGTGCCGATGACCGCTCCCAGCACGCCGAACGCCTGTCCGGTGCCGGAAAAAATAGGTCGCAGGATGGAGAGTGGATCGTCTTTGAGACTCGTGGCGATCGTCGAGAGCGGCTCGGAGAAATCGCCGAGGCTGACATGGTATTGTTGCGCGATGCTCTGAAGATACCCCGGTACGCGCTCCGCGAGGGACTGCACCTGCTCGGCCAGAAGCGGGCCCAACCACGTCACCAGTCCGCCCAGGAGGAGAGCGGAAATCAGGAGGACGATCGAAATGGTCACCGGACGAGGGACGTTCCACTGCCGCTCCGCCTTCCGGATCAGCGGGTTGCAGAGATAAGCCAAGAGCAGCGCGATCAGGACGGGTGTAAAGACTCCGCGTAAATAGTACCCGAACCACAGGAGGGAGAGGATGCCTCCCACCCACAGCAAGTCCCGAATCGGTCTGATTTCCCACAAGTGACGCTCGGTGGCCGGGCGCTGAGAGGCCGCATCAGGCAGCACGGGATTCTGCTCTTCCGGCAGCACGTCTGGATACTCGGATTTCATCAGTGCCCGATCCCTTTCCTGGTCCTGACTCTCACAGGCTACGGAAAAACTTGTTTGGTGCGCAAAATGCCAAGATACAATGGGCCCATGATCCCCGATGAGAAACGCGTCGCGATTCACGGATCTCGAGAACTGGGTCGACAAACGTTGCTCGACGTCCGCGACTAACCTGCTAGAAGCGGCTCGGACTTGGGAGATCGAAGCCGCGACTTCCGCAACGCCGAAGCCGCATGCTCAATCTGCGCATTGATCTCTCCTCCGAGCAGGATCACCACCCCGGTCAGGTAGAGCCATAACATCAATATAATCACTCCCGCAATGGACCCGTAGGCGGCATTATAATTACCAAACTGGTCGACATAGACCTTAAATCCCAATGAGACTCCCACCCATAGTGCCACGGCGCAGACGGAACCGGGAGTCACCCACCGCCAGTCATGCTCGACATTGGGACAGACAAAGTAAATGATCGCCAATGCCAACAGCATGAGCAGCACGGCCACCGGCCACTGCAGCAGATTCCAGGCGAGGAGAAACAACCATCCCAGCCCGACCATATCGGTAATCCATTCGCCGATCCGAGCGCCGTACAGGATCAGAGTCATCGAAATGATGATAAACCCGGCCAGCCCGATTGTCAGCAGCGTGGCAATGACGCGGACTTTCCAGTAGGGCCTGCTTTCTTCCGCGCCATAGACGACATTCAGGGCCTCCATGATCGCCGTCACTCCGGAGGATGATGCCCACAAGGCGCCAAGAAGCCCCAGCGAGAGCACATCGCCGCCGCTGCCGCTCACGACATTATCCAAATATCTTTGGAGCAGGGAAAGCGCGTCCGACGGGAGAACGGTGCGAAGATAGGTCATGAGTTCCGGCATCACCCGGTCGAGCGGAAACAGTCCCAACACGGCGGTCAGGAACAGGAGCGCCGGGAATAGGGCCAAGAGAAAATAATAGGCCAGCTGTGCCGCTCGACCCAGGATCTCGTCCTTCTGACTTGCTTGCCAAAGACGCTGTCCGAATTCTTTCCAGCCTAGTCCGCCGAGTCTCCAGGGATTCAAGCGGGGCGAGGGACTTGTCAGAGAAGCGGGCACAGAGTCCTCCCTCAAGAGTGCTGCCGTCAGAAATGAGCGTGAGTGGATGGCAGAAACCGTCGTTATGCCTGATCGCTAAACCGAGAGCATCTCATATGACTACCGAGGTACGTCCATGACGGCACAGGGTCTCTATGATGACATTACCGCCATGACGTGACGTAATGTGAGTCATGCTCTAGAGGCCAGGGAACCGTCGCGTTTGGTTGTTGCCGCGGTCGTACGATTTCGCGTGCCACTCTGCTGCTGATCAGCCGGCGATGATTGTTGCCTATGCGGTGACTCCTTTTCGCTGTCGGGGGGAGATGATAAATTAACTCCAAAGGAACGCGCGATCTCCGGCAGCATTTTGCGTGCTAATTCCATCATCAGCGATCGACCCACCTGGAGGAGGACTCCCTTCGCCTGCTCAGCCTCTTGACTGAACTCGTGCGACATACTCTCCCACACGGTGGTTTGAGATCGGGGCGTGTGAGCTGTCTGCGACTGTGATCCGCTTGGATAGTAGTCATAGACGCCGTCTGCCGAACCGTTTTCGGCTCTTGCCTCGCGCGCGGATTCAGGCATGACCCGCGATGCTCGAGCTCCCGCGGGATAATAGGGATACACGCCACTGCGCTGAGATCGAGACCGTGACTCCATCAATCCGATGGCAAAGCCCGCGCAGATGGCTCCGCCCAGCATAATCCACGGATACTGATCGACTTTGTGGATTGGATTCAACGCCGATTTGGTTTTATCGACCATCTGGTTGACGTGCTCGGTCGTCTCCTCCAGCATGCGCGAAAATTTCATTGTCGCTCCCTCCGCCGTATCGATAATACGTTGTTCCAACAACTCGAGTTTCTCCGCAATTGCCACTCTCGTGTCGACAATGTCTTTCAAGTCCTGGTCGATAGCAGTTGTTCTTTGATCCATTGTGCATCTTCCTTTATGGAACGAACGGTACGGAAAGGCCAAAGCCGCAGGCTGGAACCCACGTTGACCATGTTGTACAAAAATATGCCGCTCAGCGCGGCGGCGATGACTGCCACGAGTCCGTAGCAAGCCCAGAGTGGCATGCCGCTATAGGTGTGAATCACATGTACCAGCATCACCAAAAACAAGCTGATGGCAACGAGACTCAACATGATACCGAGGGCGGCATGGAGCAACCCCATGGCGACCTTCCGCAGCTCGAGCTGCATCTCGTGTTGAGCTAATCGCATCTCCTGCGAAACGAGTCGCCGGAGATCGGCCACCAGACCTGTCGCCAAGGCCGCAATTGAAATGGGATGCGGATTATCCATAACGGTTCCTTTCCCCCCTCGCGACTCAATCGGGACGAAGGCGCGAGAGCAAGTACCCGCACCCCAACCCCACCAACAAGGTTTGGAGCGGATAGCGCCGAATGAGTACCTCAAGGTCTTCCACCATTCCGCTCATGCCTTCTGCTTGCAAATAGTCAGCCGTACGCCTGACACCGCTGGATATTGCCGCCGCTCCTTCGCCGACCATTCCGTTTTCAGGCAACTCACGGCGAAGGTTTTCCGCCGCAGATCCTACCGCTTCTCCGGCTTGCTCGCTGATACTCTCGGCCGATGCAGCCGTGTCATTCGCAGCTCGCGTCAGCGTCGATCCGATCGATTCTTCCAGGCTTTGTTTCTCCCGCTCCATGTGATGCCTCCCATGACAGATAAGATTCCGGGCCCGAGTTGTGTTGCGGTACAGTGTCGATGAGTTTTCACAGCACAATCAGAGACTAGCGCGATCGCCGATTTTCCTACACTGGGCAAAGCCCTAGACGCCAAGCCGTCGCTTGGTCTCACGGATCGGAACGTCAATCCCTTCGACTCCGGGAGGTTTCGAGTGACGGCATGGTTGAATGCATCGCGATCATGTACAGCGTCTGAAATATGTTCCGAGACCGATCACGTCGAATCGCAGCGGCGCGAATTCGAATTTCTTGTGTCGAAAGTCCTCCCGCTTTATTCCGAATGTTCTGAGAGGAGTGCCTCCAACAAAGGAAACATGTCGCGTTCCTCCGTGAGGAAATGTGCGCGAACCGTCCGCATCATGTCTTCAAAGAATTCGTCCAACGCCTGGTCATCGTGGGTTTCAGCTTGCTGCAACTCGGTCATCATGGCCTTCACCTCGTCGTGCTCATGCAACGCTTCCTCCACGAGGTGTCGGCCCTGTTCGCCTCCGCTCCGGATCTCGCGGTACAGAAGTGCTTCTTCCGCCTGGAAATGCGAGGCGAGCTGATCAAGAATTTGATCGACAATGGGTTTCCGCGCATCGGGTTCAGCGGTCAAATACAGCTGAAACAACGCCAAAATGTGCCGATGTTCATCACGGACGGTTTTCTGCACGTCGCTCGCTCCTAGGGAGCTTCCGAAGTCTCTTCCGAAGTCTCTATAGGGGATCATTGTATGTGCCTCCCTCAATGGTCGCTGGTGGCCTGCTGGTTGTATAAAAAACTTAGCAGCTTAGATTGGGGGCGCGAACTGGGCAAGACCCTATATCAGTTTGCGAGCGAGGTGAAAATGCAGAAGGTGAGCTAGATAGGGCCCATGACTATCAAGACTAGAATGAGGAGGAGCAGGGGGCCATGAATCGGCTCGGATCGTGGTTCCAGACGCGACTGCAGGGCTAGGTAGGAAGCGCGCCAACCAAGATGAGAATCAGCAACACGGTCGGCAAGTCGTTGACCAGGGCCTTTCCGTTGGCAGGGGCTGCTGCGGGCATCAGCCTGCCGCAGCCCCTCTGGCCATGGTTTACCGAGTTTCCTGTGTTGACAGCGCCCGCGCCCCATTGTCTTCCACTGCGATTTGCCCGTTGGCGCTCGCGGTTCCCTGAAGCAAAATCGTGGCCACCAAGGCTGGGGGAGTTGAGTGTGCTTGATCGGGCTGTTGGCCCGTGACGAGGATGTCCATCGTCATTGTTCCCACGGTGTGTTTCCCCGTAATCGCCTGCTTCATCTGATCAATTTGTGGGGAGAAATCAGTGGTCACAGCCTGGCGGAGTTTGGTTTTCAATTCTCGGTCGACCATCTGCCAATACCCCACACGGATAGAGTCGATCGCTGTCCTTGATTCATTGGCCATTTGGAGGTCCGGAACTGACAGGGTTTTCCCGTTGTCATCCAGGGTAGGAGTCCCCCAGTAATAGATGGTTCCCTTTAGGTCACCACTTGTGTCGACCGCCAACAAAATACGACCGTTGGCATCGGTCGCCGTGACTCGTTCAATGATGGCACTGTCCGGCCCCGCAGTATCCAGGAAGAGCGTTTGGTGAAACAGCTTACTTTGGACCTGGTGACTCAGAGTGGCATAGGACAGAGGAATTTTTGCCAGGATCATGAACGGCTTGGAATCCGGCGCGGGAGTTCCTGAATTGACGAGCGCCGTGGTGGGCGGCGCCTCTATGCAGGATTGCTCCAAGCTGATCATCGGCATCTGCCGGGAAAATCCCGATATGATCGTGTCCTGGGTGGTTCCTCGCTGCTGGCCCAGCATCACGAAAACGCGCATTTGGATGCCCCGCCCGGAAGGGCGGGGATGAAAAATG
>CABVRW010000054.1:0-25605 GCA_902500785.1 uncultured Nitrospira sp.
GGGCGCGCGATCGACGCGCGCAGGAGAAGCACATCATTCGGATCCTCAATCCCCCGTCTGACCGCTGGCGAAGAGTGCGTTCATGATGGCGTTTTTCTTGGTGGGATCTTTTTCGAAGCGGATGGCTTTGGAGAAGTTTTCGGCGGCGGTTTCCCGTTTTCCGCGGGCGGCGTAGATCCTGCCGATGCCATAGAGGGCCTGCGCGTCCTCCGGATTGGCTTTCACGGCACGGTTGAAGGCATCCATCGCCTCCGAAGGTCTGGACTGCTCCATCAACATCCAGCCGAGCGCGGTGTGGGCGGAAGCGAGTTCTGGGTTAGCCTGAGTGGCTTCGCGATATTCCTTGATGGCGAGATCGGCCCGCCCTTTGGTTTCGTAGACTCCCCCGAGCGCGAAGTGGATTTCCGCATCGTTTGGATTGAGCCGCAGGGCCTCTTTGTAGGCCTGCAACGCCGGTTCGAATTTGCCTTGCTCCGCCAGCGCGCAGCCGAGATTGGCATGGGCCACCGCGTCGTTCGGGTTGAGCTTGATCACTTCTCGATATTGGGGAATGGCCATTTCAAGCCGACCCTGCTCCTGATAGGCGACGCCGAGATTTGTGCGCGCCGGCGCGAATGTCGGGGCCAACTTGACCGCCTCACGATACTCCTTGATCGCCATTTCCACATGCTCCGCCCGCTCGTGAATCTGGGCCAAGAAATAATGGGGATAGGGAGATTGCGGGGCCAGCTTCGCGGCTTCTTTGTAGGAAGTCATCGACTGTTCCGATTGGCCGGACTGCGCCAAAAACAACCCTTGCACCAGATGCGTCTGGGCATTGCCGGGGTGTTGGTCAGCGATCGATTGCACCCACCCTCGTACTCGCTCGATGTCGTCCGCTTCTTGTAACGCCTTGGCATGCACTCGCCACGCGTCGGAGAATTCTCCGCGAATCAGGTGGGTGACGTTCAAGGCGAAATAGGGGCGAGGATCTGTTTCGCCGGCGGTCTCCAACGCCCGTACCCATGCCGCGGCTTCGCGCCCAAGCTGGTCCCAGTCGCCTGCTAGGAGTGCGGTTTCAATCTGGTCGTGTGGTGTACTCATGACAAGAGGTCGACGCGGTCAACGCGTCAGGGCGTCCTGCACATCCGGGGGAGTCGCCTGCATGCGCGCGCCGAGGATGGGATACCGTTCGGTCAGTTTCTGTTTCATGAGCCAGGCGATGGTGCGATACGACCAATGCCCTTTGACCCCGGAGCGCAACTTCGCGATGTATTCCGCTTCCGCATAGTCCATTTTGAATAGGCAGCGCACGGAGAAACCGAATGGAATCGCGTACAACGCCGCTTCCTGGCTCGACTTACGGAGTTGTTCGATATCGGATTTGACATGCCCCATGGCGTCCTGGTACTCGTGGTCGAGCCCTGCTTCCGCGAGGACAGGGGGCGTCTCGAATCCATGCACGGTGGTGAAGTTCTGCTGGATCTGCTGGCAGCGCCGATGCCGATGCATGTCGCGCCACCCACCGATATCCATCATCACGTCGAAGACAAAGGCATATCCACTGCGGAACTCCTTGATCAACTCGTCGTAGGGCCCGCGCTTCTGTACTGCCACCTCGATGGTGTCCTGTTTCTGCTTCTCCGTCCAGTCCCGCACCACCGCGAGTATCTGTCGATACGGAGCTTGGGAGACGCGATAGAGCAGCGTGGCGACCACCTCATCGAGCGGATGATGCGGCTCGATCAAGTCTACTGGTTCAGCGGCGCCCCAGGCAGCCGGTTGATCCAGCCCGGTACCCTTCAGCGCGTCTTTCGCATGCCGGGCGAGGTCGCTATAGACCTCCGCTTGATACTCATTCGGTTTGGCATACCGGGCCAAGGTCGGGGCCATGGGTTCCCCCAATCCGGCCGCCTGTCCGGACAGTTCACCCCAAAGATTGACCGGAGCCTTCCGACAGGCATCCTGCAGCTCTTCTCCCAGGAGCCGGAGTTCCGGCATCTGCGACGACAGCAGACGGGTCATCTGCTTCTCCAGGGTGCGAATGCTGACGACCTGCCCCACGTTCGTCTGCGCGGCCAGCGGCAGCAAATACCGGGTGACATCGAATGCCCGCGCGGTGATCGCCCGCTGATAGACGGCGGGAGTCATGTCCTCAGGTCGAGGCTCCCGTTCGGTGAGAAACTGGCTCAAGGGATCGTGAAGGGCACGGTAGACCGTCGCGAGACTTCGAAGGATGCCCAAATAGGTCGCTTCCGTCTCCTGCCCGCGAATGGTATCCGGCACGAACCAACCGCTCGCCGCAAAATTCTGATAGCGGCTCGACTTGGCCTGCCCATCCCAGACCGGTTCATCCTCCAGACGAATCGCGGCGAGTTCCGAAATTTGCTCAAAGCAGATGATCACATGGCCGAGGTCTGCGATCGAGCCATGACCGTAATCGAAATAAAACTGTTCCCAGAATTTTTCGGACGAATGGCCGTGGACCCATTTGATGCTCTCTTCGATGGAATCGGGAGACCGGCTGTAACGCGCCAAGGCGTACGCCGACTTCTCGGGGGGCATCGGAGCCAGGGCGATGACGCGGCGGCCGTGAGTGGTCATAGTCCTGGAGAAGAGGGAATCGAAATTGGTGGTTCGGAATGGTACCGCATAGGCGATGGGGTCGTCCTTTTTAACAAGCTCGGCACTATACCCCCCTGCGCCACCCGGCGCAACTCTCGCGGGGTGATCCTTCTCCATCCGCGCGTTGACTTGCCCGCGGGACCGTCGCTATAGTCCCGCTCGAACTGTCGGGACACCCAACATCAGAGCCATGATTAAAGCGATTAAAGGCGTCAAAGATCTCCTGCCCGAAGAGTCTCCCCGTTGGCGATTCATCGAGGATACTGCGCGTCGTTGGGCTCTCTGTTACGGCTTTCAGGAAATCCGCGTTCCGATCTTCGAGACCACAACCCTGTTTGCACGCAGTATCGGCGCGACCACGGATATCGTCGAGAAGGAAATGTACACGTTCGCCGATCGCGATGGGTCATCCCTGACCCTACGGCCGGAAGGAACGGCCGGAACGGTTCGGGCCTTCATCGAACATAACCGCGCCGCGGATCCACGGCCGCAGAAATTTTGTTACGTCGGCCCCATGTTCCGTCACGAGCGTCCTCAGGCCGGACGATTGCGGCAATTTCATCAATTCGGCGTGGAATCGTTCGGCGTGTCCGACCCGCGCGCAGACGTCGAAGTGATGTCGCTCCTGTGGCGATTGCTGTCCGACCTCACGCTGCCTGGCTTGACTCTGGAAATTAATAATCTTGGATATACCGGGGACCGGGCGCAGTACACCCCGATCCTAGTCGCCTTCCTGAAAAGCGTGGAAAGCCGGCTTTGTGGCAATTGCCGGCGTCGGATCGAGACGAATCCATTACGCGTCTTGGATTGCAAGGTGCCGGACTGCCGCGTGGCCACCGAGGATGCCCCCCGCCTGGCCGATTCCCTCTCGTCGGCTGCGCGTGATCATTTCGAATCCGTGACGGCTGGTCTACAATCGGTAGGCATTCCGTTTCACCTCAATCCTCGGTTGGTCCGAGGTCTCGACTATTACTGCCTCACGGCATTCGAAGTCACCTGTTCCCATTTGGGAGCTCAAAATGCCGTCGGTGCCGGTGGTCGGTATGACGGTCTCGTGGAACAGCTGGGGGGATCCGCCGTGCCGGCTGTGGGGTTCGCCGTCGGTCTTGAACGGATTGCCTTGATGTTGCCGGAGACGGTCGCTCTTCCGACCAGGCCGCGTGTCTACGTCGCGGCCTTCGGGACCCAAGCCGTGAAGGTTGGATTTACACTGCTTGACGAGCTCCGCCGAACCGGCGTACCCGCTGATATGGATTTTCGTGCAGCATCACTCAAGGCCCACCTTCGTCAAGCTGATCGTCTCGAAGCCCTGTATACGATCTTCTTGGGCGACGACGAAATTGCGAAAGGGGTTGCGACTGTCCGGAATATGCAGACAAAAGCACAGGAAGATATTGCCATTTCTCAGCTCCCTACCGCCCTTCACACAAGACTCATCAACAGGTAATTGAGTCCCCTTTTTCTAGTTGACTTTCCTGCGTAAAATTCGTACGCTCCGCTTTCAGTTTTTTATATATAAACTATTGATTCTTAAGAACTCTTATAGATTTTCAACAGGCCTATTCTCATGCACGCCAAGAAGTTCGGTATCCTGTTATCCACACCCCCTTCACACCCTAGTGTTGAGACCGTGGCACGGCTCTCCTCGGAGGCACTCACAGAAGGTGTTGATCTCTATCTTTATTTCATTGATGAGGGTGTGAAGAATCTTCAGGATCCTCGCTATGCCGAGCTCGTGGGACGCGGGATGAAATTGTTCGTGTGTGCGTATGGTTGTCAGCAGCATGGGGTATCGACCGATCGTCTCGATTCACGCATTTCTCTCTGCGGCCTGGTGGTGCTCTCGAATATCGTGAATGGTTGCGACCGGTTTCTGGCATTTACATAAGCGATTGTCTGAAGGAATGATTGTGGCCGCGACTGCATCCATCGTGCTGATTGTGCGTGAAGATCCGCGGACCTCCCCTCGTCCCGTTGAGGCCTTGCGCATCGCATTGGGATTGGCCGCCGGAGAGAATCCGATCACGGTCTTCCTTATAGGGCCGGCGGTTCAGTTGTTGGCCGAAGACACTGATGATATCGTCGATATCGAGATCCTGGAAAAATATCTTCCGTCCTTCGAACATCTCCGCATTCCGTTTGTCCTGATCTTTCCGGCCGGCCCGCGTCCTGCGCTTCAAAACGGATTCGCGGTCACGGTAGGTTCCTTCGAATCGGCTCAGCAAGCCATCTCTGAAGCCGACCGAGTATTAGTGTTTTAAGTGTGTAGGGATCTCATGCCTGCTCGTAAGACATTGTATCTGCTTCGACGACCGATTTCGGATTCTACGCAATCCCTATTGCCTTCCGTATCGCCCGGTGTGTCATCGGATTCCCTCTCTCTTGTTCTCCTGGAAGAAGCTGTGGCGTCCGCCCCGGCCTTTCCTGGACAGATTTATATTCTTCCATCATCTGCATCGGACGCTCCGGCCGCAACCGGTGACGGAAAGATAATTTCTTATCCAGATCTTGTCGGACTCATTGTGGAGCATGAGGCAACCATTGTGCTGTGATCCCACTCTCTTCTCCTAATTCTTTTCCACGTAAAGAGAAGAAGTAGGAGTCGTCGGAGTAGGAGTAGGCTATGTGGGTTCTGTGGATGAAGGCGAAGAGGTCCGTGGGCGTTGACGATCGAAGAGCCTAGCCCATGTTGATGAGATGGTGTATAAGGCAGGGGGCGATCAGGGATAAGGTGAAGGTATCTGTGCACGAAAGAGATCGACTGCCAGCAGGGTGGGCGGATGTCCACAAGAACCCAGCGAATATTCCCCTCGAAACCTCATCTAACCAAGGGCGATAGATGTATTTATCCACACCTGTGTATAAGGCTGTGAACATTTTTAAGATGTTGATTGTATAGGATTATTAGATGTGGAATGAAGCACTGGTGTACATTCAGGAAAAGGTGCCGAAGCAGGTGTATGAGACCTGGTTCACTCCTGTTGTACTCGACCGGATTGAAGAAACGACGGCCTATCTAGCAGTCCCGAACAAATTTTTCGGAGAGTGGTTAGGCGAGCATTACCGCGATCTGTTGTCGGAAGCGGTCTCGGTTGCGCAGGGAGGCGGCCATTTGGACGTGTCTTTTGTGATCAACACTAAGCAGTCTCCTCCTCCTTCGTCGGCTCAATACGATGGTGCGCCGCCGGATACGGCCGGACGCGGATTTGTTGCATCTCGATCCAAACGCGGCGTGCAATTGAATCCGAAATACACCTTCAAGAGTTTCGTGGTCGGCGCCGGAAACCAGTTCGCCCATGCCGCTTGCATGGCCGTCGCTGAGCAACCGGCCAAAGCCTACAACCCGCTGTTTCTTTATGGCGGTGTGGGATTGGGAAAAACCCATCTTCTGAATGCGATCGGAAACTATTTGGCCGAGCGAAGCGACCTCCGCATCGCCTACCTGACCACCGAGCAATTTACCAACGAGGTCATCAACTCCATTCGCTATGACAAAATGATCGACCTGCGCAAGCGTTATCGCAACGTCGATATGTTGATGATCGACGACATTCAATTTTTGGCGGGCAAAGAGCGGACGCAGGAAGAATTCTTTCATACCTTCAACACCTTGTATGAAGCCAGGAAACAGATTGTCCTGTCGAGCGACCGTTTTCCTAAAGATATGCCGGATATCGAAGAACGGCTCCGTTCGCGGTTCGAATGGGGACTTATTGCCGACCTGCAGCCGCCGGACGTCGAGACCCGCATTGCCATCTTGCGGAAAAAATCCGAGGACGAACGAATCGCGCTACCCGAAGACGTGATTCACTTCCTGGCCACCACCATGAAGAACAACATCCGTGAGCTGGAAGGCTCGCTCGTGCGGGTCGGCGCCTATTCCTCGCTCACCGGGCAAACGATCACGCTCGAAATGGCCAAGAACGTGTTACGCGACCTGATCGGGGATAAGAAGAAGATTGTGTCAATCGAAGATATTCAAGAGGTGGTGGGGTCGAAATATCATTTGAAGATTGCCGATTTGAAATCGCGGCGGCGGAGCAAGACGCTGGTGCACCCGCGTCAGATTGCCATGTATCTCTGCCGGGAACTCACCGACGCCTCCTTTCCTGAAATCGGGCGCCAGTTCGGAGGCAAGGACCATACGACGATCATTCACGCCTGCCGGCAAATCACAAAGGCGAAAGAAGCCGACAGCACGTTGCACACCACGCTGGAAGGCCTGAAAGAACAGATCTTGAGGGCGTGAGTGCCCGCTGAGGGAGATCGACCATGAAGGTACGCATCGGACGAGAGGAATTGTTGACGGGTTTGCAGCGGGTGCAGGGTGTCGTCGAAAAGCGAAACACCATGCCCATCCTCTCGAACATCTTACTGGAAGCCAAGCACGACGGAGCTGAAATTGTCGCCACCGATCTGGAGCTCGGGATGCGGGGCCTGTACAAAGCCACGGTTCTCGAGGCCGGCGGCGTGACGATCTCGGCGCGCAAGTTGTACGAGATCATCAAAGAGCTGCCGAGCGGCGAGATCGAGCTGACCTCCGGCGACAACAACTGGACGACGATCCAAGCCGGGAAAAGTCAATTCAAGGTGGTCGGCCTCCCGAGCGGAGACTATCCGGCCCTGCCCTCCATCGAACGGGAAGGACTGACGCCGCTGGCCGGAGCAGGCTTGTTGGAACTGATTCGCAAAACCCTGTTCGCCGCGGGCGACAATGATGCGCGCTACATCCTGAACGGGCTGCTCGTGAGCCTCACGACGACGGAAAAGAAAACCATGCTCCTGCGTCTGGTCGGCACCGACGGCCATCGCCTGGCCGTGGCGGAGCGTGAGGTCGGGACCCCGAATGCGAAGCAGCCGGCTCAGGATATCAAGGCGATCATCCCGAAGAAAGCGGCTCAGGAAATGCGGCGCCTGCTCGAAGAGGGAGGCGACGAGGAGCCGTTGATCGGGTTCACCAAGAACCTCATGATCTTCCGCAAGAGCGGCCTGCTCCTCACCTCCCGCCTCATGGAGGGCAACTATCCCAACTATCAGCAGGTGGTGCCGAAAGAGAGCGGCAAGCGCATCGTCGTCAATCGAGGGTTGCTGGAGAGCGCGTTGCGACGGGTCTCTGTGTTATCGAAAGACAAGGCCAATGCCGTGAAGGTTTCTTTTGCTCCCGGCGGGATGACCCTGTTTTCGAGCAACCCCGACTACGGGGAAGCCACAGAAGAACTGGTCGCTCGTTATGAGGGGGAGGCGCTCAATACTGGATTCAACGCCCGCTACCTCTTGGACGCGTTGAGCGTCATGGATGGAGAATCGGTGTCATTGCAAATGGACACGGCCTTGAGCCCCTGCCTGATTCAGGAAGCCGAGAGTCCCGGATTCAAATGCGTCGTGATGCCGATCAAAATTTAGCAATAGGAATGCCTTTTTACAGGATGCTCAACGTGGCTGTCCGGCAAGGCCGCAGTGAGTGGAGGGCCGAGGCGTACCCTTGCGGTACGTGGAGGGCCTGCACGATGCGAGCACGCCGCCGGCGGACATTGTCAGCATCCTGCTAGGAGCTGAATGGCCAAGGACGACCAGCAGGACAATTCTGCCAAGCCGAAATCCGACAGTTACAGCGCGGATCAAATCAAAGTTCTCGAAGGACTCGACGCCGTCCGGAAGCGACCGGCGATGTACATCGGCAGCACCGGTGTCGACGGGTTGCACCATCTCGTCTATGAAGTGGTCGATAACAGTGTCGATGAGCACATGGCCGGCTTCGGTGAGTCGATCGAGGTCACGATCCACATCGACGGCAGCGTGACGGTGGTGGACAACGGGCGCGGCATTCCGACCGGCATGCATTCCACCCAAAAGAAATCCGCGGCAGAAGTCGCCCTCACCGTGCTGCACGCCGGCGGCAAGTTCGAGCAGGGCGCCTACACGGTCTCCGGCGGATTGCACGGTGTCGGCATTTCGGTGGTCAACGCCCTGTCCGAATGGTTGGAGCTTGAAATCTGGCAGGACGGACAAGTCTTCGAACAACGGTACGAGCGTGGAAAACCCCAGGCGTCGCTGGCCGTCACGGGTAAAACCAAACGTCGCGGGACGAAGGTGCGGTTCATGCCGGACAACCAGATCTTTGAAACGTTGGAGTTCAGTTTCGACGTGTTGGCGCAACGTCTTCGCGAGCTGGCGTTTCTCAACAAGGGTCTGTCGATCACGCTTACGGACGATCGTAAGGAGAAAGAACAGGTCTTCCATTACAAGGGCGGCATCGTGTCCTTCGTCGACCATCTCAACGAAGCGAAAACTCCGCTGCACAAGCCGATATATGTGCAGACGGAGCGCGCCGACCTCATCCTCGAAGTGGCGCTGCAATACAACGACGGGTACGCCGAAAATCTCTTTTCATTCGCCAACAACATCAATACGAAGGAGGGCGGCACACATCTGGTGGGCTTCAAGGCCGCGTTGACCCGCACCATCAACATTTACGCCAACGCCAACGATCTCCTCAAAAAGGACACCGAATCGCTGAGCGGGGACGACGTGCGGGAAGGGCTGACCGCGGTCGTCAGCGTGAAGGTGCGCAATCCGCAGTTCGAGGGGCAGACCAAAGCGAAGCTCGGCAACAGCGAGGTCAAGGGCATCGTCGAGTCCGCGGTGAACGACGCCCTCGGCACCTATTTCGAAGAGAACCCGCCGGTCGCGCGTAAAATCATCGGCAAGGCGATCGATGCCGCCCGCGCCCGCGAAGCCGCGCGTAAGGCCAAGGACCTCATTCGCCGCAAGAGCGCGTTGGACGGAGGCTCGTTACCCGGCAAGCTGGCCGACTGTTCAGAGAAGGATCCGGCGCTGAGCGAACTCTTCATCGTCGAGGGTGATTCCGCCGGCGGTTCGGCCAAGCAGGGTCGCGATCGGAAGTTTCAGGCCATTCTCCCCCTCAAGGGCAAGATCCTGAACGTCGAGAAGGCCCGTTTCGACAAGATGTTGTCCAGCGACGAAATCCGCACCTTGATTCTTGCGCTCGGCACAGGGATCGGCCGGAAAAAAGAGGATTCCGACAAGCCGGACAAAGAAGCCTTCGATATTGCCCGGACCCGGTACCACAAGATCGTGCTCATGACCGACGCCGATGTGGACGGCAGTCACATCCGTACGCTCTTGCTGACGTTTTTCTTCCGCCAGATGCCGGAGCTATTGGAGCGGGGATACATCTATATCGCCCAGCCTCCCCTCTTCAAGGTCAAGAAGGGGAAGACGGAGCGGTATCTGAAGGACGAGCCGGCGATGAACGAATACCTCGCGGACTTGGCCGTCGAAGAAGTCGAAGTCGCGCTCGAGAATGGGCGAGAGTTTCTGTCGGGCCGCCGTCTGCTGCCGATTCTCAAGAAGTTGATCGCCTTTGAAAGCCTCCTCCGCAAGGTCAACAAGAAACATCATGAAGCCAACATGTTGCGGGTCTTCGTCGACGAGCCTGGTTTGACGCGCGAGGCGCTGAAAGATCAGGCGGCGCTGGCGACGATCGTCACGAATGTAAAGGCCACACTCGCCCTGGTGTACCCGAAGGCCGAACCGACCCTCGACATTGTGAACGATGAAGAACATCAGGGGAGCAAGATCGTCTGCAAGGTTCTCACGGGCGGCATGATGCATCAGTTCGACGTGACGCATGAACTGGTCGGATCCGCCGACTTCCGCGAACTCCAAAAGCAAGCGCCCGCGACGATCGGCTTGGGCAAACCGCCCTACAAAATCAAGGTGAAGGGGGCCGAGGTCCTGAAGAACGGTTCGGCCGAGCTGGTGCAGGCGATCCTGGAAGAAGGCAAGCAGGGATTGAACATCCAACGGTACAAAGGTCTTGGCGAGATGAATCCGGGACAACTCTGGGAAACCACGATGGACCCTGAAAAGCGGACGTTGCTGCGAGTCAAGCTCGAGGACATGACCGGCGTCGACGAGATCTTCACGATCCTGATGGGCGACGAAGTCGAACCCCGGCGCAACTTCATTCAGCAACATGCGCTGGAAGTCCGGAATTTAGACGTATAGCCGGTCCGATCTAGTAGACGACAACATATTTCTGTGTGTTCGTAGGAGGCTCACAATGGTCATCCGACGAGCCGAGGACGAAGCCGGGGACCATTCTCAGCATCCGTGGAGGATCGATGCCGCCTGATGAAAGACTAGGACAGATTGCGATCGAAGACGAGATGCGCTCGTCGTATCTCGACTACGCCATGAGCGTGATCGTCGGTCGCGCGCTCCCCGACGTGCGAGACGGGTTGAAGCCGGTTCATCGGCGCATTCTGCACGGCATGAACGAAATGGGGCTGGCCGCGAATCGGCCGTACAGAAAGTCGGCCAAGATCGTGGGCGAGATCATGGGTAACTACCACCCCCATGGAGATTCCGCGATTTACGACACTCTCGTGCGCATGGCGCAGAACTTCAACATGCGCTACATGCTGGTCGATGGGCAGGGAAATTATGGCTCGATGGACGGCGATGCGGCCGCCGCGATGCGGTATACCGAAGCCCGGTTGACCAAGTTAGCCGAAGAGCTGCTGGCGGATATCGAAAAGGAGACGGTCGATTTCGGCCCCAACTACGACGAGTCGCTCGTCGAGCCGCTCGTGCTGCCGTCCCGCGTGCCGAACCTGCTGGTCAACGGCGCCGGCGGCATTGCGGTCGGGTATGCCACCAACATTCCCACGCACAACTTGGGTGAAGTGATCGAGGGGCTGCTCCTCTTGCTGGAGAACGCGGACGTTACGATTGCGCAGTTGATGAAGAAGATTCCCGGGCCGGACTTCCCGACCGCCGGGTTCATCTATGGCACCGCCGGGATCAAGGATGCCTATGAAACCGGCCGCGGGTTGTTGACCGTCCGGGCGAAGGTGGCGATTGAAACCGATGAACGGACCGACCGAGAACGATTGATCATCACCGAAATTCCCTACCAGGTGAACAAGTCGAAACTCATCGAGAAGATCGCCGATCTGGCGCAGGAGGATCGCGTCACCGGCATCTCCGATATTCGCGACGAGTCCGACCGCGAGGGCGTCCGTGTGGTGATCGAGCTGAAGCGGAACGAGATTCCGCTCGTGGTGCTGAACAATTTGTACAAACACAGTCAATTGCAGACCACGTTCGGCGTCAACATGCTGGCGCTCGTCAACAACCGGCCGGAAGTGCTGAACCTCAAGCGCATTCTGGAAGCCTTTGTCGAACACCGGCGCGACGTGGTGGTGCGGCGCACGGCCTACGACTTGCGCAAGGCGGAAGAACGCGCCCATATCCTCGAAGGCCTCAAGATCGCGCTGGACAATCTGGATGCCGTGATTGCGCTGATTCGCCGATCGCAGTCGCCGGATGTGGCGCGCGCGGGCTTGATGCAAGAGTTCAGGCTGTCTGAAATTCAAGCCAATGCCATTCTGGAAATGCGACTCCAGCGGCTCACGCAACTGGAGCGCGACAAGCTCGTGGAAGAGTACCGCGAGGTGCTGAAGACCATCGAATACCTGCGATCGGTCCTTGGCAGCGAGGCGTTGGTCCGCACCATCATTCGCGATGAGCTGATCGAGATCAAGGAGAAGTACCAGGACGAACGACGCACCAAGATCGTCAAGGAAGAGGCTGAGCTGACGCTCGAAGACCTGATCGCCGAAGAAGAAGTCGTCGTGACGATTTCCCACACCGGGTATATCAAGCGGAACGCGGTCACGCTGTATCGGGCGCAGCGGCGCGGCGGCAAAGGCAAGATCGCGATGGGCATCAAGGAAGAGGATTTTGTCGAAACACTCTTTACGGCGTCCACGCACGACGCGTTGCTCTTCTTTACCGATGCCGGCAAGGTTTATTGGCTCAAGGTGCACGAGATTCCTGAAGCCAGCCGGGCCGCGAAGGGCAAGGCGCTGGTGAACCTCCTGGCGCTCTCAAAGGACGAGAAGGTCACGGCTTCGCTGCCGGTGAAAGAATTTCGGGCCGATCGCTTCATCATCATGGGTACCAAGCTGGGCGTCATCAAGAAGACGGAATTGTCGGCCTATGGCAATCCGAGGCAGGGCGGCATCATCGCGCTCTCGCTCGATGCGGGCGATAAGTTGATCGGCGTGGATCTCACCGACGGCCAGCGCGAGATTCTGTTGGGGACCAAGCAGGGCATCACCATCCGATTCAAGGAAGAAGATGTGCGAGCGATGGGGCGTACGGCTCACGGGGTGCGCGGTATCACCCTCGAGGCCGGCGACGAGGTCATCGGCATGGAGACGATCACGCCTGATTCGACCACCGCGATTCTGACCGTGACCGAAGGCGGCTACGGAAAGCGGACACCGGTGAACGAGTATCGTATACAGGGCCGCGGCGGCAAAGGCATCATCAGCGTTAAGACCACGGAGCGGAACGGACCGGCCGTCGGGTTCCTCCAAGTCCGCGACGAGGATGAAATCATGTTGATGGCCGCTCAGGGTAAAGTGTTGCGCTGCAAGGTCGACGACATCCGTGAAATCGGGCGCAACACCCAAGGGGTTCGCTTACTCGATATGGATGGAGATGAGGATCGTGTCGTCGCGGTCGTGAGACTGGTTGAACGCGAAGAAGGAGTGCCCGACGAGGGCGAGTCATGATGCTGTGTAGCCGCGCCGGTTTCACGCGGCGCTCCTCACCATGGTGATGAACGACCCGACTCCGCCGCGGGCCGGGGCTCCCGCCGGAACCTCTGCCAAGCGTCCGCTGGACACCGTGGTGAAAATGGCGCTGGGTGTCCTCTTCGGATCCTTTGCGCTGATCTGGGGCGGGATGTTCCTCAGTCGTCCGGATCGATCGATTCCCCCCTATAGTGTCGGCTCCCAGGAGCGCACGGTGGTCGCGGTGCACGTGCCGTCCTGGACCAGCGATACCGAGATCGAAACGCTGATCGAACGATTCCGCAAGGTCGGGGCGGAAACCCGGAATTTCGGCAGCATGAAAATCCAGCCGACCACCTTGGACGATCCCAAGGGACGCTATCAGCACATTGCGATTTACATCTTTGCCGACGAGGGCTGGACGGAACCCGACGTGCTGCACAAATACGTGACGGGCGAAGACGCGACGGTGCGGGATGGGTTCGAAAAGTCCGTGCGAGGATTGTACCGGCTCGATGAACAAGAAGAGGAAGGCCGTATCGGGCCGATTCCCAGAGGAAAAGACAGCGCGGCGACTGCGGCCTATTCGCGGCAGTTGTTCAAGGGGCCGGTCGTGAGGGACGAGGCGACGGCTCCGGCTGACTCAAGGACTGCGCCATGAGGGTGATCAGGTGTTCACGCAAGTCCTGGTCTTGTATGCCTTGGGCGTGGAGCGTCACTTCCTGGACCAATTGAGGGCTTGGTTGAGACGGGACCGATTCGAGAGCGGACGGCGGCGAGATGACGGTGTGATCCGAGGAGAACTCTCCGATGCGTAATACGATTTCGGTGACCAGCGTCTGTCCCGCCATCGTATTGACCTTCTCCAACAGGACCGGCTTGAGGAAGGTGAGTTGCTGCAGCCACACCGAGTTGTGTACGAAGACGCAGAGTTTCTTAAATCGAATCTGATCGGGACGCGTGTGTGCGGCGATCGGCCCGCCCACGATGTCTGGCCAGTGACGACGCAGGCGCGCTTCGAACAGTTTGCTCTCCAGACCCAACCTGTGAGCGACACCGGTTAGGATGGAGCCGAATGAGTCGAGCCTGCCCTGTCCTCGCATAGTGCTATCATAACAAAATACGCCTGAGGGAAGTAGCTCACGCCGGCCTGCTATGACGAAAACACACGACAAAGATGATCAATACAAAGTGGTGGCCACCAACCGCAAGGCCTACCATGACTACTTCATCGAAGAGAAGTTTGAAGCCGGGGTCATCTTGCGAGGGACCGAGGTGAAGTCGCTGCGCGAAGGGCGCGTCAATCTGCAGGATAGTTATGCGTCGGTCGATGACGGCGAGGTCTATTTACAGCACTGCCACATCAGCCCTTACTCGCACGGCAATCTTTCGAACCATGATCCCCTGCGGAAGCGTAAGCTGTTGCTGCACCGGAAGGAGATCAACAAGCTGATCGGGAAAACCAGGCTGAAGGGCCTCACGCTGGTCCCCTTGCGCATCTACTTTTCGAAACGCGGTCACGCCAAGGTGGAGTTGGCCCTGGCGAAGGGCAAGAAACAATACGATCGCCGTGAATCCATCAAAGCCCGTGAAGCCGGCCGGGAAGTCGAACGGGCAATCAAGAGTCGGAAATAGAGCGGATCGGCAGACCGGTCGTTCGGCATGTCGCCTCTAGCACTTGACCAGTTCGACACGCCGGTTCTTGGCCCGATCCTTTTCTGTGCAGTTTTCCGTCACCGGCTTCTCCCGACCATATCCCACCGCCGCGAGGCGCGCCGCTGCGTCGGTGTGCTGAAGATGTCCGGCTCGACCTTCACCCAGATGGCCTTGCTGCCGGTCGTCAGCTTCAAGGCCGTCTCTCCCCTGTCATTGTCTTTGGGCAATCGCTCATAGCTCAACGATCCCCTGATTTTCTCAAACTTCCAGCAGGATGTGGAAACAGGCCGCCGACGGCGCTCTCGACCTTCATGAAGCATAAAACGTGAAACGTATCTCGTCAGGGGCGGCAGCCGGGTTCTACACGAGAGACGAACGACGAATGAAGAGGACAGCCGTTTTGCGCAGCCGGATAGAGGAGGATGCATAGCGTATGCATGCGAACGTGGCGGAAGAGTGATAGGTCGCGCCGCGCGGCTCAATGGGTGTGCCGGAGTCAGGCGGCTTGGGCCGAGCAATCACGGGACCGACATGGGATGAAAATGAGAGTGTGCCTCATCGGACTTGACTTAGTTCTAATTAGGACTATTATGCTCAGACGAATGAATGATGCTGCCGTATCGCGTCTAAGAGTTGCTCGATTGGTTCAGCGGATTCAAATTCGGCTGAGCCAGGGGTTCTTTCACTCGATCAATTGGACTACTCTGTGATGGGGGACGAGGCGGAACGACTCGACCGAGACAGGAAAGGAGGACGCAAGATGTTCGTCGTCGTGGGTGCTACAGGACAGACAGGGGCAGTTGTTGCGGAGACGTTGTTGGCACGCAAGCAGCCGGTGCGGGTGGTGGTTCGTTCGTCCGACAAAGGAGCGGCCTGGAAAGCGAGGGGGGCTGAAGTCGCCGTGGCCTCGATCGATGATGGGTCTGCATTGGCCAAGGCCTTCCAGGGTGCGGCCGGCTTGTACCTCCTGGTGCCGCCGAACTATGGCGCTGTGGCGTGGCTCACAGAGCAGCGGCAACGCATGGACCAAGCGGCGGCGGCCGTGCAGGCCAGCGAGGTGCCACACGTGGTGTTCCTGTCATCCTTCGGCGGACACATTCCGGAAGGCACCGGGCCCATTCGGGCCGTGCGATACGGGGAGCAGAAGTTGGCCGCGGTAGCCCGGAATCTGACGATCTTGCGCCCTTGTTCTTTCATGGAAAACTGGGCGCCTGGAATCGGCATGGCCAAGGGGCAAGGCGTGCTGCCCACGTTCATTCCATCGCAGACCAAGGTTCCGATGATTTCGACCAGAGACATCGGGCGCGTGGCAGCGGAGCGAATGATCGCCGGCGGCAAGGGTCGTACGATCGTGGAGCTCGCGGGCCCCGAAGAGTATAGCCCTGAACAAGTCGCGGCAGCCCTCGGTCAGATTCTTGGACGCGCTGTGTCGGCCCACCATGCGCCGTTGAGCGCGGTGGTTCCCACATTCACATCATTCGGGTTCTCCGAAGAGGCAGCGAGATTGTTCGAGGAGATGTATACATCATTTTCCACTGGCGCGATCGGGTATGAACAGTCCTCGTCGTTGGTGCGGGGAATCGTTTCCCTGGCGGAGGCCATGCGAGGGATGGCGTGAGAAAGGAGGCTCGTATGCGAACAGATATGACAGTCGTAAAAGACCTTGTCGGAGTGTATCAGGCGGGGTCCCAGCACATGGTCGGTGACGGCTTTCCGGTCCGCAACATGATTCCAGGCGCCGGGATCGATGAGCAGCTGTCGCCGTTTTTGCTCCTGGATTACCTGGGACCGGAGCAGTTTCCGCCGACCGATCGGCAACTCGGTGTGGGTGAGCATCCGCATCGTGGATTTGAGACCGTCACGATCATGTATCACGGCAAGGTGGCGCATCGTGATTCAACCGGAAGCGGCGGCGTCATCGGTCCGGGCGATGTGCAATGGATGACCGCCGCATCCGGCATCGTGCATGAAGAGCTGCACGAGCAGGAGTTTGCCAAACAGGGCGGGCTGTTGGAAGGCATTCAGTTGTGGGTCAATCTGCCGAAGGCCCATAAGATGTCCGCCCCGCGGTACCAGACATTGGTGAATGACGACATACCGTCGGTGGACCTCGACGGAGGAGCCGGGCGGATCCGTGTGATCGCCGGAGAGTTTCGCGGCGTCATGGGCCCGGCCAAGACGTTCAGCCCGGTCCATCTCTATGACCTTCGGTTGAACGCCGGACATCGATTGGACTTGTCGCTGCCCGAGGGATTCAATTCGTCGCTGTTCGTTTTACATGGGAAGGTGATGGTGAATGGATCGCAGCCTGTGCAGGCGGTCGAAATCGCCCGGTTCGGACAGGGAGGTGAACGGGTGACGCTGGATGCCACGGAGGATGCAACCATCCTCGTGTTGAGCGGAAAACCGATTGCCGAGCCGGTCGCCCGCTACGGCCCCTTCGTCATGAATACACGTGATGAAATTATTCAGGCCGTGCAGGACTATCAGGCGGGCAAGATGGGACATTTGTCATGACGAGTCAGGCCCTCACGATCGACGTCTATTCCGACGTGGTCTGCCCCTGGTGTTTCATCGGCAAGCGGCGGTTGGAGCAGGCGCTGGATACGGTGAAGGAGCGGGACTCCGCCCGTGTGATCTGGCGCCCGTTTCAACTCAACCCGACTATGCCCAAGGCAGGCATGGACCGTCGGGTCTACCTGGAAGCGAAGTTCGGTGGTTCGGGAGAGCTGAATACAATGCAGGATCGCGTCGCGGCAGTGGGAATCAGCGTCGGCATTGAGTTCGCGTTCGACCGAATTGCGAGGACGCCCAACACGTTCGATGCACACCGATTGATTTGGTTCGCGCAGCAACAGGGACGCCAGGATGCTGTGGTCGAAGAGCTGTTCCACGGCTATTTCGAGGAGGGCTTCAATATAGGGGACGCCGAATTGCTGAGCTCTCTCGCAGAGCGCGCCGGGCTGGAGCGTGACAAGGTCATCCGGCTGCTCCGGAGCGAAGAAGGTGTCGACGCCGTGCGACAGGAAGAGGCCCGCGGACATCAGCTTGGAATCAGAGGGGTCCCCTATTTCGTGCTGAATGAAAAAACCACGGTGTCCGGCGCTCAACCAGCGGAAACGTTCGTGGCCGCGATCGAACAGATGACCCGTTGAGGAGGAATGGAAATGGCCGTTCAGGTGTATGGATGCAATCACATCGTCATTGAAGTCACAGATGCCAAGAAGGCCGTGAAGTTCTATTCGGATGTGTTCGGATTGAAAATGCTGCACGGTGGAGAAGGCGCGGCTTGGTGCAAGCTCGGCGAGCATCAATTCATGGCGATCTTTGAAGTCGAGACTCTTCAGCCGGATCGTGTTAAACATTTCGGCCTGATGGTGCGCGATGAACAGCAGATCAAGGAAGTTCGGCGCAAGCTGATCACAAAGTACAAGCTGAGGATGGAACCGCATTTCCGTTGTGATTTTCGTGACCCCTGGGGGAACCGGATTCAAGTCGGTGACCTGAGCGACGAGTCCCTCGTGTGGCTGCTCCCCTACCAAGAGGTGCGGAAGATCGGAATCACATTCACCCAACCAACACGCACGAAGCCACGAAAGGAGACGAGATGAGCAACCAGAATCTTCAACAACGCTTGCAGGAGCTCTTGACCTACATCCAGCAGGGGAAGATTATAGAAGCCATGAACGAGTTCTACGACCAGGACACGGTGATGCGAGACAACGCCAATCCGCCCACGAAGGGTCTGTCCACCAACATCGAACGTGAGAAGCAGTTTCTCGGCGGGGTGAAGGAGTGGAAAGGCTTCCACGTGGTGGCCTCCGGCGTGGGTGACGGCGTCACCTTTTACGAGGGCGTCCTGGACTTCATTGCCACGAACGGACAACCGGTCCACATGGAGCAAGTCTCCGTGGCCAAGTGGAAGAATGGGAAGATCGTCAACGAACGGTTCTACTACGACACAGGCAAGCAGGGATCGTAAGCTCTGACGAGGCAAGACGGGAGCCGTGAGCACAATGTGTTCCGGCTCCCCTCCTTTTGCGTGGATGAAGCAGCCAGAAAAGAGAGGGACACGCATGACGCCGGATTTAGACACAGTGAAAGCCCTCGGGAAGGACCTCACGAAGACCTATCCCCGCAGCCCGCGCGAAACGCTCGGCGGTTACGTCATCGCCGCCCGCTGTGTGGACAAGTGCCGGGCTTTCCTACTCGGCATCAATGGAGAATACAATTACTGGCCCTGTTCATTGGCGAATCTGCTCTTTGCCTTCACGGGCGTCACTCCCGAGCAGTTCAAAGCGGTTGTGGCGACGGGGGCAACCGATGAGCAGGTCGGCGCCTGGCTGAAATCTCACTCCAAGATCCAAGACCAGGGGGCGATCATTCAATGGAACAATACGACGCGGGATCTGCGTCTCTCCGAGATGAGTCCTGAAACGCAGGCCTACATGGAGGAGTACATTCCGAAGCATGTGCCGACGCATCGCCCCGTGTATGTCTATTTCGATGTGTACGATCTTGAAGAGAAGCGGCTATGAGCGACCAACGTGCCTCTGAAGCCTGAAGGAGCATGGGATGCCAGATACGAATTGGACGGAGATCGGGGTGGTCGATGAACTCAAGCAGCGCCCGCTCCAACAGATCGTCTGTGGCCGGACGAAACTGGCGCTGAGTTACAAGAACGGCACGTTCGCGGCGATTGCAGGCGTCTGCAACCATATCGGCGGACCACTCGGCGAGGGACGGCTCGACGGCGACTACATCGTCTGTCCCTGGCACTATTGGAAGTTTCATCACCGGACCGGCCAGGGGGAGCCGGGATACGAGACCGATCAGGTCGCGACCTATGCCGTGAAGGTGGAAGACGGACGCCTCTATGTGGATGTGACGCCGGTCACGAAACGAATCACACCTCCGATAAAATCGCATCCGCTGGCGCGTCCGATCGTCCGAGCCGAAGGCCCCATCCGCGTGTTGGGCATCGCCACGACGGCGATGACGGCCGACCAGCCCCGGTACAGCGCGTCCGATGATTTGCTCCAGGCGGCATTGGGGCATGCGAGAGACCAGCTTCAGCTTGATACGCAACTCATCAAGCTCCGCGACCTCTCATTCCGGGCCTGTGAAGGATTCTATTCGAAGGCGGCGGAGGCTTGCACTTGGCCCTGCTCGATCACGCAGATGGATCCGGCCGATCAAATGGACCAGGTGTACGAGGGCATCGTGCATTGGGCGGATGTGATTCTCGTCTCGACTCCGATCAGGTGGGGCGGCGCCAGCAGCCTGTATTATAAGATGGTCGAGCGGATGAACTGCATTCAGAATCAGGAAACGATCGCTGATCGACATCTTCTCAAAAACAAAGTCGCCGCCTTCATCATTATGGGCGGGCAAGACAATGTGCAGGGCGTCGCTGGTCAATTGATGACCTTTTTCGCCGAAGTCGGCTGCCAGTTCCCGCAGTTTCCGTTCATCGCCCATTCCAGGGGCTGGAGCGCCGAGGACATGGAGCGAAATGTCGTCGAGGTCCAGAACAGTCTGCAGTTGCGGGAAGGTGCCCACGCGCTCGTCACCCGCGCGGCGGATATGGCTCGACTCATGGTGGAGGGGCAACTGCCGGCGCGTCCACTCACCCGCGGTGGCCGCAAGGCGCATCAACTGGATAGTGAACCGACCGGCTAGAGGTGACACGCCTATGCGACTGAAGGAAAAAGTGGTCTTGATCGCGGGAGGGTCCGGAGCCCTGGGACAGACGGTCACGCCGACTTTCGCTGCGGCCGGTGCCCGAGTGATCACGGTGGATCGCGATCCGCCGTCGGCGCAGGTGACCGCCGGCCACGCCATGAAAGCCGACGTCACGGACGAAGCGGATGTCCAACGCCTCGTGAAGGAGGTGATGCAATCGCAAGGGCGCATCGACGTACTCATCAATCTCGTCGGCGGCTTTGCGAGTGGTTCGATCATGGAGACGGAGGCCTCGTTGTGGCAGCGGATGTTGACGATGAATCTCACGGCGGCCTTTCTCCTCTCGAAAGCGGTCCTCCCCCACATGGTCAAACGCGGGGCCGGCCGCATTCTGCATGTAGCGGCCTGGGCCGCGGTCGAGCCGTTTCCAGGAGCCGCCGCCTATATCGTCTCCAAATCGAGCCTGCTGGCGTTGATCAGGGTGCTGGCGCTTGAGCTGAAAGGTTCAGGGGTAACCGTCAACGGGGTGCTGCCCACTACCATCGACACGCCGGCCAATCGCGCGAGCATGCCCCAGGTCGATCCATCGACCTGGACGAAGCCGGAATCGATTGCGGAGACGATGATCTTCCTGGCGTCTGAAGAAGCAAGCCAGATTAGCGGGGCTGCCATTCCGGTGGGCAGCAGGAGCGCTGCGAAATCCGACGGGGCGTCATAAACAAGGAGGCGAGATGATGCCGAGTCAGGATCACATGCGCACGCATCTGGACAATCTTTCGCGGGCATTGCTGCGCCTGCACAAGGCGTTGCTGGACGGCGAGCGGGTGACCTATGAGCGGGTGCACGGACGTATTCCGACCAACGGCGCGTTTTTTCAGCTGGTGCTGGGGGATGCCTGGTTTGCATGGTTACGTCCGCTCTCTCAAATGATGGCTCGGCTCGATGAACTGACCGAAGGAGAGGATATCGCGGACCGCGCGGAGATCACCGCCCTCATCGCGTCGGTGCGGACGCTCTTGACGCCGTCGGAAGAGGGAGACGGATTCGGCAGGCATTATTACGATGCGCTGCAACGGGATCCGGATGTGGGGCTGGCCCATGCGGCGGTGAGGGCGGAGCTGCGGTAATCGTCGCCCGGCAAGGAGTGGATCACATGAAAGCGCACTATCTCGGCCATGTCGTGTTCTACGTGAAAGATCTCGGGCGATCGCTGGCATTTTATCGAGATCTGCTTGGATTTCAGGAAGTGGGGTCGGTGTTCAACGGCGCGGCGGCGGCCCTGACCTCCGGCCGGACGCACCATGAACTGTTGCTCATTCAGGTCGGAGATGCGCCCGGTCCACCGCCGGGTCGCCGCCGCGGCCTCTACCATATCGGCATCAAGGTCGGTGACAGCCTGGATGCATTGCGGGCGGCGAAGAAGGAGTTGGAGGAAGCAGGCATCTCGATCGACGGCATGAGCGACCATACGGTGAGCCAGAGTCTCTACCTCCGCGATCCGGACGGGAACGAAATCGAACTCTATGTCGATGCAGATGAAGCGATATGGAAAAACAATCCGTCGGCTGTCGTGTCGCCGATCAAACCGCTCTATTTATAGCTTCGTATTGAAGAGCAATAATGGACTTGCAACTATCCGGCAAGCTTGCGCTGGTGGGCAGTTCGACTGGGAGTATCTGGTCGCACATTCAATTATGAAAGGACCCAGACGATGAAAATCCTGTTGATCAGCCTATTGATGGGATTGTGCATGGCGGCGAGCGCAGTCGCGGAAGTAGCCGGACAGGTCACTCCGCTCATGACGAAAGAACTGAAAGACATCGCCGGGAAAGAGGTTGTGCTGATAACTGTCGAGTACGCGCCGGGTGCTTCAGATTCCGTTCACCGACACAATTCGCATACCTTCGTGTACGTGCTGGAGGGTTCGGTGGTGATGCAGGTGAAGGACGGACCACGGGTGACGCTTGGCCCAGGACAAACCTTCTACGAGTCACCGGACGATGTTCACACGGTTGGTCATAACGCGAGCGATACAGAGCCCGCGAAATTCATGGTGTTCTTTGTGAAGGATAAGGGATCGCCGATTCTTTCTCCGATACGAGAAGCGAATTGAAATCCTGAATGAAAGATGAGTCCATCCGGAATTGGGATATCAGTGTGAAAGCAAAACTCGTCATGAAAGCTGTTGGATGTAAAAATCCGTTGCCGATCAGCGATGCCGAATCGCTCATGGATATTGAAGTGCCCAGAAAAGTATGACCGCGCCACGAAAGAGAAAGAACCATGCCGACTGCGTTGCGGTTAGGTCATAGCGCGCTTTCGGTTCAGCAGGCCTGGATCTGCGACAGAGTCGTTGGGTAGAGAGAGGGCGAAGGGCATACTAGCAGGCGGAAACAGACCGCCAGCGGCGTTCTCGCATCGCGCAGCGGCTCAACGTGCGGCAGAGAGTACGCTTCGCCACCGTGATCGTGGGGGTCGTGTTGCCCTTCTGCGGCCTATCCTGGCACCGACAGGGCATGTGAGCTTGCGCAACAATCGAGTGTTTCCGCAGCATACTAACCACGATGAGCGACCGACCACTCCAACCGGCGACGCAAGTGGACAGTGGGCGTTATGGCGCCCTGCTTCAGGTCGTGGAGGCCATTGCGAGCCATTCTGACTTACCGGCCCTGGTGCAGGACCTCGCTCGCCGTCTGCCGCTGGTCGTTCCCGTCAACTTCGTGGGTCTCTCCCTCTACGACGCTCAACGGGGTGTGATGCGCCTTCATGTGTTGCGGGCCAATGTTCCGGCGGACATTGTCGGCGGCCATGAAACTCAGCTCGCCGAGACACCGGCCGGCTTCGTGTGGGACACCCAGCAGCCGTTGTTCATCAAGGATCTGACCAAGGAATCCCGCTGGCCGAAGGTGATTCGCTTGATGCAGGAAGACGGCGTGCAGTCCTGCTGTCTGGTGCCGTTGACGTCGGCGGTGCGAGCCCTGGGGGCGTTGGAATTTTTGAGTTTGCAGCAGGAGGCCTACGGGGAGTGTGATCTGGAACTCATGCAGCAGATCGGGCGGCAGGTTGCCGTGGCGGTGGAGAACGTCCTGAACCGCGAAGCGGCAGCGGCATCCAGGCGGGATGTGGAACGTCAGCGGGATCGCTTCGGTCTGTTGCTTCGCATGACCAACACCATGGTCTCCAAGCTCAGCCTGCGCGATGTGTTCAGCGCGGTGAGTCTCTGTTTGCGCGAGATGGTGCCGCAAGAATATGCCAGCTTGATTCTCTACGACGACAAGACGCACCGTGTCCGCCTCTATGCCCTGGATTTTCCTGACAACGAGGGGGCGCTGACGGAGGGGGGCACGAGCGATGCCGATCATTCGCCTGCCGGGGTCGCACTCCAGACGAAGCAGCCCGTCGTCGTGCATGATCGGCAAGGGATGCAGGCCTTTTCTCATGCCGTCACCAGGCTTCTGGTGGAGAAGGGATTTCAGTCGAATTGTTCGCTGCCGCTGCTGTCGCGCGACCGGGTGCTCGGCTGTCTCAATCTAGCCAGCCGTCAGGAGAAGGCGTTCGGCGAGCAGGACGTCGAGTTTTTGAGTCAGGTAGCCGGCCAGATTGCTCTCGCGGTGGAGAATGCCTTGGCCTATCAGGAGATCACCGAACTCAAGGACCGCTTGACCGAGGAGAAGCTGTACCTGGAAGAGGAAATTCGCCTCGAACAGGGATTCGACGACATCATCGGCGACAGTCGGGTTCTCAAGCAGGTCCTCGGGCAAGTCGAGATCGTGGCGCCGACCCAGGCGACCGTGTTGATCCAGGGCGAGACCGGGACGGGGAAGGAGCTGATTGCCAGGGCCATTCACCGGCTCAGTGGACGTCATCAGCGGACTTTTGTGAAGCTCAATTGTGCCGCGATCCCCACCGGGCTGCTGGAAAGCGAGCTGTTCGGTCACGAGCGGGGGGCGTTTACAGGGGCGATCGCGCAGAAAGTGGGTCGGTTCGAGTTGGCGCACGGCGGGACGATTTTTCTCGATGAGGTGGGGGAAATCCCGTTGGAATTGCAGTCCAAGCTGCTTCGTGTCCTCCAAGAACAGGAGTTCGAGCGGCTCGGCGGCACAAGGACCATTCGGGTAGACATCCGGCTGATCGCCGCGACGAACCGGGATCTGGCCAAGCTGGTCGAGGAGAATCGGTTCAGGAGCGACTTGTACTACCGGCTCAACGTCTTCCCCGTGACCTTGCCGGCCCTCCGCGAGCGGCGGGAGGATATTCCGATGCTCGTGCGGTATTTCACGCAGCACCATGCCGCGCGCATGCAGAAGAACATCGAATCCATTCCCACCCCGACGCTGGAGGCCCTGTCTCGGTACCACTGGCCAGGCAACATCCGCGAGTTGGAGAATTTGGTGGAGCGCGCGGTCATTCTTACCCAGGGGACACATCTCCAGGTTCCGCTCCAGGAGCTGAAGCTGGAGGAACGGAAGATCCCTGTGCCGAGCGCTACACTGCACGACGACGAGTGCGAGCATATCCTACGAGTGTTGCGCGAAACCGGATGGGTGATCGGGGGTCGGGACGGCGCCGCGGCCAGGCTCGGTCTCAAACGCACCACGCTCACGTCACGCATCAAGAAGTTCGGCCTCTCCCGTCCAAGGGAGTGACGACACGCATCGTCACCTGACGACTCCTCGTCGCGCGCACATCGTCACCTCGCTGCGCTTTTGACTATCCCGCTCAGATTGCCGGCCTCTTTCTGCCGCCGCTTCAAGCGGTTACCGGAATTGTCCCGTACCTGTATCGATTGGAACGGTCTTTGCCATCTCACTAGGCAGCGCCGCATGGCAGATGGTGCAGCGATGACGACAGGAATTCATACAACCAAGGAGGAGGCCATGATGAAGCATCGTGACAGAGAAGGACAATCACTCTCGCGTTGGTCGGGGACACAATCGGTTTCAGGCGCGATAATTCTGAGCCTGCTGCTTGCCGTATCGCCCGGTCTGGCCGATGAGGGGGGGACGCATACGCACGGATCTGGAACTCACATGAAGGTCAGCGGTGTGGT
>CABVRW010000054.1:25705-28232 GCA_902500785.1 uncultured Nitrospira sp.
CCGGCAATCACCTGACCTTGAATGGGGTCGTCACGAAAATGCAGTCGGGACTCGTGTACGTGAAGACCCCGGTGGGACAATACACCATCAACGCCAAGACAGCTCCCTCCGATGCCGCCGTCGGCGACGAGGTGACGCTATGGCTTAATGAAGAGAACCTGGTGATCGACCACCATGGGAAACACAAGAACAAGGCCGGGAAGCATCGCCTGATCACCGGCAAGCTCATTTATGCGGGGCTTACCAAAAAAGAAATCAAGCTCTGGACGCCGGAAGGAGAGAAGGTGTTCCCGCTGGATAGGATGGAAGTGAAAACCAAGCCGATCGCAGAAGGTTCGAAGGTGATCGTGGAATTGGATGAGAACGGAGTAGTGATCGATCTCCGAAAGGCGGAGTCGTAGTCCGCGGAGAGATTCATGCGGAGCCGGGTTATTCTGTCGAGCGAAAGGCCACGCCATGGTCATGGCGTGGCCTTCGTATTTGGATCTCAGAGGTTTCACCCTGTCCTCATGACGCCGTCGCCGACACAGTGACGATGCACATCGTCACCGACGATCCTTCGTCGCAGGTCAGTCGTCACAGCCGATCTATAGGGCCGGCCCCTTTTGCCATACGTATTAGACTCCACAAGAATTTCATCATGTTAGGGGATCGTGTCCGACGAGGCATGGTTGGGAACGGCTCTTGCCATCACCGGTGGGTAGCAACGCACAAGTGAACCGGGGGTGACTTCATGAAAGACATCAGGCTGTGGATCGAGTGGTACGGACTGTTAGTGGGAATTCCACTCATCCTGCTCAGTCTGGCCGTCACAGAGTGGATCATCGGGTCGGCTCGGCAGCGGGTCATGAGTCAACACAATCGGCCGCAATGATAATGAGGAGGTGTGCCATGTCATTCTTTAAAACTGATGATTCCTGGACGGGTTTGATTCTGCGAGTGGTGGTGGGCGGGGTGATCTTCGCGCACGGCGCCCAGAAACTCTTAGGCTGGTTTGGTGGAAACGGTTTCGACGGGACGATGGGGTTCTTCACCCAAAAAATGGGCCTTCCCTGGCTCGTGGCGTTCCTAGTCATCATCGGCGAATCTGTCGGGAGCCTGGGATTGATGGCGGGGATCCTCACACGATTTACGGCGGCGAGCTTCGTCGTCATCATGCTGGGCGCGATCGCGACCGTGCACGTACCGCATGGATTCTTCATGAACTGGTTCGGCCAGCAGGCCGGTGAAGGCTTCGAATTTCACCTGCTGGTCATTGGAATGAGCCTGGCGTTGCTGGTGACAGGTGGAGGGAAGTGGTCGTTGGACGGATTGATCGCGCGCCGGCTCGGCGAGAGCGTGGCCTCCCCGCCTTCCAAGGCCCGTGAGGCGAGTTTTGCCTCACGTCTATTCTGAGTGCGGGTCGCCCTCGATACCACTGTTCACGGAGAAAGGAGACTGCCATGAAGACGAGATTTACCAGAACGCTGGTCGGGATCATGTTGGTCGTGGGTCTGTTCGCGGAGGCAGCCTGCCACCGCAACCACACCCCAACGGAGCGGGCTGAATGGATGACGGAGAAAATCGCCAAACATCTAAATCTTGACGAGCAACAGAAGGCCAGGCTCGCGGTCGTGAAAGACGAAGCGCTGGCGGCTCGTGCTGAGTCCCAAAAGGAACATCACGCGTTGACGGAGGAGTTGATTGCGCAGGTGCAGAGTGATCGGCTCGATCAAGCGAAGGTGGCTCGCCTATTCGAACAGCATCAAGCCGAGCAGACCCGCATGATGCAGCGTGTGTTGCCGAAATTGGCCGAGTGGCATGCCGGTCTTCGTCCCGAACAGAAGGCCGAAGCGGTGGAGCACATTCGCCGTTGGATGGCACGTCATGAGGGGACGAGATGAAGCGCGTCGTCTGCGCGGCGTACCTCCAGACTGTCGCAGAGTAACCAGGATGGACGATCCATGTTGAAAATCACGATCGTACGAAATGCTCAGGGAACCACGGTCGCTCTCGCGGGGCGGTTGGCCGGGCCTTGGGTCCAGGAAGTGCGGCGCTGCTGGATGGAGGCGGGAGTTGGTCATAGAGATCGGTGGCGGGTCGATCTGCGCGAGACGACGCACATGGATGCGGAAGGAAAGGACCTGCTGTCGGAGATGCTCCGCCGAGGGGTGAGGTGCGAGGCCAAAGGTTGTCTGATGCGCGCCGTCCTGGAGAGTCTGCTGGATAAGACGGACCCGTCGAACGGCGAGCCGCTCCCGCAACCGGCACGAGGTCGCCCAGGGTCTTGAAGCATGGAGAGACCCGCTGATGATGTGGAGTCTGGGGAGGACGGTGTCCCCTGACTTTCGCGACAACGGCAGACATGATCGTGACGTCCGATGCGCTCTTGTTCTGCCGGTCGCGAAACGTTCAGAATGAAGCCTGGGCCGATTGGTCGATGTCATACAACCAAGGAGGATTCCATGGCAACGCACGTGATGATCAAGGATCCCGCCAAGGCGAAAGAATATTTCGAAGCGAAGATGGCCTTTACGACCGGTCCAGT
>CABVRW010000055.1 GCA_902500785.1 uncultured Nitrospira sp.
GCGCCGAAAGGCACGAAGGTGCAGGAAATGGATGTCTACCAGGTGGGGGTCAACATCGTCTGCTACAGCAAATTCGCCCAGCGGGGCGCGGACCAGACCGACGAAGGCATCGAAATCAAGCCGGGGGTCTCGGTTCTCTCAGCGCCTCTGAAATTCAACATGGACGGCTGCGTCAAATTCGCCTATCCCCATGGCCACGACGAACTCCTCATGGTGGCCTTGGAAAACAAGACCTCAAAAGAAACCCTGCTGCGGACTGTTCCCGAGGTGGGTGCCGACGGCACGTTTCGTGACTTTCGACCGCACCAGGTATACCGGGACGGCAAGGGGTTTACGGTAACCAAACGCGATGACTATGAAATGGTTATGGTTCACCACCACCCGCTTCAGAACCCAGATATTCAGCATGGGATGGGAAACTATCTACTGTATATGACCCCTGGCACTTGCCAGCAGGCTGCCAGCACCGCCTCAGCGCGCTAGATACGCACGGTTCCCAGCCCACCGACGTCGATCACACGCCGGTGGGTCCCTACCCCTTCTTGACACTGCCCGGAAGACCAGCGGCCATCGAACCCACGACGCAGTACGATTTTCTCTCAAATTACACCCAGGCTCAGGGGTGTGATCAATTTTGCTTCATCACGACAAGACCCTTCCCCTACTGAAGTAACAGCGCCCCCTCAGGGAGCGGGCTGGGATTCTCAATAAGGTGTATGATATTGAATCACCTATGCATTCGGACCGATTTCTTGGTGACACAATTGTCCTCCCGGCAGGGAGAACATGTTCATCACTGTACGGTGGTGCGTTCTCGGGTGCCCGCGCAGCAGTATCCGAGCGGAATAAGCGCACCCCTGCATGAAGACCATGAGATCTTCCATGTCGTTGTCTGAATCGTCGCTCAACATTCTGCTCATCAACGAACACCCTGACGAAATCAAATTGGTGACCTCCAGCCTGAGAGGCTTTTTCTCCGGTTGTCGCATTGAAGCCGGCTACTCTTCCGAAGACGCTCTTGCATTCAGTCATCAGGGCGAGTGGCAGATCATCCTTATTGATCAAGATTTGAGCCCGGAACAGGGTCTCGACATTCTAGCCCGCCTTCGTCGCAATGCTCCCTATGCAGCGATCATCCTCCAGACAAATGAGAGCGACTCGCACACCGCCGTCCAAGCCTTGCAAAACGGAGCTGACTTTCTCCTTTTCAAACGATCGCCTGGCTTTATCACTGAATTATTGTTTTCCGTACAGGAAGCCGTCGAAAAGCGCTCACTACAGATGAAGCTGGACCTCACGTTTCAGCGATATCAGCGGTTCATTGAAACGCTGAATGACCTGGCGTACGAACTTGATCAGGACGGTCGGTTCATCTACGTGGGCGCTGCCGTCACCGCCATGCTGGGCTATACGCCCGAAGAACTTGCGGGCCGACACTATTCACTCCTGCTTCCTCCCCTGCTGGAGACGACGGGACGCTTTCGATTGAACGAACGACGGGCAGGCAGCCGCTCCGTTCGTAGACTCGAACTCACACTGCACCGGAAAGGCTTGGCGGATAGTCCTGGCACGGCGATCACGGTTGAAGTGACGGCCAAAGGGCTCTTCGACTCGGCTAATCGCTATCTCGGCACCGTCGGGGTGCTGCGCGACCGTTCACAAGAAAAAGCGCAGCAAGATCGCCTCGCCGAACTAGAGGCTCGACTTCAGGAAACCGATCGCCAACTCACGCTCTCCCGTGAAGCGGTCCGGGTATCTCGTCAGCTGCAACAACCCCTTACCACACTGCTACAAGACTCACAGCGATTACTGAGCTCCATTCAGCATAGCAAGATCGAGCAGCATGTTGAAACGATGGTCGCCAAGGCTTCGCAGGCGAGCCGGCTCGGCAATCAATTGGCGCAAGCCATTTCTGCCCACCCATCGGAATTCGCCCCGCTCGATCTAAACGGGATGATTCGGACTGTTGTGCAGACGGTCCTCAGGGAGACAGAAGGGTCCGGACTCCTCGTGACCACGCACTTCGCTGAGAACCTCCCCCTCATGTTAGGATCGCCTGATGCCCTCGAGAAACTCCTCCGGATCCTTCTCGACTATGCCCATCGATACACATCAGAACCCGACATGCCTTCCCACCTCATCCTACAGACAGAGTCACGGACCTCGCCCAACCTCGCCCCCATCCGATCCGACACCGCGCTGGAGGCGAACGCCTCGCACGCCCGTGCGAGCTTCAGCATCCGTGCAGCCTCCAGAGACACCATTTCTGCCGTCCACGAGCGGCCTGATTTCCATGTTTCTCCCGAGGAGTTCTTTCAGGCTCACCAGATTGTCCGGGCGCACGAAGGCGCCATCGAGATTGAGCACGCAGCCGAAAGCGGTTTGATCATCACGGTTCGATTTCCTGCGCTAGGCAATCGCTCGGCGGCATTCATCGCCGGCGAGCATCCTGAATCTATGACAGCCTCAATTTCGCCCGCCGGGACCGACATGGTTCACGCTCGAGCTGAGCACGTCGCCGGTCAACGGCCCGACCGACGTCGATCGGAACGGAAGCTGTTCTCACTCCCGGTTCAATTATCTATCGGCGGTGCGACCCTGCGAGGCGTCCTACGAAACATGAGCACGGGAGGGGCACTCCTGACCGTGCACGATCTGTCGACCTCTGTGCACTTGCAACCAGCATACGTCGTCATCAAGACACCGGTGAGTTTCCTGGAACTTCAAGGTATCGTGCATGAACGCCCCTCCGCACTCGTAGACCTACGCTTCCCGGCCGTCAAAGACTTCGTGATTTCCTTTTCTATAAGCGGCGAGCGTGACCGCAATGTTCTCCGTTCACTTCTCGATGGGCTGCAGGACGGTTCAACGATCGTCACATTCGAGGGCTTGATCCTTCCGTTGTTTGCCGCCCCAGAACGCAGACCCGCGGATAGTCTCTCATCCATTGCGGTACCGGAAGATCGACGTGAAGTCATACGTCTGAATGTATCGTGTCCGATTCGATTGATCGGCTCGCCGACCATGCCGCTCCGCCCTCTCGGCCTACTCCTTAACCTAAGTCTGGAAGGGGCCTGCATCGACCTACCTGAGGAAGCGGATTCGTTTGAGGCTCAACAGGTGCTTCGCATGGTTCCTATCGAGTCGATCAATCCATCAACGGGAGCTTCCCAGCCGGATGGTTCGGAAGACCCCTGGCCGGCTCGTATTCTCTGGACACATCTCCATCGGGCCAGGGGGACATCTCGCCTTACGCCGACGGAGGGCAGGCGCCGCCGCATCGGTGTGCGCTTTGAATCTCTGTCCCCTGCGCAGGAACATAGACTCCGGAGCCTCATCGCGCCACGGATCGGCACCTCACAGGATCTTGCCGAACCTGCGACTGACTCTCCTACACGAACCGCTTCACACGTCCTACGAAATCGTGAAGGACACCTGATTGTGCTGTGCCACGATTCTCCCAGCCGAGCAGACAGCAAACAGCTTCCACTGATACTACTCTGCCCTGGGTACGGAATAACTCAACAGGCTTACGTGACCTTCGCCTATGCGCTGACCGGTTACGGGCTCCAAGTCCTGCGATACGATCACAGCCGCCACATCGGACTCAGCGACGGTGATCCCTCCCACACCACATTCACCTCCATGGAAGATGATCTCGATACCGTGCTGGTCTTTGCGCTAAAGGAATGCCCCGGAGCACCCCTTACAATACTGGCATCGGACCTCCTCGCCCGAATCGCGTTACGCCGCCAAGATTGGCACCAACGGATCCGTCGTCTACTACTGCTCAATCCGACACTCGATCTCCGACACTGCCTGACGATGCTCCATCAACGGGATCTGGTGCAGGAACATCTGACGGGGACCCGGCTGGGGCTCGGCAATCTCCTGGGTATTCCACTCGACATCGATTACTTCCTGGCCGACGCCGTTGCCGCACAGTATACGGAGGTGAGCGCGCTTCAGGAAGATCTCACACACTGCGGAACCGACGTTGCGTTTCTCGTTACCAGCCCGGGCACCCTGGCATGTCCGATTCCATCGCCGGCACCGACGCTTCTGGACGATGTGTCGAATCGGCTCGGACCAAGAAGCAGTCGCGTGAGCTTGCCGTCTCCTCTTTTGACGTCCGACAATCTTTCGTCGACGGCCCTGCGCGCAAGCTGGCAACGAATCGCACAGCTCTGCCTTCCACCGGACACCTTCCCGCATCCCACCGCCTCATCCAGCCAGAACCTCTCACGCGTCACCTCCATTCGCGCACGATTTGAGCGCGATCAACTCCGCATCAAGTATGCCGCCGGAACCGCAGGCCGCCAGCGCCTCTGGGCCGCACAAACGGACCTCACACGAACGTTCGATGAACTCCCGGCACATTGGCAATATGTCGATCAGTTGTATCAACTCCTGCAACCACTCGACGGAGGCCTGGCACTACTGGATGTCGGATGCGGCATTCATTCCTTTGCCAGGTTATTGCTCTTGAATCTCGCCTATCGCCTCCGCGCTCAAACCTGGCACCCTAACCAACCGCTTCGGTATGTCGGCATGGACTATTCCGTTGCCGCGCTACACACCACGCAAGTCGCGACCATGGACGCCTTGAAACACGTGGACCAATTGTTCTCCGGGCGCATCTCAGGGCCGACACCCGTCACCCAACAGTGGGTGCTTGGTCGATCCTCGGAAACACTTCCCTTCGCAGACCATTCATTCGATCGCATTGTGGCAAGTCTGTCTCTCAGCTTTTCGCGTTCCCCTCTTCACGCCCTGCGAGAGCTTTTCCGTGTCCTCAGACCCGGTGGAAGACTGATCGTCAGCGCGGTAACTCCCTCGGCAGATATGGCTCTCCTCTACCGTCCTCGCTTGCAAGAGGTCGGCATCGACGCATTCACTGGAGACGCTCGCTTAGCCCTCAATCGCATGGCACAGTGCTGCGTCGCATTGCGCGTCGGTCAATTGCACGCGTTCCAAGAAGACAGTCTCGCGGACCGCCTCTCCCAAATCACTCCTATCCCGGCAAGACTCGTGCGTGCGCTCTCCGGACAGATCGTGCTCGCCGCCGCTGAAAAACCCGATTCCTCTGGCTGAAAAAATAGCGCGCATATATACTTCACTCTCTAGCAGACAACATGCAGATCTGCGGGCGACACCACGTACGGTGGTGCCCGGAGTGATATTCTCTGCGCAGGACTATGGGACTCCACGAACACACCCGGCACACCTCTATCCTTTCTGGTTCCGCGGAGCTCATCAGAATGATCGGCGACTTTGCCGACGTTGTGGGACGCGTGACGGATCTCTCACGTCTCGGCACTTGCATCGTGACAACCCTCGCGCAACAGATGCGATTCCCGGAAGCAGCCATCTGGATGCGCGAGTCCGACGCCGGCCAGTACCGACTCCTGGCTTCCCTGGGGCACAGCATTCCTTCGGACTTGCCGTCCAGCCTGCCGCGTGATCACGCCCTCATCTCTTGGTGTTCCGATCGTCTCCCCTTACTCCGATACCACCAGGATCCCACTGCGCCGGCCGGCGCAGCCATGAGGACAATCAACGCAGCAGTGTGCCTTCCTCTCCGGAGCCAAACGCAGGTTCTCGGAATCTGCACCCTCGGCCCAATCAGCCCAGACGTGCATCTGGACGAAGAGACCGTGGCTGTTGCAGAAACCGTCGCACGCATCGCCTGCAATACCCTGGAACAATACCTGGCACAGGAGGATCTCCAACGTGCCGCTACGTTGATGCGACGGACCGATCGACTACGGTCGTTGGAAATTATGGCCAACGGGTTTGCTCATGAAATCCGTAACCCCCTTACCTCGATCAAAACCTTTGTTCAACTGGCCCCGCAACGCCAGCAAGACCCGCATTTCATCCGCGAATTCAGCAAAATTGCCATCGAGGACGTCCACCGCATCGAACGGTTGCTTCATGAAATTCTCGACTATGCCAGTTACATGGCCCCCCAGCCGAGCGAGGTAGACCTGAACGAACTCGTCGCATCCTGCCTCGGCTTCGTATCGTCTACGGCGTCACATCGAGGGATTCGTTTGCACACCACTCTGGCTCCCGAGTTGCCCTCCCTCTCACTTGATCGCCAGCAGATCAAACAGGTCCTTTTGAACCTGCTCCTGAATGCGCTTGATGCCATGCCTCAGGGCAACGGTGTGATTCACATTCGCACTCGATTACTGCCGCAAGTGGGCCGGACATCCTGGGTACAATTGCAAGTGGAGGACGAAGGATGCGGGATCGCGTCCGACCATCTAGAGCATATCTTCGATCCGTTCTTCACCACCAAGCACTCCAACAGCGCCGGCGACGGGTCCGGTCTTGGCCTGACCACCGCGCATCAGATTGTCCGTGAACATGACGGCACCCTGTTGGTGGAGAGTCGAGTCGGCGCCGGGTCGACGTTTTCCGTGCACCTTCCAGTACCGGATGCGCGCACCACAGCTTCAGCAGCACGGGAGTAACATGAAAAAACGGGTACTACTTGTTGATGACGAGCCGCGCGTCCGCGCCTCGCTAAGGACGGTGTTGGAACCGACCTATGAAATCCTCGAAGCGGCCGATGCCGCCGAAGGCCTCCGGAGTTTCAAACACGACACTCCCGATCTCGTCCTGCTGGACGTGATCTTGCCGGGAACGGACGGGCTGACGGCGCTCCAAACGATGCGCACCGAGAATCGTGCCGTGCCAGTGATCATGCTGACCGGCACCAAATCGGTCAAGACGGCCGTGGATGCCATGAAGTTGGGCGCAGTCGACTACTTATCCAAGCCTTTCGACGTGGAAGAGTTACAGATCGTCATCGAACGCGCACTGGGCAAGCAAGAATTGGAGCAAGAGGTTCGGCAACTACGCGCGCAAGTCGTGCAGCGATATGCCTTCCACAATCTGATCGGCAAAAGCCCGTCCATGCAGGAGATTTACGCGAAGATCGAGCAAGTGGCCGACAGTCGCACGACTGTGCTGGTGACCGGCGAGAGCGGTACCGGAAAAGAACTTGTGGCGAAGGCCATCCACTACAACAGCGCGCGACGTGAACGTCCCTTCATCGCGCTTAATTGCGCCGCCCTGCCGGAAACCCTCATCGAAAGTGAGTTATTCGGCCACGAAAAAGGCTCCTTCACCGATGCGACGGCACGGCGAGTAGGGCAGTTCGAATTGGCTCACACGGGCACTCTTTTCTTGGATGAAATCGGCGACCTCAGTCCGGCGACGCAGGCCAAACTACTCCGCGTCCTGCAGGAACGGGAGTTCACTAGGGTCGGAGGTGTGCAATCCATCAAAGTCGATGTGCGAATCGTGGCGGCCACCAACAAAAACCTGGATGAGATGGTCCGCAAAAATCAGTTCCGCGAGGACCTCTATTACCGCATCAACGTCATCGCGTTGTATCTGCCTCCCCTACGTGAGCGGGGCGAAGACATCGCCCTCCTGGCCAAGCACTTTCTGGCAAAGCGCATCGAAGAAGAGAAGCGCCCTCTTCAGGAATTCAATAAAGAATCGTTGGAGCTGATTTCACATTATCCCTGGCCAGGAAACGTGCGCGAAATGGAAAACATCATCGAGCAGGCGTTCATTTGGTCCAAAGGTTCCAACGTGATCACGCCGGAGCACTTGCCGAACATCCTCCGGACCGACACACGATCGACCTCTCTCCGGGACGACACACTGGCGGGACGGCTCTCGCTCGAAAAAGCCGTCATGGAGTTCGAACGGGAAATCATCCTGGATGCGCTGAAGCGAACGACATACGTACAAACCCATGCTGCCGCAATGCTGGGCATCAGCCGCCGTATGCTGAAATACCGCATGGACACATTGGGAATCAGCAGGCCTGATAATGGGGGGAGCTCTGAGTCTTCACCGAGTCAGGAATGACACAGGTTGGCACAGCAGTGCACCGCAATGTGTCTCATTTCCTCAAGGTGAATACCCTTGCATCAAATATCTAGTAGCCTGCCTTCGCGGGACCTGCTATATATTGGACCGACAAGCGGGAGCATGAGGGGTATAGGATTTGCGTTATATCGTCCTTGAATCTTGCAATCCACCTAGGAGCGCTTTGGATGGGGACCCATACACCGGTTGAATACGTAGGCACAAAACCGTCGGTGCTGGTCGTCGACGATGAAACAGGCCCACGAGACGCGCTCAAGGTCATTCTTCGCCCCTTCTTTACTATTCACTCAGCCGACAACGCCAAATCAGCCCTACGGATTCTTAAAGACCAACACATCGACTTGATCACACTCGATCAGAAGTTGCCCGACCGTCAAGGCATTGATCTGCTGCAAGACATCAAGCAGGACTATGCAGACATCGAGGTCATCATCATTACCGGTTATGGCAGTTTGAAATCTGCGATGGAAGGCATCCGGCACGGCGCGGCTGGGTACCTGCTCAAGCCGTTCAACGTTACGGAACTCATCACCCTGATCAATCAAACGTTGGAAAAAAAGCAGCGGCTGGACTACTTACGTTCATTCCTGAAGACATCGACGGCGTTGTGGGGCACGGAACAGGAAGTGGTTCAAGCGTGGAAAGATCTGCAATCCAATTATTTCGCCATCGGCAAATCTGCTCCCGACACCGTCACCGACGCAAGCGATGTCACGACCTTGATCCCCTTGTTATCCGATCTCCTAGAAGCCAAAGACCGTCAACTCTTAAACCACTGCAGCCGAGTCAGCTTTTACGCCTCGCTCCTTGCCAATCAACTGAATCTCCCGCTTCCCGAGCAGAAGGCGCTCGCGCTGGGAGCATTTCTCCATGATATCGGCAAGATCTGCCTGTCCAACTACAAATATTCAGCGGATGATGACGACGGCATCAAAAACAGCGCCCACGCCAAGGAATATTCCGAGGCCGGAGCCCGAATGCTGCTGCCGCTTGGCTTCCAAGCTGAAGTCGGGCAGGTGGTCGCCTATCACCATGAACGGTTCGACGGGTTAGGCAACCCCCACGGCCTGGAAGGCGACGGCATTCCGCTCTTGGCGCGCATTGTCGCCATCGCGCAAGCCTTCGACAATCTGACCGTCGATATGCCGGGGCACCTTCCGTTATCCATCGACGACGCCATCCGCAAAATCGTCCTCCAAGCGGATACTCACTTCGACCCGAAACTGACAGAGCTGTTTGCCCAGGTGGTGCGAGACTGTAAGTCTTCCCTGCCCGCCCTCGCCATCGCGAAAACCTCGCCGACAAACTAATCCGCCCGCGACCGCTTCTCCTTCGCACTGCCGATCATTTCAGCCGCCGCCGCGCGCGCGTTTTTGGTCACGGTGACTCCAGCTAACATCCGCGCCACTTCCTCTTTCCGTTCGCGCTCTGTCAGCAGTCGAACGTGCGTCACGGTCCGCTGCTGGTGGACCTGCTTCTCCACCACATAATGCGCATGGGCTTGAGATCCGACCTGTGGAAGATGCGTCACACACAGCACTTGATGGTGCCGACTCAGATCCCGGAGACGCCTCCCCATCACCTCAGCGACCGCCCCGCCGACGCCGGCATCGACTTCATCGAAGATGAGGACGGGGACCCGATCGCTCTCTGCCAAAATGGTTTTCAAGGCCAACATGACACGGGAGAGTTCCCCCCCAGAAGCAACTTTGGCAAGCGCCTTGAGCGGTTCGCCGGGATTAGCCGAAAAGACAAACTCCACGGTATCCTGTCCCGCCGGACCATAGGCCGTCTCACCGCCCAACGGCACCACCTCCACCCCGAAGCGGGTACGCTCCATGCGAAGCGCGCTCAACTCTTTCGTCACCTGGATCGTGAGTTTCTTGGCCGCCTCCACTCGCTTACGCGACAGGCGCCCGGCGAGGTCGCTCAGGAGAGAAGCTCTCTCCTCAACGGCGCGGGCTAGCTCCTGCAACTGAGTCTCCGCCGTATCCAATTGGTCGAGCTGGGCGCGCAGAGAACCCTGCAGGGCCAGCATAGCATCCAACGATCCGCCATATTTCTTGCTGAGCCGATGCAACCGATCCAGTCGCTGCTCAATTTCCATCAACCGTGCGGGGTTGGCTTCAACCTGATCACGATAGTGGCGAACTCGGTCGGCCAAGTCTCTCAACGGAACGATCGCATCGGCTACGACACGGGTCCATTCGACCGCGGTCGCATCCATCGCCTCTATCTTCGAAAGCAGTTTGCGCGCGGACGCCAACAAGCTCAGCACCCCCTGATCACCCGCATACAACAACTCATGGAGTTGATCAGAAAGGTCTCCCAGTTGCTGGCTATGCATGAGGCGCGGGCGCTCATGGGCAAGGTTCACATCTTCTCCTGCCTCCGGAGCGGCATCGGCGATCTCCTGCAATTGAAAGCGCAGGAGCTCCTCCCGTTCTCGACGTTGGTCGATCTGCGCAGTCACTGTTTCAAGTTCAGCCACCCGTTCTTGCCACGAGCGATAGGCCGCCTGATAGTCCTGACGCAGGTGCTGGAGTCGGCCGAAGGCATCCAGGGCTTCCAGCTGAGCAGACGAGGATAAGAGCGACTGTTGCTCGTGCTGGCCGTGGACGTCGACCAACGCGCCGCCCAATTGCTCCAGAAGATGAACCGGGCAGAGATTGCCGTTGAGATAGGTTCGGTTTCGCCCGGTACGGGAGATCACTCGCCGGATGAGAATCTCAGACTCACCGGGACGAGCGAACTCTTTGGCCTGGAGCAGATGGAGAATCGGATGATCGGAGGACAGGGTAAACGCCGCTTCGAGATCGGCCTCATCGGCCTGGGCGCGGATATGATCGGCGGACGCACGCCCCCCCACGAGGAGGGTCACCGCATCGATGAGGAGAGACTTGCCGGCTCCGGTTTCACCGGTAAACACGATAAAACCGGAGCCAAAGCGGATGGCCAGCTGCTCGATCACGCCGAAATTCGAGATACGCAGCTCGGTCAGCATGCCGCTGAGGGTCAGACGCTAGGCAGCGCCGGAATGTTGTGCAAGAAGCGAGTCGATGATTTCTTTGAACTGGCGCTTCGGACGTGCCCCCACCAGTCGCTCCACCGCTTGACCGTTCTTGAAGAACAGAATCGTCGGAATGCTCATCACCTGATATCGGCCGGCAATTTCAGGATTCTCATCGGTGTTCAGCTTACGAACCTTGATCTTGCCCGCATATTCCGTTGCCAATTCATCGACGATCGGGGCGACCATTTGGCATGGCCCGCACCAGACCGCCCAAAAATCCACCATCACCAATTCAGATGCCTTCATGACATCTTCGTCCCATGTCGCATCAGTCGCCTTCAATGCATCGCCTGCCACAGTGTCCTCCTTCGCTCAACTGACCAACCATGTCATCGTTCTCGATGTCCTGAAGCGGCTTCAGGCACCGTTCGTCATCCTATAACAGGGTTTTGCGGAGAGTCAAATCACGGCCTGTCCCAGTGCCACGCAGGCGGAACACCGGACCACCAATCGTCCGGCCTCGCCCGCCGCCAGGCAGCCTGCTCTTGCCAGAGCTGATTCACGAGCGCCTCGTCCAAGCGCGCCGCCATGGCCGCTGTTACATCAGCCTGCCGCTGCACCGATTGCTGGATCAATTCCTTCGCGATACGCGCCAGCACATCCGGTGGATCCGTCAGGTCCTCAATCCCTCCAGCAGCAAGGTTCAGATACAGATGCTCCACACGCACCCATTGATCAGTGGTGGACAGATGTCCAAGGTATCCGTCGAGCGCGTGGTACACATAGGTGAGGAAGACGTACGCGCGCGCCGAGGGCGCATCCCGCACTTCCGCCTGACAGGCCTCCACCGCCTGGCGGTAGTCGCCGGCTTTGAGAAACACCGCAGCCCGTTGGAGAGGTGAGGCCTGCTCCGCCGCAGACAACGGAGACGGGACCATACACTGCGTCGCAACCCAGACGACCCACCCGACCAACAGAGCGAACCGCTTATGCCTCGTCAGCATGGCGTCTCCTCCCTATGCCCGCATCGCCCCAGACGACCATACGAGCGTTCCATTCCGGCGAACGGCCTCGACTCAATACCGACCCAACGGCATCGATTGCACCGGCAAAGGATTCACGGATCGACCATAGGGTCCGCCCGGAGCAGCCCAAGGCAAGCCGCGATCCCCGACCAACAACGGACCCAGTACTGTCCGCGCCACGATCGTGCCGAAGTTCTCCGTCCATCCGATCCCGGTCATGCTCAGCATGAAGGAATAACTCTGGCGATCCGGGAACTGCAGGTAGTACAGCCCGAGCGACCAACACTTGCACGGATTTTGATAGAGCGCCACAACATCAAACTCCGGGCTGCGTCCCCCTTTGACATCGTAATACCCCTTTGCTCCCACCGTCCAACCCCAGGGCGTGCGAAATCCTCCACCCGCCGTGACAAACTGAATTTCGTCTGTCGGAGCATAGACCTCGTTGAAGGAGATCGGATTCCAAATATCCCCACGCCGGACCCGGTTTCCGTCTCGGCTATACCGCTGCCCCACCTCAACATACCAGTAATTGGATTGCTGAACGCGAAGGTCGGTATTCCACTGACTGAACGTCCCGCGATAGGGATCGAGGAAGGCATCCACGGTCAGGTATGAATTCGTCGGCGGCAGGATCTGTCCTCCCGTCACATTTTTCCCGAGCGCCTCGTTCACGCCCGGCGGCCGAAAGAACTCGGGCGCGGTATTGCCGATCACGGCCCGCATCCACACGTCGGACATTTTCCGCCCCTGCACCTCCACCGTCGCCGGTTGTAGCGGCTGCGTCAGCGATCCGATGAACGGCAACACCCCGGAAGTAAAGTCGCGCGCGCGGGTCTGCACTGCGCCTAAATGGTAGCTCTGCGCCAGAGTCAAATCCAACCAGCTGAAAGATTGACCGTTCACCTGTTGTTCGAGCAGCTTGGTCCGGAATGCATAGGTCAGCAGGTTCTTCTTCGGGATGTCATCGACCTGATCGATTTGGGCAATCTGGGACTGGCTACTTCCCGGGACGTATTCATACATCACGCTCGGTTCGATCGTGTGCAGAAAGCTTCCTCCGTCGCCTCCGCTGTACCGACGGCTCAGTTTCGATGAGGCGTCGATCGCTCCCCAAAACGTCTCTCGATGCAACGGGCTGGCCTCTTGAATGCCCCGCGTGTAATAGATTTCCTTGAATTTGAAATGCGGCGTCAGGCCGATCACATGCCCGACGTCGATCACATCAGTGGTGATGCCCGGCATGAAATCCATACGATTCACCGTAAACCCTTGTTCACGATAAAAATTGACGAAATTTCCATCGAGATTCATGAGGAGCGGCAACCCGAACGGAGACGTATTCGGCAGCACGTACCCGACCTCCGGGAACCGCTGGAACGTGTCGGGTCCGCCGGAGTTCAACGGTTGGAGGTACTGCCCCAGGAAGTAGGCGCTTCCGTAGGGCAGACGTTGGGTCGCCAGCAATGTCGATGCGCCGCTGGGCGACGCCCGTTGCGTACCTGAATTGCTGAGTTGCTGGAGATATTCCCGATCCGACACCACCGAGACCTGTCCCCGCACCAGGAGGGTGTCCGTGACCTGCTGCACATGCTGGCCGCTGATCAAGCCCCGCAGCCGCCGTTCATCCGAGCTGGTCTGATCGACGCCTGCCACGTTCGGCAGTTGGGTCTGCTGCAGAAAACTCGCGAACCACTGCCCGCTCGAGCGCCGGTTGAGATAATAACGATAGGTGAAATCGCTTCCGTAACCGAGATTGGAATAGTACGAGGGTGCGATCGTCAGATCCTGACTGGGGCTGATGGCCCAGAAATAGCCTTGCTGGTAATGCAGTCCGAACCGGTTGTCGTAGCCGGGCGTGGGGATGAGGAACCCGCTATGACGATTGCTCAGCGGGAACGTCAGGGTCGGCACGGGAATGATCGGCGTATCACGCATGCAGAGCCATGCTCGCTTCATGCCGATACTGTCGCCCATATTCACGTCGAGGTCGTCGAACTTGAATCGCCAGGCCGGAACTTCGCCGTCTTTGGCGTCGCAATTGGTGAAGGTGCCCTCTTTGATGCGATAGTGATCTTCGGAAAGCCGCCGAATGCTGCGTCCGGTAAAAAATGAGTTGCTTTGCCTGATGTACATCGACCCCTGGGTGATGACTCCAGCTTCGGTATTCACGTTTAACTCCAACCGGTCCGACTTCAGATCGGCGCTCGGATCCTGGAAATGCACATGCCCGGTCGCCACCAGCGTGCCCGGCAGCGAGTTGATCGTGACATGATCGGCCGTGAGACGAAACGGACCTTGCGTGACCACCACCGAGCCGTCGGCCTCGTACACCTCTCGCTCCTGAAGATGATCGATGCGTTCGGCGGTGACCGTGAGGGGCTGATTCGACTGTGAAGATGTGGTGATCGTCGACTGCGCCCGGGCAGACTCGAACAGCAGGCATAACACCAGGAGAACAGAGAGCAGGACTACCGAGAGCGGACAACCACTCGCCCGCCACCGTATCGAAGCCGAGTCGCGGTCTGGCCCCATCTCAGCCACGAACAGGTGAGAGGGAACACCCTCGGAGAAGGGCCTTGAGCTCGCCGACCAGCATCAAGGAGCCCGTGACGCATATCAGATCGGACGGAGCGGCGGATCGTTTCGCGGAGGCCAGGGCGTCAGCCGGGGTCGGCGCCACCTCGGCGGACGGCGCACAGTCTCGAAGTAACAGGCGCAGTTCCGATCCCGTGGAGGCACGCGGCAAATCCGCCTGTGTCAGAATAAGCCTATCCACCTGAGGCAACAACGGCGCAAGAAATTCGCGCGGATGCTTATCGCGCATCATCCCCACAATCAGGCTGATCCGCGCATCCGGTCTGGCACGCCGCCAGTCGGCAAGATACTCGGCCAGCACAGCCGCGGCAGCGGGATTGTGCGCCCCATCAAGCATCACCGTCGGCGCGTCGCCGACAATGTCCAGCCGGCCTTCCCATGCGACATGCTGTAACCCGCTCCGCACCGCCGCTTCCGGCACGACGAGCCCCCTCTCGCGGGTCAACTCGATCAAGGCCAGGGCGCAGGCGAGGTTGTCGAGCTGAAACCGCCCCTGAAGCGGGGCAGAGAGATGATCGTACTGCGCGGCCATACCGACATACCGACAATCAGCCGCCGAGGTTCCGTGACAGTGAAACTCGCGATCCAACCCATAGACGGGAGCCCCCACCGCCGACGCGCGCTGTTCAATCACACCACGAGGCGAGGCCTCGAGACGACCGAGCACCACAGGCACGGCTGGTTTGACAATGCCCGCCTTCTCAAAGGCAATGGCGTCCAACGTCGAACCGAGATAGGCCTCATGGTCCAGACCGATCGTCGTGATCGCGGTCGCCAGCGGCTCCACCACGTTGGTGGCGTCGAATCGTCCGCCCAACCCGACTTCAAGCACCGCCACTTCAACGCGGCATTCGCAAAAGTATTGGAACGCCAGCGCCGTGGTGAACTCAAAAAACGTCGGGGCAAGATCCGGCTCGGCGACGCCTCGCAACATCTCGACCAGCCTGCTGACGCGTGCTTCCGGAATCATGGCGCCGTTCACACGGACACGCTCGCGAAAGTCGATCAGATGCGGTGAGGTATAGAGGCCGACACGATATCCGGCCGCCTGCAGCATGGCGGCGGTCATCGCCGCCGTCGAACCCTTTCCATTGGTCCCGCCGATGTGGAGGATCGGATACCGGCGATGCGGCTCACCCACCCTGGTCAGCAAGGCGCGAATCGTCTCCAGGCCCAACTTGATGCCGTGCTGCTGCAGGCCATAGAGAAACTGTACGGTCGCGGAATAGGTCATCGTGGTCATTCGAAAGCGGCGGTCCTCGCTAGAAGTGCCCGACCAGTGTACTGACGGCTTCTTTCAACTGCTTCCGTTCGACGATCATGTCGATCATCCCATGATCCAGCAAAAACTCGGCTCGCTGAAACTGGTCTGGCAATTGTTGTTTGATGGTTTGCTCGATGACGCGCGGACCCGCAAATCCGATCAAGGCTTTCGGTTCGGCGATGATGACATCCCCCAGCATGGCGATGCTGGCGGTGACGCCGCCGAAGGTCGGATCCGCTAAGATAGCAATGAAGGGAACCTTGGCCTCGCCCAACTTCGCCACCGCCGCGGACGTCTTCGCCATCTGCATGAGCGAGAGGATCCCCTCCTGCATGCGGGCGCCTCCCGAGGCAGTCACAAGAATCAACGGCAATCGTCCCGCCAAGGCTCGATCGACGGCGCGACAGATCTTTTCACCGACCACCGATCCCATACTGCCGCCCATAAACCCGAAGTCGAAGACGCACAGCGCCACTTTGCGCCCATTGATCGCCCCTTGGCCGATGACCATGGCGTCTTTGCGGCCGGTCTTCTCTTGTTGCGATTTGATCCGGTCTGTATACGGGCGCGTATCTTGGAACTGCAGCGGGTCTTGCGGCTCCAACTCGGCATCCCACTCTTTGAAAGTGCCGAGATCGACCAGCAGATTGATGCGCTCAATCACCGAAATGGGAAAGTGATAATCACACTTCGGGCAGACCTTGTTGTTGCGGTCCACCTCCTTGCGATACACGATCTCTCGGCAGTGGTTACATTTCAGCCACATGCCCTCCGCCGCTTTGGAGCGCTTGGGGGGCTCGGCTTCTTCGGTTTTTCCTTTTTTAAACCATGCCATCTGTGGTCACCTATAGTACAAGAGTTTGGCCCTCTTCAAGCGCGGTCAAATGACGGATGCCCAGTTGCCCAAGCTCCTGCCGGATTTGCTCGCGAAACCGCGGCTTGAGATGGTAGGCGTAGACCGGCAACTCAGGCTGCGCCAGCTTGGCGAATTCCTCAGCCAGCAACGCCGGAGTCAGGTGTTTCGTCAGCCGCGCCAATTCGTCCATCTCATTGGGAAACGAACTTTCAATAAACGCAGCCCGTAACCCAGTCGCATCCTTTGCCACATGCCAGAGCCTGTCTGTTTGATAGGTATCGCCGCTGAAAAGCACCGTCTGCGTTCCCTCGCGAAGGAGGAACCCTACGGTCGGAACGACATGGTTGACTCGAATCGGCGTCACACCCAGTCCGCAGAATAAATCTTCGCGTCCCGCTCGAAGCTCGTGTGACACAAAGACCGGCCTGACGGGATCCGGCAACCGAAAGAAATCGGGGTACACCGTTCCATTAAAAATGTGCGTGCGCAGCCCATCCAAGACTTCTGGAATGGCCGCGATGACCACCGGCGCATCGACTCCGCCGACCAAGTTATCGGCCAGCGTCGGCAACTCACGAATATGATCGAAATGCAGATGGGTCAGCAGGACCACCCGGATCCGCCGCTGCTCATCGAGGTACAATCGCGACCCGATGGTTCCCGCATCCACCAGCAACTGGTCATTGACCAGAAATCCGCAGGTACCGCACTGAATCGGACCGTTCGCACCGTGAACCATCTGCCCGGAGCCATGACAGCCCAGCACGCGGACATTCATGGCCATGGATCACCGGCACGTCCCTCGTACCTCAGCGCTCCCTCGGAAGTTTGTGGATGAGTCCTCCGCACTGCGCGGCAGAATACCATACCTCTTTGAACGGCGCACACAGATTTGCATGATCGGCCGGGTGTCGACCGATCCAAGTTCGATCACAACACAGCCCTCACCTGTCCACGAATGCGACAGTGGAGATGGGAACAGGATCGGCTAGGACCAGCCGCCGCCGAGTCCGATCCGAACCATCATCACCAATCCCAACCCGATACTCGCGAGACAAGCCAGTCCCTGCACCATCCGATAGGCCCGAGGTCCGAACGCCAGCGCATAGACCACCGGCAGACTGAGTATCGCCCCAACGCCGACCATCCCGAGAATCGACCCGACGCCGAACACCACGATATACCCGATGCCCTGGCCGATTCCCGTGACCGTCGAGAGCACGATCAACATCAGCGCGGCCGATCCCGCCAACCCATGCGCCATCCCGATCACCAGGGGCCGCAGCGACCCTTGATACCAATGTCCATGCGCGTGATCCGGCTGCCAGTGATGGCTGTGCAAATGAACATGCGGTCGCCCCTCATGCTCATGGGTGTGGAGGTGCCATTGCTCTCGATACATCCGGCGGGCCAGCGAAAGCCCGAGCACCACCAGCATGACGCCGACGACAAATTCAAACGCAGTCGCCAGCGTGTCTGGAATCGTAAGGTTCAACGCCAGCAACAGGGTCCCGACACACAACAACATCAGCGTGTGTCCGAGTCCCCAAAACAATCCGATGGCGGTCGAGGCCTGAACCGTCGGACGTTCGGCCAATACCGTGGAGAGCGCAGCAAGATGGTCCGCGTCCAAGGCGTGACGAAGCCCCAGCACGAATCCGAGACTCAGGATGGTCAAGGTATGAGGATCGAACATCCGCTGCTCCGCGAGAGGTGAGGCGACTGCCCCGATGACAACAGCAGCAGCAACCGACGATCAGCCCCCTCGCGCATGCATTTCCAGGTGGGGATCTTCGCGGAGACGATTGATCTCAATGAGTCGTTGCTCCCGCAGACCCAGCGCTTCCAGGGCTTTGCGCTCTTCGGCCCCTCGATCCGCCCGCCCTTCCCAGGCGCTGGTGATCAACGCCTTCAGTTCCTCGCGGGAACGGCCCTGTCGCAGCGGCGCCCGCAGGTCCAGGCCGTCTTTCGCATACAAACAGAGATACCACATGCCGTCCGCCGTGAGCCGGCTTCGATCGCAGGAGCGGCAAAAGGGCGTGGTGGTGGACGGAATAATGCCGAAGCTGGTCCCGTCCGGTAACAGGAACCGCTCCGCCGGCGCGACACTGTGCTCGACGATCGGTTGCACCCCGCCGTAGTGTCGGCCGATCTGCTCCAGCATCTCCGCCCGCGAGAGTACCTGGCTCATGGACCAATCCGTGGCTCCGCCGACATCCATATACTCAATGAACCGCACCTCGCCGCCGACCGTTTTTCCATACTCGATGAGATCGACGAGTTCGTCGTCGTTGTAGCCTTTGATGATGACCGTGTCGAATTTCAGCGACGGGAACCCTGCCTGCACCACCGCCTTGATGCCATCGAAGACCTGATGATGGAGGTCACGCTTGGTCAATGTGCGGAAACGGGCGGCGCGCAAGGTATCCAGACTGATCGTCACGCGATTCAAGCCGGCGAACGACAGATCGGCTGCCTGGTCGGCCATGAGCACGCCGTTGCTGGTAAGGGCAATCTCGGTGATCCGGCGGTTCTCGGACAGCTGCCGGACAAACCGCGGCAGGTCCCGACGCAACAACGGCTCCCCGCCTGTGAGCCGAACCTTATCTACCCCCAACTCCGTGAAGATCGACGTCAATTCAGCCATCTCTTCAAAGGTCAGGATGGTATCGCGGGGCAACCAGGCGTAATCATCTTCGGGCATACAATACTTGCACCGAAGGTTGCAGCGGTCGGTCACCGACAGGCGCAGGCTGCGGAGCGGACGCCCTAATCGGTCGACAATCGTGGGAGCGGGTGTATCGAGAGTGCGGTGGTCCATAGTGACTCGAAGGCGCGGGCCTCTCCCCTCTGACGGCTTGCCCCTGATAAGGGCTATGGGTGCTCCTCGACCCACACCTCTCCCTCGGGGGTGTGCTCGAGTTTCCAAATCGGCGTAATTTGCTTCAGTTCGTCGATGGCCCACTGACAGGCGCGGAAGGCCTCGGCGCGATGCTCCGCTCCCGCGATAATCAACACAATGTTGTCTCCGATACCGATCTCGCCGTACCGGTGCAACACCAGGACTTCGATCACGCCGAAGTCCTTCAGGGCGCGCTCGCGGATCTCGCGTAGCTTTTTCTGCGCCATGCCTTCGTAGTGCTCGAACGTGATGCCGTCCACATCCTTTCCCTTCGAACGATCGCGGGCCGTGCCAAGAAACATGGCAATGCCGCCGATCCGTTTGGACCGCCGGCGCACCCGCCTCAGTTCCTCGTCGATCGAGAAATCTTCCCGTTGCACGCGGACCAGCATCGCCTCGTCATCGGTCGCGGGCAGATCAGCCTTGGTACTGTGCTCAAGACTCATCGGATGCTCCTATCGATTGCCGCCGGCAAAGGGCGGTAACAGCGCGATTTCATCTCCGTCTTTTACCTCAAGATCCTCGTGCGCGATCTCCTGGTTGACCGACACCAGCACCTTCTTCTTCTGCAGCAATTCGCCGATCTTCGGATAGGCCGCGTCGATCACGGACACCAGGTCTTTCACCCGCTTCCCGTCGGGCAGCGCCAGAGACAACGTGCCCTGATTACCGGCCAGCATCTTCGTCATGCCGAAGAGTTGTATCATCACCATCTCAGCCGACTTTCCGTGTATAGAGGCCGGACTTGCCGCCGGACTTCGTCAAGAGGCAGATGTCGCCGAAGCTCATGCCCCGATCCACCGCCTTGCACATATCGTAGATCGTCAACGCCGCCACCGAGGCGGCGGTCATGGCTTCCATTTCCACGCCGGTCGGACCGGTGGTCTTCGCCGTCGCAGTCACGGTAATCGAGCACCGTCCCTCACGATCCGGGTGAGCGTCCTCGTGAAAGGAAATATCGACGCTGGTGAGGAGAATAGGATGGCACATGGGAATCAAATCCGGGGTCTTCTTCGCCCCCATGACCCCGGCAACCTGGGCGACGGACAGCACATCACCCTTGGCGATGGTTCCATGCTGAATCTTTTCAAGCGTGTCCGGTTGAAGAAAAACGATGGCTTGCGCGGTCGCAAGACGCTCCGTCGAGGCCTTCGCCCCGACATCGACCATCCGCGCCCGCCCCGACTCATTGAAATGGGTAAACTCGGCCATTCTCTACGCCAAATCAGTTGGTTGTCGCGTTAGAACCGCCGAATTATAGGAGCCGCTGAAAATGGGAGTCAAGCCAGGTCCGGTGGATCATTTCGCGTCAGACTCTTTGGGAGCACCGTGCGTAAATCTCCGCCTGAGCCCCGCGGCGGCCCAGACCTACAGGCGCCCTCTCCGACTCGCCGCGATGGCATCGGCCGCCTCTACCGCATGAGATGCCATGCAATCGCCACCGAGGATCGAGTAAAGTGATCCGAGAGTAATGATGAGCCTGATGGTGTGGAGGAACAATGGCGAGATCGAGAAGACCCGAGTTGGAGAAAGATAACCCGACCGCCCCGCAGCTCTATGTCGGGCCCCGGAGAAGGCGCGCCCTCTCCCGCGCGACCTCGTCGACGCAGGCCTACGCGCAAGGCGGAATGGCAGAGACATTACAGGCCTTGGTGGGAGCTGCGGAACGGTTCGTGAATGGCGTACCGTATGTGCAAGAGCTAGACAAGGAACGGAACGCATTGCTGGAGGCGATCACGCAGGCACACCTGATGTTGTCGGGCGAACACCTACCGCCACAGCGACCGGCGCGGAAATCGAAGACGCGGTAGCCGGACAGAGACCGGGGGCAGCCACATCAGTGACTGCCCCCGCATTCCACCATCTCAGACACACCCGCCAGACTCCTTCGGCAGAGCCCTATGCCACCTGCTGAATCGCGGACAACAACCATGTCCCATGTTGGTACCGCGTAAAGGTCCAGACCTCCGTCGTTTCGATCGGCTTCTCTGCACTGCCTTCGATGAGATACCCTGCGTCACCTGGTGACTTCGACAAGGACACGGTGTAGTCACGGGCGCTCCAGTGCAGGCTCACCGTCGCATACTGCACCGTGTTCTCGACCCACGCTTCGCGAACCTCCGCTTGAAGGAGCGTCACATCCTCCACATGGTTCGTCTGATCCAGACTGGTCAGTTCGGCCAGGCCGGTGCTGAAGTACTCCAGCATCTCCGGCGTCACCAGGCGACGCAATGCGGACACATCCTGCTTGCCCCAAGCGGTTTGAATGTCGGTCAGCGATTGCTGAAAGGCCGCCTTGTCGGCTGAGGTGATCTCGTGATCAATCGTGGCGGTTCGGAGCGTCGAGACAGGCGAGTCTGACAGCAAGGTTTCACTCGCGGTGCGGCTCCGCGTGATGCCGGAAAAGTCAGGTGCCATCGCGGTCTTGCGGGAACGCATATAGAAAAACAACGCCCCCGCCCCCATGAGCATCAGAAGAATGAGCATTCCGCTCGGACCGGAAGCCCCGGCAGACTGACCGTTCTCCCCAACCTGCTCACCCGCGTCGTTGGTGCGCGCGCTGCTGTCCGTCGCTCCGAAGATCATATGGCCCAACCAGGTTCCCGCCAAACCACCGGCAATCCCGGCCAGCAAAGGGTTCCGCTGAAACCACGATCCCTGCGCGGCAGGCGTCGGTCTTGCCGTGGAGGCCGGACCGCTGGCCATGGAAGGCGGCGGGCTCGTGGCCTGCCTGGCGGTTGTCGATTGGTCGATCGGCTTCGCGCCGTTGTCCTGATAGGTGCGCGAACCGCGACTGCCCATGCTGCCGGCGGAACCACCGCTGCGAGCCCCACCGGAATACCCTCCCCCCGATCCGCCCCGCGCCTTCGCGAAGGAAATCGTGGGCACCCCGACCAGGGACAATACGAGACATGCGGCCATCAGTTTCGTTGTATTCAAGCGCTACGTCCTTTCTGTGGAACGTCAGAATCCGTCTGGCACCAGACGATATCCTACCAGCAACGCCGGAAGAAAACCTAAGTTTCGTTCCTGACGTGGAGTGAATCGCATCGAGGCCGGCTTCCCTGTAAGATGGCGTGGGCGCCTCAGCCTAATTCTGATCGTCTCCGGGATCGGTCGGATGTCGCATCGAAAGGAGTCGTCGTGAAACAGGGCTATCGTTTGATCGTGGTGGATAAAGACGGGGTGCTGGTGTCTGAGTTCCAATTGACCGAGCAAGCGTTGGCCGCACCGGAGGCGTTCGTCGCGGCGCTAAGAGAATCGGTCGAGGCAATCGAAGAGGCGGAACCGTGAAGGCTGAGGCAGCGTGATCATCTGACGATACAAACCTCGATCATTCTCTCGAACGCCCCATACAACCCTCCTCCACCCAGCCTGCCCCCCGGTTGAAAATAGGTCCGTGTTCCCCACTCGTGCGAGGACACCTCGAACACAAGCCGCATGGCCTCGCTGGACCACGCGCGATGCGAATAGGGTGCTTGAGCTGGCCCATGCTTCAATGGGGCCACGGCATTTCTACCGTGGAATCATAGCTCACCGTCACCGCCACATCGGCAGTCGTGGTGCTTCAATGGGGCCACGGCATTTCTACCGTGGAATCGAACGCAATTGGGAAGTGGTTCGCAAGATTCTCCTCGCTTCAATGGGGCCACGGCATTTCTACCGTGGAATCCGCTTCGGTCGCCGCATCCTGAAGACGCGTTGCTGGTCGCTTCAATGGGGCCACGGCATTTCTACCGTGGAATCTCGATCATGGGCGTCGTGAGACCGCTGCATGATCCGGCTTCAATGGGGCCACGGCATTTCTACCGTGGAATCTGAGATGCAGAAGCAGATCCAGCGCGCGTCTCTCTTGGCTTCAATGGGGCCACGGCATTTCTACCGTGGAATCCCGCACTAGGGCCATCCCTAGTTGCAAATAATTTACTGGCTTCAATGGGGCCACGGCATTTCTACCGTGGAATCCCCGTTGAGAGGTTGAGAAACAGCGCGGCCATGATGGAGCTTCAATGGGGCCACGGCATTTCTACCGTGGAATCTTCTACATGACGGGCGGGCCGAACATGGGGCAATCGCTTCAATGGGGCCACGGCATTTCTACCGTGGAATCGTACCCAGTAACCTGACGTTGACACAGCTTGTCACGGCTTCAATGGGGCCACGGCATTTCTACCGTGGAATCGCCAGCTATGTCACAGGGGCGGGCATGATCGATCTCGCTTCAATGGGGCCACGGCATTTCTACCGTGGAATCAGCTCCCGGCCAAGTGGCCGTTTGCCTTAATATTTTGGCGCAGGTTGCGAGCGCCACATTCACTTGCAGGCACTGTTTGTTCTTCGATGATAGGGCACCCTCCATTTCTATTACCGTTCGTGTTTGTTTCCGCTGTTTCTTTCTGATTGCTTGCGGCGAGTGCTGCCGAGGGTTTTTCCATCACCAGAGCGCTCGCGCGGCTCACCGGCAGAATTTACATGACGCGAGCCCGACGTTCTTCCCATTCGGCTTTGACGCCTATGGACTCAATCCGCTTGACCGGGTGGCTCTCCGTCGGTCCCAGATCGATAATGAGCACCTGATCTTCGCGTTGATCGATGATCTCCGTCAAGGCCCCTTTCATTCGTACCAGATCGATGTCAGGGAGGTCACATTGAAAGACGGAAAACTGGAGATGCGCCCCAAAGCCTTTCATCGTCTTGAAAACGCGCCGCAGACGTTTCGCATCGCAGATGTCGTAGGTGACCAGGTAGTGACGACGCATATTTTACCGTGTTGTGAATGGCGGCAGCTCAGGAATCTCTCCTAACAGGTAACGCCCCAGCAAACGCGCCTGCACTTCCAGCACTCGACGATAACTAATCTGATACCCAAACACCGGATGCGTGATTTCTTGGCCCATGCGCCGCTCGTAGGTTTCGATCAAGCGACGCCGGCCTTCCGGTGTGAGCGTGACCGATCCCATGCGCTCAAACCAATCGCTCTGCTGAACCTCGCCGTTGTTGATAGCGGTCAGGACAGCGGAATCGGCAATGAGCGGCCGGAACTCTTCCATCATGTCCAGGGCCAGGGCCGGCCTCCCGTAACGCGGCTGATGATAGAACCCCAGATAGGGGTCGAGCCCCACGCTCTGCAACGTGACGGTCCATTCGCGTGCGAGCATGGAGTAGAGCAAGGACAACATGGCGTTGACGGGATCACGTGGCGGGCGGCGATTGCGCCCGTCGAAATCAAACCGTGCCCCCGGCTCGGTCTCTTTGAGCATGCCGGAGAATTCTGAAAAATACCGGCGTGCCGCTGTGCCTTCCACGCCCAGCAACGATTCCAACGACTCCACTGTACCGGCGTGGGCGTGATCGTTTTTCAGATCCTGAATGACCGTATCCGGCGCCGCCCGGTGATTGCGCCGCAGCAACGTGCGACAGTTGGCAATCTTCGCCTGCACGAATCGCCGCGCAAGTTGCAGACAGCGTTCACGATCCGCCGCGACTGCGTATTGCCGCCGTCGAAGATCCACATGTTTGTGCAACAAGCCGGTCGTCATGCCGTAGAACCACCCGCCGCTTGAACAGTAGACCAGCGGAATGTTGCGCTTGCAGAGTTCCTGCACCACCTGCGTGCTCACCTGCACCGCGCCGTACAGCACGACCTGCGACGTTTCGACCAATCTGGCTTCGCCGATCAGTTCATCGTGATCTTTGACCTTCAAGCACTCCCCGTCTTTGCCCAACTTTGCGCCGGGTGTCTGGATATAGAGCGGCAAGGCATCGTCGTTGGTGGGGATCAGTTTCCGGAGCGCCGGGCCTTCTTCATCATGCGGCTGCCGTAGCCAGCCCACTTCGTCCGGCAGACACAGGCCTACGAGTGAACAGCGCGGGCACTTGGGGCTGTCTACCAAGGGCGGCGGCGCGATCGTCGCCTGGGTCATCGTCCGCATACCATCCAGAAATTCGCGCGTCCGAGAAACCAACTCGTCGTCGAATGGCACTTCCACCCGCTCGCGGGAGCCAACGAAATAGAGCACCCCGCGCTCACAGGTGAACCCCTGCTCGCGAAGTAACAGCCCTTGCACGCAGAGCTGTACTTGCTCAGGTTCCCAGGCGCCTTGCGCCGTATGTGGACGTTTGCCACGTTTGTAGTCCACAGGAACGACGACCTGCCCCTCGCCTTCGACGAGATCGATCTTGGCCGTCACACCGAGCCCCTCCGAAGACAACCACACGGAACGCTGATGGATCGTGGCCTCTCCCGACTCCTCATTCTCAGTCTGTCGCGATTTCCGAGCCGGGGCCTGGTCCACGCGACGGTGGTGGAAACGTCCCTCAGTGGTCTCTGCATTGTCGGCGAACTCCCCGTCCACCCATTCGAAATAGGCCAGGCGCGGGCAGTAGGCAAACTCGTTGACCATCCGCGCGGGGAGCAACGGGATGTCGCCCCCCGAGGATGGCCCCTGTGATTCAGTGTCCATAACACCCCTATCGGTCGGAGGTCTGGAAATATTCAGTTGTCAAAGAACCGTCACCGCCTGACTGGATCAAGCGTTCTGTTATAATGACCGCCATCGTCAAGATCTGGGAGGCCCACATGGAATATCCGATCGTCATCGAGCCAGACCTCGAAGCCGGAGGTTGTGTCGTCTCCTGTCCGACCTTAAAAGGCTGTGTCTCCCAAAGTGAGACCGAAAAAGAAGCGCTAGAGAACATTAAAGACGCCATCAAGACCTATCTTGAAAGCATTGAGGATCTGAAGCGCCTCAAGAAGCTTCGCACTATCGAAGTCAGCGTATGACGAAGCTGCCGCAGGTCTCTCATGAACGGATGTCTAGCTGATCCGGTTGGACCCGCTGCACGGCGCGACTCGCTCGCCTCCTGCCTCAACTCAGCTGCCGCTTCACCCGTGCTAGCGGCACCGTGCGCTTCCGACCCTCCGCTTTTTTCGCCTTGCGGAGTTCCAGCAAGTCTTCCATCTCCTCCAGACGTTCCTTGAGCGACACGAACTCTTCATACGGCAACACCGCGAATTGCTTTTTCCCGTCTTTGATCAAAATCTCCGGATGTAACGTCATCATAGTCTCCTCATCGTCAACGATAGGCTTCTCCGCGAGGGAGAATGCGATAGATTATCAGCCTGCTCTCTTCTATCTCAAAGAGTACACGGTAGCTCCCTACGCGCAGCCGATATTCCGGCGTGAAATTGGTCAGGCGCTTGACATCACCGACCAAGTCAATTTGCAGCGACTCCACTTTAGCCAAAACCCTGCCGCGATCACGCGGCGCCAATACCTTAAGATCCTTGATCGCTCTTGGTTTGAATTCGATCGTGTATTTCATTCCATCTCCACCACCGGCACGAATTGGCCGAG
>CABVRW010000056.1 GCA_902500785.1 uncultured Nitrospira sp.
GATTGCGATTGTGCCACGATCAGCCCCACATCCTGTCCCCGTTGATTTAAGAACGCCGGAACCAGATCACGATCGCTGACGGCCTTTCCTCCGACGGTCAACGACGTGACGATGCGATGTTGTGCGTGCGCCTTGTCACTGAGAACGCCGAGCGCTTGCATCAGGGAGGTGTCATTCGGCAACTGCAATTGTTCGCCATCAAGGGTGATATGCATGATCAGACTCCTTTAGAAGAGTTCAGCACGACGTCTTGCTATTGAGCTAAGCGGAACGTCTCATAGGAAGAGACCGTGACCTTCCTGGATGAGCGAGCCCCTGTGGTTGTTGGAACGACCGGAAATAGGCGTCCACTATGCGCAGCCGTGCTCGCCATCGTCGGTAGGTTGCGAGACGGGATTGGGCCATGCCGGTGAGTTCACTTCCGTCGTCGCTGTGCGTGTCTCGCACCAGCGCCACCGCCAGGGACGCGGTCGCCGGGACTTGCAGACTGAGCGCCACGACCGCCTGACGTGCCTGGCTCTCATCGAGCTGCATCTGTTGCAAGACGCTGATCGGCAGCGGACGTCTGCCGGTCAATCGGACGAATTCTTCCGCCCTGGACACCAGTGTATTTGCGCGCGGCATCAGATGATCTAGCAATGCCAGGGCTTCGGCCCAATCCGAAGGCGGTTCCGGATCGCCGGCTACCTGACTGGGGCGACCGGTAAATTGTTCATACCAAAACCGCCGCCAAAAACGGCCATACCAGCTGACGGTGGGATCTTCCCGTCCCGCAGAGAGATCCGCGCTACCCAGCCCGTCTTCATCGACGCAAGATCGATAGATCCTGATTCCGGTCGTTCTCTGCGGATGATCGGCTGCAGTGAGCACCTGCAGGCACAGCCCTGCGATCTGGTCCGGCACCAGTCGATCCTTGCAGGCATGGTGAAAACAGACCTGATCGAATCCGCAAGGCGCGCACCCCATGTCAGGCTGGATAATCCAATGCCCAGGTCCATAGGGGCCGGTCTCTCGAAAATCGACATGCCCGACTGAGAGGTCAAGGACCGGAGTGCCCACGCCCACGGCCAGGTGCATGGGTCCGGTGTCGTTGGTCAGTAACAGTCTGCATTGCGCCAGTACGGCGGCGAGTTGAGGCAGCGTGGTGCGTCCGACCGCGTCGCACAGAGGCGCGGTTCCGCCGCACTGTCGATAAGTCGTTTGGGCGAGTTCAATGGCTGTTCGCTCTTCATCGGTGCCGATAAAGACATAGCCGACTTGTGTCTGCCGGCTCAGCGCGGCCATGGTCTGACCGAACAATTGAGGTCGCCAGGCTTTCATCGGATCGCTCGCGCCGACTTGAACCGCCACCCACGCTATCTTCTCTCCTCCGTGCGGCGCGAGAAAATCGCGCGCCCATTGGGCAGTCTGTGGAGCAATACTCAGCGATAACGGCGCAAATGGTCCGAGACCGCTGCCACCTAGGGCGTAGATGTCCACGAGATTGAAATGGTTGAACCGACGCTGATTGTGCACATCCGTCAGATAGGCCATCCATGGGTTGTAAATCGCCACGTCTCCGTCCTTGGGAGCCGCGATGCCGCGAATTTCTTTGGCGCCGACATAGGAGGCCAGCCGGCCGCTCCGCCGGTTGAACGTCAGATTGATCACACGGTCATACCGGGCTTCTACCAAGGGCGCAGCCCACCGGGTCATGTCGCGATACAGCGTCACGACATCCTTGGTTTGAGCACGGCTCTCATCGACGAGACGGTGAAAATCGTAGCCGACGATGTGGCGCAAATGAGGCAGGAGGTTCGCCACCGGAGCGAACCGTTCATCCACGACCAGGTCGACGGCCGCCCCGGGCCATTCGTGCTGGAGCCGTTGGAGCAACGTGCCCATTTGTACGAGATCACCCATCCGCGTGATATTGATGAGCAGTACTTGCTTGCTCATAACAAGTCGTGTGTCTCGCTCCGGTATTCATCCAACATCAGCACCATCAATTCTTCTCGCTTGAGCGTGACGGTCGGACCCTTGCGGCGAATTTTCGCGGCCACGTCTTTTAGCTCAACACGCTGTCCGGCAGGACAAGCCTTGAGCAGCGATTCCAACGGGGCCTCCTCGGCGCAACGTTTCAACAAGACGTCCTGTTGTCGCTCCCCTCGCAGCAGGGCCCCGATACGATCTGGCTGAGATAATCCGATCTGTCCCAACAGATCCCGCATCCGATGCGCATATGTGTGGGCACTCAAGATATGGGAGCGGGCGGCATTCGCCATGGCCTGTCGAGTCTCGGAATCGTTCAGCCATCGTTGGACCAGTGCTGGAACCTCGGCAAAGTCACGAAACGATACGATCTCTTGATCGGTGAAAAATTCGGAGAGTTGCGAACGATGATCGACCAACTGGAATGCGCCGCAGGCCGCCAGTTCAAAGGTCCGCGGGTTGACGAAATCGGCCAGGGGATCCAGCCCTGCACCCGTGGTGGAATGCAGATTCAGATTGATCGCGGTGGCGTTAAACACCTTCAAGCAGGTGTCCGTATCGATCCGTGCCCCGTCCAATTGAAGCACGGAGCGAAGATCGTCGGCTCCGTCCCACTCGTTGCCCCAGAGTTTGAACGACCAGGGTTGGCGTAGCAGCGCCGGAAAGAGCCGCCGGCGATTGCTATATCCCGCGCCGACGAACGAGACATCTGCGCCGTACCGGCGCCGATCGTCTTCCGACAACGTCATGGAACAATGCAGCTCGGGGTCGGCCGCCATCGGCAAATAGCTGACATGCCGCGCACCGGCCTGGCGGAACGCATCCAGGCACGCTCCCTGTTGAAACACAAACCAAAATTCATAGCCAGGCGCCATCTGTTGCCAATAGGTCAGGTGGCGGTAGTTCTCGACGAACCACATCGCGGTCAAAAATTTCTTCTTCCGTAAATGTTCCAGGACCGGCAACGTCAACGGAGCCTGCGCCATGGACAGGACAAGATCAGGCGGAGATTCCGCCAGTGAGGCTAAGGTCCATTGGCTCAAGACGTCGGCCATGCGGCCCTGCATCAGTTGACGATTGCGCGGATCTTTGAGCGTTCCCATCACCTCATAACTTGCGGCATGCAGGCTGTGATCGATCCACTGTACGTTGTGACCGAGTGTTTCCAGCGCTCGTTTCACATAGCGGGCGATCGGAAGCGACCCCCCATAGATCGGTCCCACAAGCGCGATCGTGAGCTGTCCGCCCGCCTGACGCGCAAGCCCACGACGCAGGGCTTGCTCGAAGCTGCCATGGAAGTCCGAATCGCTCTGAGTCGCCGGGGTATAGGCGAGGCAGCGCAGGGGTCGGCCAGTCTTGGTCAGCCTCTCGGCGACATCGGCGGGCGTGCCGGAAAGCCAGAGAATGTGTTCGCTCCACGATCCGAGTGAACGCGCGGCGAGGGCATCATGGAATTCGTTGAGGTTAGGAATCAGCACGGCGAGGGCTATTTCCGGCGCCAACCGTTTTCGAAGCGCCTCGACATGGTAGAGCAAACCCACTCCTGCCACGACGACGGTTTCACCGTTTTGGCAGGCCGGCGCATGGGTGTCGGCCCAGGTGTCCGCTTCCCGGTGAGGATCATAGGCGCTGTGAATCCATCGACCGGAACGACGGGCCGAGGGCGCGCCGTTTCGAGCCGCTTCGATCGTGAGTGCACCGCCGGCACAGGCCTTCAGTTCCGCGGCCAGATCCTGATCGCGTGCTGCCAGTCGGTCGAGGTTGTCGTGGAAGAGATTCATGCGGCAACCGATTCGCACAGAGACGGAGAGAGCCTTCGCCAGACTGTTGCGCGTGCGCCCTCTGCGGTCTCTTGTCCGGCACCATCATCAAAACGCGTCCCCCACTGATCCATGTGACTCCTCCAGAGGGTCCACCCAGGCGCAACTCGACGCCGGTCGTCGCAAATCAAGGCGATACTTTCCGTGATCGGCCAGTGGTTCGGCTGAGACGGCGTGGCATGTTGATACACCCAGTGCCCATCTCCATAGGGCCCGGTTTCATGCACCCGGGCGCGAGAAAAATACCATCCCATGGCGCGGCTCCCCAGCAACGTGCCTAAATGGAGCGGACCGGTGTCGGCTCCGATCACCCAGCGACACTTGTGAAGGACCTGCATCAACTGAGGCATGGTCGTGCGACCGGTGGCGTCCCATACACGTCCTTGGAGCAGCGCGGGAATCGTGTGGAGGATCGCCTGCCCGGTTTCGCGCTCGCGTCCGCTCCCGATCAGAACCACTTGTCCGTCATCCACTTGCGATAGAAACTCTCGAATCCACAGGCTCCACACGGCCGGTGCAACACAACGATCCGCCTCCCCTGCCCCGGTGGCCAGTGCGATCCAGAGACCTTGACGCTCACCGATCGAGGCGAGGTCTTCGGGAGTCTCGACGGCCGGTGGGCGAAACAACGGCGCCCGACCTCGTGGTCTGACACCGCACATCCCGCACCAGGCATCGGCGAGATGCACGCGATTGTCGCCACGATCCTTGGCGATCTGTCGGAGATACTGCGCCCATGGTCGCATACGCTCATCGATGCATTCTTGCTGATGCGCTCGCAAGGCAGGGTGTGAAAAGAGATGTGTCATCAGGGTACTTCGCCCATGTTGATTCAAAGGATAAATCCGGTCGTAGGCGAACTCGCCGAGGGATGCGACATAGGCCTGCACTGCGTCCATGGTGCCGGCCGGATCCTCGCTCCAGCGATCGGCCCAGGTTCGCCATTGTGCGCCGTCCCAGGGAATGACACGGTCGAGTGCCCGGGATTGGGCGAGAACCGCCGTCAAGGGTGTCGCACAGAGGAGATCCAACGTCCTTGCCGGATCCGCCTCCTGCAGGGATTCAATTGCGGGAAGCGATTGCACCAGATCGCCTAATCGAGCCAGCTGAATCAGCAACGATCGGTTGTTCGATTTGGACTCAGGCAGCATGGTCCGGAACCAATTGTCCTGCAGGTTCGGCCAGTTGCTTCGCAAGTTCATCCATGCCTTCGAATGTCGGAGCCAGGGCACGCAGCCGATCATATTCTCGTTGCGCGTCCCCACGCCGTCCTGAACGCAACAGCACGCTTGCCAAGGCAAACCGCATGGCGACGTTGCCGGGGTTGCGGGCGAGAAAGGATGAGAGCCGAGACGCGACCGCATCCCAGCGTTCGAGCGACGTTCCACATCGAAGCATCCAGTGCATGCACTCTTCATCATCCGGCTCATTCGCGCAGAGCGTCATCAATTGAGACCAGGCTGCCTCAGCCCGGTTTCCGCCCATGGCTGCCATGACGCTTCCCAGGGAGGCCTTGCGTGGATCGGCACCGGAGAGTTTGGCGCGCTCAAACGCCTGTTCTGCCTCCTGATAGGCCTGATGTTGCATGGCCACAATCCCGCGCAGGAGCCACCCTTCTCCATGCGAAGGGTCCTGTGTCAACAGCGCCGTCAGATGGAGGTCAGCCTCGTCCAACGCGCCCGTTTGCAGTGCGTCCTTCGCTAGTCCGATGCGAGCATAGGGATCCTCTTCCAGGGCCAAGATCCGCCGCCAAAATGGAACGGCGAGTTTAGGCTGGGCTGCGCCCCGACAGATCAGCGCCCCCCAACGGAGAATCCATACATCGGCAGGCCATTCCTTCACGCGTGTCAAAGCGGCGGCGATCGCGTCGAGATCGCGTGTGTGGGCTGCCCGCTGAAGGTCCGCCAGTAGGGCCCGTTGCGCATGTATGGTCGGATCGGCAATCAGTTCAAGACGGTAACCCAACATCCCGTCCGTGACCTGCGCATGAATCGCGTATCCATCTTCAAAGTGGAGAAGATCTTCATCGGCCAGCCACCAGCAGTCTCCCCAACGCTCACGGAGGCGTCGGCTGTTGTCGGCCTCATGGGTTTTCCGTCCCGGTGTTTTGCTTTCCAGGTGATAGAGCACGCTCTTGGGTTGATAGATGATCTTCCACTTCTGCGTCCTGATCATGAGGCAGAGATCCACATCCTCAAACCCGTTTTGATACCCTTCGTCGAATCCTCCCACCTGTTCAAACACCGCTTTCCGGACCAGCATGCAGGCGGCGGTGACACATTGAAGTTCCCGACGTTTGTTCACGCAGGCTACCTCGGCATTGCCGCCACGATACATATGGTAGGGCATGAACCATTCACGGGAGAACGCGACGCCGGCGTGCTGAATTGTGCCATCCTCGTAGAGCAATTTACTTCCGACCACCGCCACGTCCGCATGTGTGCGGACCTCTTCGATCAGAGCCGAGAGCCATCCCTTCAAGGGAATCGTGTCGTTGTTGAGAAAGACCAGATACTCTCCGCGCGCCGCCTGCGCGCCCTGGTTACACGCCTTGGCAAACCCAAGGTTCTCTTCATTGCGGATCACCTGCACGTCGCCGCTCAAGGTCTGGAGAAAGTTTTGGACGCCGTCCGTCGACCCATTATCGACGACGACAACCTCGTAGGATACGTGTTCGGTGACGTTCGCCAAGGCAGTCAGACATTGTTGAGTCAAGGCGGCATTGTTCCAGACGGGAATGATGATCGAGCAGGAATACGTCGGTTTCGTATGACGACCTTTCAGTTCTGCGAGGTGATGCCGTTGCGCCTCGAGCATGTTTGGCTCCGAAGCCACGTAGGGAAAGTATTTCCGATAAATAATCTCGGTGGTCCGGCAGAACGCCTCATGCTCATGACTGGTCATCGATGAGCCGTCCGTTCTCCAGGTGAACTCTGCGGTGGTCTGCGCGATGTGCGCGAACGGATAGATGGTGGCAAGTCGGATCCAGAGATCCCAGTCCTCATGGACGAACAGACTTTCGTCGAACATCCCCACCTCATCAAGGCAGGATCGGCGATGCATGAGACAAAGGACCGGAATATAGTTCTCGACTAACAGCCGTCTACAATCAAACTCTGAGGAGTAGGGGCGATCACGACCCACCTCTTTTCGCGCCTCGTCCAGACCCTCCTCCGACACCCGCCAGGCATCCGTATAGGCGACCTGATGGGTGCCGCGCTCGAGGAACGCGACGAGGGCACCGAGGTGATCCGGAAGAAGCCGGTCGTCGTCGTCGAGATACGCGACATAGGTGCCTTTCGCGAGGCGGAGACCGGTGTTCCGTGAGGCCGCCAGTCCTCGGTTATGGTCGTGGTTCACCAGGGTGATGCGCCCTGCCTGGTTCATCTCCGCGACGATGGGCTCGACCGATATAGTCCCGTCATTCACCACGATCACTTCGAAGTCTTGGTAACGCTGACACTGAATGCTTTCCAACGCCATGCGCAAGGGTTCAGGCCGGTTGTGGGTCGGCACAATGACCGATACCATGGGTGTTCGCGTGAAGGGTATCGGCCGGGTTCCCACCGCCGACGCGCGACGGCAGGCCCATACTTGGTAAATTGCCATGAGGTTCTTAGTGCGATAATCATGTGCGGTAGCTGCTGGAAAATATCGGAGCGACGGGACTTCGATCGGAATCCGTTCCACGCCTACCTGATCGAATCCGCCGTCGGCCAACAGTTGACCCAGTTGTTGTTCCGTCACCCAATCTTCCACCGGCTGATTCGGTGGAGCGATCCGTTTCCAGTCCTCCCACACATCCCCTCTTGGAGTTGTCAGGATGAGATACCCGTCGGTCGTGAGGAGCCGCGCAAGTTGGCTGAGGAAACCAGGCTTGTGCGGATGCGGCACATGTTCGATGACTTCGGAGCAGAGCACGATATCGAACGGGGTGAAATCAGGTCTCGCCAGTACCGTCTCGGGAGTGCCTGTTTCAAAGCGAAGGTGTGGAAACATGCGACGCGCATGTTCAACCACACCGGCGACGGGTTCGATGCCTTCGCAGGTTCCGTAGACGGTCGCCAGATTCGTCAGCCACCCGCGGCCACAACCCACATCAAGAATGCGCAGTGCGCGATCCGGATTCTGTCGGCGCGTCTGTCGCACGACATGTTCGAGGAACGACGCGATCTTGGACCAGCGCGCCGCTTCGTCTGCGTTCGGTTCCGGTGTCGACCAGGCCGGTTTGTTGACGAACAGGTCGACATAAAACGCCTGCTGATCCATAGGTGCCTTGGCTGATGGGTGAGAAAGCGTGCTGACTGTCTGAACCCGCTCGCGAACCGCCGAGGGGCGAGATATAACTTCTGGAGTGGCAGTCTGTCTCGTGGATGAGTGGCTCGCCTGTGCGGCTAATCCATAGTCCGGGGTTTGCCCGGTGCGGATCCACTCCAACGTCCCCCTCAGACGTCGTTCGGCAGTGTGATACCGCTTAACCTTCTCCTGAGCCCGTCGGGCCAGCGACTCCGCGAATGTGTGATCCTGTAGGACCCGATCGATTTGCAACGCCAGAGCTTGAGAGTCATTCAGAGGGAACAGCAGGAGGTCCTTGTCCGCTTCGAACAGGCTTCGATTCTTCGGATGTCCTGGAATGTCCCAAGAAATAACGGGCCGGCCCGCTGCCATCGCTTCAATGACCCGGCCGCCGTAAAACTTGGCGAGACTGGGCAGGTTTACGATCGCGGGCCATTGAACGAGCTGCGCCATCCACTCCGTGAACTCGGCGAGCCGGATCTGTTGTAGTGATTGCGCATACTCTCGGATGGCTGCGTCATTGACTGCATGACCTTCCGCAAGGTATTGCGCTGCGACCTGTTGCAATTGATCAAACAATTGTTGGTTTCTCGTGAGGGGCTGTGCGGCTGTGGCACAGTGAAGGCGGCCGGCCAGCGACGGTTCGCTCACCCAATTCTGACGGCGTCCGTAGGGCGTTCCATGAAAGACGGCTTGGGTCTGCATCGGTACGCCGCCCGGAGGGACAATGAATCGCTCCGGAACCATCGACGGCCACCAAAGGACGTTGGCCACGCCACGCGCCGTGAGATCGGCGGCATCCTGTTCGTCTGGCGCCAGCACATGGGTGAGATACGGAAGTTGCGCCTCCAATTGCGACGGACGAAGCTTCAATTGCGGAGCCCAGGTGTAGTCATCCGCGTCATAGCGAAGCGATTCCATGAGGACTCCGACCCGTACCGGAGCTAATCCGGCCACCCATTCCAAGGTGGTTTGATCCAGCGGAGTATGAATCAACCATAGCCACACTTGATCGAAGTGCTGACCGGCCAAAGCCTGCTTGGCATGATAGACCCATGAGGCAGGCGTCGAGCAGGCATGTTCGGCGATGGCCGGGACGGTCACACATTCGACCCCGTTGGCCATCAAACCTTCTTGTACGCCGAAGGCCGCGCTGTAGGTCCAGGGGCGGGCGGTCGCCCAAGTTTGGAAATCCAGTTGAATCAGCAAGGCGCGTTGCGTGGCGCCCGCGACGGTTCTCGTCGTACCCAGTGATGCAGTCTGGATCGGCTTCCCGCCTTCCGCTTCCCTGGTTACCACGACACTCGCCGATCGACACCGTCGCTCGCGCCATCGTTGAAAGTCTTGATCTGCGGCTAGGTTTCGGCGAGTGAGGTGAGCAGGGATACGATCCGGCGAACAGATCACAAGCGACATGTCGCATCGCTCCCAGCCGGCGCCGCGTTTCCGAACCGCCCAGCATCCCTCCACTTGTGAGACCTCACCGAAAAGTTCGCCCACGGCTAAGGTCACGCCGGGATGATATTCGTGGCCCGATCGCGGATCACGAATGTAATCCGACTCGATCTGTGTCCGTGCATAGTCTCGGTCGATTTCGAAACTTTGGCGTTCCAAATCATCCCCGCACAACAGTCCCCCATCCTTGATGAGCCCTCCGGCAGCCTTGATATCGGCCGCCACCGCCGCGTAAGAATGGTCGCCGTCGACGAAGACGAGGTCGAAATAGTTTCGCGGCAGAGCCGGCAACATATTTGTGGCAGATCCTCTGAGGGGAAGGACCAGAGCGGCATGTCCGGCGGTCGTGATGTTATGAAGGAACAAGTCGTAGATGGTATCCTTGGCCAGAGCCTCGGACATCTCGCGGTATACCGCCTCATCCGGTCGCTTCGTCATATCGAAGTAGGGCTTCCACGGGTCAACGCAGACCACACGGCCGTGGGCTCGATGGTGCCGCGTCAGGGCTTCGGCCCAGCTGACAGCCGACCCCCCGGCCCATGATCCCACCTCAAGAATATGAAGAGGGCCTGTCCCCTGCCGTGCCGCTTCCAGTCGCACCAATTCCTGCATCACGACATGGCGAAGCGGCAGCCCTTGAGACGCCCACATCACCCGACCAAAATACGGACGCATCTGCTCGCGGCAGAATTGGTAGTATTCAACGTCCAGCGGAGTGACTGTGTTTGCCTCAGCATCACCATGCGACATGACGATCCCCCTACGGCTGTGACTGATCGTTCCGGCGAACGACGTCCGGATATTCCGGGTTCATCCAGCCATCGGCCGGCTCGATGACCATGTTGGCGCGGAATTCTTCACGAGAGAGATAGGGATACATATCCTCGATCGGCGTCTTCCACCCGAAGATTCTGGGCTCGTAGGTGTGGAATTCATGCATGTCCACATCACAGACCACCGGACCGTCGAATGCCAGGACCTCGTCGATCTTGGCGTCCATCTCGGCGTGATTGCCGATGGCAACGGATTGAATGCCATACGCCTGCACGATTTTGAGGAAGTCCGGCGGGTGATATCCCTTCGGCCCGCAGGCTTCGGCGCGGCCCTGAAAATTCGTCTCCTGGTAGGCCTTGGTAATGCCGTAAATATGGTTGTTCAGAATGAACGTTTTGACTTTGACGCCGTAGTTGATGAAGGTCTGGAGTTCCTGCGGGTTCATGTTGAAGCCGCCGTCTCCGATCGTACAGACGACTTGACGGGAGGGAGCGGCAAACCAGGCGCCCATCGCTCCGGCAAAGGAGAAACCCATGGGCGAGTTACCGTTGTTCGTGAGATTCCGCTGTCCGTATTTGGTTTCGAAGGCGTGGTTGCTGACGACGATGTTGCCCCCGCAGTCCCCGACAAGAATGTCCGTGGCGCTCATTTTTTCGGATAAGCGGCGCATGAAGGCATAGGGGTGGACGCGCTCGCCGTGGGCGAAGAATTCCGGCCGGACCGGGTCGTACTGGCGTTTCCATTCCATCACCCGTTCCTTCCATTGGGAGTAGTCCGGCAACGGCCTGGTTCGGCGATCAAGCGCGCTCAGAAGACGCTGGGTAAACACCTTGGCATCGCACAGAATGTTGACATCAAACGGCACCTGCTGAAATTTGCGCTGCACCATGGCTGGATCGATTTCCACCAGATACTTCTTGGCCTGCCGGGCAAAACTCTGCACATTTCCCCCGGTGATGCGGCCGGAAATACGGCTCCCGATCGAGAGCAGCACGTCGCTGTTTTGAATACCGAAGTTTCGGCCCGCGCCGCCGTACGTGCCTACCCGCCCGCCGTAGTTCTCGTAGTCGGAGCTGATCACATCCAGCGCGTTCCAGGTAGGAAAACAGGGCACGTTCAACCGCCGTCCCAAGGCGCGCACGTCATCCTGCGCGTCGGCCAAACGGACGCCCCCGCCGATCAAAATCACGGGTCGTTCCGACTGCTGCAGCTCGGCGATGAAGCGTGATATCTGTTCGTCGACGACGGTGAGATCGAAACGCATGGCGGCCGGCGGTTCGAAGCCGGTGAGACGCTTCGCATCGACAAGCGTCTTCTGCACATCGAGCGGAATATCCAACAGCACCGGTCCAGGCCGTCCTTCCTGACAGAGCCACAACGCCTTTTCTAACTCATACCGAACGTCGTCCGGCTTGAGAATCATCTTCGCGTATTTCGTGACCGGAGCCGCCATGGCCACGATGTCGGTCTCCTGGAATCCGATCTGGCGTATCGAGGGATCGGGACGGAGAAAGCGAGAATTGATCTGGCCGGTGAGAAACACGCAGGGCACGGAGTCATAAAAACAATTGCCCATCGCCGTCAAGAGATTCATACCGCCGGGCCCGCTGGTGGCGATGGCCACCCCGGGGACGCCCTTGACCTTGGCGTAGGCTTCGGCGGCGAAGCCGCCGGCCTGTTCATGCATGACGGCGACGTATTCCGTGGCGGCGGTTCGGGTGAAGGCATCGATCAGATCACCATTGGCGGCACCGTACACCACGAACATCTTGTCGATTCCCCGTTCCGCCAATGTATTGATGATGAAGTCCGCGACCTTGATCATGAACACTCCTTGTTCTAGTGCAGCCTGCTAGGCCGCTGGTCTGGCTGCCAGGTCATGATGGCGACGCCGCACCTGGTGCCCGCACATATCCGCCACATGCGCAGCGACAGGCGCTCCGAATGTCCGCTGAAGCATGCTCACATAACGGGGATGGGTGAAATACTCCACAAATGCGCGATCCCGAAAGGCCAGTACCTGCGTCGCCGTGAGACTGTCGGTCGGCAAGGGACAGCTCTCGTAGGCATGCTGCGAATAGCCGATCCACCCGGGACCATCCTGGTCGTCCGGCAGCGTCCATTGTTTCCGGCGTGCCAGGGTGTACAGCGGCGAACCAGGATAGGCCATCGCGCAATAGAAGTTGGCCCACTCCGTGTTGAGGGCGAGGGCAAGATTCAACGTCGCGCGCATGCTTTCCGACGTGTCGTCGGGCAGGCCGAAAATATAGTTGGCCGCCACGTGAATGCCGTAGGAGCGGATCTTGTCGACGGTGGCCACAATGTCGCCCTCACCGAAACGACCCTTTTCCACGCCGTCACGCACATGCTGGCTGCCGGATTCGATGCCGAGACCCAACCAGGTAAATCCCGCACGCGCGAGTTTTTCCAACACTTCGTCCTGTACGGTGTCCACGCGCGCATAGGCCCAGATGTTGAGGCGATAGCCTCGCTCGATGATACGGTCGCAAATACCGATCACGTGGCGCCGATTCAGCACGAACATTTCGTCGGGAATTTTGATATTGGTGACCCCGTAGTCCCGGACCAACCGGTCGATCTGACCGATGACGTTATCCGGGCTCCAGGTCCGGAACATCGGCGTCCCGAAGGGCGCGTTGATACAGCAGAAAGAACAGGTGAACGGACAGCCGAGACTCGTCTGCAGCGACGCATAGGGGGATCGCTGATTCAAATTGTCGAAGCAATGCCAGTTGTGCGCCCGATACCGGGTCATATCGAGGAGATCACAGGACTGCCCGGGCAACTCCTGGTCGAGCGCCGTCAGCAATGGTGCCGGAGCATTGCCGACGGGATTGCCCTCCTCCATGTGCCAGAGCCCAGGGACCTCGCGAAGGGAATGCTGCGGCGCGCGTAGCGCGATCACCAGCCCGAGAATCGTGGCAGGCCCCTCTCCTTGGCAGACATAGGTGTATGGCTCTTCCAGCAGCGTGCGTCTGGGCAACGCCGAAGGATGCGTCCCCATGACCAGCGTGGGAACATCGCCCAGTGCATTGAGCAACTCACAGACTTTCCGACCGGCAGGCATGCATTGGGTAGAGGCGGACGGCTGCTGACCATAAATGACGAAGACGGCGAGCCTGGGGGCGATCGCCGCGATCTGTTCCGCGGTTTGTTGGTGATTCAATCCCTGCGCCTCTGCGTCCAGGATGGCGACGGAACAGCTGTGCCGCCGCAAAAAGGTCGCGAGCAAACCGGACCACACCGGCGGTTCAATGGCGGCAAAGTCTCGGCTCAACTCTTGATAGACCTGCACCCGACTGGGTGGGGTGACGAGCAACACGTCAAGCGGCTTGGACACGGCAACCTCCCAGCTCTTGGGCGAAGGCGATCGTGCGTGAGACGCCTTCGTGAACATCTTCTTCCTGCCCGCATGCAGCCAGGCGAATGTACGATGAATAATCCTTGCCGAAACTGCGGCCCGGTGTGATCGCCGTGTGATGCTCGTCGAGCAGCCGGTGGCAAAAGGTCCTGTCGTCGAGACCGGTACCGGCGATGTCGACAAACAGATAGAACCCCGACTCCGGCTTGTGACAACGCAGCACTCCGGAACGATTGATACGCTCGTGGCACGATGCGATCAGCTGGGCCATGCGTACGCGGATCTCGTTCGCATACACATCCAGCACCCGTAAACCAGCCACACAACCCAGTTGGGTAAACAACGGGAGGCAGGAATAGAGCGTCGAATTAGACAGCGCCAACTTCGCCGCCACTTGTTCATGGGCGAAGGCGTAACCGGTTCGAAAGCCTGGGATGGAAAAGACCTTGGAGAAAGACGACATGGCCACGACATGGCCGGCTTGGGCCGACGCGAGCGTGAAGAACGAATGATCGAACGTCAGATCGGCATAGGTTTCATCACTCAATAACCAGATCCCCGATTCCTCACAGCGCGCGGCGAGCTCTCGAAGGGTCGCCGGCGCATAGACCGCTCCCGTTGGATTGCTGGCGTTGTTGACGATGATCGCCCGGGGCCGGGCCGTGAACGCCTCGTCGACGGCCTGTCGAGAGAGCTGAAACCCATCGCGCTCAGCCAGCGACACCGGCGAGACCTGGAGTCCAAGATGTGCCGCGGCAGCCCAGTAAGAGGGAAACGCCGGCGTGAAGAGCACCACTCGGTCTCCCGGATTGCAGGTGATGTCGAGAAACTGGTGAATCAAGAGGTTCGCTGGGCTCATGACGACATGGGAGTCGGTTAACGCCTGCCCGGTCAGCGATGCGTACCGAGCGGCCAACGCCGCTCGCAAATCTTTCACACCCGCCATCGGCGCATACCCGAGTTGTTTCTCATGAAGAGCCTGCATGGTGGCATCGAGAATCTCTGCCGGCGGAGCCATGCGGGGATTGCCGAGTTCCAGGTGATAGATGTGATGACCGCGCCGTTCCAGCGCTTGGGCCCGATCCATGACTCGAAACATTTCCTGGCCGATGAGGCGTTCGCCACGCGACGAGAATACCAGTCGGTGCGTCGCCTGCGGTTCCGGTGATGCGTGAGTGGCCATTACAACAGTGATCCTTGCTTCTCCTGTAGCGGCGATGCCGGGAGATAGACCGACGAGTCCCTCCACATGTCACGAAATTGCGCTAAGCGCTCAGGGGTACCGATGTCATACAGGGTGTTGGCCGTCACGAATCCATAGAACGGTTCGGTGACCAGGCGTGGAAGCAGTTCACGCTCCAAGGACCAAGCAGGCTGCCGCGGAAACAGCGCCTCGACGCTCCGATCAAACAGATAAATGCCGGCGTTATGGCGGTTCGTTGTGCGCGCCCGTGGCTTTTCCACCATCGACAGGACACGATCGTCCTGCCCTAGCGTGACGACTCCCGTATCCTCTCGTCCGTCGGCAGGAGCGACCGCGATCGTCGCGCGCGCGCGTTTCCGCATATGGAACCGCAGCAATCGATTCGGATCGATTTCACACAAGGAATCCCCGTTCAGCACCAGAAACGGATTACTGCGGACCAGCGTCATTGCCTGCGCCACCGCTCCACCGGTGCCGAGGGGGGAAGGATCGCGGACGAAGAACGTCTCGTAAGGGCCCCGATGCCGGCGAAACCAGTCCTCGATCACGTCACCCATATATCCGATGCTGAAAATGAATCGACGCGCGCCATGACGCAGGAAATGCTCGATCAGCAGGGCCACGAACGGACGACCATGAATCTCCGCCATCGGTTTCGGACGGTCCGCCACCACGGACTGCAGGCGTGTGCCGAGCCCCCCGCACAGAACGACCACATCGCAGTCGGCCACCTGGAATGTGCTCATGCCGCCTTTCCGATCAACGCGGCCTTTAGTCGGGATGCCGCCTGTGCCGATTGTTGAACCCAGACATCATCGAGCATGAGATGGTCTTCCTGGTAAAACACGATGTGAGACCCGTGACCTTCAAATTTGAACGGGACCTGCAACAAACCGGGCAGAGCCAGACGAATCCGCTCGTGGTCCTCCGGCCTGGCGAACAGGAGCATGAACCCTCCGCCTCCGGCCCCGAGCAATTTTCCGCCGAGCGCGCCGGCCGCTCGGGCCGCCGTATAAATATCGTCGATCGCCGGGGTGGTGATGCGTGACGTCAATCGGCGTTTGAGCATCCAGGCTTCGTGGAGTAATGTTCCGAACTCGGCGAGGTCCCCTGCGCCGGTGAGAATCGCGATGCCTTCCTGCACCATCTCCAACATGGCAAACAGTTCGGCTTTGCGTTGATGTGTACGATTGATCTGCTCGCGGGCCACCTCCGACGCAATCCTGGAGAACCCGGTGAAATACAGTTGCAAGTGGCTCTGGAACGCGGCGAGCCGTTCGGGCCGCATGATGATCGGAGTGTGCCCGATCTCCCCATTCTGAAAAAACGTCGCTTTGCAGAGACTGCCATGCGCCGCCAGCACCTGATCCTGACAGCCGACGGCTTCGCCGAGCACATCCTGTTCGACATGAATGGCGGCCTGGGCCAACTGCGCTTTGCTGGGCATAATGTGCTGCAGTGCGTATACGGTATGGAGCAAGCCCACAGTGAACGACGAGCTTGACCCCAACCCTGTTCGAGCAGGTAGGTCTCCGTCGTGATGAATCTCCAGGCCGTCGTTGATATTGAGGTACTTCAGCACGCCGCGAACGGCGGGATGTTCGATCTCGTCATGGTTCTTCACCAGTTCAATGCGTGAATAGGCAATGCGGGATCGGTGTTCGAAAAACGGCGGTAGGCGGCGGCAGCTGATGTAGCAATATTTATCGATGGTCGTGGCGAGTACCGCTCCACCATGCTCTCGAAACCACACGGGATAGTCGGTACCGCCACCGAAGAAGGACATCCGAAAGGGTGTTCGGCTGATAATCATCGCTACTCCTCTCGCCGGCCTGGACTCGATTCAGACATTCGCATACTGACCGGCTTTGACGATCGTGTAACACTTGATCAATTCGCGAATGCCCCGTTCCAGCGACCACTCCGGCTTAAACCCCGTCGCCAGCAGGCGCTGGTTCGACACGATATAGTCCCGCTTGTCCGGGTCTTCCCCGATCGGCGCTTCGAAGGACACGAAATGTGGAATCAAGCGTTGAATCTCCCGACAAAGTTCTAGTTTCGACAGGTTCGCGTCATCCAGCCCCACGTTGTACGGACGATCTTTCATCTGCTCGAAGTGATCCATGGCATGCAGGAAGGTCCGCACGACATCACGAATGTGGATGTAGTTGCGCTTACAGTGTCCTTCGAACACGACCACTGCGCGATCCTGCACGGCACGCCAGACAAAATCATTGACCAGTAAATCCATCCGCATTCTGGGCGACACGCCGAATACCGTGGCCAGCCGCAGGGTGATGGCGTTCCCCCGATCCAGCACCACCCGCTCGGCCTTCACTTTGGTCTCACCATAGAGACTGATGGGCCGAAGCGGCGATTCTTCCGTGCACGGCACTCCCGGTTGGCCGATCCCATAGCCGCTGTTGGTGACGGGAAAAATGATCCGCTGCCGTGGAGAAGAGAGTTTGCACAAGAGTTGTACGGCTTCAAAATTCACCGTGTACGCTCCGATGCGGTCCCGGTCGCAGAGGGGTGCCCCGACCAGGGCGGCAAGCGGAATAATAATGTCCGCAGGTCGCAGCAACTCGGTCAGCAGACGTTCATCGCGGCAATCCCCCCGTACCACGTGAAATCCTTCTTCGCCGCAACAGTCCATCAAACTGTTTTGACGATAGAGGAAATTATCGAGGACGGTGACCGTATAGCCCAGGTCCAGCAAACACCGGCTGAGGACGGAGCCGAGATAGCCGGCTCCGCCGGTCACGAGCACATGGGTTGAGGCTGTCGTCATGGTCGATCGAGCTCCCCTATGAATGACGTGTCGGTCAATGACGTGGCTCCGGTCATGCGGCCTCCAAGACGAGGCGCGCAATGTGGGCGACATCCTGTTCGTTCATCGAGGCGTGATTGGGCAGGAAGAAGCCGCAATGATGCACGCGATCCGCCACGGGAAAGCTGGCCTTCCCGTACCGGTTCATCCAGAACGGATGGAGCCCTAGATTGCCGGCGGAGAAAATTCTCGTTTCGACGCCTTCCGCGACCAGTGCCTTGACGATGCGACGACGTTGTTCCGGTGAATCGGCCAGCAAGCCGAATGAAATGCTGGCGACCTTGCTGCCCTGGGGTGGGCGCTGAGTATAGAAGCGGCTTCCGAGTTGCTGCAGATACCGTTCGTGGTTGGCCTGCCGTCTTCCGGTCATCCAATCCAGCTTGTGGAGTTGTTCGATACCGATAAACGCATTCAAATCGGTCGAACGCAGATTGAAACCCGGCTCGTAAAATACAAACGGTGAATGAAAATCATCGATCTGGTACTGCGTAACCAACTCCTGATGGCCGGCCGGATCCAGATCCTTGCTCCAGCCGTGGCTGCGCAGCATCAAGAGCAGGTCCGCAAAGCGTTTGTCGCCGGTCGATACCATGCCGCCTTCAATAGTGGACATCTGGTGACCGAAGTAGAAGGAGAAGCTGGCCATGTCGCCGAATGTGCCGATCTTCTGGCCGCCATACTCCGCTCCGATTGCGGCGCAGGCATCCTCGAGCAGATAGAACCCGTAGCGATCTTTTAGGGTCTGCATCTCTTGCATGCGATGCGGCACCCCGAGCACCTGGACAAGCAATACCGTGTGCGCGTCGTGGCGTTTTAAGAGCTCTTCGAGATGATTGAGGTCGAGACCGAAGGTGTCCGGGTCCGCTTCGCAGATGATGGGAGTAAAGCCGAATTGGATCGCCGGTGCGAGGGATGTCACCCACCCGACACTGGGGACAATCACCTTCGTATTGCGCAATTTGCCCGAGCGGAGCAATGCGTAATACATGAGGAGATTCGCCGACGAGCCGGAGTTGCAATGCACCGAATAGGGACGACCCAACCATTCCGACCATTGCCGCTCGAAGTCGAGAGTCACCGCCCCTTTGGTGAGGCGAGGATACGTCCGAAGCCAGTCGATCAAATGGTCGATGTCTTGCCGGTCGATCGTATCCTGCGCAAGGCACCATCGAGGATTCAGCTTGGCACTCTGTGCATGCAGCGTCATGGTCGTCCCTCTGCTCCTGATAGTGGCCTGCGTTCCTCACAAGACGAGGAGTCGCACAGGGATACCCATCAAGATGTATGCCACTGACGTGTACAGCATGATGAACTGAAACCGCTGGATTTCTTAGTGCTGCGAATGGGGTTCTGCGCGCGACCGGGCAAAAAGTTCCCAGTCATCGGCAACCGCTGCAGTCTAGGCGGACTCGAAGAAATGTTTCTGAAGAACGAAGGATTCGAGCGCTTTCCGAACCGATCCGCCCCACCCGCGATACTCGATCGTTTCTTTGCCGTCGAACCGGAATTCCAGGCCGAGTTGCGTCCCGTCGGCCTGCATTGTCACGTTTCGAATCACCGCCGTCAGATTGTTGACATGACCGGTGCCGATGATTTCGAACTCAACTCGCATAACCATCCCAGGAAAAAAGTCCTGAACGGGACGTTGGAGGAGCACGCCGCAGCCGGACGCGCTCAAGTCCATTAAGAGCCCGCCGATGCGCGCTGGTGGTTCGGATCGTGGATTGGGTGGGTCTTCCTGCACCCGGGAAAGCACAATTGGTTCTTGCGCCGACACTCGCCCATGCTTGCGGAGAGGCACCTCCTCTACGGTCGGGGGAAACGCCAAGAGGAGAAACGGGAAGGGCTGCATCTGAGTGTTCAGGATCTCGGCGCGGTAGCCGATCATTTTCCCTTCGTAGATGTACCGCAACAGACAGACCGTCCCTGCCCCGCAGGGAATCGGTTCCCCCAAATGAAACGGCCATTCACAGACGATCCAACTTCTGTGCTTCCACCCCAGGACGGTGGAACCGTACTGCGCCCGCGACTCGTCGTGCGGCAAACTGAGCTGGAGGGAGAGGCCAACCGAGAGGAACGACGATGGATGACGATGGACGACCGGTTCACTCATACGCCTTCTCCCGATGCCTTCGAACACAGACACATGCCCCAATCAGCCCTATCGGTAGAACTCTGGAAAACCTGAAGGAACTCCTGCATCAGCCTGGCCGCCACGGGTAAAGGCCAGCTCACCATCAACCGATATAAACCTTACGGCAAAGACACAGCATCGGAATGGCCACGCGTATTACCATTCGTCCTAAAGAGTAGGTACAGCCCTCATATGGCTTCGACAAAACGCATTTCCATCGATCAACTCACCGTCGGCATGTTTATCGCGGGTTTGGATCAGCCCTGGTATCGGACTCCATTTCTCCTGCATAAGTGGTTGGTGACAAATCTCGACGATATCGTGCAACTCAAACGGCATGGCATCCAGATCGTCACCATCGATATCGAGCGAGGGCTGGACGTGGGTGCCCCAACCGCGCCGGAACCGAGCACCGAGCCGCCCCCAGTTGAACCTCCGCCTGACGGCACCAACCAGGTCGCCCCCCAACAACACGATCAGCGTTCACACGCGGCCTTGGCTGAGGCGACCTATCGAGAAGCCATGACCGCCATGGAACATGTGTTCAGTGACCTAGAAGCGGGACATCCACCAAAGATGGCGGCACTCAAGCCGATCGTAAGCAACCTCCTGGAGCGGATCGTGGCACAACCGGAATCGATGCTCCTCCAGTTCTGCTTGGATAAAATGCGACGATTTGACGGGACCCTCGCCTCCCACGGCATGGATGTCTGCGTGTTGACGCTCATCTTTGCGGTGGAAAACGGCTGCAAGGAAGCCGATCGGGAGGCGCTCGGGGTGGGGGCGCTCCTCCATGACATCGGTTATGTTCGGCTCCCGCGCAACCTTTATCGAAAATCGACTCCCCTGACCGATCAGGAACAGACGCTCATGCAAAAACACCCGCAGTTGGGAGTAACGGTGCTGACTCAAGTCGATTCGATCCCCGACGCGGTCTTCCGCATCATCACGCAACATCATGAATTCCAGGACGGCAGCGGGTTTCCCAATCACGTGAAGCATGACGCGCTCTCCCCGTTGGCGCAACTGGTGGGACTGGCCGACACGTATGACGACCTGGTCAGCGCGGGGCACGGTCGTCCCCCCCTGCTACCGCACGATGCAATTCGGCAACTCTTCGTTCTGGGAGCGAAAGGTCGGTATGACAAAACACTGGTCGAAATCGCCATCAAAGCCTTGGGCGTCTACCCGCTCGGAAGCCTCATTAAACTCAATACGAATGAATGTGCCGTCGTCGTGGGACTGAATCACGAAGACCGACTACGACCACGTATTCGGATCATCAGGGGGCCTGGTGGGGAGCCTCAGAAGGAGTCGACGGACCTCGACCTTCAGAATCAAACGCCGGACCAGCCGACACGCACGATTCTCCGCGCGTTGGATCCGACTCAGGAACAGGTGAACCTTTCAGAATATCTTGAAACCGCGGTCGGCAATCTTCCGCAATGAACCATCCTCAGCCACCACGTGCGAAACCGCCTCAGAATGCCGTGGGCCTCGCGGTGCCATCGGAGGTCTCCACGTTGCTGTGGGATGCTGTGCCGCTGGGCCTCTTGCTCTTGGCGGCCGATCAGACAATTGTCTTCGCCAATCGCACCGCTGCGCGCCTTCTCCGTCGATCCTCGGCGGACTGCGTCGGAACCGCGCTGTCGGACCTGACCGGTCGGCCTGTCGATCTGAGCGACTCGCTTCGCGCCACCGGTATCTGGACCTGGTCGGGTGGGCCACCCTCGCCGACCGACCGGACGGCGACGAACGATGAGAGCGAGGCAGTCGACTCCACCGTCGTCGAATGGCAGCAGCTCCGCCTCTCCGGAATTCCCTCGGTCGCCACGCTGCTGACGCTGCGTGATATCTCGCGTGAAATCGAACTGGAAAAGGACCGTAACCGACTTGCCGAAGTGGCCGAAGAGAGTCCCTATCCGATCGTCGAAATCGACCGACATGGAAATCTCGTCTATGTGAATCCGGCGATGGCTGACGTGCTCTGTCGATTCGGATACGACCTCGCCGGCAAGCCGGATATTCTTCCGGACAACCTCCCCGCTCTCGTGGCTACCTGTGTGCTGGAAGGACGCCCGGTGACTTCGCAGGAAGTCGTGCGGGGCGATGCGTGTTTTAGCTGGACCCTCTGCCCTGTGCCCGGTCACAGGCTCGTGCGTGCCTATGCCATCGACCTCGGAGAAGTGCATGCGACCCACCGGGCGCTGAACGACACCGCCGATCGCCTCCGTGAAAGCAACCGCCAACTGGACCAAGCACTCCAGCAGGCTCAAGCAGCGGCGCGGGCGAAATCGGCGTTTCTGGCCATGATCACGCATGAATTGCGCACGCCGATGAACGGCGTGATCGGCATGGCAAGCCTGTTGTTGGATACACCGTTGACCGAAGAGCAGCGCTCCTTTACCCACACCATCCAGCAATGCGGGGAAGCGCAACTGTCCTTGATCAACGATGTGCTCGAGTGCAGCAAGATTGAAGCGGGCAAACTGGAACTGGAGAGCCTGGATTTTCACCTGCGCACGACCGTCGAAGATGTGCTGTCTCAGTTCGCGGAGCGAGCGCAGCGAAAAGGCTTGGAGATTACAGGCTTGGTGCATGCCGCCGTCCCGAACGCCTTGCGCGGGGACCCTGGACGACTACGGCAGGTGCTGACCAATTTCGTGGGCAATGCCATCAAATTTACCGAGCGCGGCGAAGTCACCTTGCAAGCATTTCTGGAGCGCGATTCCCCGTCCGGTGTGACCATCAAGTTTGAAATCACGGACTCGGGCATTGGAATCAGCGAAGAGGTCCAAGCGCGATTGTTTCAGGCCTTTGCCCAAGCCGATAGTTCCACCACCCGCAAGTACGGCGGGACCGGACTTGGTCTCGCGATCTCCAAACAATTGGTGGAACTGATGGGCGGCGAAGTCGGACTTCGCAGCCGACCGGGTCAGGGCACCACATTCTGGTGCACTGCCATATTCCAAAAACAGCCGGTCTGCGCGCCGGCCATCGTGCCCTCCGTGGAGCTGAGCGGTCGTCGAATTTTGATTGTCGACGACAATGAGTCGAATCGCACGATCCTCCATCATCTGGTCTCGGGTTGGGGCATGCGGGATGATCAGGCGCGTAATGCCGACGAAGCCATGCAGATGCTGGAACAGGCCGCCGCACAAGGCCGACCCTATGACGCGGCGGTACTCGATATGCTGATGCCGGGCAAAGACGGTCTCCAACTCGCGCAGGACATCCGGGCGCACCGACAAGGCGCCGGGGTTCGCCTGATCGTCTTAACCTCATTGATTCAGCCTGGGCATGCCGAGCGGGCGCGCAGGGCAGGATTTACTGCGTATCTAACGAAGCCTGTTCGCCATGATCAACTCCAAAGCTGTCTTCGCGTCGTATTTGGATTGCAAAAATCGGCCACGGTTCCCCGGCCTGATGGAGGTTTGGCGGTCGCCCCAACCCTGATCACCCGCCATACTCTGGCGGAACAGCGTGCCCGGCCCCGCATTCTCGTCGCGGAAGACAACGTCGTCAACCAGAAGCTGGCCGTTCGTATGCTGGAGCGACTCGGCTATCAGCCGGACATCGTGTCCAACGGTCAGGACGCCCTGACGGCGTTTGAACGTGACACCTACGCGGCGATCGTCATGGACTGTCAGATGCCCGTGCTCGACGGATATGAGGCGACGCGACGCATTCGCGAGCAGGAACAGCGGCCTGATGCGTCCCGGACGCGCGCCCACATCCCCATCATCGCCCTCACGGCGAATGCCATGCCGGGAGACCGCGAGCGTTGCAAAGCCGCAGGCATGGATGACTATCTCACCAAGCCGGTGAAAACCGACGATCTCGGACGAATCTTGCAGCGATGGGCTCCGCCCGTGGCTCCCGATGCGCTCCCGGCTCCGGCGCCTCCCCATGAAATGAGCAAGGCCGATGCTGGCATCTTTAACGCGACCACCATGTTGGCCAATATCGGCGGCGATGTGGAACTGTTCGACCAATTGCTGCGTCTGTTCTTGGAACGCCAACGGATCATGGTTCAGGAGATCGAAGCCGCCATCAAGCACAATGATGGCGACGCACTTGAACGAGCGGCCCATAGCCTCAAAGGCACGGCGGGGAATCTCTGCGCTCCGGATGTGGTGCTCCTGGCTAGCCAGTTGGAAGCCAACGGCCGTCTCGGCACGCTGACGGAAGCCCCTGCCCTGCTCGCGCAACTCGAACGAGCCATCCAGCAACTAGTCGGCGTGTTGACACGCCAAATCAATCCATCCGACCCCGCTCGACCGCCCTCCTAGGCTGTGACGGAACGCTGTTCCTGCGTGGTCCATTGCGCGAGAGGTGCCTCGCAGCCACATCGTCCACATCCGGCTGAGTATAGAGAGTGACCGCGGCGCCCGCTTCATTGAGGTTGATCAGCAGCCGATCTGAGGCGTCACCGATCGGTCCAGTGGATGCGCATGAATGTCGGGAGATAACCCGTCGTTCAACGGGCCGAAGTCTGAAGCGAGGAGGCCGACGGAGGAGTGTGTGTGACGGCGGCGGAGAAGAGCGGATAGCGAGTCGGCCAGTCCTCCGTCAGGACCAATTGTTTGCAGAGCCGGTTCCGATGATTCATGACCAGCGGCCCACGCAGATTGGCCGTCACGGCACTGGGATCGTCCGAGGGAATGGTTAAGATGGCGACGACGGACAGCTCGTCGCCGTCCTGCTTCTGAATCTCGATCAGCGCATCCGACGTGATCGCGATGTCATAGTCGGGCTTGAAGAAGGCCGGGTCAAGAATCACGAATGCCAGTTGCGGTTCCTCAACGCACTGCAGCCACTTGAACGGAGCATCGGTATCGTGATCGAGAACCACGTACTTGCTCCACTCCGGAAAACCCAGGATGCCGGAAGGAAATACCAGGAGCGTGTCTTCGTTCACGTCAAACGTCCCAAACCTACTCGACTGACACTTCATGACGTTCCCTCAGCCTCCGCGACGTCCGGTTTTGTTCGATAGTTGGCGAAAGGCTTCCAGCGGAATGACTCCAGGCCCCGCGGCGCTTTTATTTTCGTCCTGAATTCTCGCATGCACTTCATCTCGATGAACTTGCACGTGTGGCGGAGCTTCGATTCCCAGCCTGACCTGTCCGCCCTTGATGCCGAGCACCACAATGCGGACATCGGGACCGATGGTCACGCCCTCTCCCCGGCGTCGTGTTAAGACCAGCATACAAGCCTTCCTTGGCGTGTGAATACGGGTACATGGGTATATCGGTTTCGGTGGAGCTCAACTTGAGCGTCGGTTAGCGGAGATAGTTGATCAACGAGGTGTCAAAAATCTTGGTGAAGGTTTGACTAGCGGCTTGTACTGCGACTTCCTGGAGGCGGAGCTGGGTAATCGCCGTCGCAAGGTCGGAATCCTGGTTGTCCGAGATGGCTTTGGTGATGGTCAACCGGGCGGTGTCCAACGCGTCGTGCGTGACTTGGAGGCGGTTGGCCAGCGCTCCGATCGTGCCCTGCGCGTCGCTGATCTGCGCCGT
>CABVRW010000057.1 GCA_902500785.1 uncultured Nitrospira sp.
CTAGAAACGTGCCTTTCCCCCATCTTGTCCTGCTGATTTCACTTGGCTATTTCAGCGATTCCCGGCACCAATCCGTTGCCCAAACCAAGCACTACCTCCAGCCAATATAAACATGACTCCGCCGATCCCGATGATACTGGCGATGGATCCAAACGATTCCGCCACCCATCCGAACGCACTCATGCCGAGCATTGATGTCGCGGTGGCAACGGCCGTGTAGACCGCCATCACCCGGCCGACCATCCCCGACGGCGCCACTTCCTGAATGATGCCCCAGGCAATTGGGGTCCATGTGCCGAAGCCGATCCCGATACAGGCCACAAGGACGGAAGCCACCCGTAAATCATGCGTCCACGTCAGACCCAACACGGCCAGCCCCGCGAGGACACAGGAAAAGGTAATCACCGAGAGCCGCCGCCCAAGGTCCCAGGCACTTAACCTGAGCAGCCCTAGTGATGAGAGTAGCAACCCCCCACCGAGCCAGGACCAGAGATACCCAACCTCGACGGGTCCGAGGCCGAGCAGATCGCGCCCGTATACCGGGAACAGTGTCGTGAAGGCACCGCTACCAAACGTGTAGACAGACGCGAGCAGAATCAGGATCAGTATGTTGCGGTGAGTCAGAAAGGCATACCGTATGCCTTCCAGCAGGTTCCGGATAAACGGTTTCCAACCAGCGCCGTCAGTCTGCGCAGCCTCTGTCGCTCGCAGCCTAATCGGTAGTAGGCAGGCGGCCGAAGCGAAATAGGTCACGGCGTTCACGCAGAGCACGTCCTGCGAACCGGACAAGGCAATCCCGAGTCCGCTGACAGCCGGCCCGATGATGATGCCGAGACTCGTCGTACTTTGGAGGAGCGCATTCGCCGCCGTAAATTGAGGGCGAGTGACCATGAACGGAACGGCGGATGACAGCGTGGGCACAAACACAGCCGTCGCGACGCCGTAGAGGAAGGTCAGGAGGTAGAGCGATTCGACGGTAAAGCTTTCGACCGAGACCAGGCAGGGTATCAGTCCTATCAAGACTCCTCTGGCGACATCGCTGGCGATGAGAATCGTTTTTTTCGGGAAATGATCGACGATCACGCCGATGAACGGTCCGAACAGAATCGGCGGCAGCGTCTGCAAGAGTCCGATCACGGTCGTCTTGAGCGGCGATCCGGTCACCGCATACACGAACCAGAGCAAAGCCAGCTTGCTGATTCCCTCGGCCACTTGGGACAGCACCTGGCTCCACCATATCAGGCTAAAGTCGCGTGTGAGCAACCACCGATTGGCTTGTGCCATGCCGCCAGTATAGACGTTTGCAGGAGGAGAGGAATCAGCAGGAATGGGTGGCGCTGAGAAATGTCCCACGCATCGTCCTTCCGCTCGCTGGGATTTGTTGGCAATGCATCATTCGCGTTCGTTATTTCGGAGAGCACGTACACCCGATAGGTGAGATCATCCCGCATGTGCGACAGGAATGGGGCAGGCTCTACGCGCGCATGCCACCGCCACCGCGGCGGTGAGCAACAGCACGAGGCCCAGCCCCACCAGGCTCGCGGCCGGACCGATCGTATCGGCCACCCACCCGAAGCCCGTCATCCCGGCCATCGCCGATGCCATGGAGCCCACACTGAACGTCGTGAGCACGCGGCCGATCAAATGCTCCGGCGTCACTTCCTGCAGCAGCGCCCACACGATGGGGTTGAGCACCGCCGTGCTGCCTCCTACGATGATAACTATCCCTGCCGCGAGCAAAGGGGTATCCAGCAGGCTCAAACTGCAGACCGCCAGGCCGCCGATCGTCATGCCGCTGATGACGATGCGCAACCGCCCTTTAATGTCACTGTGTTTTTTCCATGCCAGCCAGGTCGAGGCCGCCAGCATCCCGACGCCCAGCGCAGACCATAACCAGCCCAATTGAATGGGCCCGACTTGGAGAAATTCCTTGGCATAGACCGGCAAAATAAACACGAATGCGCTCACACCGAGGTTGTAGAGCGATGAAATGATCACCAACGTGAACACCATGGATTGCTGCCCGAATACGAAATGAAAGCCCACTTTGAGCTCCTCCCAGATAGAGGAAGAAGACTCCGTCGCTCTCACGTGGGGTGTGGTAAGCCGGATCGGCAAAAGACACAGTGCCGAAATGAGGAACGTGGCGGAGTTGACGAACAACACATTCTCCGCATTGATGAGCGCGATCATAATGCCGCTGATCGCCGGACCCAGCAACATGCCGATGTTATTGGTGCCTTGTACCAGCGCATTCGCCGACATGAGCTCTGAAGGTCGGACCAACAATGGAACCGCCGAGACCAACGCGGGACCGAAAACCGTCGACACGACCGAGGTCAGAAAAATGAGGCCGTACAATCCCTCGATCGAGAGAAGATCCATGGCGTACAGAGCCGGAATGAGAAAGGTGAGCAGCGCGCGAAGAACATCCACCCACACCATGACGGCTTTCTTGGGCAACCGATCCAAGTACACGCCGATCAACGGGCCGAATACGAGCGGCGGGATGGTCTGGAGCAGTCCGACCATGGTCATCTTCATGACCGAACCAGTGAGGTTGTAGACAAACCACAGGAGCGCGACCTTGTTGAGTCCTTCGCCGATCTGCGAGGTGGTCTGTCCCCACCACAGCAGCCCGAAGTCTCTTGTTTGGATCAGACGCCAACCACGACTTGGATTCGAGACTGAATGATCCTCAGACATGATTCGGTTCCTCCTAGACGTCACCGAAGCAGATCGTCCAACTTTTCGACTCTCGTGTTACTGGTCTATGGTAACCATTTCAATAATTCGACCAGCCTAGGAAATTCCCTGGAGCAAGGTAGACAAATGCCCAGCAGAATTCTGAAATTCGTCCAATCCGTAAGTGACCTTTTCCCCAAGAGGCCGGACATTCCCACTATGAGCAGCTTTTTTTTGTCTCTGGAATTTCTTTCCTACCCTCTGGAATTTCTCCCCACCCGCAACCGCCTGATCACTCGGTCGTCGCTCATTAAGTCCACGAACTATATTTCCTAACTCACTGTTATTGAACATCATTCAATCATCGCAACGCTCCAGCCATCGGCCCGGCACAATCTCTGCTTTCTGCCTGGTAGATATTCGGAACTCGTACGCCATGCCTGCTTCCATTTTACTCATCGACGACAGTCCCGGCGAATGTGAACTGTTTCGCCAGGCGCTCACGCAAGCCGGGTACAAGGGCCGATTGGAAATTACAGACAGCGGCCGCGCGGCGGTGACATACCTCGAAGATCATGTGCATATCGATGAACCAGCCGTGATCCTGCTCGACCTCAAGCTACAGGGCGAACGCGGCGTGGATGTACTGAAGCGCCTCAAGCAGGATGCGCAATTTGCGCCGATCCCGGTGGTGATTCTCACCAGCTCCGACGACGCCATGGATGTACGCGCGTGCTACCAGGCCGGGGCCAATGGCTATGTAGTGAAACCCGGCCAGTTCGATGACCTCGTGAGCCTCTCCTTGCACCTCTGGAAGTTCTGGCTCGAGCACAACTGCACGCGACGGATGACCACCCGATGCTGACTCGCGCTGCCCTCAAGAACCCCTACGCCGTCTTCGCCCTTTGCATGATCGCATTGATCCTGGGAGGCGTGTCCTATCAGAAGATGCGCGTGGACATCTTCCCCGAGATCAAGCTGCCGTCGATTCTGGTCACCACCTTCTACCGCGGCCTGAGCCCCAGCGAGATGGAAGGCGCGATTACGCTCAAGATGGAGCAGCGCTTCGTCGAAGCGAGTTACGTCGAGCACATCGAATCCCAATCGCTGTCCGGCATGAGCTACATCAAGGTCTTCTTTCAGCCGGACTACGGGATCGACGCCGCGCAATCTGAGTTGACCAGCCTAGCCTACAGCATCATCCGTCTGTTACCGCCCGGCGTGTACCCGCCGTCGGTCTTTAAGTTCGGCGTGTCGAGTTTGCCTGTGGGCTACCTCTCCATCTCCAGCGAATCGCTCGGCGCCAAAGAAATCCGCGACCTGGCCTACTTCACCGTGCGCCAGCAGATCGCCACCATCCCCGGCATTTCCTTCGGTCCCCCGCTGGGCGGCAAGGTTCGGCAGATCACCGTATTCCTCGACCAGCAACGGCTGCTGGCGCGCGGCGTGTCTCCCTCCGAGGTGGTGAATGCGCTCAATTCCCAAAGCGCCATCATTCCCGCCGGCAACATCAAGATCGGGGACCTCGACTATTACGTCTACAGCAACAGCCTCATCGATGTGATCGACAAGATCAACGACATCCCGATCAAAATCGTGAACGGCACCCCGGTGTTGGTCCGCGACATCGGCACCGCCGCCGACAGCGCGGCGATCCAGACGTCGATCGTGCGGGTCAACGGCCGCGAGGCCACCTACATTCCGATCACCAGACAGGAAGGCGCCAATACGCTGGAAGTCACCGACGGCATTCGCGCAAAACTCTCCAAACTCACGGAGATCCCCGCGGACACGACCATCAAGTTTATCTACGATCAATCGCTCTATATCCGCCAAGCCATCGCCAACTTGCAGAAAGAGGGCCTCCTTGGCGCGGGACTGGCCGGGCTCATGATTTTCATTTTCCTGGCCAGCGTGAAAGCGGCGCTCGTAGTCGGGCTGGCCATTCCCCTCTCGCTGACCGCCGCACTGGTGGCATTGTATCTGACCGGTCAAACCGTGAACCTGATGACCCTCGGCGGCCTCGCCCTCGTGATCGGCACCCTTCTCGACAACAACATCGTCGTACAGGAGAATCTGCATCGGCATTTGGAAATGGGCAAAGACGGGCGCTCGGCGGCCGAAGACAGCGCGATGGAGCTGACGCTGCCGATCCTAGTCGCGACGATCTGCATCCTCATCGTCTACCTGCCGATCATGTTCTTCACCGGCATCGTCAAATATCTCTTCGTGCCGCTCGCCATGACAGTGGCCTTCGCCATGTTGGCCGACTATGTCGTGTCCATGTCGGTGACCCCGGTCGTGCTGGCCTGGCTTTATCAAGCCGGACATGCCAAGTCTTCCGAGCCTGAGGCGTCGGCCGACGAGGGATGGTTTCGATATGTGCTGGGGGTCTACGAGCCGCTCCTGAAAGCCTGTGTGCAGTTCAAACCGCTCGTGATCGGCATGGCCGCGCTCACCTTGATCGCCACCGGCGTCTTTCTGCTTCCTCGTCTTCACACCGAGTTTTTCCCCAAGGTCGACGCGGGCAATTTCACCATGCTCGTCGTGGCACCTGAAGGATCACGGATCGAAAAGACGACGGCCATCGTGGGGCAGATCGAGCAGCTGGTGCACGACACGATCCCGAAGACCGACCTGGAGGAAGTGATCTCGAACAGCGGCCTCTATTTCGGCGATGCGGCCCGCTTCGCCCCGAACACCGGCAACCACACGGCATTCGTGCTCGTGAATCTGGTAACCGGTCACGAGGGCCACACGGAAGATTACATTACGGACCTCCGCAAGAAATTCAAGGCTTCGCTGCCAGGGGTTGAGATCGCCTTTCAAACCGGCGGCATCATCAGCGATGTGTTGAACTTCGGGCTCAAAGCTCCGATCGACATTCAGGTCAAGGGCCCGAACCTCGACGTCATCAGGCCGGTCGCGGAGCAGATTCAGCAACGGATTGCGCAGGTCCCCAATACGGTCGATGTGCGGATCAAACAGGGCAAGAGTTATCCCGAGCTGCATATCGATGTGGATCGAACCAAAGCCGCCTACTATGGCATCAATCAAAACCGGGTGGTCGTGGACGTGATCACCGGCATCAGCTCGAACTTGGCCCTCTCTCCCAACTACTGGCTGGATCCCAAAACCGCCAACGGGTACTTCTTGTTGGCGCAATACCCGGAGCAATCACTTACCACGACTGAGGACCTGCTGAACATCCCGATCATCGGCGCCCGCACGCCCCTGCTGCCGACCTCCAGCCTCACGGGCGGAGGCATGCAAGGCTCCACGCTCGCGCTGCAGAATACGCCGTTCGCCGGACGGCAGATGGACATGACCAGCGGATACTATGCGGCAGGAGACGACCGGCGCGGACCGCCGGTCATGCTGCGCGATGTGGCATCACTGAAGTTCAAGACCGGCCCGGATTCGGTCGACCATTATGACTTGGCGCGATTGATCAACGTGCTGGTGACGCCGGTCGGGAACGATCTCGGCCGCGTGGCGAAAGACATCGAGCATGCGCTGGCCGGCATCACGCTGCCGAAAGACGTCACCGTACAGCTGCGCGGCGAGGTGGCCAACATGCGCGGCGCCATCCAGAACTTCGCGCTGGCCCTGCCCCTCGCCGTCGTGCTGATTTACCTGGTGATGGTGGCGTTGTTCCGCTCGTTCGTCGATCCCCTCATCATCCTCGTGGCGGTCCCGCTCGGATGGATCGGCACGGTGTTGACCCTCCATCTCACGAATACCTCGGTCAATGTGGAGTCGATGATCGGCACGCTCATGATGATGGGCATCGTGGTGTCGAACAGCATTCTGCTCGTCGATTTCGCCAATCGAATGGTGCGCCATGGATCGACCGCCGAACATGCGGTACTGGAAGCCGGGCGGCGGCGCATCCGGCCGATCCTCATGACGGCCCTGGCGACGATCTTAGGCCTCTTGCCCCTCGCGCTCGGCTTCGGAGAAGGGAACGAAACCATGGTGCCCTTGGCCCGCGCGGTAGTGGGTGGGTTGGCGGTCAGCACGATCATGACCCTCTTGGTCGTTCCCATCATGCACTCGCTGGTCCTGACTCGACGGGAACGTCCGTCGGTGTCATCGACACCGAGCGCGACCTTGGAGGAAATTTAATGACCGAACCGGTATTACCGCCCCCTCTCGTGAATCGTCCCAACCGCCGGCCGGTTTGGATTGGGATAGCTGTGCTTCTACTCTTGGCGATCGGCGGCTATCTATATTGGCACGAGACCGAGCAGGGCGGCCCACCGAGACCCGCAGAAACAGCTACTACCTCGCGATCGGAATCAGCCGCCCCTGCAACGGAAATGGATTCGACGCCGGTCGATGTCCAGGTCACCAAACCGACCCGACGCGACCTGATCTATACGATCAAACTGCCGGCCAATGTCTCACCGCTTTATCAGACCACGTTATACGCCAAAGTGGCCGGCTATCTGAAATGGATCGGGCCGGACAAGGGCGATGCGGTGAAGAAGAACGAGGTGGTCGCCGTGATCGACGCGCCGGAAGTGGAGGAGCAGTACCAGCAGGCGGTGTCGGACTTCAAAATCAAGAAGCTGACGTATGAACGACTCGCCAAGGTGTGGAAGGAATCGCCGGACGTGATTGCCAAGCAGGACGTGGACGTGGCCGAAGCGGCCTATGAAGGAGCTAAACACCTCATGGAACAACGCGTCGCCATGCGGGACTACACCAAGGTCCGCGCGCCATACGATGGTATCGTGACCGCACGGTTTGCCGATCCCGGTTCGCTGATTCAGATCGCCACCTCCTCCGCGACCAGCGCGTTTCCCCTCTTTACGATCATGAACCTCAATACGGTCCGCGTTTACGCGAACGTCCCGCAGGACGACAGTCCCTGGATCGTCCCCGGCAAGACCTCGGCCACCGTGAAAGTGAGCGAATTACCCATGCGGACGTTTACCGGTACGGTGACCCGCTCTACCCTGGCGCTCGATCCCGCAACTCGAAGCCTCCTGGTTGAAATCGATCTGCCCAACGCAGATCATGCGCTCCGACCAGGCACCTTTGCCGAGGTGACGCTCGGCTTGCGCGAGATTCCCCAGGCCCTCGTCGTGCCGCCGCAGGCGGTGAGCAGCACACCGAAGGGGAAATTTCTCTTCATCCTCAAGGACGGCAAGGCCACATCGATTCCGGTACAGACCGGTATCAGCGACGGCCGCTGGATCGAAATTATTTCCGGCTTGCAGGGCGATGAAGAAGTGGTCGCCGTGGGCAAACGCCGACTGCTCGACGGCATGCCGGTTCAAGCCTCGCCGTTTCATCTGCCCGACGCCAAATTGTCTCAACAGAAATTCGAACGACGGATTCCCGGTGGCACTCCACCGCCGTCGACTTCCGCCTCAACCGGGAGCTCGCAGAAACAGGGAGATCACCCATGAGACGCTTCTTGCCCCGCACGACGACCATGCTGCTGCCGGCCCTGGCATTGACCACGCTGTTGGCGCCCGCCGCGCGCGCCGCCGACACAGACCAGCCCATGACGCTTCCCCACGGCAGTTTTCTCGGCATACAGCGCGCCGTCGATATTGCCGTAAACAACCATCCGATGTTGCTCGAAGGCGCGGCAAACTTAAAGGCGTCGGCAGCGCGCACCGAACAGGCCCGCTCACTGTACTACCCCCAGGTCTATGCCAATGCCAATACCGTAGCCGGCGCCGGGGTCAGCAACCCACGATTCCTGGTGGGCGGTGGACTGCTCCGAGAAAACCAAACCACCTTCACCGGCGGCGTGATCGCCAACCAGCGCATCTACGATTTCGGATACACCAGCAACTTGGTCGAATCGAACAAACTCGCCGAACGCGCGCAGGGTCAGGATGTCAGCGCTCGACGCGCGCTCGTGTTGTTGTATGTGCAACGGGCATACCTGAACAGTCTGAAGCGACGGCGGCTGGTCCAAATCGCCGAAGAAACCGTTCGGGAACGCGGGATCATCGCCGGCCAGATTGAAACCCTCTATCGCCAACAACTGAAATCGAAGCTCGACTTCGACTTGGCCCATGTGGAGCTGGTCAATGCGCAATCGCTCCTGTTGCGGACCCGCAACGATCTGAAATCCAGCTTTGCCGATCTGAACCGGACCATGGGCATCGTCGGGGCCGACGACTACGTCCTTGAAGATATCTCCGTGGATGTGCGTCCGCAGAAGACCTTGGAGAGCCTGATCAACGAAAGCCTGTCGCACCCCGAAGTCAAACGCGCGAAAGAACAGACTGCGTCGGCCGAAGCCAGACTGACCGCGACCAAGCGCCAGTACTTGCCGACCCTGTCGGCGATTGCCAGCGGCGGAACCTTCGATCCGTTCGATGCCCGTCAGAACCAACAGACCGGCGGCTGGTGGATGGCCGGCGCCATGGTCTCCATGCCGTTGTTCACCGGATTTCTGATCGAGAATCAAGTCGTCGAAGCTAACGCCAATCGTCAAGCGGCGTCCGCCGCCACCAGCAACATCGAACAGGCGTTGACGCAACAGGTCACCAACGCCTATCTCGACACCCTCACCCTCGCGCAACAGATCACCTTGTCTGAAGAACAGGTGAAGACGGCACAGGAAGCCTTGCAGCTCTCGAAACAGCGCTACAAACTTGGGTTGGGCACGGTGGTGGAGGTGACGCAATCGGAAGTGGCGGTCACGGCCGCCCAAACCAGACTCGCAGAAACCAGATTCGACTACAAGATCGCGGAAGTCACACTGGCCTATACTTCTCAGGGAGACGACACCGGACGCGTTCTGCTCGTGAGCCGCGCGACAGCCTCTCCGCTTGACGCAGCGATCCGGCTGGATGGTCCCCGCACACCAGGCAACTAGGCAACCCGTGCGAGGCAGCCCTAGGTCGGTCGACGAGCCCGAGGACGGCACTCAAATGGTCGGACCGGGAAAGACTCTGGCGAGATCGATCACCAGCTCATCTTTGGAGTTGGCGAGGAGCCAATCCCAGATGCTCGTGTGCTGACGCACCATAGCCTGGTCGAGATCAAAAAACAGATCGAACCCTTTCGAGACAATGGGGTTCATCGGATACCGTCGATCGTAAATCATGCCGTAGGCTGGAATGCCGTACACGGTCTGCCAATTCCCCAAAATAAAATGGAGCTCCGTGCCTTTGAGATAGAGCCCGCCCGACGTGATGATACGTTTGACCGACGTTTGCGGCTGGCTCAGATAATAGGTTACCCGCTCGTTCTCCCTGGCCAACCGCAAGGCTTCGACCAACTGCGGCACCAGGATCACAATCTCGTCGTCACGAAACATCGGCAACCGGATGGAGTCCCCTCCGATCCAACGCTGAATTGCCGCCCGGTGTTCCTGTACTGTCAGGCCCATGAGCAACCGCCGCATCTGCTCGTGGGACAACTCGGCCGGGTGGGTAAAATGACCCGGCGGCCATTCCGGCAGCACAGTGGCATCCAGCTCCAACCGAACAAAATTAACGGGATCTTCGTAGACGGTTCGCGAGGGGACCTGCGGGATGGCGCATCCGGCGGCAAATGCGCACAATACGATCACTCGTGAAACGTGGAGCGTGACGCGCAAGAATCGCACAGGCACGGTCGGCGAGGATGTGGTCTTCTTGCGCCTCACGAACAACGCTTCACGCTAGTCGGTGATGGTCACGGTCATTTCAACGCGCTCCAGTGGGTTATCTCGCCCATCGCGCTTGGCGCCGACGACCTTGTCGACCACCTCGAGCCCGCTCTGCACTTCACCGAACACCGTATACTGCAAATCCAAAAAGTTGGCGTCATTGACGCAGATAAAAAACTGCGATCCCGCGCTGTCCGGATCGTTCGCGCGCGCCATGGACAAGGTGCCTCGCTTGTGCGGCTTGCTGTTGAACTCGGCCTTCACGTTGTGCCCGGGACCACCCATCCCGTGCGAAGCGCGGTCGGGATTCTTGCTGTTGGGATCGCCGCCCTGAATCATGAACCCGGGAATGACCCGGTGAAAGGTCGTGCCGTTATAAAATCCCTTTTTCGCCAAATCCACGAAGTTCTTCACGTGATTCGGGGCGACGTCCGGAAATAGGCGCAGCACGATCTCGCCCCATGGTTCATTTTTCGATGTTACGGTGATGGTTGCCTGTGGTGAACCCGCTTGTGCCGTCATCTCGTATCCTTTCCTACTCAGTTAAACTTGAAGGGCGCGATGCTCTCCCCTTCCAATCCTTGGCTCACCCCCGTCCAGGTGAGGCCGTCGTCATCGCTGCGAAAGACCCCCGAACTGGTTCCGGCATAGAACGCCCCTTTTCCACCTTCGATCAACACTTGCACCGACAGATTGTTGAGCCCTTTGTTCAAGGGTACCCATTGCCGCCCCTTGTCGACGGTCTTAAAAATGCCCCGGCCAGTGGCGACGTAGACGCCGCGGTCATTGGTGATGAGTCCGCGGATGGAATCGTTCGGCAAGGCCCGGCTGATCGGCAGCCAGGTCTTCCCGGCGTCGGCGCTACGGAAGACTCCGCCGTCAAACGTGCCGGCATAGACCGCCTGCTCCTTATCCACGGCCAACACACGGATAAAATTCTCCACTAATCCTTCATGGTCACGCAGTCCCTGTCGCAGTCGCGTCCATCCTGGGGACCGTTCCTTATAACTATGGACGCCCTTCCCGGAGGTGCCGGCGTAGAGGGTGCCGTCGTCGGTTCGTGCCAGGGCATGCACGAGAATCTCATCCAGGCCGGTGGTCACGACCTTCCAGTGATCCTGCGCGGCGTTGAGCAGATAGACGCCGTCGCCGGTCCCGGCATAGAGCCCCTTGGCATCCATCATCAAGGCCTTGACCTCCAAACGTTTGAGCCCCTTGTTGATCGGTTGCCAGCTCTTGCCCGCATCACGAGAACGGAAAACGCCGCCGCGAAAGGTGCCGGCGTAGATCGCGCCGTCTTTTCCGGAGGTCAGACAGAGCACAAAGGGATCGGTCAACCCCTCGTTGCTCGTCACCCACGACCCGCCCCGATCGGTGCTTCGGAAAATGCCCATCCCGAAGGAGCCGGCATAGACGGCTCCTCCGGAGACGGCTACCAGCGCCTGAATGCTGGTATTGCCGATATCGGCAGACGCGGCGGATTCTGGCCCCGGATGCGCCTGCTCCAAATTCAACGCACCGCCGCCCTCGCTCCCGCTCGGGGAAGATGCAGCATGGACGAACCCCTGCAGACCACTGAGCGTAAACGCCGTCAACACCAGCATGTGACGCAGCATAGTCTGATCATCCTTCCACAATGGTGAGTGCCGGATCACCGCACGCGATGACCGGCCGTGCCGACCGGCATATCAGGATCGAGCGGCACATTCATGTCGGGAGCCGGCCCCGGTGGCCGTCCGAATAGCTTGGCGCCGAGAATCCCGATCTCATAGAGTACCATGAGCGGGACGGCCATCAGCAACATGGTGAACAGCGTGGCATCCGGGGTCACGATGGCCGAAATGATGAGCGCCGCCATGATGGCATGTTTGCGATAGTGCGCCAACACCGCCGCCGATACGATGCCCACGCGCGACAACAATGTCAGCACCAGGGGCAGTTCAAAGGCGCAGCCGAAGATCAGAAGAAATTTGACGTTGAAGTCGATATAGGTCCCGACGCCCAGAGCGGGGGTAATGTCGCGATCCATGCCGAAACCGACGAAGAAGTCGATGACGAGCGGCAGAATGACGAGATTGCAAAAAACCAGCCCGAGCGCGAACAACCCCGCGGCCAGCAGGAAGAGAGGAATCGCCCAGCGCTGCTCCTTAGGGAGCAACGCCGGCTCGATAAACTTCCACACCTGATGGAACACGACAGGCAGACTCAGGATGATGCCCGCCAGGAACGAGACTTTAATGGATGCAAACAGGGCTTCCGTCGGCCCGTAGAACACCAATTGATCGGGAAACGGGCGATTGAGCCAGGCGACCATCTCGGAGGAGTAGGCAAACGCCGTGGCGAACGCGACCGCCAAGGTCACCACGATGATCAGCAGCCGCTTCTTGAGCGACTGAATATGGGCGGCCAGTGGTGCGAGCATTGCCTGTCTGAATCACCGACCCAGCCCTCCGCTGTTCCGATCACACACCGGTTCGATTCGAACACCGGCGAGAGGCGACCGGAACGGAGGACACAGGGACCCTCGCTAGCGCGAGGATCGAATGAGTTCGGCTATTTTGTCTTTGGTGGCCAGCTTCTCTTTTTGCAACTGTTTCTTCAGCACTTCCTCCGCCGGCGTCAGCACATGCCGTCGTTGGAGATCGGCTAACTCGGCATCGAGGCGATGGTGAGATTCTTCAAGCGCCCGAAATTCGGTGTTCGATTGCCGTAACCGCTCAGTGATCGCCGTCTCCGTCTGCATGTCGCACCTCCTGGTTGACTACATACGTTCGTGGATGACTGTCGTGTTGTCCGGTTGCCGGGGTTCCTGCTGCGGCGGCTCACACCAGGGACCTAACTGGAGCGGGGACATTTCCATCAACACCGCGTCCTCATCGGGATTCACATAATAGCGCGTTCGCGAGGCGGTCTGACGGAAGCCCAGCCGGTGATAGAGGGTCAACGCCTCCTGATTCGACGCCCGCACCTCCAGCATCGCCCGACTGGCACCACGCTCCAACCCGGTCCGCAACGCCATGCCGACCAGTCGCGCCGCCACGCCCTGCCGACGAAACCGCGCGAGCACGGCCAAGTTCATCAATCTCACTTCCTCGAACACGATCCAAAAACAAAAATAGCCCGCAATCACGAGGGATCCCGATACGGGGTCGGGACACTTCGCGATCAGGAAGTGCGCAAATTGATTGCCGGACAACTCGGCTGCCAACATTTTGCGCGTCCAGGGGGCAGAGAAGCAAGCCTGTTCGATGGCCAACACGTCATCGAGGAGCTCGGTGGTCGCCGGTTCAATGATCATCGAATCTAGCGCCATTTCAGAACCAATTCCCAACCCCATTGCCGAGCAGGATGCAGGCTATGCTGATACCGATACGGCCCATGAGCTGATGCCGCATAGTGATCAACGATTGAGTGCTTCCGCAACCCGCTAGCGCTTGGCCCTCGGATCGGCTCCTGTACCCTTCACTCGTCGTCGGCCTTGTGCCAGTTTGTCCGCTACCCGTTGTCGACGTCGTTCGAGCGCCGACACCCCCTGCTGTTCGTCGAACTTCACTTCCGCTTCCGTGCGCTGTACGTACCGTGGGACCAATTCCTGCTCAACCACCTGCCCCGCCTCCAGGCGCATACGCCCGGCAAGACCGACACTCACGGCGGAACAACGTTGTTGCTCGGCGGTGACTTCTCGCACTCGCCCACCGATGGTCTCAACGGACTCCCGGATTTCCTTCCCATAGGCTTGCCAGCCGTCCCCGAACAGCGTGCACGTTTCAGCCCCCCGTAGCGCCCGGGCGACGGAAGCAGGAGGCCCGACCTGCTCGGCCACGTGCGTCCGAACGCCAGATCCCGGTAACCACTCGTATGCGGCCCAGTACACCTCATTGTGCCGGCTCTTGAGAACCGGCACCAGCAGGCCCTTCACCGCACGCAGGTTCCACGCCATGGCTTCCAACGTCGGCACCGGCGCAATGGGTGTGCCCAGAACAGCGCGAAAGCCTAACATGGTGGCCAGCCCTACCCGCAAACCGGTGAACGACCCGGGCCCAATCGAGACCGCCAACCCCTGCAGATCCTTCAACGAGAGTCCGGCCTCTCGCAACAGGCGATCGATGGCGCCCATCAACGAGCGTGCGTGGGACCCTTCGGCATCCTGCTCGACCAAGGCCAACACCCGCTCATCCTGCAACAACGCGACGCTTTGCCACGCCGTCGCCGTCTCGATCGCCAGGAGATACCGAGCGGCCTTGGCCTTCATACCCGTCCGAGCTCGCTCGGCTTGATCGGTTCATTCGGAACCAATTCATGAAACGTCACCTGCAAGCGGCCAGACCCCAGCCCGTCGGTCATACGAATGCTAAAGGGGCGCATGATCCGCTTGTCCCTCTCAGGGGCTTGAACATTGACCGGTTGGGCGCTCGCGGCAGACCCCACCGCCCGGTAATCGTCGAACTGCATCGTCGCGTCGACCTCACCGGACGGCGACATTCGCTCTTCTTGCACGACCAGCAAATGACGACGCTCGAACCAGATTCGCCTGATCAGGAGAGGAGCCGCGCCATTCTTGTCCGGCGGACTCCACACATCGAGGCGATACTGGTCGCCGTCTTCCTCTAATCGCACCGACTCGTGAGGTCCCACCGCTTGCGTCCCGATGATGCCGCTCATTGCCCAAACACTCAGCTCGAAGGGGCGCGTCAGCTGGCCGAGACGATCCGCCTCGGACGGGCGACCGGTCACCTCACGACCCATGGTCGGTAACCGGAGCTTGAATTGATCCTCGATCTGCACGAACTCGAACAACTCGCTGCCCACCGCCGAGAAGCCTCGCAACCGGATGGCGTTGGGCCGTTGATAGAACACAGTGCCCTGCACGCGCTGTCCGATCGGCAGGATGCCCCCGGCGGTGATCTTCGCGCTGAAGAGCCCCTTGATTGTCTGAACCTCTCTCGCCTGTTCCTGCAGGAGCGCGATCAGTTGTTCAACCGTCGCCTGCTTGAGCGGAATGGTCTCAGACGAACCGAACAGCGCGCAGCCGGAGAGGCTCATAAGACACACTAGAACGGCGACCATGCGGATCGAGGCAGACATCCGTGACACCCTACCCTATGACCTTTTTTTTACGCCAATACGGCATCCAACGCATCTCCGACTTCATGAATACCGATCAACTCAATCCCCTCGACTGGTTCCAGTTTCGCGACATTCCGTTCCGGCAGGAGACACCGTTTGAATCCCATTTTTGCGGCTTCGCGAATCCGCAACTCGGCCTGGCTGATCGCCCGCACCTCTCCACCCAACCCGACTTCGCCCATGACCAGCGTCGTAAAATCGATCGGGCTCTCACGCAAACTCGATGTCACCGCAGCGACAATGCCCAAATCGATCGCCGGTTCGTCGATATGGATCCCGCCGACCACATTGACATACACATCCTGACCCGAGAGGTGCATGCCCAATCGCTTCTCCATCACGGCCAGAAGCAGGGAGAGGCGATTCGGCTCCACGCCGTTGGCCATGCGCTTCGGCATGGCGTAATTGGTTCCGGAGACCAAGGCTTGTAGTTCGACCAGAATCGGCCGCGTCCCTTCCAGACTGGAGACCACCACGGAACCGGTGCTGCGCTGCGGCCGTTCCGCGAGAAACAACTCGGACGGGTTGCTGACTTCTTCCAGCCCGCCGTCCTTCATCTCGAACACGCCGATCTCGTTCGTCGATCCGAATCGGTTTTTCACCGCTCGCAGAATCCGAAAACTGTGACTCTTATCCCCTTCAAAATACAACACCGTATCGACAATGTGTTCCAGCAGACGTGGTCCGGCAATGGCGCCTTCCTTCGTCACATGCCCGATGATGAACACCGGCACGTTACTGCGCTTGGCAAACCACATCAGCTGCCCGGCCACCTCCTGCACCTGGCTGATACTGCCCGGCGCCGACGTAAGCTGCTCGGTATAGACCGTCTGAATCGAATCCACCACCACGGCCGCCGGCTTGATCTCTTGGATCGCTTTCAAAATTTGTTCGAGCGAGGTTTCCCCTAGGATCAGCAGATGCTTGCCATCGATGCCCAGGCGCTGGCCACGCATCTTGATCTGCCGGGGAGATTCCTCGCCGGACACGTACAGCACCTGTTCGCCCGGCGCCGCAAGCAGCGGTAAGGCTTGCAACAACAGCGTGGTTTTGCCGATGCCGGGGTCGCCGCCGACCAACATCACGGAGCCGGGCACTACGCCGCCGCCTAACACACGGTCGAACTCACCCATCCCCGTGCTGTGCCTATGTTCTCCCACGATTTCGATGTCGGAGATCGGTGTCGCCACGGCCATAGCTGTTTTGGGCATGCCCTGGCGGCCTTTTGGAGCGGCCGGCAGGCGCTCTTCCTTGAGCGTGTTCCAGCCTCCGCAATCGGGGCATCGCCCGAGCCAACGCGGCGCCTGATGGCCGCACGCCTGGCAGTGAAACGACGTCTTCGCCTTCATCCGTCCTCACATCACATTACAAGAACATAGCCAACGGCATCGTAAAGGAAATGGGAGAGAAAAAGGAAGGAGGCGGTGGGCACAAGAGCGAGGGGGAACTACCTCGATGTAGATTGGTCTCAGGAGTTCGAGCTCAGACTTCCCCGTTCTCTACAAGCAATCCTGAAACATAGAAGAGTGCGATGGCGGTGGCCGCCGCGGCATTCAGGGATTCGACACCCGGTTTCAATGGAATAGTAAAGCGGATTTTCGCCGCCTTGAGAGTCGCCTCAGACAGACCACGACTTTCGCTGCCGATGGCGAGCATCGTGCGCGCGGGAATGCGCTGAATCGTTCGGATGGGCACGCTTCCCTCGCTGGTTCCGGCATCGGCTGCCAGGATCACGCAATCCAGATTCAGCAATTCCTCGAGACTGGTGTGAGGAAAGATGGGCAGCTGAAAGAGGGTACCGGCGGTCGCCCGCACGACCTTCGGATTGAACACATCGACTGAGTGGGGTGCCAGCCACAATGCGCTTACATTGAGTCCCGCCGCGGTTCGAATGATCGTCCCCATATTCGTTGGGTCCTGAAGCATGTCCCCATACAAACCGAAAATTCTGGATTGAGCGAGCACGGCAGACTGGTTCCAAGTCGGTTGGTGAACGATGGCCAGTACGCCGTTCGAGGTTTCGACATCGGACAATTGCGCCAGCTGGTGGTCCGGGCAGCTGTGGACGGTACAACCGCTGTCAAGAATCTGCTGCCTAACTTCCTGCGGTTGTCGACCCAAAAAACTGGGGGCAACCACGAGGCAGACCACTTGCTGCGGCGCCGACTGCAATAATTCAAGGATGGGCTTCGTGCCTTCGAGCACGAACACCCGCTCGCGGTCACGCGTACGCTTCGTTTTGACGACATCTCGTATATGCGAGAGAAAGTTGCGGGAGACGGTGCGAGGTGAGAAGGACAACAGTTACCCAGGGTCGGCGACACTGCGGGGAGGCCTTACTGAATCAGCAAAGCCTCCCCGACATTTACCTATTTGCGTTTCTTGCCGGAAGCCGATTCTGCAGCTCGGAGACGTTGCGCTCGGACCTTGGCTCGCTTCAGAGCGGACAGCTTCCCTCGCGTACGATCCCGCTCGGCCTTCAATCTCTCCAGCTGAGCACGAAGGTGAACGCGCTCCTCTTTGTAAATATTGGCACATTCGGCGGGGGAGAGGTTTGTCCAGTCTCCTGTACCACGTGCCCGCTTGATCCGCGCCTCTAATGATTCACGCAGGAGCCTCTCGCGCATCGACATCAATGACTGCAAGGCTTCCTGCCGCCGCTGGACTTCTTCCTCTTCGGCCATAATGCCGCGAATATCGGTTCCTAACATCGGCTGATCCTCCTCGCTCGGGACATCAATGAGAACGGCTCATTCTACCCGATTTTGCCGGCTTTGTTCTACCTAGGAGAATAGATTGCAACACATTGATGTTACAGGACAATCTAGGATAGCCTCTCAAACTTCGACATTGCAGAGCCGGAAAGGGATGCAGTAATATCCCTCCATGTCGCACGTCGGAACGTTGATTCGCGCTTGGCGAGTCTCGCAAAAATGCTCCGAGCAGGCGCTCGCAGAACGAGCCGGAATTGCCGCCTCTTTACTGGAAGCGATGGAATCGGAACAGGCAGATCCCAACGCCTCAACGTTGGAAGCGTTGGCCGGCGCACTGAAGATTCCTCTCCCCTGGCTCTTTATCCACCCCACCGATGTCGATCTGCTGTGCAAAGACGACGAGGATGAGCCGACCCCGCTGACCAGCCTGAACGGAGCCGACCCGGTTTTGGAGAGAATCCTGCTGGCAGCCGGACAGGACCGATCGCTGTATGTGCTCCTCACCGCACTCCTTCAGAGCGGAGAGCCGAAGCTGTTGCGCGCGGCGGAAATGAGCCTGAGAAGTCTGGTCAAGCAAGCCAAACAGGCGACAGTCCCATGGCAATCACGCCCGCCGGGGCATTTTGAACCACCCAGCGATTAACGACGCCTCCACGCCGGCGCCGGACATCACCGTCGATCCACGGTCCCCGAACCCTTCTGAGCGAATGCAGCCGATTGAGCGGCGCGCACGAGCCACAGCCCGACCAGAACCAGCGCAGCGAGACCCGGCCACCCGCCCAATGGCGGATCGGCAAACAATTGGAACGGATCTCCCGACAGCAGAGGCCACAGAGAGCTCAGCGCGATGGGAAGGGCTAAGAAAATGCCCACCAATGCCTCGCCCGTCACCAATCCTGCAGCACAGAGCAGACCTCGATCTTCCGTCTGGCCAGACCTCTGAGAGACACGCACCCACTCGGCCAGTAGTCCACCGAACATGATGGTCGCGGACAATTTGAGCGGCAGGTACATACCCAATGCCACGGCCAGAACAGGGAGACGAAGGGCAGCGCCTCGTCGAGCCTGCCAAACGTCGAGTCCGATCACGGCCACACCCAGCAACATTCCAACCCCGACCAGGTGCCAGGGCAATGACCCTCCGAACACCCCGGTGGCAAGATTGGCCATGAGTGTCGCCTGCGGAGCCGTGAGCGGATGGGGATACGCGGGTGTGACCTCACCGATTCCGTATTTCGCCTGCAGTAGAGACAGCACCGGAACAATGACGATCGCGCCGGTCGCCACCCCGATGACCTGCATGACCTGCTGTTTCCAAGGGGTCGCACCGACCACCTGTCCGGTTTTCAAATCCTGTAGATTGTCCCCGCCCATCGCAGCCGCGCAACAGACGACGGCCCCCACCAGCAAGGCCGCCGCCGGACCGGCCGGATTTCCCTGTCCCAAGATGCCCAACAGCAGCAGGGACGCGAGCATAATGGTGGCGATCGTCACCCCGGAAACCGGATTGCTCGAACTGCCGACGAGACCGGCCATGTAGCCGGCCACGGCAGAAAAGAGGAACGCCGTCACGGCCATGAGAAGGGTCAGCCCCACACCACCCCACAGGTTGTCTCCCAACAGGCTTTGATACAGCAGGGCCATGGGAATCAGCGCGACGATCGTCAGACCGATCAACCAGAGCACTCCCGCGTCCCGCTCAGTGCGCGGCAGAGTGGAGTGCGCGCGAGGTTCATGATGGATGCGGTATAGCCCAATGAGCTGGCGGAGGCTCTGTAGAATCGGACCGCGCACCTGCAATAGGGTCCACACCCCGCCCACCAACATGGCCCCGATCCCGATGTAGCGAATTTGCCCGCTCCATGTAGCCTTCGCCGCAGCCATACCGGTCAGCGCCTCCGGAGAAGCGATGATCGCCTGATAGAGCGGCAGCAAGACCAGCCATCCGATCGCGCCGCCGAGAAACACGACGACAGCCGTATTGAGTCCGATGATGTATCCGACAGCCAACAATGCGGGTGAAAGGTTGAGCCCCCCATAGAAGGTCGAACGGCCGAGGTGGAATGCTCCTTCCAACGACTCGCTCCACAACTTCAGTCCTCCTTCGGCAAACTTGAAGCCACCCCCCAAGAGCGCCGCGCCCAACAAGAGGCGAACTCTGCCTCCGGCATCGGCATCCGACGAAGCGCCGACCTTCAGGACTTCCGCCGTGGCGACACCTTCGGGAAATCGCAACCGGGCGTGGATGATCAGGGCGCGGCGCAAGGGAATGGTAAACAGCACCCCGAGCACCCCGCCGACGAACGCCACCGTGAATGTTTGCCAATAGTCGAAGGACTCCCAATACCCGATGAGGACCAGCCCCGGGATGGTAAAAATCACACCGGCCGCCAGCGCTTCGCCGGATGAGGCAGCGGTTTGAACGATATTGTTTTCCAGAATATTCGACTGCCTAAACAGACGCAGCACCGCCATGGACACGACGGCGGCTGGAATGGACGCGGACACCGTCATCCCGGCAAATAGACCCAGATAGGCATTGGCTCCCGCCAAAACGGCGGCCAACAGAATCGACAGCACGACCGCTTTTGGAGTGATTTCAGGAAGCGTGACCGTGGCGGGAACGAGCGGCGCGTCCATGGGCTCTGTCGGCGCATCCGGCTCGCGCATCATCGCCTCAGAACACCTGCACGATCAAACATTTGAGATACCGCGTTTCCGGCATGCCGGCGAGCACCGGATGGTCCGGCCCCTGCCCACGCGGTTCGAGGAGGCGAATCTGTCGGTGCGCATCCCGCGCCGCGGCCTGCAGCATCTTCCAAAACTCCTCATCCGTGATCGGTTGCGAACAGGAGCAGCTGACCAGCACGCCCCCGGGCTGAAGGAGCCGGAGTCCGCGCAAATTGACTTCTTTGTATCCGGCCAAGGCATGGGGCACCGCCTTCTTGCTACGGGCAAACGCCGGTGGATCGAGAATCACCAGGTCATAGCGTCGACCGGTCCGATCAAGTACGCGTAGCTCCTCGAAGGCATCGGCCTGGCGGTAGCGACAGCGGGCGGCCACCTGGTTTTGCTCCGCATGCGCCTGGGCCAGGGTCACGGCTCCCACACTCACATCCAATCCTTCCACCGACTGCGCGCCGGCAAGCGCCGCCTGTATGCCGAACGCGCCCGTGTGACAAAAGGCTTCCAACACCGTGTTCTCCTTGGCGAACACAGCCGCGGCTAACCGATTCTCACGCTGATCGCAGAACCACCCGGTTTTTTGTCCCTCCGCAATATCCACCGTAAACTGGGCGTTCCCCTCATGAATATTCACGGTCGTCGCACCGTCTCCGCGTAGGAACCCTTTCGACAGGGGCAGGCCTTCCAACGTCCGGCTCTTGGCATCATTCCGAAGGTAGACGGCGCGCACGCCGGCTTCTTGCACCAGCAGCTCCCCCAGTAAATCTTTCCGCAGATCCATGCCATACCCCAGCGTCTGCATCACCGCCACATCGGCAAACCGATCCACGACCAGGCCAGGCAGGAGGTCGCTTTCGCCATGGACGAGACGGCAGGCATTGCTGTGGGAGACGACAGTCCGGCGCAGGGCAGTCGCGGCCCGGAGGCGTGTCGCGAAAAAGGCGTCGTCGATCGGTTCGTCCTGAAACGTGAGTATGCGGACACGGATCTTGGAATGGGGGTTGTACATGCCACGGCCGAAGAATCGTTTTTGATGGGTATAGACATCAACGAGATCGCCGGCGGTAGGATTCCCAAGCACCTCGGCAACGTTGCTATCGAATACCCAGAGATGGCCATAGTAGCGCGGCGTCTCGCGTTCGGCAGTCAGACGGACTTTCGCAGTAGCACCGGTCATAAGCTGTGTCATGGTGGTTCGTACGTCCGGGGTAAGGGGTTCGTTTCGGCAGAGACATCCCTGCGCAAAGAGCTCACGAGGGTGCCTGAAATCATGCCACGAAGCAACCGAGTTCAAAGGCCCTGCGACGATCCTTCCGATGCTTGACCTTCCCTACCACCTATGGTTTGCTGCAGGAAGCCGGGCGGACTCTCCGCCGATCGACGACGTCCACCCCACGCCGAGGCACCATGACCACACAGACGATCGGAACAGCAGTCTTGGATCGACTCCACCGGCTCGGAGTCCGTCATATGTTCGGCATCCCTGGCGACTATGTCCTCGGATTGTATAAATTGATGGAAGCCTCCCCCATCCAACATGTCGCCACCACACGGGAAGACTGCGCCGGCTTTGCCGCCGACGCCTACGCGCGCATCAACGGCATCGGCGCACTCTGCGTCACCTATTGTGTCGGGGGACTCAATACCGTCAATGCCATCGCCTGTGCCTATGCGGAACGATCGCCCGTCGTGCTCCTGACCGGCTCCCCCGGGCTCTCGGAGCGTGCCCGCACCCCCTATTTGCACCACATGGTGCGCGAATTCTCCACGCAGCGAGAGGTGTTTGAAAAAATGACCGTGGCGGCCGTGAGCCTGGAAGACCCGGTCACAGCCGAGCGGGAAATGGATCGCGCCTTCGCGGCCTTACTGCGCTATCGACGCCCGATCTACATCGAGATTCCGCGCGACATGGTGCATGTTCCCTTTGCTCACACCTCGCACCAGAAGACGACCCTGAGCGAACCGACCGATCGGGCGGCCTTGACGGAGGCCATAGCCGAAGTGCGCTCGATGTTGGAGTCGGCCAAACGGCCGGTGATTCTGGCGGGCGCCGAGGTGGGCCGCTTCGGGCTCCACGACGAGTTGACGCACCTCGTCGAACGCTTGAATGTGCCGATCGCCTCGACGCTGCTCGGCAAATCGATCATTCGTGAAGACCATCCGCTCTACGTCGGCGTCTATAGCGGCCTGGTGGCCCGCGACGAAGTCAAAGAATTCGTCAACCAAACCGATTGCCTGCTCATCCTCGGTTCAATCCTCTCCGATGTGGAAGACCTAGACGCGCGCAGCACCCTGTTTTCCGACGGGCAAACCATCCATGCCACGGCGGATCGTGTGGCCATCAAGCATCATCGCTATGATTCGATTTTGTTCGAAGACTTCGTCAAGGGGTTGGCCGGGGCATCGCTCCCCTCCTTCCCGACCCCCCAACTGCCGGAGCCGCTGAAGCCTGACGACCCCATGCCTCCGCCGGAGGCCTCCGTCAGTCTCCAGGGAGTCTTCCGCCATCTCGATACGGTGTTGGATGAGAAGACCCTCGTCATCGCCGATGTGGGCGAATCCCTCTTCGCCTCCGTCGATCTCCACGTACACCGCCGCTTTGAATTTCTGTCGCCCGCCTACTACACTTCGATGGGGTTTGCTGTCCCCGCCGCCATCGGCGCCGGCTTCGCCGACCCATCTCTGCGGCCGATCGTCCTCGTGGGAGACGGCGCCTTTCAGATGACCGGGTCGGAACTCTCAACCGCGGTCCGCTATCGACAGGCTCCGGTGGTGATCGTCCTCAACAACCACGGGTATTCGACCGAGCGTGAGATCTTGGAAGGCCCCTTTAACGACATCCACGAGTGGCGATACGAACGGATCTGCGACCTGATCGGCGGCGGACAGGGCTCCCGGGTAGCCACCCACGGGGAATTCGTCCAGACCCTAGCCAAGGCGTTAGCGGATCCAAGCCAGCCCTATGTCATCAATGTGCTGCTCGATCCAGCCGACCGCTCCCCGGCCATGATGCGCCTGGCGAGACGGCTGGCCAAACGACTCTCTACCGACCGCCCTTAGTACGTTCGCGCACCATAGAATCAAGCAGGACTTCCAGCGGTCGTCGGCGACCACACCACCGCCGGCCAGACGATTGTTTCACCCCGCGACAGAGCAGAGTTTCGACCTCTCACCCCATTGACCGTCCGTAGACAAATATGGTCTTCTATGGGCGTACTTGTCGAATGTCATTTGACGAGGAATTCGCCACTATGTCCAGTAAGTTATCGGATGGAAAGACCATGCGAGACAGTCAGATCTTCTCAGCAGGACTGAACAATGTCGTAACCACGGAACGAGAGTTCGACGAGTTGGTTGCGAAGTCGCTGCCAGAACTGCTGGATCGGGCTACCGGTCAAACCAAGCGGTTCCTCCGGGAAACCAATCAGTGGGGCGACGACATTACGCATGAGAAGATGGCGCTGCGCTGGGGGTATGAGTTGGTGGAACGGTTTGTGGTTTTCGGTCGCACCGAAGTCCCCTGCCGCCCATTCTTTCTCTTGGATAGCCTGATCGCCAAATCGTTCAGTCAGCCCGACCCCTTGTGTTATCACAAGGAGTTGCTGACCCCGGTCGGGCGGTTCCTCGACGGGTTGGCCTCGCGCGCCGTCGTCAGCCGGGATGCATTGATCGCCCTGTTCTATCACTTTTATGGGTTCAGCCAAGCTCATGTCGTCAAGCTATTGGGATTTGGGCAAGCGGAAAGCCAGCGGGTCTACAAGAATTTCGAGCGGTGGCGCCAATCGGGGTGGCAACGCACGATGAACGAAACCGGATTGAGTGTGTCGGAGATCGAGGTCTTGGAGCAGGAACTACGCACCAGACCCGACCATCTGAACCACGAAGTCGACCGACTGATGCCGATCTTGCAATCCCATTATCGAAAGAGCGAACCGGAACATTATCCCTGCCTGTCCGAACAGAAGTGGGGACAACTATTTCACGATGACTACGGCCACGACTACCGTGTCTGGCATTTGGCGTTTTGCCGCAACTGCTTTCTGGAAGTGGCAGATCGCCGGCAAGCCGAGGTCAGCAGCGGCTTGAAGCCACAGGTCAATTTGCAGATACATCCGCTGAAAAAGGGAGGCGTCTTGGCTCTCTTTGGGGGCGATCGAGGGGGACGGCACCATGGAAACACCAGAGCTCAACGACTATCGCGCACATCTGCTT
>CABVRW010000058.1:0-11178 GCA_902500785.1 uncultured Nitrospira sp.
GACAATCGAGCCTATGTCTTGGAACTCATTGAAGCCGGGCTGGGAGGGAACACCGCATGAGTGAATGCACGATGATCGAGACCTATCGAGGTATCGCGCCGGACAGCACCCTCAACGAATTGACGATTCTCGCCGAGGCCCTGCAGGGCCGGACGCTGCAGCACCTCAATGCCACCCGCAGCGGTGGCGGCGTGGCGGAACTGCTCCATCGTCTGGTTCCCTGGACCGAGGCCTTGGGCATCCGTACCCGTTGGGAGGTGCTGAGGGGGACGCCCGAATTTTTTGACGTCACCAAGGCGATGCACAATGCCCTGCAAGGCGATGAAATCGAGATCACACCGTCAGAACTGGCGGTGTACCGGCAGGTCCTCGAACAGAACGCGCCGACATTGACCCTGGACGCGGATGTCATCGTGATGCATGATCCGCAGCCGGCCTACCTGATCGACTGGTTTCCCGCCATCCAGAAGCGGGCCGTCTGGCGTTGCCACATCGACCTGTCTCGTCCGCAAGAGCATGTCTGGAGATTCTTGCGCCGGGCCGTGAGCAAATATGCGATGACCGTCTTCCACGTCCCGCAATTCGCGCAACGGATGCCGATGCCCGAAGTGTTGATCCCGCCTTCGATCGATCCCCTGAGCGAGAAGAACCGCGACATGGATGACGCATCGGTCACGAAGGTGCTGGAGCGATTCACGATCGACCCCGAGCGTCCCCTCCTCGTGCAGATCTCTCGCTTCGATCGCTTCAAGGATCCTCTGGGGGTCATCGCCGCCTACCGCCTGGTCAAGACCAACTTCGACTGCCAGTTGGTGCTGGCCGGAGGGAGCGCGACGGACGATCCCGAAGGCGCCAAGGTGCTGGCCGAGGTCCAGGAAGCCGCGGAGGGAGACCCGGATATCTTCGTCCTTGCGCTGCCCCCGGATAGTGATCGGGAGATCAACGCCCTTCAGCGAGCGGCCACGGTCATTCTGCAAAAATCCCTTCGGGAGGGTTTCGGATTGACCGTCACGGAAGGGATGTGGAAAGGAAAGCCGGTGATCGCCGGCGCCGTGGGTGGAATCCCTTCCCAAATCATTCACGGCGTCACGGGTTTCCTGGTCCATTCGGTCGAGGGCGCCGCCTTTCGTCTCCGCTACCTCTTGAGCCATCCCAAGGCCGCCAAGAGAATGGGCGAGCAGGGCCGCGAACATGTCAGACGACATTTCTTGATCACCAGGCACGTGCGCGACTACCTCTTGCTCATGCTGATGGTCATCAGGGGATGTCCGGAAGACATGATCCGGCTACCCAGACGTCCTGCGATACGGGCCGGCTCATGAACCAACGGCATACATGCTGGCCGAGACGGCAGGGAGCAGGACCGTGGACAGTCGTGCTGGCCATCAGTGTCTTGCTCGGCGCTGGTTGCACCATGGTTCACGGGAAGGATCGAGGTGACGCGTTCACGTTGGAGAGGGTTCACCCTGAGATCACGACGCAAGAGGACGTGCACGGTTTCTTCGGAGAGCCCACGGCGCGGCAGGGTCCATCTGAAGGCGCCATGGCAACCTCATGGGCCTATGTCGTCTCTGAAGGAGGGCACAATCCCTTGCGCTACCTTCCGATCATCGGAGGCCTGGCGTTCGGGTCGACGGAAAATATGGAGTCGCGTTCGTTCGCTGTCGGGTTTTCCCAGGAAGGACTGGTCGAAGGGATGACGGAAAGATCCATTGCCCGTTATTGGATCGAGCCCTCGTGGATCAATTCTTCAGGCAACGTCCCCATGTTCGGGGATCAGAATGTCAACGCGCGACCCACCGATAATCGGTAAGTGTCGACGGCACATGTGCCCATTGGGCCCAGCGCAACGAGGTATTTCATGCCTATCTGGTTCCGGCTCTTCACCATCCTTCTCCTGTCAATTCTCATTGGGGAGAGTACGATATCCTATGGCGGTCAGACACCATCCGTCATACGAATCGGAACGGTTGCGGATGGACCATCCGGTCTGATGCCGGAACTCAGGGGTCTGATCACGCGGGAAATCCAGGATCTCACGCGAGGTGAGTACCAGGTCGAATTTCCCGCTGCCTTGCAGCTGCAGGGCCAATGGTCCCCACAACAAATCCGGCAAGGGGTCGACCGTCTGCTGTCGGACCGTCAGGTGAATCTGGTGATTGCCCTGGGGGTCATCGCCTCCAATGAGGTCAGCCATCGCCGCACCCTCTCCAAGCCCGTGATCGCGCCCTTTATCATCGATGCGGACCTGCAGGGGCTCCCGCAAAAAAAAGGCTCCAGCGGCAGGCACAATCTGAACTACCTGGCGTCATTTAAAAGTTTTGAGCGGAACATCGAAGCCTTCAGAGAGATGATTCCCTTCACCAAGCTGACCGTTCTCGTGGACCGAGTGCTGCTCGAAGCGTTTCCCCTACTGCGCGAGAAGGCCGACCGTATCGAACAGCAGCAGCATCTTGCGGTGACGTTCCTGCCGGTCGAGACGACCATCCAACCGGCATTGGCGGCCCTGCCGAAAGGGACAGACGCGGTCTATGTCTCGCCCCTGGTACGGCTTGGTCCAGGCGAGCTGAAACGATTGGCCGATGGGCTAATCGCCAGACGATTACCGAGTTTTTCCGGATTGGGCCGACCTGAAGTGGAACAAGGCATCTTGGCGACCCTTGCTCCGAATCTGGATACCTTGCGATTGGCCCGCACGATCGCGTTGCATACGCAAAGAATCCTGTCGGGCACCGACGCGGGGATGCTGCCGGTGACCTTCTCGCAAGGCGAACAGTTGACCATTAACATGGCCACCGTGCGGGACATCGATGTATGGCCGACCTACGGCGTCCTCGCCGAGGCCGACCTGCTGCACGAAGAGCGGGAGGACGTAGCCCGTAAACTCTCATTGTATACGGTCATGCACGAGGCGGTGTCCGTCAACCTCGACCTCGCATCCGCAGACCGGAAGGTGGCGGCGGGGATAGGACAGGTCGCCCAGTCCCGCTCCAAGCTGCTCCCTCAGGTCACGGTCGGCAGTTCCGGCGTCCTGACCGGACAGGGTCCCAATACGTTCGGAACCGGAGCGGACCCAAAGCAGACTGCCGTGGCGATCGGCTCGGTGACCCAATCGCTCTATTCCGACAAAGCCTGGTCGGACTATACGGTCGAGAAACAGTCACAGCTGTCGCGTGAAGAGGAGCGGAGGCAATTGCAGCTCGATATCGCCAAAGAAGCCGCCACCGGCTACCTCTCGCTCTTGAAGGCCAAGACGGTCCTGCGCATTCAACGGGATAACCTCGGCCTGACCCGTTCTAATTTGGAATTGGCCAGAGTTCGCGAATCCATCGGGTATGCGGCGCGGGACGAAGTCTATCGCTGGCAAAGCGAGGTGGCGAACGGACGCAAACGTGTCCTGGGAGCCCAGGCAGAATTGAAACAGGCCGGAATCGCTCTCAACCGGCTGCTCCATCGTCCGCTGGAGGAGCCGTTCCAAGCCATTGAAGCAGGTCTCGACGATCCCTTTCTCTTGGGAAATCGGCATGACCTTTTTTCGTTTATCGACAACCCGAAAAGCTTCCGGGTCTTTCGTGACTTTCAAGTTCAGGAAGGCATCAAAGCCGCGCCCGAACTCCATCAGCTCGACGCGCAGATTGCAGGGCAGGAGCGCACGGTCTTAAATGCGCAACGAGCCTACTGGATGCCCGAGATCACCATGCAGGGCGCCGCAATCCAACAGTATGCGCAGGGCGGAGGCGGCACCGAAGGGTTGACCATCCCGGCAGGTGGAAGTGGTCTCGGCTTGACTCAGAATCAAAATTTTTACGTCCTCAGCCTCGGTCTTTCGTTCCCCCTCTTTCAAGGCGGCGCGAAAGATGCCACGTGGCTCAAGGCGAACGAACAATGGCGCGAACTGCGTCTGACACGCGAGGCCACCCTGGGTCGTGTCGAGGAACGGATCCGGTCGGCGCTCTTGGGAACGACCGCGTCGTTTCCCAGTATCTCACTCTCTCGCGACGCGGCCAGTGCCGCCCAAAAAACGTTGGACCTGGTGCGGGACCAATATGGGAGAGGCGCCGTGGACATCATTCGTCTCCTCAATTCACAGAATGCCGCCGTCACCGCCAGCGAAACCTCGGCCAACGCCGTGTACGATTTTCTCATCGACCTGATGGGGATCCAGCGGGCGATCGGGCAATTCGATGTGTTTATCGATCCGGACCAGCGCGCCGCATGGTTCGAGCGACTGCAGACCTCCTTTCAACGAGCGGGAATAGGAGTGACCGGCAGACCCCAGCAATGAGCGTGAAACGGTCCGTAAGTCGATGATCGATGATGTGGGCAGACCGCCCCAGTGTGGAGAGGAGGACGTGAGTGGCACAGCAGGAGAGGAAGTCCTGGTTCATCGCGGGCGGCTTACTGGCCGTCCTTGTCGCGGGAGGTGCCGGATGGTGGTGGTATGCCCAGCCCACCCCGCCGGTCACCGTGGTGTCCGGCAATGGACGACTGGAGGCCCAAGCAATCGATGTGGCGACCAAGTTTTCCGGCCGCATCGCCGAGGTCCTCGTGAAAGAGGGCGATCTCGTCGAGGCCGGTCAGGTCCTGGTGCGCATGGACACGACATCCTTGACCGCGCAACTCCGGCAGGCACAGGCCCAGGTCGAGATGGCGAAGAAACAACGACTGAGTGCGGAGGCCTTGATTGCCCAGCGTCGCAGCGAAGAACTGTTAGCCGATCGCGATCTCAGCCGCGCCAGGACCCTCTATGCCAACGCCAACCTTCCGTTGAAAGAGCTGGATCGCGCGCAAACCTCGATGCGCACGGCCACGGCTTCGCGCGCCCAAGCGGAGGCTCAACGTGCCCAAGCCGAGGCATCCATCCAGGCGGCGATCGCCGAAACCCAGCGCCTCAAAGCCGACGTCGATGAAAGTGTGCTCCGATCGCCGCTCGGAGGTCGCATCCTCTATCGTCTGGCGGAACCGAGCGAAGTATTGCCGGCGGGGGGAAAGGTCCTGACCCTGCTCGATTTGACTGATGTGTACATGACGATCTTTCTTTCAGAAACCGTGGCGGGACGTATTGCCATCGGGGCCGATGCCCGTATCGTCTTGGATGCGGTGCCCGACTATGCCATCCCCGCCCATGTGCGGTTTGTGGCGGCCGAAGCCCAGTTCACGCCGAAAGAAGTCGAAACGAGAAATGAACGGGAAAAATTGATGTTTCGCGTCAAGGTTCAGATTGATCCGCAGCTGCTCAAGGCTCATGAGCCGCAGGTGAAAAGCGGTCTACCCGGCGTGGCCTATGTTCGTCTCGACCCGCAAGCCGAATGGCCGGATCACCTCTTGGCCAAGCGAGCGCCATGACACGGGGTGACATCGTCGCCCGTCTCGACGAGGTGACGCATCACTATGGAGAGACCGCAGCCCTGGAGGCCGTGTCCCTGGAACTTCCGTCGGGATGTTCCATCGGGTTTATCGGTCCGGACGGCGTCGGCAAATCAACGCTGCTCGGTCTCCTGTCCGGTGTGCGGATCATCCAGACTGGAACGGTCCAGGTGCTCGGCGGGGATATGCGGGATCTCGCTCATCGCACGACAGTGTGCCCGCGGGTCGCCTATATGCCGCAAGGGCTTGGCCGCAATCTCTACCCCACCCTCTCGGTGTTCGAAAATGTGGACTTTTTCGGCAGACTCTTCGGCCATTCCCAAGAAGAGCGAGAATGGAGAATTCAGGAACTGTTGACCAGCACTGGGCTGGCGACGTTTCCCGATCGGCCTGCCGGCAAACTGTCCGGGGGCATGAAGCAAAAGCTCGGCCTCTGTTGCTCGTTGATTCACGATCCGGATCTGCTGATTCTCGATGAACCCACCACGGGAGTCGATCCGCTATCGAGGCGTCAATTCTGGGAACTGGTCGGACGTTTCCGCGAACGCCAAGCCCACATGAGCGTGTTGGTTGCCACGGCCTACATGGAAGAGGCCGAACGTTTCGATTGGCTCGTCGCGATGGATGCCGGTCGAATCCTTGCCACCGGGACTCCGCAAGAACTCAAAACCCAGACCGGGGCCGAGACCCTGGAGCAAGCCTTCATCTCGCTGCTGCCGGAAAGTAAACGCAAAGCCCATCGACCCCTGTCCATCCCTCCTCCACGCACCCAGGACGGAGCCCCGGCCATCGAGGCGCACGATCTGACCCGCCGATTCGGGACCTTCACCGCCGTCGACCATGTCAGCTTTCGGATCGTGCGCGGGGAGATATTCGGATTTCTAGGCTCCAATGGCTGCGGCAAAACGACCACGATGAAAATGCTCACCGGCCTGTTGCCCGCCAGCGAAGGCGAGGCCAGGCTGTTCGGGCAACCGGTGGAGACGAGCAGCCTGGAAGTACGCAAACGAGTCGGCTTCATGTCGCAAAGCTTTTCGCTCTACGCGGAGCTGACGGTGCAGCAAAACTTGGAGTTGCACGCCCATCTGTTCCACCTCGCAAAGGACACGATTCCTGATCGGATCGACGAGATGGTCGAGCGATTCGGCTTAGGGGACGTTCGTGAGGAACTGGCGGAGCGGCTGCCCCTCGGAATCCGACAGCGTCTCTCTTTGGCGGTGGCCATGATCCATGGTCCGGAGATACTGATCCTGGATGAGCCGACCTCGGGCGTCGATCCCATCGCGCGGGATGCCTTCTGGGAGCTGCTCATCGACCTGTCGCGCCATCACGAGGTGACGATCTTTATCTCCACCCATTTCATGAATGAAGCGGAACGTTGCGACCGCATCTCGTTCATGCACGCCGGCCGGGTGCTGGCACAAGACACTCCCGAAGGATTGATTCGGGCCAGAAACGCGAAGACCTTGGAGGAATCCTTCATCGCCTACTTGGAGGAGGCGTCTACTACCCCCGACCAGCCGGCGTCGGAAACCGACCCGCCCACCCCCTCCCCTCCGAACACATCTCCGCACCGCGAATCTCTCAGGCGTTTCGATATCCGGCGGATGTGGGCCTATGCCAGGCGGGAAACTATGGAGATTCGACGGGACCCCATTCGATTGGGATTCGCCTTCCTCGGACCGATCATCTTGATGATCGTGTTCGGCTATGGAATCACCTTCGATGTGGAACACCTGTCCTATGCCGTGCTGGACCATGATCGAACGCCGGAGAGCCGGCAGTATCTGGAAAACTTCTCAGGCTCCCGCTACTTTCTCGAACAGGCTCCCCTCCGCGATTATGCCCAGTTGGAAACCCGCATGCGGAGCGGTGAGTTGAAATTCTCCGTCGAGATCCCGCCGGGATTCGGACGAGACCTCACACGGGGACGCCGGCCCGAGGTGGGTCTGTGGCTTGACGGCGCCATGCCATTTCGGGCCGAAACCAGCCGTGGGTATGTGCAGGGGGTGCATCAGGCCTACCTCACGGACCTGATCCGGCGGGAATTCGGAACAGAGGTAGAGGCGTTGCCGGTCGGAATCGATGCGCGGTTTCGCTATAACCAAGATTTCAAGAGCGTGTTCGCAATGGTCCCAGGGATCATCATGTTGCTGTTGATGTTGATTCCGGCCATGCTCACGGCGGTTGGCGTCGTCCGCGAGAAAGAAATGGGGTCCATCACCAATCTCTATGCCACCCCGGTGACCGGCCTGGAATTTCTGCTCGGCAAACAGTTGCCCTATATCGGCATCGCCGTGCTCAACTTCACCAGTTTGGTCTTGCTGAGCCTCGGCCTGTTTCAGGTGCCGATCAAGGGAAGCGTGGCGGCGCTGGTGCTCGGCGGGATCTTGTATGTGATCGCCGGAACCGGTGTGGGTTTGCTGATTTCCACCTTTGTCAAAACACAGATCGCCGCGATTTTTGCGACCGCCATTCTCACCACGCTGCCGGCCGTGCAATTTTCCGGCTTCATTACTCCGGTGTCGTCGCTCTCAGGCAGCGCCAGGATCATGGGATATGGGTTTCCCAGTAGCCACTTTCAACAGATCAGCCTGGGCACGTTCACCAAGGCATTAGGCATGAACGACCTGATCATCCCCCTTGCGGCCTTGGCATCGTTTAGCGTGCTGTTCCTCCTGCTCAGTCGCGCGCTCTTGAAGACTCAGGAACGATGAATATCCTGCGAAAACTGGAAAACATCTTCCGCCTGGGACTGAAGGAACTCGTCAGCCTGGCCTATGATCCCGTCCTGTCCATTCTGATTCTGTATTCCTTTACTTTCGCCGTCTACTCGCCGGCCAAGAACGCACAGATGGAGTTGGCCAACGCCTCGGTGGCGATCGTCGACGAGGACCGATCCACCCTGTCGATGCGCATTCACGATGCGCTGCTCGCGCCCTTCTTCTTCCCGCCAGGACACCTCTCCATCGGGGAGATTGATGAGGCGATGGACAGCGGACGCTACACGTTCATTCTCGACATTCCTCCCAATTTCCAGGCGGACCTGGTGGCCCACCGGCATCCGACGATCCAGATCAATGTGGACGCCACGGCCATGGCCCAGGCCGGCACCGGTTCGGGATATCTGTCCAGCATCATTTCCCAAGAGGTTCGGACCTTTCTTGGAGAGGACGAAATCGGCCTTCCCGTGAAGCTGGTGACGAGAGCCATGTTCAATCCCAATCTCCAGTCCACCTGGTTCCTGGGCATCTCCCAGATCGTCAATAACATCACCCTGCTCGCCATCATCCTCACGGGAGCCGCCCTAATCCGCGAACGCGAACATGGCACGATGGAACACTTGCTCGTGCTGCCCCTCACGCCGTCCGACATCATGATCGCCAAGGTCTGGGCGAACGGATTGGTCATCGTCGTCGCCGCGGCCTTTTCCCTCAAGGTGGTGGTGCAGTGGGCGCTGGGCGTGCCCATCGCCGGATCCATGCTGCTGTTTCTGGGAGGAACCGTGCTCTATCTGTTTTCGGTGACGGCCCTGGGGATCTTTCTGGCAACCATTTCCCAGTCGATGCCGCAATTCGGATTGCTGGCGATTCCGGTCTACATCGTGATGAGCCTGCTGTCCGGTGGAAACACACCGTTGGACAGCATGCCCGAAGCCTTGCAAGTCGTGATGTATGCCTCGCCCGCCACGCACTTCATGAGCATCGCGCAGGGAATCCTGTTTCGGGGCGCCGGATTGGATGTGATGTGGCCAGAATTCGCCGCAGTGGCCGGGATCGGCGCGGCCTTTTTCGTGGCCGCCCTGATGCGTTTTCGAGCCAGCGTCGCAGCGGGCTAGAATCGTCCATCGCGACGCCTTCAAGGCGCGATGGCATGTGCCTTTACGGAAGAGAGGCGTCTCAATGTCCGTCATTCGCCAAGACCCGACGACCAAGGAATGGGTGATTCTTGCCTCGGAACGATCCAAGCGGCCTCATGATGCCACAGGCCAGAGCGTCCGCAGCTCTGCTCACCACCACGAGGTTTCCTGCCCGTTTTGCCCCGGTAACGAACAGATGACTCCCGGTGAAATCTGGCGTGTTCCTGACGATCAACGCGCTCCTTGGCTGGTGCGCGTCGTCCCCAATAAGTTTGCGGCGCTGACTCCTCGCGACAACCTCACTCGCCGAGACGAGCAGGCCCTGTTTCGGGAAATGGATGGCGTGGGGTTTCATGAGGTGATTATTGAGACTCCTCAGCACGATCGGTTTCTTGCCCTGATGAGCGTCGAAGAGGTGGAACGGATTCTGCTGGCCTATCAACTCCGGTACCTGGATCTGGAGCAGGATCCACGCATTCGATACATCATCCTCTTCAAGAACCACGGCGAGCGAGCCGGCACTTCACTCGACCATCCACACTCTCAGATTGTCGCTACCCCGATCGCTCCCGTCCTTCTCCGGAGGAAGTATCAGGTCGCCATGGCTCATTACGATGATACCGGCCGTTGTCTGTACCGCGACATAGTCGAGGCGGAACTTCGGGTCAAAACGCGCCTGATAGTAGAAACGGACCGCTATGTCGTCTTCCATCCCTTCGCTTCCCGAGCCCCGTTTGAGACCTGGATTGTGCCGAAGAGCCGTCAACCCTCCTTCGGCGAATTGACCGCGGAAGATCGCCGAGATTTAGCTCTGGTTCTCCTTCAGGTCTTGCGGGCTCTGGATCGCCTATTGGGAAGTCCCGCGTTCAACTACGTGGTGCATTCGGCACCGGCGGAGGACGCCGACCGGCCGTATTACCTCTGGCATATTCAAATTCTGCCTCGGGTCGCCACCATCGCCGGATTCGAATTGGGTTCCGGGATCTTCGTCACAACCATGCTTCCCGAAGAGTCAGCCGCCTCTATGCGGGAAGCGCTCGCTGAATTCAAGTAGGAGGTCACATGTCACGCAGGTCCTGTCATTCCCTGTTCGAAACGTTGTTCAAGTCCGTCTTGCCCTGCGCAATTGCGCTGCTGATGCTGGCTAGCGGGATCGTACAGGCTGAAGATGACGAGACACCGATCGAAGATTGCCGATACCGGGCGCAGGATGGGAATCAGTCGTCCTCGAACAACGGCTCAAGTCAGTGGTTGCCGGCCGACGACGTGTTTCGACCGTTGATGGCCGATCCCAAACAGCCGCAGTTTTTTGCCTCGTATCAAACGACCGACGTGCGCACCTCGGGGCTGCAGCTGAATGTCGGATCTGTCGGTTTCGGCGAGAATTTCGGTCTCTGGACCAGGAGAGACGGGTGCAATGGCTGGCAGGTGAGCCTTCTGAGCGGTATTTTCTCCCAGTTCAATATGGATGCGCCTTCGACCGACCTGCTGAATACCGACTTCGTGGTCGGCATACCGATCTCTTGGCGCCAAGGTCCATTCTCTGCACGGGTGCGCCTGTACCATCAAAGCAGCCATCTCGGGGATGAATTCCTGTTGCGCAATCCGGATTTCAACCGGATCAACTTGAGTTATGAGGAAGTCGAGGCGCTGCTCTCACTCGATGTGAAATGGGTTCGAATGTATGGAGGCGGCGGGTACCTCATCCATCGTCAGCCGGCCTTCGACCGATCGAGAGCCCAATGGGGAATGGAATTGCGCGGGCCGGAATTCGCCATTCCCTTTCTTGGCGAGACAGGCCGACATGTCATGCTCGTACCGGTGCTGGGCGCCGACTTCAAAGCGATCGAACAGCTGAGCTGGACATTGAACACCAATGTGGTGGCCGGATTTGAAATGAGCAGTTCCCGCGCCAGGCGTCGCATCCGTTTTCTGATCAGCTACTATAACGG
>CABVRW010000058.1:11278-24233 GCA_902500785.1 uncultured Nitrospira sp.
CTCTCAACACACCCTCCCTTCGAGGTACAGCTCCCGTGGAATGCAGACGCTCCACCTCGGGCTATACTTGGACATCAGCTGGTCGTGAGGTTCACCTAACAGGGAGGCATTGTGAATAAGCGTTACACCAAACGTGAACCGGTCCGGAGCACTTGCATGTTATCGTCTGACGGCAAGATCGAAGAAGGATTACTGGTGAATCTCTCCGTCCCCGGCTGCATGCTTAAAACCAGCATGAAACTCAGGGTCGGCCAATATGTAGACTTACGCCTTTCCTTCGCGACGGGTCAGAACCCTCTGCAGATCAAATTGGCTGCCGTGCGCTGGGTAAAGGACGGAATGGCCGGGATCGAATTTATCCGGATGTCCGAGGCCGACCAGGCTCAACTCCGCTCGCTCGCAGGTTACGTCGAAAAACATCGAGCTCAACAGATTTGGAGTGAACGTGTGGTTTGCATGGGCGCAAGCCTGGGGTAGATGTTTCGAGGGGCCAGACGAATTGAGTAAACCCTGTTAGCAGGACGGAGGCCTGTTTGATGGACGGATCAGGCTGAGATCAGCAACATCTTTCATGCAATGATGCCGAGTGGGATAATCGTACCCTGGTTCAGGCCTTTCTATGGACGATCGGCATCCTGTGCGGCGAGATCATCCGATCGGTGCCACGATGGGGTTGGGGTGTCGAGCGCGAGGCTCGACACCCCAACCTCGCCACACAGCGAAGGTGACTCGTATAGTTACTTGACCGGGAGCTTCACACTTATCGCTCCTCCGAGATCTCCTTCTTTGGCGCCTTCCTTTTTGTAGCCGGATACATCCATTTCGCCTTTGGGCACCCCATGGCACCCCAAACAGCCTTTTCCATAATAGAGCGGCAACAGCACCCGGACAGCTTTTCCGCCGTCGACCGTCTCGCTCATCGTTTTGTCGCCCTGCCGGGGATAGGAGGCCTCGGCAAGTTTCCCTAAGAGGCCGGCTTCAAACTGGTCGGCCTTATTCTTCGGGTTACGCAAGAGGGCGTCTTGCGTCGTCTGCTTGAGGTAGATACCGGTCTTGGCGCTGAACTCCGCCGCTGCTTGCGTGCCGAAATGCGCCGGAGTAAACCCCTTATAGGCGACGCCTTTCTGATTGATCTTCGCCTGGTTGTCGGCCACGGTTTTCTTGGAGGCCGTCACGAGCTCCGGCAGGAGGCTCTTCGCAGTCTGTGGAACAGACGCGGCTTTTAGATTATTGAGGTCAACGCCCGAGCGTCCTTTAAATTTCTCGATCAATTCTTTTTCAAACACGTCGGGGGTAAACCCCTTGTCCTCCTTCGCGGCATCGTTAATAGTCGGCTGGTGGGCGGCGACGGTTCCACGCCCGGCATCCAATAAAATAGCCAACAGCCGTCCACTTTCCTCCAAATCAGGATTCGCCGACGCGAGCGTCGGAGCGAGACCAATGCCTATCGCAAACAGCCCCATGGCGAACAAACCGATCCTCTGCGGATTGATTGTCATACACCCTCCCTGTGTGTGATGGCTGTGATGGCTGCCCCATAGAAGATCATTCCTCTAGAGGCGCCGCTCAAGGCGGGAGTATGCACTCTACTTACCTCGCACGCCAGCTATTAATTTCACCTCCTCTCGATTTCAAGAAGAAGCGGCACGTGACGGAGCCGCGTCTTGTGGGATTTACGCAATCGATATGAGAAGAATCACCCACTAAGAAGGGAACGGAAAGCACGTGGTAGCGCGGCCCTGAACCGTACTCAGGATGCAGTCGAAGCGTGGTAACACGGAAGCATGAGCGTGAAGACACTCCCCTTGCCGAGCGTGCTCGCGACGCGCATGCTTCCCCCGTGGGCCTCGGCAATCTCTTTGACGATCGCCAGCCCCAGACCCGCTCCACCTGATTCTCGGTCTCGCGCCTGATCGCCGCGATAGAATCGTTCAAACAGATGAGGCAGATGTTCCGGCTCAATGCCAGGACCGGTATCTTCCACCTCCACGACCACCTGCCCGTTCTCCGCTCTGAGCCGCAAGGTGACCATACCTCCCGGCAGCGTGTGGACCAGCGCGTTATCCAGGAGATTGACAAGCAATTGTGTCAGTCGCCCGGCATCGCCCGATACGAGCGGCACTGGCTCGGTCTCCAGCGTGAGCCGTACCGATCGGTCTTCGGCGAGTACCGTCAGTTCCTTCACCAGGTCTTGCAGCAACGGTTCCAGTGCCAACGGAGCCAATGTCACGGGGGGGTGTTCACCTGAGAATTGGGCCAACGTCAGGAGCGAACGCGTCAAGTTGCTGAGCCGCTCCACCTGTCCCAGGTTGGTGACCAGGACGTCTCGGTATTCATCAAGGGTCCGCCGTTGATGTAACGCCACCTCGATCGTGCCTTTGATGACCGTCAACGGAGTTTGCATTTCATGGGCCGCATCGGCCACGAATCGGCGTTGCCCCTCGAAGACATTGTGCAGGCGATCCAACATCGCGTTGAACACATGGGCCAGCCGCGCAAATTCTTTGTACGGCGCAGCCAATACCATACGTGTCTTCATCGAGGGTACGGAGATCTGCTCTGCCGTAGCCGTCAACACTTCGACCGGCGTCAGCGCTTGGCGAGCGAGCCAACGACTTCCGGCCCACGCCACTCCGACCATCACGGCAGCCAATCCCGCGAGGAGGAGAATCAGCAGGCGCAGGGTATCCTGCACCAATCTCAGCGACATCTCCGTCTGAAGGATGTACTGCACCGTTCCCCCGCGCAGGATGGGCAGCGAGATCCGTCGGAGCGGGTCGTCTTTCGGGTTGGTGATGGTGTCGTAGATCGTGCGCCCGCGCTGCACCTCGGCCAGTTGTGCGGGCTGCAGCAAGGGAGGCTCGCTAACCGCTGAGCCTCTCCATTTGACCGTTCCGGATGGCTCCAGAATCACTGTGAACCGCGCGGCCTCGCGCACATCATCTTCATCATCGTCGTCCGGCGCAGTCATGGCGCCGGTCTTGGCTTCAACTCGTTGAGCGGCTTGCTCAGCGACGATCAGCAGTTCATGGTCGATGTGACGCGAGAGCAGGTTCGACAGACCCGCATGAATCAAGACGGCAAACACCGTCAGGAGCACCAGCATGACGCTCAGCGCCGACCGGCGGATGTGAGTACGAAACGCGACCATGTGCTAGACTTCCGGTGTTTTCAACATGTAGCCGACACCGCGGACCGTATGAATGAGCGGAACGGACCTTTCACGATCAAGTTTGGCGCGCAACGACCTGATGTGCACATCGACGATATTCGTCATCCCGTCATAGTGAATGTCCCACACATGTTCAATGATCGACGTCCTCGTCAGCACGCGATCCGGATTCCGCAGCAGATAATCCAACAGCGCATATTCTTTGTTCGTGAGCGTGACCTCCTGCCCCGCCCGCCAAACTCGGTGAGCAAGCGGATCCACCTCGAGGTCCGCAACAGTGAGGCGAGGTGCATGGTCGTGGCCCTTTCGCCGGATCAAGGCGCGAACACGGGCGAGCAGTTCGGCAAAAGCGAATGGTTTGGAGAGGTAGTCATCGGCGCCCATGTCGAGGCCGGCGACCCGATCCTCAACCGTTCCACGCGCCGTCAACAGCAAGATCGGCACCCTGTTTCCCGCGGCACGGAGACGTCGGCAGACCGTGAACCCATCCAGTCCGGGAAGCATGACGTCGAGGATGACCAAGTCATAAGACGTCGTGCTCGCCATGAGAAGACCCTCTTCACCCTCCTGTGCAAGGTCCACGGCATAGCGTTCTTCTCGGAGCCCCTTTTGGATAAACCCCGAGAGATTGGGGTCGTCCTCTACGATTAAGATGCGCATCCCGTCCCTCCGCCAGGATTCTAGCAGGATGCTATTGGTTCTGTGCGAACTGCGTGCTCGCTTTCGTGGCATCGTGCGAGAGATGAACCCCGGCGCCATGTTCATACACGAGACTTCCACCGGTGTGACCGGTGGCGCTGATGGCCACGAGTCCGACTGCTGCAAGTAGGGAGTATGCGACGAAGGCTCCTGCAGTAAGACGATTGCGCAGGAGGAAACGATACAGAAACATCACCGCCATGATGCCGAGTGTCACCTGAGCCAGCATTTCGTGGGTTTCAATGAGCGCCTCGGCGACACCGGCTTTTTCGGCCGCTTCTTCTGCCAAACCACCCGCAAACGCAGCAGCAATACCACCCACAAGACCGAGCCCCAACAGCCAGAGCGCGCCGTCGCGAAGGCTGTCGCGGGTGAAGACCCTGGCGGCCACATCAAATAGGACGCTGGCAAACAGCAGGGCGATCGGAAAATGGACCAGCATCGGATGCATCGGAAGATTCATCGATGATTCTCCTTTGTCGTGAGGACGGTCTGCGCCGGATCAGGACGGAAGAGTCCCGCCTGATCCGGCTTGATCAATGACGCGCTTACTTCTCCCGGCCACCGTCTTCCTTGCCGTCTTCCTTCTCTTCTGAAATCTGGCCGGACTGCGCGTCCACGAGATACTCCCGACTCTCTCCGCTGGTGCTGACCACAGTGATCTCGTATTCGGCCTTCCCGTCCTCGGCTTCCAGTTCGGCTTCGACGACCCGGCCCGGATAGGTATCCGTGACGGCTTTGATCGCTTGTTCGATGGTGAGTGCCGTTTTGGGAAGACTCTGGTGCTCCTTCTCGGCAAGTGCCAGGCCGGTCAAGGCGGTGAGTGATACTGCCACAGCGGCTGCCAGGATGACTGTCTTCATGATGGGACCTCCTTGTTGAAAATGTGACCCTGCGCTCTTCATGTGTACAAGCTACCGGTCCAACATGAGGAATCCATGGAGTGATCATGAAGAATTCTTCATCCAGGAGTACCAGCCAACATGAGGCGGGTAGAAACACGAAGGGGATGCAGCATCTGCTGCATCCCCTTCTGGCACCCTCAGGCACTGATGGTTTCACGGTTCTATGAGCAGCCGCTGGTCTCTCCGCAACTCATGCACTTCAGACAGGTTCCATTGCGCACAAGCGTGAACTGCTTGCAATTCTGACAGGGATCGCCTTCATAGCCCTTTTCCTTCGCCTCCTGGCGCACCGAGGTCACGGTCAGGGTCTCCCGCTTGAGCTCCAGTTTATGAGCCACGCTGCCGTTGCCCGGTCTGTGGCTATGGCCGTTCCCGCCGTTCATCCCATTCCGCCGCACAGGCAGATGTTCGGTGAGGATCGACGATTTCGCCAGCGCGGTCATATCCGCCTCTTCCGCCACACATTCCGGATCCTGCTCATCTTTTTTCATCGAATCCATGCGCAGGTCCTCTTCGCGCACCTGCGAAAGATCGGTCCGCTCCAGGTAGGTAATCGCGAGTTCGCGGAAGATGTAGTCGATGATCGACGTGGCCATCTTGATGCGATCATTGAGTTTCACCGGCCCATTCGGCTCGAACCGCGTAAACACGAAGGCTTCCACAAACTCTTCAAGCGGCACCCCGTGCTGCAGGCCGAGGGAAATCGCGATGGCGAAGTTATTCATCAAGCTGCGGAAGGCCGCGCCTTCCTTATGCATATCGAGGAAGATTTCGCCGAGGGTTCCGTCTTCATATTCGCCGGTGCGAAGATAAAGTTTGTGGCCGCCGATAATGGCCTTCTGCGTATACCCGCTGCGTCGCGCCGGGAGCGGCCGCCGCTTGGCGAGGTAGCGTACCAGCACCCGCTCGGCGACTTTCTCCGCCACGGATAGGATGCTGGGAGCCGCGTCCGCGCCTTTTCCGCTGTCGGACGAGGCATTCAGCGGTTGGCTCAACTTCGACCCGTCGCGATAGAGCGCCACGGCCTTGACCATGCTCTTCCACGCGAACAGGTACGCCGCTTTGACGTCGTCCAACGTGGCATCGGCCGGCATGTTGATGGTCTTGCTGATCGCGCCGCTGATGAAGGGCTGGGCCGCGGCCATCATCCGGATATGCGCATCGACCGCGATGTACCGCTGACCGATCCGTCCGCACCGATTGGCGCAATCGAAGATGGGCAGATGGTCGAGCTTGAGATGGGGCGCGCCCTCGACGGTCATGGTGCCGCAGCAATAGTCGTTCGCCGCCGCGACATCTTCCTGGGTAAATCCGAGGGACTTCAGCATATTGAACGTCGGATCCGCCAACTGCGCGTCACTGATGCCCAGCTGCTCCCGACAGAACTCCTCACCCAAAGTATACTTATTGAAGACGAACTGGATTTCGAACGCCTGCGCCAGGGAGCTTTCCAGTCGCTCCAGCACCGCATCGTCGAAGCCCTTTTGACGCAGTACCTCATGATTGATGAAGGGCGCGCCTTTTAAGGTTTGATGGCCGGCACAGTAGGCCCCGATATCCTGTATCTGTGCATCCGTGTATCCCAGCGCCTGCAACGCCGGCGGCAGGCTCTGATTGATGATCTTGAAGTAGCCGCCGCCCGCCAGCTTCTTGAACTTGACCAGGGCGAAATCCGGTTCGATGCCGGTCGTATCGCAATCCATGACCAGACCGATCGTGCCGGTCGGCGCAATGACAGTCACCTGCGCATTGCGGAACCCATAGGCCGTACCCAATTCCAACGCGCGATCCCAGGCGCGCCGGGCCGCCAGCAACATCGCCGGCGGGCAGTATTCAGGTTGAATCGACGCGGGCACAATCGTGAGGCCTTCATACTCTTCGTCTGCCGCACTGTACGCCGCCCTTCGGTGATTTCGGATCACGCGTAACATCGATTCACGGTTCTTGCTGTACCCTGGGAACGGGCCGATTTCGGCCGCCATCTCCGCCGACGTGGCGTATGACTCTCCGGTCATGATGGCCGTAATCGCGCCGCAAATCGCCGTGGCCTTCGGCGAATCATAAGGAATGCTTTGCCGCATGAGGATCGTACCGAGGTTGGCATAGCCCAGACCCAGCGTCCGGAACTCATAACTCTTCTGCGCAATGGCGCGGCTGGGAAACGAGGCCATCAAGACGCTGATCTCCAGCGCCACGGTCCATAAGCGCACCGCGTGGCGGAAGGAATCCAGGTCGAATTCCCCTTCCGTATTAAAAAACTTGGACAGGTTCAACGAGGCCAAGTTGCAGGCCGTATCGTCCAGGAACATGTACTCGGAACAGGGGTTGGACGCGTTGATCCGCCCGTCTTCCGGGCAGGTGTGCCACTCGTTGATCGTCGTATCGTATTGGGTGCCGGGATCGGCGCAGATCCAGGCCGCCCAAGCGATCTTGTCCCACAGGTCGCGAGCCTTGACCGTCTTGCTGATCTTGCCGTCGATCCGGCGACGTAACTCCCAATCGCCGTCCCGCTCCAACGCGTCAAAGAACCCGTTCGGAATGCGCACGCTGTTGTTGGAGTTTTGTCCCGAGACCGTCTGGTAGGCTCTGCCGTCCCAGTTGGTGTCGTATTCATGGAACACAAAATGGGTGTAGCCCTGCTTCGCATAGTCGAACATGCGATGGATATAGGCCTCCGGCACCATATCGCGCCGAGCCGCGGCCACGGCATCCCGCAGCACCTGGTTCTTTTTGATGTCCAATTCGAAATGGCCCAATCCCTGCGCATCGACTACCAGGCAGGCCTTGAGCACCGCGTTGAGGCGCTGCGCGCAAATCTTCGAGCCGGTGACCATCGCGGCCACCTTCTGCTCTTCGACCACTTTCCAATCGATGAATTCTTCGATATCGGGGTGGTCGAGGTCCAAGCAGACCATCTTGGCCGCGCGCCTGGTAGTCCCGCCGGACTTGATCGCTCCGGCGGCGCGATCGCCGATCTTCAGGAACGACATGAGACCGGATGAACGGCCGCCGCCCGACAGCGATTCTCCGTCTCCGCGCAACCGCGAAAAGTTGGTACCGGTGCCGGACCCGTATTTGAAGAGGCGCGCCTCACGGACCCAGAGGTCCATAATGCCGTTCTCGTTGACCAGGTCGTCTTCGATCGACTGGATGAAGCAGGCGTGCGGCTGCGGATGCTCGAAGGCGTTCGTCGCTCTGACCACCTCGCCTAGTTTCGGATCGACATAGAAGTGGCCCTGCGCCGGTCCTGAAAGCCCGTACGCATAATGCAGTCCGGTATTAAACCATTGGGGGCTGTTGGGAGCGGCCATCTGGTAGGCCAGCATGAAGCACATCTCGTCATGGAACGCAGTGGCGTCTTCCGGCGTCTTGAAATAGCCGTGATTCTTACCCCAGAAGGTCCAGCAGCCGGCTAACCGATCGAACACCTGGCGCGAGTCGCGCTCCCCACCAAGTACGGGCTTGCCCGCCGCATCCATCACCGGAGTGCCGTCCTCATGGACTTGCGGGACTCCGGCCTTCCGGAAGTACTTTTGCGCCAGAATATCGATGGCCAGTTGCGTCCAATGTTCCGGGATATCGATATGGTCTAATTTAAACACGGTCGATCCGTCTGGATTGCGGATCTCCGAGGAACGTTTTACGAACGCAAGACCCTCATAGGGGCTCTGCCCACGCTTGGTGAATCTTCGTTCAATCCTCACTGGCTCCTCCTTCAGCAGATGCCTGGCATTCGATGCAGATGACGACTGGCAATATCGCGTTGGGGTGTGATCGGAAAAGAGGGTTGGTCATTGGAGTCATTCCCTCCCATAATTGCGCATGCATACTAGATATAGTGATACCGTTTTTTTGTCAAACAAAATGTTGTGGCACACCTGTGAGTAATGGGGATAAGCTGGTGATAGCGTCGACGCCAGATTTGAAGCTGGTTTTGTTCATTTTTTACAGGATTATCCACAACCAAACAGAGGCTGTGGAGAGAGGTTTTTCAGCAACGCGCGAGAAAATTCATGGCACAGGTCAAAAAGCCAGCCGACCGACCTTCAGCGTCGCCTCCTCGACCCCTCGCAATGGAACAAATTGCCCCGCCACACCAAGGACCAACACCGGTTGGTCCAAGACATTGGTTTCAAAGACACTGAGCAGACCCCAATTGCTCCGCATCGTATTCGGCCGGACGACCCCCTCCACGAGTTTGGGGCCTTGAGCACGGAACAATGCCTTAATGAGGTCTCGATCACGGCGCGGCGCGGACTGATCCATCTTTTCGATTTCAGCCACCAGGCGAGCTTCGACAAAACGCACATAGGCATCCGTGGTCGGATTGGTCGCGGCCAATGCCACGGCAACCAGGAGACCTCCCACCAATCCGGCCAACGTCAGGTTGCTCATCATTCCCCTTGGTCGAAACCAGCGTACGCAGGCGTCATCATGAACAGCACAACCATCCGGTGGTTTGACAAATGAACCCGGCCTGTTTAGCTTACGCCCGATTTCTGAGGAATGGAACCCTTGGCATTCAATCACGCCGGTTCGACGATCAATGGAGGGAGCGCCTATGTTCGTGTGGAGTAAACGCCTGGTTGCCGGACTCCTGGGAGCCTTCGTGCTCCTCATCGGAATCTTTATTATCCAGGGCGAACCAGAGACCATCAGCGGCTTAAAAATTCACACCACCCGCTGGATGGCCGTGAACTACATCGGCCTAGTGGTGTGGATATTTATTTGGATGTTCGACCAAGCCCGTGTGCGGGGGAAGAACGTTTTCGTCTGGCTGGTGCCGTTTGTGCTCGCTCCGCTGCCCACCCTCCTGTTGTTTATTCTGTTTCTGCAGAAGAAGATGAAACCGTAGGAGGATGCTGAAACATCCTGTCAGCGGCGTTCTCACCTCATTCAAGCTCGGCTAGCCTCACCTCACGGTCCTTCCGAGTTACAGTGTTCCACTCACATCGAGCTTCTTTCTATCAGCGCTTCGCTGACAACAGTGAAAAAAAGAATGTGGCATACCGGAACCGCAGACCAGGCCGGTCACGACCGGATTGCAGAAAAGAAAGTTGCGGAAAGATTCGGCCGTTTCGCATGGGATCATTGACTGAGGAACCAAAAAACTCGGGGAGTCCCTAGTGATTCACCCGTTCCGGATACGGTTGAATACGCTTCGATCAAAAAAGACTCCCAGGCGACCGGCATTGTTCAAGCGGGTGACAGGAAAGATGCCCAATGCCTTGGATGCCGAAGACCCCGACTGGTTGACGCCGTCCGACGGCGAAGCAGTAACCCATCATCTCATCCCATGCATGGGGAGGATGCTGAGGCTGGTTCAGTAGGTCTCATCTTGATTTCGATGTGGCTCGATGCCTAAGTGCTCCGTCGCTGAACGGTCGGAACGAAATCCAGTAGGGCCGGTGGATGCCGCTTGTCATATTTGCGGCGCCCGCGAACTGGAGCGGTTGTGCTCGGCCTCGGAGGTGAAGGCACAGCTCCGCTTTCTCGAATGGTTCCACCTCCGGCGACAGCGGCGTCAGGACCGTCAGGATCTGAAGGACCGCGGAAATTTTACGCAAGACTACATCACGGATATCCTGCAGTGCCCCGGTTGCGAGCTCGTCTGTCGCAGTCCCAGGCCTCCTGCTGCCGCCGTGACGAACGCCTATGTCGAAGACGACTACACGCGAGACCACTTGGAATCGGAGTTCACCCTCCAGCACCGGTGGGCCCGGTCGAAAGTACGGTCTCTGGCGATTCACCTTCACCCACGTTTGCCCACCACACCGATGGTGCTCGAAGTCGGCAGTTTCGTAGGCGGGTTTCTTGCGGCAGGGCAAGAACAGGGATGGAACATGCTGGGGGTGGATCCCGGCAAAGAGGTGGTCGCCTTTTGCCGAGGCCGGGACTACCCGGTATTTTGTGGGACGTTGGTTGACGCGCCCGTGGCTCCGGCTTCGCTGGATGCCGTGGCAATCTGGAACACGTTCGATCAGTTGCCCAATCCGGATTCCACCCTGGCTGCCGCCCGCCGACTTCTCCATCAACAGGGCCTCTTAGTCGTGCGCGTGCCGAACGGCCAATGCTTTCGCCATCTGATTACGTGGGGCCGGAAACTAGGACGACCGACGAATACCTGGCTGGACAGAGCCCTGGCCTGGAACAACTTGCTGGGGTTCCCCTACTTGTATGGGTATTCCCTCAGGACATTGGACGAGCTTCTAAGCCGCCATGGCTTTGCTCGAATAGTCGTCTGCCCTGATAGTCTCATGACCGTATCAGGTCGGGAGTCGACGACGTGGGCGCGATGGGAAGAGCGAATCGTCAAAAGATGCTGCCGAATTGTCGCGCATCTTGAACAGGCCCTGAATAGAAACAGTTGTCAGGTCGCTCCCTGGCTCGATGTCTACTATCGAGTCACCGGTCGGGTCCCGGACACACATCTCACTGTGAGTGCGGGCATCTCGCGGGAAGAGGACGATAGGAGGGCGATGCCCTCCACAGGTGATTCATTGGAAAGGCACGGGTGACCCGACAGGCAACCGGCCCATTGACGATTCCCGCCGGTCCGACCGCGCTTCGACAGGACAACTTGTCCGACCAGGGACAATCTGACCCGGCTACTCGCGACCTGCGACAGCATTTCAGAGAGCATCCGGCAAATGGCGCGGTAGGGGGAGAAGAGTTCAACCCGGCGGTCTAGATCTTGCGTAGCTCTGTTGTTGTCGGAACATTTCGGAAAAGGATGTCTGCAAATGAATCGATCAACGGTAGTTCACCATCTGCTGTTATCGGGCATGGTCGCGAGTATTTTGAGCCTTCATCCCTTGCTGTCAGGCGAATTGCTGCAACAGCCGGAACCGATCCCGCCCGCACCCATACCAGCTCCAACGCCCAAACCCCTCCCTCCGGCGCCGCACCCCGCGCCCTCTCCCAAACCAATTCCTCCGGCGCCCCCTGGCCGGATTGTTTTACCATAGCTATGAGGAGCACCGTGGCAATCAGTAACAGATCTTCTGACCAACCTAGCCGAGCGCCGGCTGGCCTGTGGGAGTTATCGGACTCCGCGGTTGTGATTTAGGTGGCCCATCGTTTGCACATTAACTCTCCGAACCACATGCACGAGGAGGCGAGCGAGGAATGACACCATCTCCATCAGACCATCGATCCCAGCGAATGGTCGGACGATTAGTCGTCGGGGTCCTGCCGGATATGGACTCCGCTAAGCAGTCGCTGCGAACCTTGCGATCGCACGGTATTGCCGAGGAGCGAATCGGCCTGGCCATGCGTCATGCGGATGCCGCCCCACCTGACGACGCACAACCTGATCCCTCCCCGACGGCAGAGGAAGCCGCAAACGGCGCAGTGGGCGGCGGGCTTATCGGCGGATTCGTCGGACTCCTGGCTGCGACGGGCCTCGTCATCATTCCCGGTCTTGGTCCGGTATTAGCCGGAGGAGCCCTTGCCTCGGTATTAGGCGCCACCGGCGCATCAGTGGTGGCCGGCGCAGGAGTGGGGGCTGTGACCGGGGGGCTGGTGGGCGGGCTCGTCAGCATCAATGTCCCTGAAACAGCGGCTCGGGCCTATGATGAAGCGGTCCGTCACGGTCACATATTGATCACCGTCAAAGCCGACGAAGATGCCGCCTCCATTCGAGACCTACTCGAACAGCATGGAGCGAAGGTGGAGGTCGGATCCTGAGCCTGTCCCGCCGCCGTCGGCTCGCCCATTGGACAGCCTCGGATCTCGATACCCATCACATGACTCGGGCGCGTTGGCGCGGATTGCGAGACATGGACTCCATCCTGCCCCTCCCCTGTGAGAGGGAAGGTGAATAGAAAAGAGGGCCGAACATGAGCGGACTCGTTTGTCAGTTGAAGAATGTCGTGAGCCGTTGTGTGAGTACAGGTCGTCCGGACGATGACGCTCTGGCGAATCAAGTCCGCCTTAAACTGGACATGCTGTCCAGGCATGCCCATATGATCGAGGTCACGGTTCAGCGGGGATGCGTCACCCTGCAGGGGCCTATCGTCGCCGATGAGGTGCAGTACCTCTCGAAGATCATCGCAGTCATCCCCGGGGTGAAAAAGGTGCACAATCGCCTCAAGGAATATCCCTCCGATGAGGAAATCCCCAAAGAGCGGAATCACCGTCCCCCTGCGGCGTCTCCGGATCTGAAGAGTATGGGAGT
>CABVRW010000059.1:0-6270 GCA_902500785.1 uncultured Nitrospira sp.
GCGCGTTTGTCCGGCGGCGTCACATCGGCGATGTAGGCGCCGGCCGTGCTGAAACTCGATGACGCGATGCCGGAAATCACCCGCCCTGCAAAAAGCCAGGCCAGACTGGGCGCCAACGCCATGAGGATGAAATCGAGGCCGAGCCCGAGATTGGACAAGAGCACCACCGGCCGCCGCCCGAAGCGATCCGACAGCGCGCCTTGAATAGGCGAGCAGACAAACTGCATCAACGCCCACGCCGTCCCCATGAGGCCGTAGATCTCCGCGGCCTGTGCCGTCTCGCCGCCGAGAAACTCTTCGACCAGCTTCGGCAACACGGGAATGATGATCCCGAACGACAGCATGTCGAGCACGACCGTGACAAGGATGAAGAAGACCGCCGCTTGCCGCGGTTGCCCTGCTGTCTGCGGGTGAGTCATGGGATGAGCCATCGTAACAGGCTCGCGATCCAGTCGCACAAAAAAAGACAGCGGGATCGGCCTGGGGCCCTGCCTCCTCTTGCAATGGATTTTCTGTTACCCTCCGGTCGATGCCCGCCACGCTCCAGGCCTTCATCGCCATCTTCTTTCTCGGCGCGCTGCTCCGTTCATCAGGTCTGCTCAAAAAAACCCATGCGGAACGCCTGGCGTCCATTGTCTTTTCGATCAGCCTGCCGGCGACCATTCTGGTGTCGCTGGATCGGGTGGCGTTCACCGCCACGGCTTGGAAACTGCCGTTGGCAGCCTGCCTGGTGAGCACGTCCATGCTGCTCTGTTCCTGGCCGCTCACCCGCCTCCTGCGTCTACCCCGTGCCACGCGAGGTGGATTTCTTCTCGGCATCGGCTGTATCAACTCCGTGTACTTCGCCTATCCCGTCGTCCTCGCAACCCTCGGCGATGAGGGGCTGGCGCAGGCGATTCTCTTCGACCTGGGCCAGACCACGCTCACCCTCACCGTGATTTATGGCCTCGCGGTATGGCACGGGGACAAGAGTTCCACTCCACGGTCCGCCCTGACCCGATTTGTGTCGTCACCACCGCTATGGGCGTTCTGCCTCAGCCTCCTGCTCACCCTGCTCGGCGTCCACCTTCCCGCCTGGGTCCGTGAGACGCTCACCCCCATCCACCTCACCACGACACCCTTGGCGAGTCTGGTGCTGGGCCTGTCGATCAGTTTCTCTGCCGTGCGCCGGACCTGGGCCTTGGCCTTGCTCGGCGTGGGCCTGCGCATGATCGGCGGGCTGTTCCTAGGAATCGCCGCCGCCTACTTCTTAGACCTCACCGGATTGGAACGGGCGATCGTCATCCTCGTCGCCGCCATGCCCTCCGCCGTCACAGCGGTGATATTCGCAAGCGACACGGGGTTGGACGAAGACCTGGTCACGTCGATCGTAGCCCTCTCGATCTGCGTCGGAGTCGCCCTGCTACCCTGGCTGCCGCAGCTCGCCCTCTTCCTCCTGGGCTAACGGGTCCGTTCGCTGCTCCTACGCACGTGCTCGCCAAGTCTCAGGGATCCGCTCCGATCCAACACCTGTGGGAACGGCGTCACGCCGTTGTGATGTTTTTGGGACGGCAATATTTGCCTGGCACAATTTACGACGGGGACACCGCCTCCCCTATGTTCTATCCGCGCGAATGGCTGACGATTTTCGCGTCTGCTGCGGCCTCCATCGGAAAAATGTACTACGGTATGGTGCTTGCTCTATGTGGTGTCAGACACATTGGAGGGATAATCATGCACGACCCGGCGCTCTGGGCAAGTTGGTATCTGTGGCTGTTGACGTTTCCCGCCCTTGTCATCGGCATCCTCGTACGCGACTGGGTCCAACGCCGACAGCCCGCGCGAGTGCGTAGACGACGATAACGTCATACCTCCGTCATTGCCGACCACAATACCTTTCATCTCATCCAAGGCGACCGCCGGATCGCCGCTCCGGACAGCTCGCCATTCCCAACCGATCATCCGCCGACGAGACGCTATCCGTTCTTCGCATGGCCGGCACTTATCCCCCTATTTCCATCCCTCGATCGTCTGAATTCCTTGCGAATTACCGGTACCTCGTAATGTTCATGCCAATATCTGCACACTTTACGAGTTCCGCCCCCTCGCTGAGTGTCTTATGACTGAGCGGGGCTTGTGATCCGCCGCTACAGGAGAGGTGGCGCACGTTCTGTCGGATGAAGGGAACTGACCTCGTGATAGGTGCAGTCTGTACAAGCGGGGCATCAGAACTGGCCTCACCGGACATGTCCTCAATCCGTCGATCCAACCGAGCCCTCCGTCACTTTCGAACCGCTCTTCAACATCTGGCGCCGACTCGCACCTCGCCGGGGTTTCCGCACCTGATCGATCACATCACGCACCTCGCCGCGACGTCCGGGCCTGGGTCGGACCTCTGGACGGAGATCGCCGCGGATTGTCAGCGTGATCTCGCCGGCCTCTCTCTCGGCAAGGGAACCTTGGCGCAGGCCGTCGAATGGGAAACCCTCAAACTCCAGGGTCGCCTCGGCGCGACACCGGCCACAACGCGGACAAGTTCCGTCCCGCTGTTTCGCGATCGCCACGTCCACATTGGCACATTGATCCGCCTCTGGCGGCGTGTGGCCTTGGACACGGAAACGTGGCTGGCGGAACAGGGACATGACACCCTGCTCGACGTCGGACCGTGGGGAGGATTCAATTTCGTCCTGGAGCACGACGGCTATACGCGCATGCCGTTCGCCAGGCTCACGTTGGCGGTAGGCAGCCTATCCGGAACACCGCTGGAGGAAGCAGGTGGTCCCTTCTTCCACCATCTACTTCCCCGCTACAGGGCGGAGCTGCAGGCAGCCGGTGTCGCCTTTCCGGACGAGTGGCAATGGCAATTCCCGAAACACGATCAAGCCGGTCGATTGACGGAACTCTCCGGCACCCACTACCTGCCCGACCATACCTATGAACGACGCACCTTCATCAAGGTTCGCCTCTCCCGCGCCTGCGAAACGGTAGAGGAAATGACCCTGCAAGACCTGCTGCCTCTGCTGGAACGGCTCCACTTCACGACCGACTGGGACCTGTACCGTGAACAGACGCAGCATGTCGATGCCCGATTCGACCTCCAAGACTTTCTCTCGCTCAACCATGTAGTGGAAGGCGTGTACCACCGGTCGGCGTCGGAGGAGCGGCTCCTGAATGAAATCAAGGACGCCTATCGTGGCGCAGTCCGAACTCCAAAAGTTCTGTACACGTATTTAGACAGCGTGATCCGGTCCGGGTGGGTCGAGAATCTCTATTGGGCGTTGGCCGAAGCGGCGCTCGGAGTCAAACGCTATCAACGGGCCGTGTCGTTCGATCGCGAGGTCTGCCCCCAGATTCCTCCGCGCTTGCTCATCCCCATACGGCGGCACTTGCAGAATTATCATGCAGGGCTTAGCGCCGTCGCTCCCGCTCCGGCCGAAGTCACCGTGTGACCGCCTCCAACGTGCCGATACTGTCCGTGACGGCACGCCGATGAAACCTGCCGAATCCCGCTGATTTCAGCCACGCCTCAACTTCCTCCCAGGCGTAACTCCTCCCGGTCGCCGTAAACGCGTACATCAGCAGAGAAAACACCGCCGCCTCGGCGGGAACGGTGCCGGCGGCGTTGAGAAAATACTCCACAATGACAATCTTTCCCCCCGGGCGTAGCGCCTCGTGCACTCGACGCAGCAGCCGCTGATTTTCCGCCGCGCTAAAATCGTGCACCAGGTTAGAGACCAACGCGAGATCGAATCCCGAGCCGAGCGGCTTGGTCAGCACGTTTCCCCGTCGCACCGCGACGCGATTCGCCAACCTGGCATCCGTGACATGACGCCTGGCCACCGTGATCGCCTGATCGACCAGCACCACGTGAAGATCGGGATGGCGCTGAGCCAGCGCGATGGAGTAGGCACCGGACCCTCCGCCCAGATCGAGGACACGCTTAGCCCCACGCGGCAACCGAATCTTGTCGAGCGTGAGGGGCGCCAGCACATGACTCCGTTCGTGCATCGCCAGGGCAAACCGCCGTCGGAACCCCGCCGTCTTCGTAACCGACGCCCACCCCGGACGCCCGCGTCGGATCGCCCGCGCCAGACCAGTCCAATCCGACCAATGGTGATTCAGCAACCACAGCAGATTGGTCACCGCCGATGGACTTCGAGCATCCAGAAACGTCGCTCCCAGCCTGGTGTTCCAGTATCGATCCGCCTTCACACGGACTAACCCGAGGCCCGTCAGCGCCTGTAACAACAATCTCATGCCTGTGGGAGTGGCTCCGCAGGCGATGGCGAGCGAGTCGGATCGCCGGCCGCCGGCCCCGATCGCCGTGAACACCCCGAGTTGATTGGCAACAAGCAGCACCTTCGAGTCCGCATACCCGTTCGCCAAACGCATCAAATCCCGGTACGTCACCGCCCCTCCGCTGGAGCGACCGACGGCTTCACCTCGACATCCATCCACATGCCGCGCGAAAAATGAGGGACTCCGGTCACGGGGTCCGCGAGAAAACAGATCAGGCCGTATCGTCCCGGCTCCAGGTCCAGATGAACATCGCCCTGACGCCCCGGATCGATGCCGGTCAGCCCGCCGACTTCTCGACCAGCGGGATTGGGGAGCCCGCCAGGTCTGTAGCGCGCGATGAACTCCTGCGCCGATGCGCCTCCCGTGAGACGAATCAGCACCAACTCATGGGCTTGCCGGCCCTCGTTGATCACACGCAGGGTTTGAGGTCCCGCTTGGAGGGGCTCACTCAAGGAGAACGAAAAATCGTTCAGGTGCAGAGTCGTATCGGGACGTGGCGAGGGCGTGATCGGCGTGGCGGCGTCCACCACGCGCAGCGCGCGTACCATTCCGCGCAGGGCGTGGGGGCGGCCCGTTCTATCCGGAATGCCGCAGAGCAACAGGTAGTCTCCCGGGGTCAGGTCGAGTGAGACGGACGCCTCGGCATCGGGCACGACCGCATTCACCCCTCCATGGCGACGCAGCCAATTCGGCAGGCTCGGAGACCTGGACGCCAGTGCTCGCTCCACGTCCGCCACGGTTTTTCCCGGTGGCAGCCCCAAGAATTGAATCTGATGCACATCACGACCACGGTTGATCAGCCGCACCGTTTGCCGACCGGACTCAAGCTGCTCCGGTCCGGTGAAGGCATAGTCCTCCGCGATGAAGGTCGTGACCGCCGCCTCGCCGAAAACGGGCAGGCCGCACAGAACAACAACGACACCCATGACCAACAACCAGCCGATCTTCGATCGGGAGAAATGTCGGTCGATATGTTGTTTGGAGAAGAGCGCGCGTGGCGTGGCCGGCTGCAGTCTAGGCTGCCGATGGCGAAAGCGGAATCGTATCGTCTTGGGGCGTGGAGGGAACATGTACCGAAGAGAATACTCCGGCGCCTCGCAACTTCCTAGCCCGGGTGATTCATGCGCGCAGCCGCGAGACGTTCGCGATCGTAGCCCGTCGAGTTTTCGCACGTGCGACCGATATAGAGCACTAGAGGGGACAGCATGAGAAACTGGGAACGCAGAACGGCATCCAATGAAATATCCGTGCAAGCAGCCAGGGAGAGACGAACAGCCGCTACCTGCCGTCCGGGACCTGCAACTTGATGGAGAGTGCCCGTCGGTCGTCGGTGATCTGCGCGACGATCTTGTCGCCGGTTTTTAAACGTCCGCCAACCACGCCTTCGATTTTGGTCTCAGCGGTCACCAGCAGGCGCTCTTCGTGACCCGAGAATTCCTTCACAACGAGTTCCTCGCCTTCCCAATACAAGACATCGGCCTTAATGACCGTGGCGGCGGTGGCCTGGGAACCCTCTAACGCTGAAACTGGAACGACTGCGACGAAGATAAGGTAGAACGCCAGAAGAAGTGCCATCACAAACCCTCCCACTGTTTGGATCCTCCCGATTGTTGCAGACCACTGTCAATCAGAGTGACGCCGCCGAAGAGGTCTCTGATCTTCAGAGTGACCTCGCGTGCGATGCCTCACATCCGCCGGCAAACTAGGAAACGAAAGACGTTCCGGCCGCCTCCTCAATTCTGCACTCGGCCTCAATACGACCGCTTACTTTTCTTCTACGCCCCAACTTGTGACCACCACCTCCCTGCCCTTCGCCGAACGGAGATGTTCGGCGACACGCAAGCCGATCAACGCCGCTCCCATGCCTTCAGGAGCATGTTCGTCGAGAAGTTCGGTCGAGACGACCGCATCACGTAGCCCGCCGACGTCGCCGGTTTCGATCCGAAACACTTGCGCGATTCTGCCGGCATCATACGAATCACGAATCAAGGC
>CABVRW010000059.1:6370-7505 GCA_902500785.1 uncultured Nitrospira sp.
CCCTCTTCAACACTTCGACACATCATTCCGACAAGCCTCGGCGCGATCGTTGAATCCTGAATTCCGCAGACTCTCGTACACATTCTGCTGCTGCTCGCGTTCCCGATCAAGCGGAGTTTTCTCGCGCCCTTCGGATGCATCTCCAGCCGACGCTTCGTCTCGGGCGCCGCGCGTACAGAACTTTGTTCACTTCGGTTTCATAGTACCCACGCGTTTGGGGGTCGGGATCTTTCTGGTAGCAGGTGTTGAGAAACTTGCGACCCTCGGCATCGTGTCCGACGGCATAGTGTGCGAAACCCACATTGCAGTAGGCGTTGGGCGTGGCGGGATCCAACTTGAGAACGATTTCGGAATCCTCAAGCGCCTGCTGGAACTGTTCGTGACGGCTGTAGATCTCTGCGCGGGACTTATAGGCACCGACGTGTTTGGAATCGAGTGCGATGGCTGCGGAAAAGTCGTGCAACGCCTCACGATCTTTTCCCCGATACTCCCGCACGTAGGTCAGACCGCGACCGTAGTGGGCCTCGGCGCTCGGGTGGAGGCGGATCGACGTCGAGTAGTCATCCAACGCCTGCTGAATTCGGCCGAGCATCTTGGTCGCCTTGGCGCGGATGAGATACGCATCGGCCTTGTTCGGTAGGCGACGAATGACTTCGCTCGCATCCTGCGCGGCTTGCGCATAGGCCCCCAGCACGTAGAAGCAGCGGGCACGCGCGAGATAGATCCCCGTCTGGTTGCGTTTTCGTTCGAGAACGTGGGTGAGGTGTTCGACGGTTTGCTGGTTGCCGCTGTTGCCGGCTTCGCAGTAAGCGTCACTGAATGAATCACCACAGGCAACGACCAGGAGCGCACTGACAAGCGCTATGATCTTGCCTGCACCTCGAGTGGCTTGTCCCATGCCGTGCCTCCTGGCGACCGGCGCATTATCCGCCTGTAGACGAAAACACGTCAAGATTGTCATTCAAATATCTACATCTGATCGCCTACTTGTCCACAGCATGTTCGGGACGGCAGGGGACAATTCCTCCCTGTGAGCGGCGAGACGACGAGACGGCCCGGCCGGGGGCTACCCTTCCATGCTGCACATGTCCCCGGGTTGGCCTAGCCAGCAGGATGCGGGAAAGGCCGTCGGCGG
>CABVRW010000059.1:7605-12100 GCA_902500785.1 uncultured Nitrospira sp.
TGCACATGTCCCCGGGTTGGCCTAGCCAGCAGGATGCGGGAAAGGCCGTCGGCGGTAGTGTCCGGCGAGAACGATGACTGCCGGATTGTTCAACAGCCTGCTGGTCGTCAACCCACCGACACCTTCCTGGGATGTTGTCCTATATGAATGTCTTCCCTTCTCTGACACGTTCCCCAGGCCCTACAACCAGGCGTCACGAGGGATCTTCCTAGTCGTCAACGACGGAGCAAACGTCTTATCGTCAGGCGATTGGCCTGAACCCCGGAGGTCTTGATGAATCTCCTGCTCGTCCACCCAAGCCCCCTCATGTATACGAAGATTTATCTGCGCCTGGAGCCGCTCGGGCTGGAGCTCATCGCGGCGGCGGCACGTGGCGCCGGTCACCACGTGACCCTGATCGACCTCCAGGTGGACTCACAGAAACAGTTTCTCCAGCTCCTTCAGACGAAACGTCCCGATGCCATCGGGTTCTCCTGCAATTATCTGGCGAATGTGCCGGAGGTGGTTGAACTGGCGAAGCTCGCCAAGCAGCACCTGCCGAACACGGTGGTGTTCGTCGGCGGCCACAGCGCCTCCTTTGTCGCAGAGGCGATGCTCGACCATGCGGGAGGCGCAATCGACTGTCTGCTCAAGGGCGAGGGAGAAGCGGCCATCGTCCGGCTCCTGGAAGCGATCGAACAGGATCGCACCGCGCTCACAGAGGTCCCCGGAACGGTCACGGCCTACGGAGAGGGACCTCCGCCGCGGATGATCACGAGTCTCGACGACCTGTCTCCGGCACGCGACCTCCTGCGCCATCGACGCAAATACTTCATCGGGGTGCTTGACCCCTGCGCCTCCATTGAATTTACCCGCGGCTGCCCTTGGGACTGTTCGTTTTGCAGCGCCTGGACCTTTTATGGCCGCAGTTACCGGGTCGCGAGCCCGGACAAGATCGTGGACGATCTGGCCGGCGTGCGCGAACCAGGTGTCTTCATCGTGGACGATGTCGCCTTCATTCAAGCCAAACACGGCATGGCCATCGGCGAAGCCATTGCGCGCCGGGGGATCAAGAAACAGTACTACCTGGAAACAAGAGGCGACGTGCTGCTGCGCAACAAGGAAGTCTTTCAATTTTGGAAGACCCTTGGACTCGCCTACATGTTCATCGGGATCGAGGCCATCGACGCGGAGGGACTGGCGCACTATCGGAAACGGACCACCATGGGGAAGAACTTCGAGGCCTTGGAGTTCGCCCGCTCACTCGGGATCACGGTCGCGATCAACCTGATCGCCGATCCGAGTTGGGATCGGCGCCGGTTCGAGATCGTCCGCCAATGGTGTTTGGAGATTCCGGAGATCGTGAACATCAGCGTGAATACTCCCTACCCCGGCACGGAAACGTGGCACACGGAAGCGCGGCAGGTGACGACCAGGGATTACCGGCTCTATGACATACAGCATGCCGTCCTCCCTACGACTTTGCCGTTGCCGGAATTTTATGCGGAGCTGGTCAAGACGCAGCAGATCCTCAATCAGAAACACTTGGGCTGGTCTGCCTTAAAGTCCACCGCCAGAATCGCCGCCGGGCACCTGCTGCGCGGCCAGACGAACTTCGTCAAGATGTTGTGGAAGTTCAACAGCGTGTACAATCCGGCTCTGCAACTGGCCGATCACGCGCAAGCCGTCGCCTATCAGATGCCCCTGCCGCCCGCACAGACGGCACAGCCCAGGAATCAATTGCTCTACATTCACCGAGCCCAAGGCCGCAAGGGCCGCCTCTTGGACGAGGCCACGGAGCAGTTTGTTGAGGCCACGAGGGTCGGCACGACGGTGTAAGCAAGGAGCCGGCCCAAGACTTACTTCCCATGAATTCGAGGGCGCCAGCGATCTCGACGACCTCAAACGGACACGACCCAATAACCGCTCTGAGACGTACCTAGACGTCCGTCCCCTGCTTGAAACGCCCTCCAAGCTTCCGCTGGTGCCCGCGCTCGCTTGGGCCTATAATTTCGACCTCATCATGAACATGCTGTAAGAAATCCGAGCCTCGGACGACAGGTGATGGACGTGTGGTGATTCCTCCACACATCGTTCGGGGCGTTGCGACCACCAGCGAGACTGACCCTCGAAGAGAAGGAGCCTGAGCATGGCGGACAGGGTCCTGTCCGACTCACAGACGATGGTGGCGGCGCATGGGGATTTTCTGTATCGGTTCGCCCTGGTGCGGGTGCGCAACCCCGACGTCGCCGAGGATCTGGTGCAGGACACCTTTCTGGCGGCCCTGCAGGGCTCACACTATGGGACCGGGCCGATGGCGGAACGTGGATGGATGATCGGCATCATCAAACATAAGATCATCGATTATTTTCGCCGCACGACGCGGGAACCGATCCACAATCCTGTTCAGCCTGATGGCCAGACCGCGGATGAGGAGTTTCTGGCCGACGGCCATTGGAACGCAGAAGGGGTCGCCATGCAGGGATGGCCCGACGGGTTGCTCGAACGGCGCCAATTCTGGGACGCCCTCGCTCTCTGTTTGGAAAAGCTGCCGCCACGGACCGCACAGGTCTTTACCCTCCGAGAAATGGATGGGGTCGAGACCGAGAAGATCTGCGAACTCCTCAACCTCACACCCAACAATCTCGGCGTCATCCTGCATCGAGCCAGAAAACAACTCCGGGACTGTTTGAGCAGGCGATACTTCGGTCATGCACAGGAGGGGATGCAATGATGCCATGGCTCTCCCGACTGCTGCCTACCTGCCGTGACATGTCGCGGCTGCTGTCCGACGCCATGGATCGCGACCTGCCGTTTCACGTGCGCGCGCGCATGCGCCTGCATCTGCTCACCTGCGTCCTCTGCGAGCGATATAAGGACCAGCTGCACCTCATTCGCGAAGCCCTTCGAAAAGATGATGCCGGTCTGGAAGACAAGGGCTCCGCGCAGAAGCCCTGCCTCACGGCCGAGGCCAAGGAACGCATTCAGCGAGCGCTGGATTCGCACCGGCAATAGTCCCCCCCCCATAAATCCCATAGACCTTCGGTCTCACGCCCGATCGCTCCGCCCGCACTCTGGGCTCTCCGATGACACATGCCAATCCGTCACGGAACGAATTTTCTTTCACGCCGCTGTAACGATCTCCGGCCTGCCACGATAAGGAAGCATCAGACGGTTGTGTGGCTCGCACGGCGCATGCGGCGCCGGCCACAGGATGCAACCGGTTCATCTCACCTTACCAAGGAGGGTCGTCATGACAGTCTTCAGAACATTGGTGATCGCCGGATTCGCGCTCGCCACCAGTATGGTCGCAGTGCCGGGCTTCACCCAAGACGTGACGCACAGCACACCGGGCCTCAGCGGATACGACCCGGTCGCCTATTTCACCGAAGGGAAGCCGATGCGGGGGTCCGGATACCACGTGGCCGTCCAGGACGGCGTGACCTACGCCTTCGCCACTGCAGAGCATAAGAAACTGTTCCTCGCCAACCCGCAACAGTTTCTCCCGGCCTATGGAGGCTACTGCGCCTATGGCGTGGCCGTAGGGAAAAAGTTCGTGGCGGATCCGGAAGTGTGGAAGGTCCTCGACGGGAAGCTCTATCTCAACCTGGACAAGAACATTCAAGCCAAGTGGGACAAGGACATTCCCGGGTACATCAAGAAAGCCAACAGCAACTGGTCCGATATCAAAGACAAGGCGCCAGACGACTTATGAGGAAGGTGAAGCAGGCTCGCCGCATCCATCTGCGGCGGGTGGCGGCGATAACCGCGCAGGCAAACATCACGTCTCACCGGGGGTCGAGATCAGGGTTGAGAGAGGCAGATGCTTGCAGTCTTCACCTTGCCCTGGGGCCTCACCCTTTCAAGAAGCAAGCGGACTTTTTCGCATTGTATGTATGAAGGAGGTGTTCATGAAGGTCACAGGAATATGGGTCCTTTCGCTCTCAATCTTGGTCGGTGCTGTGTCCATGGGGATGGCCGAGGACGATGCCTTGGCCCCCCACGTCGATCCCCTCACCGGAGCCCTTCAGGTTCCCTCCAACTACACCGACTGGCCGACTTTGGGCACCTGGACCCACACCAAGTTGGTTGAGGGAGAGCCGGTCATTCACGAGTACCACGTCGTCTACACGCAGCCGGAAACCATCAGTCATTATCGCAAGCACAACCGGTTCCCCGACGGTGCCGTGCTGGTCAAGGAACTGCTGAACGCCGAGACCATGGCGATGACCACAGGCCCGGCGGTCGGGCATGCCACGACGATCAAGGGGTGGTTCGTGCTCGTGCGGGATACCCAAGGCCGCTTCAAGGAATCACCGCTGTGGGGCGACGGCTGGGCCTGGTCGCTGTTCAACGCGGACGATCCTCGCAAGACGGTGTCGAAGAACTATCAAAACGATTGTGTCGGCTGTCACCTTCCGGCAAAGAATCTTGCCCCTCCCCATGCGGTGGATGCCGATAAATGGATCTATTCGTTTGGGTATCCCGTGCTTCGCCCCTAATAGGAGCAGGGTGA